>NZ_FWCH01000007.1:0-107815 GCF_900169495.1 Provencibacterium massiliense
GAATCTTAAAGCAGGACAAAACGGGAGGGGGAGGCCGCCACGGCCTCCCCCTCCCCTGCGTTTCCCCGCATTGGCGCACGGGTTATCTTCGGCACCCGCCGGTGCCGGGGTTTTGCTTCTCCTTGCCGCCGTCCCCGGCGGCTTCCCCGGCTTCATCGCCGTACCGCTCCTGCAGGCCGGACAGCAGGTAGAACACCTTGCCGCTTGGCAGCCCGTCCCCGGGCGTGATCAGGAATTCGCCCCCGTCCCACTCCACCGCGAGGCTCGCGCCCCCGTTTTCCCGCAGCGCGCGCAGCACGAAGTCGGGCAGCCGGGTGTAGCCCCCGGCCCTGGCCGTGACGGTTTCGCCGTCGCCGGCCTCCCCGATCCTCCCGGCCACCCTCCGCCAGAAGCCGGTCTCGTCTTCGCTAAAGCGGCTGGAGTCCTCGTAGGGCGCGTCCCGGCTCTCCCGCCGCCGGGCCGGGGCCGGGACCGGCGGCGGGGCAGGGCTCTCGACATGCAGCCAGCGCTCGCCCGCATAGGTCCTCGTCTCCACCGCCGAGGCCTCGTCTGCCCCGGCCCAGAGGCGCATCCCCTCCGAGAGCTCGATCCCGCCGTCGAGCACCACTGCCGGTATTCCCAGCGCGCCGCTCTCCACCGTCAGGCTCCCGCCGCCGCGCAGCAGCAGGCTCCCCTCACCCCTCGTGACGGGGTCTGCGGACAATATGGTCCCCTGCACCCGGTTTTCCCCCTCGAGCTCCAGCGTGCTGCGCCCGGTGGGGAAAGTGATGCCCCCCAACGACGCGCCCGAGAGGGAGAGCCGCCGCGCCCCCGGCTCCCAGCGCCCGGAGCCGCCGCCCGGCGTCGTGATCCCGGTGTCGACAAAACAACTGTTCAGGAGGACCGGGACGACGCCGTCATTGTCGATGCGCACCTCGAAATCGGGCGAGAGGATTTCGACCACCGGGCCGGAGGAGTAGATCCCCACATACTTCCCCACGGCAAAGCCCCCGGCCCCCGGCCCGATTTTCAAACTGCCGGAAGGGCTGACCAAAATTCCACTGCTATCCCCCTCGGCCTCCAGGCGGCCGCCGCGCACCTCCGAGGCCCCGTTCACCAGGAGGCCGTCCGATACTGCGCCGCGCAGCGCAAGGCGGCCGCTCTCCTGCAAAAAGCCGCCGAGGCAGTACAGCCCGCCGCTCTCTCCCTCGGCGGACAGGCTCCCCGTGCCGCGCACCGTGAGGTCTCCACTTGTCAACACACTCCAGCTTCCCTTGCCCGAGACCGAGATGCGGCTCTCGCCCTCGAGCACCAGCGTCGTCCCCTCGGGCAGGAAGAGGCCGTAGTCGGCATTCACCGCAAGGTCGAGGCCGTGCAGCGTCGCCGTCCTGCTGCCCGCCTCCCAAACGAGGCTCCCGCCCCGCGCGCTCAGGTAGGTCGCGTCGCTGTTTACCTTATACAGTTTGATCCCATCCCCGTCGGGGACGGTAACGGTGTTCCCCAACCGGGGCTGCCCGCTGCCCAGGCCGGACCTGCTTTCCACCGCGCTCCCGCCCGGGGGCAGGCTGAACCCGCCCGGCACGCCCGGAGCCGCCCCAACCGGCAGAACGCAAAGCGCCAGCGCCGCCGCCAACACGAATGCCATGATCCTGTTCTTTCCCATTTTGTCCCGTCCTCTCTGCGCAAAGGTACGCCTTTGCCAATCCCGCATTTTTGCCGCGACCAGCCTGAAAAACGGGCTGGTTTTTCCTGCTTTTAGGAGAAATCCCGCTCTTTCTAAAGGTGTAGGTTTCTGCAACACCTGTGCCGCTTTCATTATTCCATATCCCGGCTGAAGATGCAACAAAAACCGGAGAGGGGCCCGCCATCTGGCGGGCCCCCGGGTCTTTCCGGACGGTTATTCCAGGGTGTTTTGCAGGCTCCCGATCCCTTCGATCCGGATCTCCACCTGGGAGCCGTGGACCATCGGGCCCACCCCGGAGGGGGTGCCGGTGAGGATCACGTCCCCCGGCAGCAGGGTCATCACCTGCGAGACGTAGCTTAGCAGGAAGAGGGGGTCGAAGATCAGATGCCGGGTGTTCGAGCGCTGCATGACCCGCCCGTCGAGCAGGGTCTCGATCTCCAGCGCCCCGGGGTCGAGCATGGTTTCCACCCAGGGCCCGAGCGGCAGGAAGGTGTCGAAGCCCTTGGCGAGCGTCCATTGGCCGTGTCCCGGCTGCAGGTCGCGCGCGGTCACGTCGTTGGCGCAGGTGTAGCCGAGGATGTACTCCTTGGCGCGTTCGGGCGGCACCTCATGCGCCGTCTTGCCGATCACGATGGCCAGCTCCCCTTCGTAATCAATTTGGGAGGAGAGGCGCGGCCAGCGGATGGTCCCGCCGGGGGGCAGCAGGGCGGTGGAGGGCTTTAGGAAGAGGACCGGCTCGTCCGGGATTTCCAGGTTCATCTCCTCGGCGTGGTCGCGGTAGTTGAGCCCCACGCAGACCGCCTTGGTGGGGTTGATCGGGGGCAGCAGGGTCAGGGCCGTGAGCGGCAGGGCGGCCCCGGTGGCCTCGTATTCGCCGAGCAGGTCGCCGCGCAGCTCGTAGACGGTGTCCTTGCGCAGGAAGCCGAAAGCCTCGCGCCCCTCATGGGTATAACGCAGCAGTTTCATCTCTGTGACCATTCCTTTCTGAAAAAACAGGGAGCGCCGCGGCGCTCCACTTTGTTTATTTGAGCTCGACAGTGTAGGTGAAGAAGTCCCCCCGCACAATGCTGTTGCAGTATTCCACCAGCGTGTTCCCCGCCCAGGTGATCCGGCGCAGGTTGATCGCCGGCTCGCCCGGGGAGAGGGAGAGGAGCTTCGCCTCGGCGCCGGTCAACCCGGTGGCCCTAAACTGCTCGGTCGCATGGTCGGGATGGACCCCGTGGCGGCGCATCGAGCTGTATAGCCCCTCCGTTTCGATCTCCTCCCGGCAGAGCCCCGGGCAGAGGCTGCTGGGGATATAGCTGATCTCGATGACGTAGGGGGTCTCGTCCATGTACCGGGTGCGCTTGACGCAAAAGACCTCCTGCCCTTCGGCGAGATGGAGCTGGGCGCGCACCTTGTCCTCGGGGACTACCTTTGAGAAGGAGAGCATCTGCGCGCGCTCCTTGAGCCCCCGGCGGCTGAGCTCCTCATTGAAGGAATAGAACTTCGAGAGCCGGTAGTCGATCGACGAGCGCTTGACATAGGTCCCCTTGCCCTGGATGCGGTAGAGGTAGTCCTCGTTTTGCAGATCGTCCAGCGCCTTGCGCACCGTGATCCGGCTCACGCCGTACATCTCGCAGAGCTCCCGCTCGGTGGGGATCTTCTGCCCCGGCTTCCAGGTTTCATCCTGGATCTTCTGCAGCAGCGACTCCTTGAGCTGGTAGTACAGGGCGACCGGTACCTCCTTGCTGAACGCGGCGTCCCGCAGGTCAATCGACATAACAACCGTCTCCTTTGGATATAGAATCATGTTGACATATTGTTATAACATAAGGAAAGCCAACAGTTCCAGTCATTTACAGCTCTATCTTACCACGAAGCATTTCCAATTTCCAGAGCCTTTTTTGCTTTCCATGCCCGGCCAACCCACCCGGGTCCGCATTTTATGCCGGTTTGCGGCGGATTATTGCGGAGGGTGTACAATGTGCACAAAAATCCAAATTAAGATTTTACGAAAATATTTAGAAAGCTGTTGACTTTGGAATAATGACATATTATAATGTTGTCATAACCAATTTGGAAATCAATACTGAACTCGGGAAAGGATGGAGCCAGATGAGCGAAAAGAATCTGCTGGAGGCGTCGGGGATCGACGTGCAGGATATTGAAAAGTTTTTAGAGGGGCTGGCAGGCTGCGAGGAATCCTTCATGAAGGTGATCGAGTACTGCGAGACGAGGGTTACCGCCGAGGAGGGGATCCCGGCCATCATCGGGCTGGACGATCTGACCGGAGGGGCGAAGAAGACCTTCACCCCGGCGCCGGCCGACGAGGGCTTGGGGCTGATCCAGGGGCTGGCCGCGCTGATCTTCGCCTACTACTATGACAAGAGCGGCAAGGTCGAGGACCCGTACCCGGCGATCGCCCCGGCGATGAGCGCCATGGCCGAAAAGTTTTTCCGCATTGCACCCTACCGCGAGGTAGTGAAGGACTTCGTAAAGGAGGAGCAGAAATGAGCTTCGATCTTCAGGCCTTTGCCCAGAGCGTGACCAAGGATAAGCGCACCATGGAGATGTTCCGTTACCTCCTCAACAACTCCTACATACGGGTGATCAACTACCACCGCACCAACAAGGAGGACATTCCCCGCTTCGAGGCGGAAATCAAATACTACGCCGAGCACTTTTCCCCCGTCACCGTGGAGGACATGGACCGCTTCTTCGACACCGGCGTCTGGCACAAGGAGCGCCCCGGCCTGATCCCGGCCATCTTCGAGGGATACCGCTGCCATTACGATTACATGCTGCCGATCCTGGACAAATACGATTTCACCGGCTGGTTCTACGTCCCCGGGTTTTTCATGGATGTGCCGTATGAGGAGCAGCTCGAATTTGCCCAGAGCCATCATCTGCGCACCGACATCCCCGAGGAGTACCAGCATGATAAGCGGATCGCCATGAGCTGGGAGGAGATGGAGGAGATCAGCCGCCGGCACGTCATCTGCTGCCATACCGGAAGCCACTTCCAGATCACCAAGACCACCTCGGACGAGGATATGCAGCGGGAGATCGTGGAGAGCAAGCGCCGCATCGAGAGCCACATCCAGAAGCCGGTCGACGTCTTCTGCTGGCTCTATGGCGAGGAGTATTCCTATTATGACAGGGCGCACAAGTTCATCGAGGAAGCGGGCTATAAATATGTGGTCGGCAACCTCAAGATGGAGCGGGTACGCAAGTAGCTCGAAGGAACCCTTCGAGCTATTCAGAAAAAACCGGCTTTCGGCCCGGCCGGGCCGAATTTTGCCGGGGGCAAAACCGCCACTTTTTTAGTAGAGAGACAACGCTCAGAAATGGAGGACGGCGTGAAAAAGATCAAATGCGCCATCGTCGGGCCGGGGAACATCGGCATCGACCTGATGGAAAAGATACGCAAGCGTTCGCAGAACCTGGAGCTTGCGATGATGGTCGGGATCTATGAGGACTCGGTCGGGATCGTCAAGGCCAAGGAATATGGGGTGCGCACCGAGATCCACGGGCTGCAGCCGCTGCTGGACGATCCCGAGATCGAGGTCGTATTCGAGGCGACCAGCGCCTCGCAGCACCTCAAGAACGCCCCCTTATATAAGGAAGCGGGCAAGAAGGCGTTCGACCTGACCCCCGCCGCCGTCGGGCCCTATGTGGTGCCGGTGGTCAACTTCGAGGAGCACTTCGACAGTGCGAACATCAACCTGGTTACCTGCGGCGGGCAGGCCACCACCCCCATCGTGGCGGCGGTCTCCCGGGTGCAGGAGGTCGAGTACGCCGAGATCGTCTCGACCCTCGCCTCCAAGAGCGCCGGGCCGGGGACCAGGATCAACATCGATGAGTTTACCGAGACCACCTCGGCGGCGCTGGTGAAGGTCGGGGGCGCGAAACGGGGCAAGGCGATCATCATTTTAAACCCCGCCGAGCCGCCGCTGATGATGCGCAACACCGTCTACTGCCGCACCAAGGATGCGCCCGACCTCGCGGCGATCCGGGAGTCGGTGGCTAAGATGGTCGCCGAGCTTCAAAAATACGTCCCGGGCTACCGGGTCACCATGGAGCCCGAGCTTTCGGGTGACAATACGGTGGTGACCATGGTGCAGGTCGAGGGCAGCGGGGACTACCTGCCGCCCTACGCCGGGAACCTCGATATCATCACCTGCGCGGCGGTCCATATGGCCGACACCTGGGCCGCGCGCAAGCTGGAAGGGGGCAGACGCTGATGGCGAAGAAAATACGGATCATCGACACCACCCTGCGCGACGGCAGCCACGCCATCCGCCACACCTATTCGCCCGAGCAGGCCGGGAAAATCGCCGCCGCGCTCGCCAAGGCCGGGGCCCCCACCATCGAGTGCGGGCACGGGGACGGCATTTCCGGCTCCTCCTGCCAGTACGGCTTTATGAAATACGACGAATATGAGGTGCTGCAGGCGGTCCTCGACAACGCGGGGGACGCGAAGGTCGGGATCCTGCTGCTGCCGGGGATCGGCACGGTGGAGGACTTAAAGCGCGCCCATGAGATGGGCGCTGGGCTCGTGCGGGTCGCCACCCACGTCACCGAGGCGGACGTCGGCGAGCAGCACATCAAGATGGCCCGCGAGCTCGGGATGGAAGCCATCGGCTTTCTGATGATGAGCCACATGGAGCCGCCCGAGAAGATTCTGGAGCAGGCCAAGAAGTTCGAGTCCTATGGTGCCAGCGCCGTTTACATGGCCGATTCGGCCGGGGCGATGGTCCCGGACGACGCGGCGGCACGGGTCTCCTATTTAAAGGAACACCTCAGCCTGCCGGTGGGCTTCCACGCACACAACAACCTGGGGCTTGCCATCGGCAACTCGCTCGCGGCGGTGAACGCCGGGGCGGACTACATCGACGGGACCCTGCGGGGCCTCGGGGCGGGCGCGGGCAACGCGCCGCACGAGGTGCTGACCGCTGTTTTCCACAAGCTCGGGATCGAGACGGGGGAGGACCTTTACGCCATCATGGACGCGGCCGAGGACAACATCCCGGAGCTCGGCGTGCAGATGATCATCGACAAATACGCCCTTTCGATCGGGTACGCCGGGGTTTATTCCAGCTTCTTCCTGCATGCCAAGCGGGCGGCCGATCGCTACGGCCTGGACGCGCGGGATATTCTGATCGAGCTTGGGCGGCTGCGCACCGTCGGCGGGCAGGAGGACATGATCCTCGACGTCGCCTACCGGCTGGCGCAGCAGAAAAAGGAGAAATGAGCCTATGCGGCGCAGCGAGGAAATCTTACGCCGCCCCGACTACAGCTTCAACCGGGGCGTATATAAGTCGATGGGCTTCTCGGACGAGGATTTAAGAAAGCCCATCATCGGGGTGGCCAACACCTGGAGCGAGGTCTGCCCCGGCAGCTATAACCTGCGCGCGCTCGCGCAGAGCGTGAAAAACGGCATCTACGCCGCCGGGGGCACCCCGGTGGAGTTCGGGGTGATCGGCGCGTGCGACGGGACCGCGCAGGGGAGCGAGGGGATGAAATACATCCTCCCCTCCCGCGAGCTGATCGCCAACGACGTCGAGGTGATGGTGCAGGCGCACCGGCTCGACGGGGTGGTGCTGCTCGGCTCCTGTGACAAGATCGTGCCCGGGCTCCTGATGGCGGCCGCGCGCCTGCGCCTGCCCGCCATCCTGCTGCCCGGCGGCCCCATGCAGGGGGGCGCGCCCTTCGACGGTAGGGCTTCCGATTTGACCTCCCTCTCTGAGGGGTGCGGCATGCTCAAGGCCGGGAAGATCGCGTCCGACGAGCTTGACGCGCTCGAGGAGAGCTGCTGCCCGGGCTGCGGGAGCTGCTCGTTTTACGGCACCGCCAACACCATGTGCTGTCTGGGTGAGGCGCTGGGGATGACCCTGCCGGGCGGCGCGCTGATTCCGGCGGTCTACGCCGAGCGCACCCGGATGGCCCACCGCACCGGCGAGGCGGCGGTGCGCCTGGTGAAAGAGAACCTGACGGCGGACAAGATCATCAACCGGGAATCCATCTCGAATGCCATCCGGGTGCTGAACGCCACCGGCGGCTCGACCAACGGGGTGCTCCATCTGACCGCGGTGGCGCTCGAGGCGGGGCTCTCGGCCGACGAGGTGACCGGGCTCTTCGAGGCGCTGGGCGACACCACGCCCCTAATCGCCAAGGTCAACCCGGCCTCCAAGTACAACATGGAGGATTTCTACCTCGCGGGCGGGATCCCGCAGGTGCTGCGCGAGCTCTCGCCGCTGCTTGAGCGCGGGGCGCTGACCGTCACCGGAAAGACGGTGGGGGAGAACATTGAAAATTATCACTACCGCGCGCCGAACCGGGAGGTCATCAAGACGCTCGAGGAACCCTTCTCCAGGAGCGGCGGGGTGGCCATCCTGCGCGGGAACCTGGCCCCCGAGGGGTGCGTGACCAAGCCCTCGGCCATCGTCCCCGAGATGCATGTCTTTCACGGTACCGCGCGGGTGTTCGACTGCGAAGAGGCGGCGGAGACCGCCATCCTGGGCGGGGAGATCGCGCCCGGCACGGTGCTCGTCATCCGCTACGAGGGGCCGAAGGGCGGCCCCGGCATGCGGGAGATGTACAAGGCGATGAAGTACCTCTACGGCATGGGGCTCGCCACCTCGACGGCGATCGTGACCGATGGGCGCTTCTCCGGTACCAACAACGGCTGCTTCTGCGGGCATGTCTCGCCCGAGGCGGCCGCGGGCGGGCCGATCGCCGCGGTGCGCGACGGGGACAGGATCACCATCGACATCCCGGCGAAAACCATCACCCTCGAAGTGGGGGAGGAGGAGATTGCCAGGCGCTTGGCGCTCTGGCAGCCGCCGAAGCAGAAATATAAGACCGGGTATCTTGCTATCTATGAGAAGCTGGCCACCTCGGCCAGCCGGGGCGCGGTCTTAAATGTTGAAAATTAAAATTATATTTTAATTTTCAACATTCTCAAAATTGCACCTTGGCGGTTTAAAAACCGCCATTCTGGCAAAGCCGGAACCGGCGCAATTTAAAAGGTGAACTTTTAAAGGATCGAAAGGAGTGATCAGCGAAATGGAATATGGACTGGGTGGCAAGGTCGCCGGCGTGAGCGGCGCGGCCTCCATTAAGGGAATCGGCTTCGCCATTGCGAAGGCGCTGCTCGCGGAGGGCTGCAAGGTCTTCATCAGCGACATCAGCGCCGAGCGGCTGGAGGAAGCAAAGCAGGAGCTCTCCCGCTTCGGTGAGGTGCTGGCAATTCCCTGCGACGTGTCGGACGAAGCCTCGGTACAGGGGATGTTTAAAGCCGCCGAGGAGCATTTCGGCGGGGTGGATATCTTCGTTTCAAACGCCGGTATCTATCCGCAGAAGGCGCTGTGCGAGATGAGCGCCGGGGAATGGGACACGGTGATGAACGTCAACCTGCGCTCGGTCTTCCTGTGCGGCAGGGAAGCGCAGAAGTATATGAGCAAGCGCGGGGGCGGGGTGCTGATCAATGCCGCCTCCTACGCCGCCATCCTGGGCAGTGCGGGCAGCGGGGCCTATGCCGCCAGCAAGTCGGCGGTCTACTCGCTGACCAAGACCCTGGCGGCGGAGCTGGCCCCCTACCACATTCGGGTCTGCGGCTTCATCCCCGGGGTGATCGCCACCGGGATGACCCAGGGGGTCATCGACGAGCGGGGCGACGCGCTGCAAAGCCAGATCGCCTTACGGCGGCTGGGCGAGCCGCAGGACGTGGGCAACGCGGTGGCGTTCCTTTGCTCGGACGCAGCCAGTTACCTGACCGGGATGTTCTTGGAGATCACCGGCGGAAAGTTCTGCGTGCAGAACCCGGACTACGCCTGGAAAATGTTAAACCGCGATTGACCGCCGTTTAGCCTTTGGCCGCGGCCTGAAACAACAAGTTTTACTCGATTTTTTTCAAAAAATCGCCACATCCAAAGGCGGCGCCTTTGGTCGTGCCGCGCACGGCACGAAACGCCGACCCTTAAAAAGATCAGGAGGGGAGGCCCGGCAGTCCGGTGGACTGTCGGGGCGTGGGGAACCCTATCAAGGGGTTCCCCGGGAAAGATAGCCGCGACACAATACCTGGAAAGGAAAGATTATTATGAACGACGCCTTCCACGTTGACATGGAAAAGCTGATGAGCCTGCACCGCTTTGGAGATGTGCTGGACGACGCGATCAAATCGGTCGGAAGCGAAACCGTGGAGCTTGTCCCCGACCGGGGCGCGCGCGACTCGATCGGCCGCCACTGGTACGGCAGCCGCTGCCACATGAGAAACAAGGAGACCGACGAGAAGTTCTATCTGCATATCGGGCTGATCTACCTGCCCGAGACGAGAACCGGGCTGATGGTCGAGCTGGATAAAAGGAGCAACCCCGCTTCGTTCCCCATCGTGTGGGAGAATCTGGGGGAGGGCAGCCGCTACGAGATCAGCCGGGACGAGGACGACTACCTCAAGCTCTTCATGCCGCAGGACGCCTTTGACGCGCTGTGCGGGAAGAAGCGCGGCGAGCAGGTCAAGGCCATCTCGGACTACATAAAAGAGTGCGCCGAGGCGATCGCCGCCGCCGCATGCCAGGCGGGCTTCTCGCTCAAACTCTGCGACCTTGCGGAAGACTACAAGCTGGCTTGTGCCTTCGAGGAGGCGGTCGTCTCGATCAAAAGCGAGCGCTACACCATCGAGCCGGACCGCAAGTGCCCGGACAACTTCGGCCAGTACGCCGCCGGGTACCGCTGCTTCGTCAAGACGCGGGACGGGCAGCAGGACCTGTACCCCTATTTCGGGGCGATCTACAGCTATAAAAAGACCCCTTACGGGATATTCGCCGAGATCGACAAGCTCAACCATCCCGGCTGCTATGACCGCGCATATGCGGGGATCAAAGAGGATCCGGCCTATGAGCTGAGCAAGAAGGACCCGCCGTTCATCAAGATGTTCATGCCCGCCGCGGACATTGAGCGGCTCAACTCCCTGGATCACCGGGGACAAGTAGCAAAATTGGCCGAGTTTTTAGACACTTGTATTACAAATCTACTGGAAGCGGCGCGCGTCTAAAAACTCTGGTTCGTAATCACGAGGGGCACGGCCCCTCGTGGGCTCCTGGTAAGGTGTGAACACGTTCACCCTTCGGCCCAGTGGGCCTCAGGATTTCAATAAGGTACCTGCGGCGCATTTTAAATTCAACTGTAATGAGAAAGGATTTCGATACTATGAGCGAACGCAAAAAGATCGTCCTGATCGGCGCGGGCAGCGCCGTCTTCACCAAGGGCCTGATCGCCGACTTCATCCAGCTCGACTCCGGGAAATGGGAGATCGCGCTGTGCGACATCAACCCGCCGGTCCTCGAATCCATCACCAAGCTCGCCAAGAAGATGGTCCAGCAGAGGGGCGCGGATATTGTGATCTCCTCCTCCACCGACCGCTGCGACCTGCTGCCGGGCGCGGACATGGTGGTGGTCACCATCGCGGTGGGCGGGCGCAAGGCTTGGGAGGCGGACGTGAAGATCCCCCGCAAGTACGGCATCTACCAGCCGGTGGGCGACTCGATCATGCCGGGCGGCATCTCCCGCGCCCAGCGGATGATCCCCGCGATGATCGCCATCGCCGAGGACGTCAAGCGCCTCTGCCCGGACGCCTACTTCTTCAGCTACTCCAACCCCATGACCTCGATCGTCACCGCCGTGCGCCGCGCCACCGGCATGAAGCTCGTCGGCCTTTGCCACGGGGTGATCTACGGGGAGAATTACCTGGCGCGCATGCTCGGCGTGGACGTCAGCCGGATCTCCACCGTCGGCGTGGGGCTCAACCACCTGACCTTCCTCTACGACATCCGCCTCGACGGCAAGGACGTGAAGCCCCAGCTGCTGGAGATCATCCGGAAGCAGAAGGAAGAGGCCGCCAAGGCCGGCGGGCACAAATACAACTTCTTTAACCCCGAGCTGACCGACAAGGAGATCCCCAACCACCTCGACAACCCCTTCTCCTGGGACCTCTTTGAGCGCTACGGCGCCTTGCCGGCGGTGCTGGACCGGCACGCGGTCGAGTTCTTCCCCGAGCGCTTCCCCGAAGGGAACTACTACGGCAGCGTGTTCGGGGTGGACGCCTACCCGATCGACAAGGTGCTCGAGCGCGGCGAGAATACCTACCGCAGCATGTTTGAGCAGGGTGAGGGCGACGGCGAGGTCGCGCCCGAGATGTTCGCCCGTTCCTCCGGCGAGCATGAGCAGCTCGTGCAGATGATCCGCTCGCTCCTCAACGACGAGCGCAAGATGTTCTCGGTCAACGTCCCGAACGACGGGGCGGTCGACTCCCTCCCGAAGGACGCCGTCCTCGAGCTGCCCGCGGCGGCTACCGGCCTCGGTTTCTTGCCTGTAAAGGTGGAGGGCTTTAGCCCGGAGCTTTCCGGCATCATCGCCCGGCGCCTGGCCCCGGTCGAGCCCACCGTGCAGGCGGCGCTGACGGGGGACCGCAAGCTGTGGGTCGAGGCCATGCTCCTCGACGGCGCTCTCAGCGACTGGAAGGTCGCCGAGGCGCTGGTGGACGACTTCATCGCCGAGCACGGCGAGTACCTGCCGCAATATAAATAAGGAGGAGTGAGTAAAGTGGCAAAGAAAGCATTGATCGTCTCCTTCTCCTTCGAGCAGGAGCCCGAGGCCTTCGAGGCACTGCGGGAGCGCGGGGTCGAGCCCATCCTGCTGGCTGAGAGCGAGCGCAAGGGCTGGGGACAGCAGGAGCTGATCGACTATTGGAACGCCCTGCCCGAGAAGCCGGAGGGCATCCTCATGGGGGCGGACATCGAGATCGGCGCCCCCTTTACCGAGCAGTGCGAGGGGCTGCGCTACATCTCCCTCAACTGCGCCGGGTGCGACCATCTCGACCTGCCGGCGCTCGAGCGCGCGGGGATCGTCGCCTGCAACGTGCCCAGGCAGAACTTCGACGCGGTGGCCGATTTCGCGTGGGGGCAGATCCTCTCCCTCATGCGCCGGATCCCGCAGGGAGATCAAAACATCCGCGCCGGCAGGTGGTGCGAGGGCGTGGCGCGCGGCTGCGCCGTCTCCCGCAAGACGCTGGGCATTTTGGGGCTTGGCGCCATCGGCCAGGGCGTTATGCGCCGCGCGCAGGGCTTCGAGATGGATGTGCTGGCCTACGACCCGTATGAAAACGCCGAGCTGGTGGAGAAATACGGCGTGCGCTATCTGCCGCTGCAAGAAGTGCTCACGCAGAGCGACATCGTGGTGATCACCTGCCCGCTGACCGATGAGACCCACCACCTGATGAACGAGAAGAGCCTTCGCAGCATGAAGCCGCAGGCGTTTCTGGTCAACTGCTCGCGCGGGCCGATCGTGGACACCAAGGCCCTTGCCAAGATCCTGCGTGAAGGGAAGATCGCGGGCGCGGCGCTGGATGTGTACGAGGAGGAGCCCCTTTTGGAAAGCGAGCTCTTCTCGCTGCCGAACACCGTTTTGACCCCGCATATGGCGGGCCTGGCCGACCGGGAAATCCACAACGTGGCCATGCAGTCGGCCTACAACATGGCCGACCTGCTCGAGGGCAAGGAAGTCAAGTCCCGGCTGATCTGACGGGCGAGACCCCTAACGAAAAATGGGAGCTGAACCAATGATGAAAACATTACTTGGCGGCAAAGACGCCGCTTACTTTGAACAGCGCACCGCCCTGCTCACCGCGACCGAGATCGCCCAGCAGCCCGAGCTCTGGAACGAGCTTGCCGATATGCTGCAGGAGCGTGCGGGGGAGATTTCCTCCTTCCTCGGGCAGGTGCTGGCGGTGCCGGGGCTGCGGATCGTCTTCACCGGGGCCGGGAGCTCGGCCTTCATCGGGGAGATGGCGGCGGCGCTCGTGGGCCGTGAGAAGGGGCTTCGCGCCGAATGCGTACATACCACCGACATCGTCTCGTCGCCCGAAAGCTGCCTCTTCGACGTGCCGACCCTGCTCGTGTCCTTCGCGCGCTCGGGCGACAGCCCCGAGAGCGTGGGCACCATCGAGTACGCCCGCAAAAAGATTCACAACCTCTACAATTTGGTAATCACCTGCGGCAAGGGCAGCCACCTGGACCGGTGCGCCACCACCCTGCCCGACACCCTCTCGCTGCTGATGCCCGCGCGCTCCTGTGACCAGGGCTTCGCGATGACCAGCTCGGTGAGCTGCATGCTGCTCGCCGCCTGGGCCGCATTCCACTACCAGGAGCTGGACAAAGCGGTCGGGGACATCCGCGCGCTGAGCGCCAAAATGGCTTTGCAGCTCGATTCCATCGCCCTGGCCGCCGAAGAGCTGGCAAAGGCCGGTTACGACAGGCTGATCTTCCTCGGGAGCGGGGCGATGAAGGGCCTCGCGCACGAGGGCGCGATCAAGTCGCTCGAGCTCAGCCACGGGCAGGTCAACACCAACTATGATTCCGCCACCGGCTTCCGGCATGGCCCAAAGACGGTGCTTTGCGACAGCGCCGTGACGGTGCACTTCCTCTCGAGCGACCCGTTCTCCCGCCGGTATGACGAGGACCTCTGCCGCGAGCTGATCGCCGAGCGCAAGGGGAACAAGGTGGTCCTGGTCGGGGAGAAGGGTACGAGCGGGATCGAGAGCGCCGATATGAAGGTTTGCTACGAGCTGCCGCAGATGGCGCTTCCCAAGGAGGCCGGGGCGCTGGTCGCTTCCCTGCTCTTCGCGCAGTGCCTGGGGCTGCAAAAATCCCTCGCTCTCGGGATCACCACCGACAATCCCTGCCCGCAGGGGGACGTCAACCGGGTGGTCAAGGGCGTGACGGTATACGATCTGTAAGCGGATTCGATTGGAGATCCTTGTGTCCTCCTTCGGCCATGGCCATGGAGATGAAAAGGGGGTGAGGCGGTATGTCGGTTGACCTTACGGGTCACGCCCTGGCGCGCCAGGTGCCAGTGGCCCTGTACTACCAGGTGCGGGAAGACCTGCTGCACAAGATACAAAGCGGGCAGTGGGGACCGGACTTCAAAATGCCTCCCGAGCGGGAGCTGTGCGAAACCTACGGCGTGAGCCGGATCACGGTGCGCAAGGCGCTGGACGATCTGCAAAACGAGGGCTACCTCTACCGGGTGCAGGGCAAGGGGACCTTTGTGCGGCGCGCGACGATGGAAAAGAAGCTCTCCAAGTTCTATTCCTTTGGCGACGAGCTGCGCCGCCGGGGGATGAACGAGGTGGCCAAACTTTTGTCCTTTTCGGCGCTGACGCCGGAGGAGGCAGTGCGCCACAGGCTCGAGCTGCGCGCGGGGGAGCAGGTCTTCTGTATCCGCCGCCAGCGGCTGATGGACGAGGTCTGCTACGCGATCGAGGTCTCATACATCCCCCGTTCGCTCACCCCGGCGCTCACCGCCGAGATGGTGAAAACCAACGGGCTCTACAGCTCCCTGCGCCTGCTGGGGGTCTACCCCGACCGGGCGGTGGAGCAGTTTCGGGCCGCGGCGCTCACCGCGCCCGAGGGGCGGCTGATGGGCCTGCCGGCCGGGCGGCCGGCGATCAACCTGCAGCGCCAGACCTGGGCCGGGGCCCAGCTGATCGAATATTGCAACAGCGTGGTGCGGGACGATTTCTTCACCTACGCGGTCGAACTCAAATAACTTTTATGAGGGAGTGAAACTCTGTGAGTGAAGCGAAATTATTGGCAAAAGAACCTACCGCGTCAAAGTCTCCCGCGTCAAAGGGGCAAAGACGCAAGGTGCCCTTTAAGGAGCTGATCCATCAGCGCCAATTCAAGCGCCGTGCGTTTGTGGCGAGCATCCTGATCCCGCTGCTGGTCTGGTTCTTTATCTTCATGTTCCTGCCCATCGTGATGGTGGTGATCTACAGCTTTACCAACGCGCATATGGCCTATCCGGACTACAAGTTCGTAGGGCTGCACCAGTACATCAAGATGTTTACCGCCGACCCGATTTTACCCATCGCGCTGCGCAACACCGTAATGGCGGTGCTCTACATCGTACCCACCACTGTGATCCTTTCGGTGCTGCTGGCCAACGGTCTCAACGCCATGACCTCGAAGTGGCAGAAATTTTACACCTTTGTGTACTTCCTGCCCTCCGTCCTCTCGGCGGTTGCCATTTCGCTGGTCTGGAAATGGCTGTACCATCAGAACTACGGCCTGATTAACGCCATGCTCGGCGCATTGGGGCTGCCCGCGCAGGGCTTCATCAACTCGGCCTCGCAGGCGCTGATCTGCTACGCCGTCATCCAGATCTGGTCAATCTTCGGTTACTATGCCGTCATCCTGCTCGCCGCCATCCAGGGGATCGACCCCTCGCTCTATGAGGCGGCGGACATCGACGGGGCCAATGGGATGGAAAAATTCTTTAAGATCACCGTGCCGCTGATCAAGCAGAACATCCTGTTCGTTTGCATCATGGCGACCATCAACGGCTTCATGATCTTTACCCCGATCCAGGTGCTCACCGAAGGGAAGGGGACCCCCGGAACCTCGACAATGGTGCTCATGATGCACATTATGAAGAGGGGCATCAACAACAGCGACATCGGCTACGCCTCGGCGATGAGCCTGCTGCTGATGTCAATCATCCTGGTGGTCAGCGTCATCCAGTCGCTGCTGACCCGGGAACGCAAGCCCAAGAAGAGAAGCTAGGAGAGGAGGGGAATTGCAATGAAAGAAAAGAATCTTTCCGAGAAAAAGAAGCATGGCGCCGGCTATTATGTCGCGCTGGTGGTGATGCTCGTCGGCACCCTGACGGTGTTGGTGCCCATCTACTGGATGGTCGTCTCCTCCCTTAAGAGCCAGACCGAGCTCATGCAGATGCCCCCGACCTTCTGGCCGCAGAAGATGGAATTTTCCAACTACGCCAGGGTCTTCGAGCAGATGCCCTTTGGAAGGTATTATTTCAACAGCGTCGTCACCGCGCTGCTCAACACGGTGATGGGTGTTTTCACAAGTGCTTTGAGCGGCTATGTTTTCGCCAAATACCAGTTCAAGGGGAGGGAGCTCCTCTTCTGGCTGCTGATGGCCTGCATGATGATCCCCTACGACACCCTGATGATCCCGCTCTACCGGATCATGGTGGGCTTCGGCTGGACCAACACCTACCTGGTGCTGACCGTGCCGTACTTCGTCAACATCTTCGGCATGTTCCTCATGCGCCAGTTCATGCAGGATATCCCGACCGATTATATCGAGGCCGCCGAGATCGACGGCTGCTCGCAGTACCGCACCTTCTTCTCGGTCATCTTCCCGATGGTGCGTCCGGCTGCCGCGGCGCTGTGCATCTTCCTGTTCATGGCCTCGTATAACTCCTTCCTCTGGCCGCTGATCTCGGTCAACAGCCGCGACCTGTTCACCCTCCCGGTGGGCATGTCGGCGCTCAACTCGGACCGCGGCAGCCAGATGGATCTGATGATGGCCTGCGCCACCATGGTGGTGGCCCCGGTCTGCGTGATCTTCGCCCTGGCGCAAAAGAACTTTGTGGCGGGACTCACCATGGGCGGCGTGAAAGGGTAAACCCTTTCACACGCCGCCCATCCCCTAGTGAGCTATCACGGGGGACACAGCCCCCCGGACGGCTCCGAAGGAGGCGTTTCCCCCGTGGGGAGCGGACATGTCCGCGTTTTGCCCCTTCGGGCAAAACATCTCAATAAGGTGCCGCTTCGCGGCAAATTAAAATGTATTCATACCCGTGGGGCGGTATCGCTTCATGAGGGAAGAATAAAAAGTCAGTAAAAATTGACAATGGAGGTTATTTTATGATGAAGCGAGTATTTGCCCTGATTCTGGCGGGCGCGCTGAGCGTGTCCCTGTTCGCAGGGTGCGGCGGCAACAAGGAGCCCGCGGCCGAGGGCTCAACCCCCGCCGCGAGCGGCGAGGCCAGCGAGGGCGGCGAAGGTGCCGCGCCTGCGGGCGAGATCGTGTTCTGGACCCAGGACACCGCGCCCTGGAAGGGCTGGTTCGATCCGGCGATCGAGGCGTTCCAGCAGCAGAACCCCGACATCAAGGTGAAGGTGGAGTACTTCCCGCAGTTCGCCGACAAGCTCACCCAGGCCTATGCCGCCGGCCAGCAGCCGGACGTCGCCCAGACCTGGCAGGGGATTACCCACTGGGCCAAGGCCGGCAAGCTCGATCCGGTGCCGGACAGCGTTTATTCCAAGGAAGACATGCAGGCGAAGTTCTATGAGGGCGCGCTCAAAAACAAGGAGTTTGAAGGCCAGTATTACTGCATCCCGGCCGAGATCAACGTCGAGAGCCCGGGCCTGCTCGTCAACATGGACCTGCTCGAGAAGATGGGCAAGACCCTGCCCGACGGCTGGGTCGAGAACAACGGCCCCAAGAGCTGGGATGAGCTGCTTTCCTTCGCCAAGGAGCTGACCGTCAAGAGCGGCGACACCATCACCCAGTCGGGCCTGGCCTACGCCTACGCCCAGTGGGAAGCGATGTTCGTCTCCCTGATCTGGCAGAACGGCGGCGACTACCGCGATGAGGCCAACAGCGTGGTGCACTTCAACACCCCCGAGGCCAAAAAGGCCGCTGAGTTCATGCTCAAGTACGCCAACCCCGCCGACCCGGACGTGATCTGCGACATCGGCGCGAGCCGGTATGAGCTCTTCATCCAGGGCACCGCGGCCATGGTCATGGGCGCCCCCTGGTACGCCGGGAGCCTCGCGACCGACGCGCCGGACATGAACTACCAGTACTTCAACATGCCCGCCATGGTTGAGGGCAGCGATCCGTACTGCATGGCCACCGGCGGCTGGGGCTACATCGTCTCGGCCGAGAGCAAGAACAAGCCCGCCGCCTGGGAGTTCGTCAAGCAGATGACCACCCCTGAGCAGATCGGTTCCTGGGCCCTGGGCGTCGGTTCGCTGGCCGCCCACAAGGAGGCCAATGCCGATCTCGAATACGACCCGAACGTCGGCTCGGTTGAGAAGGCGCTGGCGGTCTCCAAGGACATCCTCCAGTACGGCAACGAGGACGGCGCCTATACCCTCGACTCCTCGCAACTGATCTACACCATCGTGCGTCAGCAGCTGCAGCAGATGGTTGAGACCGGCGACATCGACACCGCGCTTGCCACCATGGAGATGGAAGGCAACGACATGATCGAAACCAACCTCAACCGCTAAACCGCACAAACGAAAAGAGAGCCCCGGCAAAGGATCAATCCCTTTGCCGGGGCTCTTTCTATCCGCTATTTTATAAAGTAATTGGAAGCGCGCATCGAGACAAACTCGTCGTCTATTCCGACGATGATGTGGTCGTACAGGTCGATCCCGATCCTCGCGAGCGTTTCGCGCAGCCGGCTGGTCGTTTCACGGTCGGCCACGGAAGGGATGGCTAAGCCCCTGGGGTGGTTGTGCGCGATCGTGACGATCGACGCGCCCAGGCGCACGGCGAGCTGGGCGATCTTGGCCATGGGGAAATTGATCATCGAGGGGACGCCCTCCGAGATGACGCGGCAGTCGATCATCTGGTACTTGAGGTCGAGGAAGAGGCAGATCAGCGTTTCATCGCTGCGCCCCTGAAGCTGCTGCTTGAGGTATTCGCCCATCTCCTCGCTGTTTTTAAAAACCCGGTCCTGGCGGCGGCAGCCCTCGCCGTAGAGGCGCAGGCAATCCGGCAGGCAGCTCAGAAAGAGCGCGGCGTTGTCGGTCATGCCCTGCACCGTGCGCAGCTGCTCATAGCCCGCATCGAGCACGCCGCTAAACGAGCCGAATTCGCCGATCAGCCGGTGGGCAAGCTCGTTGGTGTCCCGCTGCGGAATGAGCGGGAAGAGCAGGTATTCCAGCACATTGTGCTCGGGCAGCCCGTCGAGCCCGCGCGCCTTGATCTGACTGCGCAGGCGCTCGCGGTGCCCCTTATGAGGATTGTTGGAGGCCATCTATTTCGTCAGGGAGCGGCTGCCGGGCTTGACGGCCTCGAGCTTGCCCTCACGACAGAGCGGGCAGTCCTGCGGCTCCCAGGCGTTGACCTCAAAGGAGACGACCGATTTGAAGGGATAGCCGAAATCGGCCTTGCCGCCGGTGCGGTCCACGATCGAACCGATCCCGACCACCACGCCGCCGGCCTGCTCGCAAAGCTCGACGACCTCCTTGACGCTGCCGCCGGTGGTGACCACATCCTCGACCAGCAGGCAGCGCATCCCCGGCTTGACCTCGAACCCGCGGCGCAGGGCCATCTTGCCCTCGACGCGCTCGGTGAAGAAGTTTTCGCACCCCAGCGAGCGGCTGACCTCATAGGCCATCTGTACCGCACCCATCGCCGGGCCGATCACCACGTCCACCCGATCATCCGCGAACTGCTCGGCCAGGCTGCGGCAGAGCTCCTCGCTGTAGCGGGTGTTGCGGAAAATTTTGGCGCACTGCAGGTACTTGTCCGAATGCTTGCCCGAGGTGAGAATGAAATGCCCCTCGAGCAGGACGCCGGCCTCCTTGAGGATTTCGATGACGCGCTCTCTGCTGATCATAAATCAACGCTCCTGTCTCATTATCAAATTTCTGTTCCCATTATAGCAAAACGCGGCGCAAAAAGGAATCTTTTTTCGGTTTGTGGCCGAAAAATTTGTAATTTTGCAAAGTCGGTTAAAGGACTACCGAAATAGAAAAGGCAGGGCGGGTTTCCCGTCCTGCCTTTTTTCAGTTCAGTACCCGGCGCGAGCCCAAAGCGGCCTCATTTCACGCACGGAAATGCATGTGGGCTGCCGCTTTCAGGAGAGCTGGTCATACAGCTCCTCGTACCGGCGCGCCGAGGTGTTCCAGGAGAAGTCCGTCTCCATCCCGCGGCGGACCATCACGTCCCAGGCGCGGCGGTCGTCGTAGAAGACCATCTCGCCAAAGTAGATGGTGTTGAGCATGTCGTCGGCGTTGTAATCCCTAAAAGAGAAGCCGGTGCCAGTCCCCTCGTACCGGTTATACGGGCGCACGGTGTCCTTGAGCCCGCCGGTCTCCCGCACGATGGGCAGGCTGCCGTAGCGCAGGGCGATCAGCTGGGTCAGGCCGCAGGGCTCGAAGAGCGAGGGCATCAAAATTGCGTCCGACGCGGCGTAGAGCCGGTGCGCGCGGGTGTCGTCGAACATGATCGAGGCGGACACCTTGTCCTTACGGGTCCACTCGAAGTGGCGCAGCATGCTCTCATATTTCGCGTCCCCAGTGCCGATCACCGCCAGCTGCACCCGGCTGAGCAGCAGCCGCTCGATCACATAGGCCAAGAGGTCCAGCCCCTTCTGGTCGGTCAGGCGGGTGATCATCCCGATCATCATCGCGTCCGGGTCCTGCGGCAGGCCCAGCTCCTGCTGTAAGCGGCGCTTGTTTTGGGCCTTGCCGGAGCGGAAATTGTCCTTGCCGTAGGTGGCATAGAGCTTCTGGTCGGTCTCGGGGTTATAGATTTCATAGTCGATTCCGTTGAGGATCCCCCAAAGGTCACCGCTCTTAGAGCGCAGCAGCCCGTCGAGCTTCTCGCCGTAGTAGGGCATTTTGATCTCCTCGGCATAGGTCGGGCTGACGGTGGTGATCCGGTCGGCATAGACGAGGCCGCCTTTGAGCATGTTCGCGTCCTTATGGAATTCCATCCGCCCGGGGGTGAAGACCCGCTCGGGCAGGCCGGTGATTTTTTGGAAGGTGGGGATGTCCCAGACCCCCTGGAACTTGAGGTTGTGGATGGTCACCACGGTGCGGATCCCCCGGTAGAAGGGGTTGTCCAAAAACATTTCATGCAAAAAGACCGGGACCATGGAGGCCTGCCAGTCATGGCAGTGGATCACATCCGGCCGAAAGCCCACGGAGGGCAGGATGGACAGGGCCGCCTTGCAGAAATAGCAGAACTTTTCAATGTCCCACCGCAGGTCGCCATAGGGGGTGGGGCCGCTGAAATAATGCTGGTTGTCGATCAGGTAATAGGTCACACCATCCCGCACCGTCTGCATAATCCCGACATACTGCTCGCCGAGGGATCCCAGGTTCATCTGGAAGCTGCCGGCATATTGCAGGCTGTCGCGTAGCGGGGCGGGGATACAGGCATAATCGGGAAGGAAGACCCGCACGTCGAACCGGCTCTTGTCCAGCGCCCCCGGCAGGGCGCCCACCACATCGGCCAGGCCCCCGGTCTTGATGAAAGGCACGCATTCGCTCGCCACGAACAAAATTTTCTTCATTTTCGTTCCTCCCTCCTTGCCCTTTCGCACGGATATGGCTTGTCTTTGCCTCTAGTATACATCAAAAAACAGATTCTGGAAAGGGCTCTTCCAATTTTAAAGGGCGTTATAATTCTTATGAATGGATCGAACGCCGGTTCAACACTATTTCTATGCCGTCCGGCAGGAAAAAATACCCGGTTTTGATTGTAAAATGCTGTCGGATGGGGTAAAATAAAAGAATCCATGGCTTCGCTTTTTACCGGGAAAGGGGGATCGGCTTGGAACAGCAGAAGAAACGCTACAAGTACCGGCGCACCATCATGCTGCTATGCCGCCTTTTGCTGCTGCTGGCGGTCACGGGGCTGTTCTTGCTCATCTGGGATGTCAGCTACACGCAGACGCGCTTTTACTACAAGGGGAACTTTGTGGTGATTTTGATCTACTGCCTGGTCTACTTCGCCTTCAATTCGATGTACGGCGGCTTCAAGACCGGCAGCGCCCGCTACGGCGAGGTGCTCTATTCCAACGGCCTGGCGCTGGTTTTCGTCAACGTGGTCACCTACCTGCAGCTCTCGCTGGTCGGGCGGCGGATGCTCGAGGCGGCGCCCATGGTGGTGCTCTGGCTGCTGCAATTTTTCACCACCACCGTCATCACCTATTTTTCCAATTTTGTCTACTTTAAAATCTACCCGGTGCGCGACGTGCTGATCATCTGCCGGGACATTGAGCGCGCCGAGCGCCTCACGGCGAGGGTGAAGAGCATACGCGAGCGGTATAAGCTCCAGCGGATCATGACCCAGGAAAAGGACCCCGGGGAGATCAAGCGGGCGATCCTGCGGGTCAACACGGTGATGATCTCGGACATCGACCTCAACCTGCGCAATGATATCGTGGACTTCTGCTACGAGCAAGGGGTGCGCGTCTATATTGTGCCGAATGTCGAGGACATCATCATCAGCACCGCCCAATCCACCCATATTTTCGACTCCCCGGTGCTGCTGTGTAAAAACTATCAGCTGACCACCGAGCAGCGCCTCCTAAAGCGCGGGGTGGATATCCTGGTGTCGGCCTTTGGGCTGATCCTCGCCTCGCCCTTCATGCTGGCGGTGGCGCTCGCCATCAAGCTCTACGACGGCGGGCCGGTGCTCTACCGCCAGCGGCGGCTGACCGACCATGACCGGGTGTTCGAGCTCTACAAATTCCGCAGCATGCGCGTGGACGCCGAGCGCGACGGGGTGGCCAGGCTGGCGCAGAAAAATGATGAGCGGATCACCCCGGTGGGGAAGGTGATCCGCGCGACCCGGCTTGACGAGCTGCCCCAGCTGATCAACATCCTGCGCGGGGACATGTCGGTGGTCGGCCCGCGGCCCGAGCGCCCCGAGCTGGTGGAGGAGAACATCAAACAGTTCCCGGAATTCAAGTACCGCACCAAGGTCAAGGCCGGCCTGACCGGCTACGCCCAGGTGTACGGAAAATACAACACCACCCCCGAGGACAAGCTGCTCATGGACCTGCTCTATATCGAGCGTTATTCGCTGCTTATGGACTTTAAGCTGATGTTCCTCACCTTCAAGATCCTGTTTTTAAAGGACAGCACCGAAGGGGTGGACGCGCCCGAACAAAATCATCGCTAAGGAGTATTCGCACTTTGGAAACCATTTGGAACCTGATGAAAAAGTACAGGGAGATCCTGCTCTACCTGGTCTTCGGCGTGCTGACCACGCTGTGCAACATCGTCTCCTATTTCGCTTTAAACGACCTGCTGCACATCCATTACCTGGTGGCGAACGCCCTGGCCTGGGTGCTTTCGGTGCTCTTCGCCTACCTGACCAACCGCACCTGGGTCTTCGAGAGCAAGTCACAAGGGTTTTCCGCCATTGCGCGGGAGATGGGCCTCTTCTTCGGCTGCCGGCTGCTCAGCGGAGTGTTCGACATGGCCTTCATGTTCGTGGCGGTCGACCTGCTGGCGCAGAACGACATGATCGCCAAGATCGCCTCCAATGTGGTGGTGATCGTGCTCAACTATCTCTTCAGCAAGCTGATTATCTTTAAAAAGAAGTGAGGCGGCAAGAATGGACAAGCTCAAACTGGCCCTGGTCCAGCACCGGGTGGGCGGCACCGACCGGCGGCAAAACACCGAAGAGGCGCTGCATTTCTTACGCGTGGCAAAGGAGCAGGGGGCCGACCTCGTACTGTTCCCCGAGTGCTTTTTGACCGGCTACCAGCCGCCAGAAATCCTTACGAGCCTGCCGCCGCTTTCGCAGATCGGGGACCATCCGGACTTTAAGGATTTTTGTGAAAACGCCCTGACCCCCGGGAGCGAACCGCTGCGGCGCGTCTGCCAGGAGGCGAAGGCGCTCTCAATCGGCGCGGTGATCACCGGCTTCAGCAGGGGGGAGCGCTACCCGCGCAACACCGCCTTTCTGATCGGGAAGGACGGGGAGATCGCGCTCACCTACAGCAAGGTACATACCTGTGACTTCGACTGGGAACAGTACCTGGAGAGCGGGGAGGGCTTTTATGTCGCCGACTTTTGCGGGGTGAAGATCGGGCTGATGATCTGCTATGACCGCGAGTACCCCGAGAGTGCGAGAGAGCTCATGCTCGTGGGGGCCGAGCTGATTTTGGTGCCCAACGACTGTTCCGAAATGGCCCCGAGGCTGCGGGAGCTTTCGGTGCGCGCGATGGAGAATATGGTCGGGGTGGCGATGGCCAATCCCCCGGGCAAGCGCTTTGGACGCTCCTGCGCCTTCAGCCCGGCGGCCTTCGATGAGGAGGGGCAGGTGGTGGACAACACGCTGCTGCTCGCCCCCGAGGAGGAAGACGGGGTATTCTGCGTCACCTTCGACCTCGACTTTATCCGGGAATACCGCCGGCGGGAGGACCTGGGCAAATACCGCAAGGTATCCGCTTACCGGCATTTGACGAAAAAAGAGTAGCGGAAAGGTTTACGATGAAAGAAAACAAATATGACGACCCGATATTTTTCCAGAAATACAGCCAGATGAGCCGCTCGCAGCAGGGGCTCTCGGGCGCGGGCGAGTGGCAGCAGCTGCGGCAGCTGCTGCCCGATTTCGCGGGCAAGCGGGTGCTGGACCTCGGCTGCGGCTACGGCTGGCACTGCATCTATGCCGCCGAGGGGGGTGCTCGCTCGGTGCTGGGCACCGACATCTCGCAGAGGATGCTCGAGGTGGCCAAGGAGAAGACGGCGGCGCCGCAGGTGGCGTACCGCCTTGCCGCGATGGAGGACCTCGACTTCCCCGCAGGGAGCTTCGACGTAGTGTTAAGCTCTTTGGCTTTACACTACGTGTGCGACTTCGGCACGCTGGCGGCAAAGATCGCCGGCTGGCTGAGCGTTGGCGGGGACTTCGTCTTTTCGGTGGAGCACCCCGTCTTTACCGCCGAGGGCAGCCAGGACTGGTACTATGATGGGGAAGGGAAAATCCTGCACTTCCCAGTGGACAACTACTACTACGAGGGGGAGCGGGATGCGCGCTTCCTCGGCGAGCATGTGGTGAAGTACCACCGCACCCTGACCACCTATCTCGACACCCTGCTGCAAAACGGGCTTTCCCTGCGCCGGATCGTGGAGCCGCAGCCCCCGCGGGAAATGCGCTCCCTGCCGGGGATGGCGGACGAGATGCGCCGCCCGATGATGCTGCTGGTGGCGGCCGTCAAAAACTAAAAGGGGGGAGCGGCCATGCCGAAGGAGAATGTGCAGGAGACCCTGCACGCCAAGGGGCTGGACATCCGCATCTACACTTCCGATTTCCAAAACGAATACCTTTCCCTGACCGACATCGCGCGCTACCGCAGCGACGAGCCGAACGACGTGATCAAAAACTGGATGCGCAGCCGGGATACGCTGGAATTTCTTGGCCTGTGGGAGAGCCTGCACAACCCCGGGTTTAAACCCGTCGAATTCGACGGGTTTAGGAAGCAGGCCGGGCTGCACGCGTTCACCATGTCGCCCAGCAAGTGGATTGCCGGGGTGGGTGCCGCCGGGATGACGGTCAAGGCCGGGCGGTACGGCGGTACATACGCGCACTCGGACATCGCGTTCGAGTTCGCATCCTGGGTCTCGGCCGAGTTCAAGCTCTACATCATCAAGGACTACAAGCGCCTCAAGAGCGACGAAAACAGCCGCCTGTCGCTGGAGTGGAACCTCAACCGGGAGATTTCCAAGCTCAACTACCGCATCCATACCGACGCGATCCGCCAAAATCTGCTGCCCCCGCGCCTGACCCCCGCGCAGGTGTCGATGACCTATGCCAGCGAGGCGGACCTGCTCAACGTGGCCCTGTTCGGAATGACCGCCCGGCAGTGGCGGGAGCAAAACCCCAAAAGGGCGGGCAACCTGCGCGACGATGCGGGGCTGCACCAGCTCCTGGTGCTGGCCAACCTCGAGAGCTACAACGCCATCCTGATCGGGCAGGGCAAGAGCCAGTCCGAGCGGCTGGTGCTGCTGCATGAGCTGGCGCTGGGCCAGCTGCGCACGCTGGAGGGGATGCGCCCCGGCGCGCTGCCCGGGTCCGGCGGCGGGGAGAGCGAAAAGGATTGACGTGAATTTCAGGTTTTAAGCGATGGGAAAAACAAAGGCACGCACTTTAAAAAGTGCGTGCCTTTGCCAATTTACAGCTTATTCCCGCGGCGTGCGCTTGGCCTTGCCGGTGACCGACTCGATCTCGATTTTGCAGATCCCGGTGCGGTGCAGCGAGCGCGCGACCTCCCGCTCGAAATTGTGCATATTCGAGGCGGCATACTTCTGGCAGATGGCCCGCAGCACCTCGACCTTCTGCGCTTCGTCCTCCACCATCGAGGCGCGCCCGGTGACGACCGCCGACTCGAACAGGGTGGAGAATTCCTCCGGCAGCAGCCGGGTTTTGCCCACGCAGCAGAGCGAGACGCGCGGGTCCCGCGCAATGTTATCGAGCTTTTGCCCCTGCTTGGCGCAATGGAAGTAGACCGCCCCTTGTAGCAGGACGGGGGAGACGGGCACAGAGTAGGGCGCGCCGTCGGCGCCGACGGTACAAAAGGAGGCGTATTCGCACTCCCGCAGGATTTTTTGCGCCTCGTCCTCCGGCAGCGCACGGTCCCTTCTTCTCATTTGGCATCCCCTCCGGCGTTTTTTCTGATTGTACCGCAGCCGCAGGAAATTTGCAAACTAGGGCTTGCGGGTGTGCTGGCGGTGGTACTGCACCAGCAGGCGCAGGAAAAATTCCTTGACGAAGGCGCTTTCCTTCTCGACCCCGGCGATGGAGGAGACCTTCTTGATCCGGTAGATCAGGGTGTTTTTGTGGATGTGCAGCTGCCCGGCGGCGGCGGCCAGCCCCTCGCCGGTGCAGTAGAGCTCAATGGTGGAGATGATGTCCTCGAACTCGCCGGTGAATTGATGGCGCATGTCGCGGTAAATCGGGCCGATGAGGCGCTCGCACGCCCCGGGGTCCACCTGCCCGAGCAGATATTGCGCCTCCTGCGCGCGGTCGCTCATGTCCCGGTACCCCTGCCCGAGCCGGCTGAGCCAGTTGGCCTCGCGGTAAGACGCGCAAAGCCCCAGATAGTCCTCGCACGCCTCGCCGCGCGCGAGCACCGGCTCGACCATGAAGTGCTCGCGCACCAGGTCATAGAGCTGCCTTGCGATCGTCGGCTCGCCCGGCTCGGGCGGCGGCGCGTAGCGCAGCAGCACAAACCGGTCGCCCTCCACGCCGTAGACGTCACGCTGCGGGTTGATGAAGCCCCGGTCGATCAGCAGCGCGGTGAGCGAGCCGTCTTTAATCATGCTGCGCCCGCCCGAGGAGAGCACGAGCGCGCGCATGGGGAATTGCAGCTGCACCCCAAGCAGGGTGCACAGGCGCTGCAGCTCCTGTCCGGGGCACTCGCCGTAGATCAGCAGCTGCAGCAGCCGCTGGCGGTAGTCCTTATAAAGCTGGGAGCCAGCCAGAGCGCTGCGCTCGAGGTGCTGCGTCAGGCAGAGGCGCAGCAGATTGCCCTGCTCCTCCACCTCGGCGGGCGTGCCGCAGATGCCGACCGCCCCGCGCCAGTCCGGGCTGCTGAGGGGTAGGATGACCCCCTCGCCCGAGCCGGGATACTGCGGCAGGTCGTGCTGCGAGATCCGCACGATCTGGGAGGAGAGGATCGCCACGCGCGCCCCCTCGTGCCGGCGGCCGATCAGCCCCGGGTCGGTCGAGGCGGTGATGATGGCGTCCTGGTCCGCGACGTAGACCGCGCGCCCGCCCACCAGGGGGCGGACCAGTCCGATGAATCGTTGGGTGATGCTTTCCATGTTGTCCATAGCGCCGAGCTGTCCTTTCTCATCCTGCGCATCGCAGGGAGTACTTTGTCGAATCGTGTCAATTTTTACATTGTAGTCGTAAGAAACTTAGTATTTTGACAAAATACACGGAAGATTCTTGGATTTCACTCCTTATTTATTATTATAATTACATTCTATCTTTTATTCTACTGTGATTCGATACAAATTTATAGAATTTTATGGGGAAAAGTAAAAAAATTCACATCTGTGGTCATAGCGCGGACACCTATCACCAAAATGAGGGGGAATTTATGACTGATATTAGGGGAAAAGGGCGAACCGGGAGAAAAAACCCTCATACCGGGTAAGAAACCGCGGCCGTCCTTTTTGGGACGGCCGCGGTCGGTTGCGGTTCATTTTCCGGTCAGCCAGAAGCGGTTGCGCCGATAGCTGATCAGCCCCTCCTCCCGCAGGCGGGAGAGGGCGGCCGACATGGCGCTGCGTTCGACGCAGAGGTAGTCGGCCAGCTGCTGCCGGTCAAAGGGGATGGCGAAGGCGTTGCTCCCGGCTGCCGCCGCCTGCTCGTGGAGGAAGGAAAGCTGCTTGTCGCGGGTGGTGCGCCGGCAGAGATGCCCGAGCCTGCGGTTGAGCAGCAGGTTTTTTTGCGCCAGCACCTCCAGCAGGTTTTCCATCAGCTTCTGGTGGCACTTACAGCTCCCCGGGCATCCGCCCACCGTGCGGCCGAGCTCCAGCAGCAGCACTGTGCTGGGAGCCGCCGCCTGCACCGTCACCGGCAGCCGGCCCGCCCCGTCCGGGAGGAGGGCCGGGCTCTCCCCGAAGAGCTCGCCGGGCGAAAGCTGCGCTTGCAAGGTCCGGCTGCCGCCGTACTCCTCCCGCAGGAGCAGCAGCCGCCCCTCGAGCAGCAGCCCGGCGCTGTGCGCCGCCTCGCCCGCCAGGAAGAGCAGCTCGCCCTCACCAAAGCGGCGCACCCGCCCCTGCAGGACCTGCAGCAGGGCGGGGAGCTCTTCGGCCCCGATCCCGCGAAAGAGGGGGGCGTTTAAGATGATTTCCTGGTATTCCAGCATAAGGATGCTCCTCAATTTTTTAGATTTGTTGGAAAAACAACATACATTCCGGCTTTAGTATAGTATGATAGCCGTGGAAAGGCAAGGGAATGGTTTTGTGTATCAGAAAGGAAGGTAATAAAAAATGAAACGGAAGATCATCAAGATAGACGAAGAGCGCTGCAACGGCTGCGGTATCTGCGCCAAGGCCTGCCACGAGGGGGCGATCGGGATGGTGGACGGGAAGGCCAGGCTCCTGCGGGAGGATTACTGCGACGGGCTGGGCGACTGCCTGCCCGCCTGCCCCACCGGGGCGATCAGCTTCGAGGAGCGCGAGGCCCCGGCCTACGATGAAGCGGCCGTGAAAGCCGCACAATCTGCAAAGGCCGGGGCTGCGGCGAACCATGAAAAAGCCGGGGCGGACGGGGAGAGGCTTCCCTGCGGCTGCCCGGGCAGTGAAAGCCGGGTCCTGGAGCGGGCGGGGCGCGAAACAGCCCCGGGCGCCGGGAATCCCCCAGCCTTTGGGCCGGGGGGCGATACGCTCAGCGCGCTGCGCCAGTGGCCGGTGCAGATAAAGCTCATGCCGGTGCGCGCGCCCTACTTTGACGGGGCCGACCTGCTGATCGCCGCCGACTGTACCGCCTACGCCTGCGGGGATTTCCACGGCCGGTACATGGACGGGCGGGTGACCTTGATCGGCTGCCCCAAGCTCGACGGGTGCGACTACGCCGAGAAGCTTAGCGAGATCCTCAGCCAAAACGACATCCGCTCCCTGCGGGTGGTGCGCATGGAGGTGCCCTGCTGCGGCGGGATTGAGCATGCGGTGCGCGAGGCGCTACGGCAAAGCGGGAAGGTCATCCCCTGGCAGGTGGACGTCCTTTCCACCGACGGGCGGGTGCTCAGCCGCTAAAAGTACAAAAAACCGAACGCCCGCCCCCGGCTCTTGCCGGGGGCGGGCGGTTTGTTTGATGGCTACTGGAGCGCTTCGCCGTCCTCGTCGAGGATGACCGGCTCTTCGTCGGACGGTTCCGCGGACTGCTGCTGCGCGCTCACGGAGTCCTGGGCGGCGGCCTGCACGGCCTGCTCGTCAGGGGAAGAGCCCTCCGGCAGGGCAGGGCTGGAGGAGCTCTCATCCTGTGAAGAGGTCGCGTCCTCCGAGGAGGACGCGGACTCATTGGAGGACGTTTCCTCTTTGGGGAGCTCGGGCGGGGCGGGGAAGACCAGCTCCCGCCCGGGGTCAAACCCGGCGGCGGTGATCGCCCCCTCGACGGTGTGGGTGCGCAGGAAATGGAACCAGTGCTCGTAATACTGCGAGGTCAGGTGCATGCCGTCGGCGGTCGCGTCGTCGGGGAGGTATCCCTCCTCGTCTGCCAGGGCGGGGTAGATGTCCAGATAAAAGACCGCTTCCTCGCTGGCGAGCTGGCGCAGCGACTCGTTATAATCTTTTATAATTTCGATGGTCAGGCCGTTCCCGTTCTTGCCGTTCTCGTTGGAGGAGAAGGCACGGGAGACCGGGAACATCGACTGCAGGTAGACGACGCTCTGCGGGTGCTCGCTGCGGATCCGGCGCAGCATGTCGCGATAGTGGTGCAGGAAGGTTTCCTTGTCGATCCCGGTGTTGGTCCCCACCCAGTTGGCCCCCAGCTGGATGTAAATCTTTTTGGGGTCGGCCCGCCGCAGCGCCTCGATCATGGTGATCCGCTGCTCCTCGCCCTCGACGGGGACGGCCTCCTTGGTGAGCACGCTGTCCGGGTTGACCCCGGTGGCGGCGATCACCTCGGCATTGGACATGAAGGCGTAAACCGAAATCCCGTTGGTGATCGAATCCCCGAAGAAGGCCGCATCGTCGAAATAGCTCTGCTCGACCTGCGCGCTCTCGGGCACCCCAAGGTAGAGGGAGGAGAGGTTGAAGACCGGCTCCTCCTCGGGCTCGGACGAGGACTCCTCGCTGGAGGAGGGCAGGCTTTCGGGCTCCTCGGGCGGCAGGGGGTTCTCTTTTTGAAAGCCGTTTTTGAGCAGGATCAGCCCGGTCGGGATAATGATCGCCAGCAAAATGGCGATCACCGCCACCAAAACGGTGTAATTGCGCCTCGGACGGCGGCTGCGGTCGATTTTAACATTCATCCTCTGTTCCCCTTATTGGAAAGTTTTGATAGTCCGTAAAGTAACGCGACAGGAACTCCACCTGCCCCACCTGGAAGCGCCGCCCGGACAGCGCGTGCAGCGCGCTGTGCTGCGGCAGGTCGGGAAAGCGCAGCGAAAACGAGCAGAGCATCTGCCGGCGCTCGCCATAGCGCTCGTTCTGCTTCGCGGTGCCGTATTTGGTGTCCCCCAGCAGCGGGTGGCCGACCGCAGCCAGATGGGCGCGGATCTGATGGGTGCGCCCGGTGTGCAGGGTGACGAGCAGCAACGAGAGCCCGTCCTTGCAGTCCAGCACCCGGTATTCGGTCAGCGCGGTGCGCGCCCCCTCGCGCGGGGTGGGGGTAATTTTGACGAGGCCCTTCGCCTCGTCCTTGGTGTGGTAGCCGCGCAGCAGGTCGCGCTCCTTCGGCAGCCGCCCGAGCGCGATACACAGATACTGCTTCTCGATCCCGCGGCTGCGCAGCAGCTCGTCCATCTCCCGCAGCGCCGCCGCCGTCTTGGCGGCGATCACCAGCCCCCCGGTATTGCGGTCGATCCGGTTGCAGAGCGCCGGGGTGAAGCTCTGCTCGGCGGCGGGGTCGTATTCGCCCTTCTCGTAGAGGTAGCGTAGCATCCGGTTGACGAGCGTGTCCCGCCGCTCGCGCTGGTCCTCGTGGCAGAGGAGCCCCGCGGGCTTGTCGAGCAGCAGGAGGTTCTGGTCCTCGTAGACGATTTCCAGCGCCTTTGGCACCGCGTGGAAGAGCTCCCGCTTTTGCGCCTGGCCGAGGAATTCGTCGTTGACGTAGAGCTGCAGCCGGTCGCCCTCGCAGAGCACCTGGCCGATCGCGGCGCGCTTGCCGCCGACCTTGATCCGTTTGAGGCGGATCGACTTATAGAGAATCGAGGCGGGCAGGTCGGGGAAGGTTTTAAATAAGAACTTGTCCAGCCGCTGCCCGGCGTCGTTTTTCCCAATGGTGACTTCCTTCATCCGCTACTCCTCCACATACAGCCCCTGGAAGGGTTCGTCCGAGCCGTAGGGGATGTAGACGATCTCCTGCCCGCTCCTGGCCTCATCCGAAAAGATGGAGTAATAGGGATAGGTGTTGTGGAACTTGTAGTTGGCCGCCAGCAAAAAGTGCACGAAGCAGAGCACGCACACCCCCGCGAGCACCGAATAGTAGACCTGGCGCTGCCCCCGCTCGTAGGCGGCCTTGGCCTTGTCGCTGCGGAATTTCCCGTCGCTCTTAACCGGTGCGTTTTCGTCCGGGCGCAGGGAGAGGACCATCATGGGCACGGTGAGGATCAGGGCCATCATGAAATAGAGGGCGAACCGCTCGACGATCGAGTGGCGCACGATCAAGGCGGAAAAGAAGATCCCGTAGATCATATAGTCGAGGTAGACGACGTTTCGTTCATCCTTTATAAGCAGCCGTTTCCCGGCCAGCAGCACCCCGGCCGCCAGCAGGATCAAAATGACGATGTAGGAAAACGAGCTCCCCTCGTAAAAGACGGTACCGGCGGTGTAAGTCTTGTTCGTGAAGCGCAGCGCCAGCTCCATCAGGAAATCGGAGAAGAGAAAAATCAGCAGCCCGCCCCCGGCGTATGCGGCGGCGGTATACCGGTTTAAGGGCAGCAGGGTCAAAAAGTAGACCGCGACCAGGATCAGCGCCGTCTTGTGGAAGGAGGCCGCCAGCAGCACAATGAGAAAGTAGGGGAGGGGCCTGCGCTTTTGCAGATAGGGGATGGCCAGCAGGCAGATGGCGGCGGCCAGGGTCTGGCGCATGAGGTTCATCGACGAGGCGAAGTATTGCAGCGTGACGAAGCAGAACATCGACAGCCAGGGCAGTGCCGAATGCCGGTAGACGACATACCCCACGATCCCGATGGTGAGCACGGCGTAGACCGTATAGAGGAAGAACGGCGTGTCGCTGATCGCCATCAGCGCCTTGGTCAGGATGGTGAAGCCCGGCTCGGTCGGGGAGGACAAAAGCTCCCCCCAGGGCAGCGCCCGGATTTGGGGAAAGAGGTATTTGATGTAGTTTGGGTAATCAAACCCGATTCCGTAGCGCAGCGACGCCACGGCAATGAGCGCCAGCGTCACGATCCCTACATAGAGCGCGCGCTTTGCGCGGCCCTGGCCGTCTCGGCCGATCCAAAGCCCCAGCCCGACGATCAGCAGCAGGAGAAGATAATATACCGTCAATGTGCACCCACCTTGTCTGTGTCCTTTTTAATCTTCATTTAAAAAGGTCTCGATGATGTATTTCGGTCGCGCCTTGGCCTCGGCGTAGATCTTGCCGACGTATTCCCCGATCACCCCGAGGCTGAGCAGCTGGATCCCGCCGAGCATCCAGATCGAGAAGATCAAAAAAGTCCACCCGGGGACGGTGTTGCCGGTGGCCCAGCGGATCAGCGCATAGAGAAGGATCAGGAAGCTGAAGAGGAAGATCAGCACGCCCAGGGTGGTGATCAGCCGGATCGGCTTGATCGAAAACGAGGTGATCCCGTCGAAGGCGAAGGAAAGCATCTTTTTGAGTGGATACTTCGATTCGCCCGCGAAGCGCTCGCTGCGCTCGTAGGTGGCGACGGCGCTCTTGTAGCCCACCAGCGGCACCACCCCGCGCAAAAAGAGGTTGACCTCGCGGAACTCCCCCAGCCCCTCGACCGCCCGGTGGCTCATCAGCCGGCAGTCGGCGTGGTTAAAGACGATGTCCACCCCCATCAGGCGCATAAACTTATAGAACCCCTCGGCGGTGGCGCGCTTGAAGAAGGTGTCCTTCTTGCGGGAGGATCGCACCCCATAGACCACGTCGCAGCCGTTCTGGTAGTATTCGTCGAGGAACTTGTCGATCACGCCGATGTCGTCCTGCAGGTCGGCATCCATCGAGATGGTGAGGTCGGCGTGCTCCTTGGCCGTCAGCAGCCCGGCGAGCAGGGCGTTCTGGTGCCCGCGGTTGCGGGAGAGCTTGATCCCGGAAAAGACGGGGTCGCTCCCATGCAGCCGCTCAATGATCTCCCAGGTACGGTCCTTCGAGCCGTCGTTGACCAGCAAAATCCGGCTATTCTTAGCGATCCGCCCGGCCGCGATCAGGGTATCGTATTTTTGCCGCAGCCGCTTGGCGGTCTCGGGCAGGACCTCCTCCTCGTTGTAGCAAGGGATGACCATATAGAGGCGCTGGCCCTCGGGCCTTGGTTCCTGTGGCATGGGCGGTCTTCCTTTCTCTGTCAGCTTTCCTATTATATTCTGGGAATTCCAGGGCGTTTTATGCCGCCCGCCCCGGGCCAAAAGCGCGGGGCAGTTATAACAAAGTAATGATAGCACAAGTGAAACGCAGTGCTATCATTGGCCAACGCCGTAGGCGGGCCATTAAACTCTATAATAACCGCCATGCGGTTATTATAGCATAGGGGAAGGATGCATTCAATGAAGAAGGTGTTAATTTGGTGAAAGCTGCGGGAAGTCCCCTTTGTGCAGCCGCCGATGACAAAAATATTTTCAAAAATTCCCTTGACAAAGATTTCCGCCGGTGGTATTCTATTAATAGAAATTATCAATTAATAAATTTTATCGAAAAAGAGCGCATTTTAAAAAGAGGGCCAATGCCATGCCAAAACGCAACACGCTTCAGCGCCAGATGGTGCTGCAAGCCCTCAATACCCTGCACACCCACGCCACGGCCGAGGAGGTCTATGCCGAGGTCGCAAAGGATTATGAAAACATCAGCCTGGCCACGGTCTACCGCAACTTAAATTCCCTGGCCGAGCAGGGGCTCTGCAAGAAGATTGCCGTGCCCGGCGGGGCCGACCGGTATGACTTTTCGGTCCACCGGCATTACCACATGCTCTGCCGCGGCTGCGGACGGTTCGAGGATTCGCCCCTCCCGTACCAGAGCGGGCTCGCCGAGCGGGCCGGTGAGCTCAGCGGCTACCGGATGGAGGGCTATGACATCGTCTTCACCGGGCTCTGCCCGGACTGCCAGGCACGGCGGGGGGAGACTTACAAAAGGTGATCAAACGTCCAAAGGGTAGGGACGTTCACACAATATATTACATAATGAAGGAGAGACTGAACATGGAATTAAAAGGTTCCAAGACTGAAGCCAATCTGTTGACCGCGTTTGCCGGCGAGAGCCAGGCGAGAAACAAATACACCTACTACGCCTCCAAGGCGAAGAAGGAAGGCTATGAGCAGATTTCCGCCATCTTTGCGGAGACCGCCGCCAACGAGAAGGAGCATGCCGAGCTGTGGTTCAAGGCTCTGCACGGCGACAAGGTTCCCGAGACCCCGCAGAATCTCCTCGACGCCGCCGAGGGTGAAAATTACGAGTGGACTGAGATGTATGCCGAGTTCGCCAAGGTCGCCCGCGAGGAAGGCTTCACGAAGCTCGCCGCCCAGTTCGAAGGCGTCGCCAAGGTGGAGAAGAGCCACGAGGAGCGCTACCGCAAGCTGCTCGAGAACGTCAAGGCCGACAAGGTCTTCAAAAAGGACGAGAAGGTCGTCTGGGTCTGCCGCAACTGCGGCCATATCCACATCGGCGACAGCGCACCCGAGGTCTGCCCGGTCTGCGCTCATCCGAAGGCTTACTTTGAGCTGCGCTGCGAGAATTATTAATTGACGGTTTGAAAGATAAATCTTTCAAACTGGTTACCTTCCGAAAATAATGTTACAAGCCCTGTATCAAAATTTGATACAGGGCCTTTCTTTCCGGTATGGCCTTCCCATTTCCCGCAGGGGGTGGTAGAATGGCCTTGGAAAACGTTTGATAAAGGGGGCGGGGGAGTGATACTATCGTTACCTTCGGCCGAGCTCTACTACGAGCGCAGCGGTGCGGGCTCGGCGGTGGTCCTGTTACATGGCAACGGGGAGGACCACACCGGGCTGATCGCCAGGTCCATCCCGAAGGTGAGCCTTCGCATCCTGCCGGGGGAGACGCACGGCAGTTATATCGTGCACAGCCGCAAGGTCTATGACCTTCTGCGCCCCTTCTTTCAAAAATACATCGGACAGGAGCGATGAAAATGATCAAACGGGTCATCGGGCTTCTGGCGGCCCTTTGCCTCTTGGGCGGGTGCGCCCCGACGGAGTTTGACGCCTCCCGCTACGTGCAGGGGATCCTGGACTCGACCTATCTGGAACGGTACGACGACTACATCGAACTGACCGGCGTCACCGCCGAGCAGGCAAAGGACGAATTCCTCCAGGGGCTGGACGCTGAGGCGGACGTCTTTTTGCAGTATTATGGAATAGAGAGCGTTTCGCAGCCGGTGCGTGACGAGCTCATTTCAATGTACCGGGAGATCTATCAAAAATCGAAGTACACGGTGGGGGAGGCCCAGAAGACCGGCGAAGGGTACCGCGTCGAGGTGACGATCAGCCCGATCGACATCTTCTCGATCAGCGGCAGCGCGGTCGACGCAAAGATCAATGAGCTGGCCGCCCAAAGCGGCGGCCCGGAGCAAAACGACGACCTTGCAAACGGGATCATCGGGGCGGTGCGCGCATACATTCCGCAGATAGGCTACACCGAGGAACGCACGGTGAGCGTGCTGGTGTACCGGGACGAAGAGGGCCTCTACGGGCTGGGCGAGGACGACTTTTACAGCCTTGATCAGTGGATCATCGACTATTCGCTTTAAACGGGAAAAAGGGACGGGCGGCTTTCTGCCGTCCGTCCCCTTTATGTCATCCTGCCACCTCAATCCCTTTTCGGCCCTTTCGGCATGTTTTCCAGTGCAAAATCGATGCATTGGTTGATGAATGCGCTCCGGCTCATATCGTAGGTGGCGGCCAGGCGGTCAATTTTTTCCAGCTTTTCAAATTCAATGCGGAATGTAATGGGATCCTTTTTATACTGCTTGGGTATGAACTGCGCCATTTCATCTCACCTCTTGAATAATCGTATTACATAGTGTATTCTAAATATAGATGCGTTATACGAATATAAAAACGAATACAGTTAGAGGCGCTGCCCGGTATGGGGGCCGTCCCGCGCGGGCGGCGCCGTGGGCGGCTTCCTTCCACGGTTATTTGGCAAGGCGAGCAATTACTTGACAGAAGGAGATCAGAGATGGACGACAGCGTATACCCCGCGGCGGTGCTGCCCGCGCGGCAGAAAGCGCCGCTGGCGGAAGAAATCCCCTGCGGGATTTTTCGGATGGTGCTCGACGAGCGCATGAGCCTGCTTTACGGCAACGAATATTTTTACCGCTGCTTTGGATACTCCGCCGAAGCCGCCGCCAAAGAGGGCTTCGACAATTGCCGGTTTATCCTCGAAGGCGACGAATACAGCCGGGTATTGCAGGAGATGCGCGGCCATATCGCGCACGGGCAGTATCATTTCGAGCTGGAAAACCGCTGCGTCACCCGCTCCCGGGAACAAATCTGGGTGTTGGTGCGCGCCGTCTACGACCCCGAAGAGGGCACCATGCTCGGCGCGGTCTTCAACATCACCGACCGCAAGCGGGCCGAGGAGGCGCTGCGCATCAGCGAGGAGGAGAACCGCATTGCCATCGGGCAGTCGGGCAAGATCATCTGCCGCTATGACATCCGCTCCCGGACCCTGTCGCTTCCCGAGGGCGCGGCGCGCATGCTCGGCACCGGGCCGGTGGTGCCCGACGCCTTCAACCATTTCGCCGCCTGCGGCGCGGTGGCGCCCGAATGCGCGGCCGACTGCCGCCGCTTCGACGACCAGATGCACGCCGGACAGGACAAGGGCAGCGGCACCTTCCGCATGTGGAACAGTGAAAAGGGCTGTTTTTGCTGGTACCATGTGGATTATACCCTGGTCTGTGACGACAAGGGGGAGCCGGCCAGCGCGATCCTTTCCTACTACGACTGCACCGACCTGCACGAGAAGGAGGTCGCCTACCGGCGCTGGCGGCAGACCTATGAGGAGAAGGTGAAGGATTGCATCTCCTATTATGAGTTCAACCTCACCGACGACATCTGCGGCCGGCTCGAGGGGCAGGTTGCCACCCAGATCCCGGAGGCGCTGCGCGCCTCGTTCTCCCAGATCACCGATTACGCGGCCGAGCACTTCGTACATCCCGAAGACCGCCGCAAGTATGAGCAGGCGCTGGACCGCAAGGCCCTGCTGCGCAAGCACAGGGAGGGCGTCCACGAGCTCTGCTGCGAGCACCGGCGTTACGACGAGCGGGGGCTGGTGCGTTGGGCCCTGCTCGAAATCCAGATGATCGACGACCCGTTTTCGGACGCGGTGCGCGCCTTTGTGCTGATCAAGAGCATAGACGAGGAGAAGCGGCGCCAGCTCCAGATGAAGCAGCTCAGCCAGAGCGACCCGCTGACCGGGATCTATAACCGCCGTGCGCTGATCAGCCACCTGTCCCCGCTGCTGCGCCGGGACGGGGAGGGGCAACACGCCTTTGTAATCCTGGACATCGACCATTTCAAGGAGCTCAACGACACGCAGGGCCATCAGGCGGGCGACCAGGCGCTCATCGAGGTGGCCAGGGGCCTGCAGGCCGGTCTGCATGGGGGCGACCTGTGCGGGCGGCTGGGCGGGGACGAGTTCCTCATCTTCCTGCGCGACGTGTTGAGCGACGAGGATGTGCATCTGCGGCTGGACGCGCTGCGCGTGAGCCTTATGCAGCCCAGCCGGCAGTACCGGCTCAGCGGCAGCTTCGGGGTGGCGCGCTTCCCACAGGATGGGCTCAATTTCCGCCTGCTCTACCAGAAGGCGGACCTGGCGCTCTACGAAGCCAAGCGCCGCGGCCGCGACCAGGTCGTGCAGTACCGGGAGATCGAGCGCTGAGCGGCACAATTGCGCCCTGTCCCGGCGCCGTCATTCTTTGCGGCCGTGCCGTTTCCCGAGCGCTGCCGCGCGGTCCGGCCGCGTGCTCCCTCGGCCGGGGGCCGGATTTCGCGGCCTTGCCTGTCTGCGTGACAGGCTGTTTTTGTTTCCCTCTATTTCGCTAAAGTTTCCTTTAGCGAAATAATCTGCAGGCAACCTCGGAGTGTTTCATTCCTTCCAAGCCTTGGATCTCCCCGCCGCCGGGCGTAAGCAAAGCAATAAAAAAATTCTGCATGAGCGCAACATTGCGCTCATGCAGAATTTATATGCCTATGCTTCCCCGTCCAGTTCCCGCACCGTGACCTTAGCAAGCAGCGCCGCAATCTGCGCCGGCCCGGCAAGGCCTTCGCCAAAGGCGGTCGCGCTGCCGGCGGCGACCCCCAGCGCCAGCGCATGGCGCATCCCCTGCGGCAGCCCCGCGAGGAAGCCCGCCACCATCGAATCACCGGCCCCGGTGGTCCCCCCTGCCTTCCCGGGCGGCGCAGCAGCGTAAAGGGGATTCCCTTGCCTCGGCAGCAGCAGTGCACCCTGCGCTCCCAATGAAACCAGCACATTCTGCGCGCCGCGCCGGTGCAGCTGGCGGGCATAGCCGAGCAGCTGCGGCAGGCCTTCCGGCGGCGCTCCAAAGATTTCACCCAGCTCGCAAAGGTTCGGCTTGATCAGCAGCGGGCGGTGCTCCAATGCCGGCAGGAGCAGGTCCCGGCCGGCATCCACCACCGCCGCGATCCCCCGCCCGGCAAGGCGGCGCAGGATTTCCCCGTAAACGTCCGGCGGCACGCCTCTCGGCGCACTGCCGCTGAGCACCAGGGCATCCCCCTCCCGCAGCAGGGAGCAGAGCTTTTGGTGCAGCCGCCCGAGGTCCCGCTCTCCCAGCACCGGGCCGGGGGCGCCCAGCTCGGTCTCCTCTGTCCCCAGGAGCTTGACGTTGATCCGGCTGTTCTGGCCATCCAGCCACAGAAAGTCGCTGTGGCAGCCCTCTGCCTGTAGCTGCGCGGCAATTTCTTTCCCGCAAAAGCCGCCCAGGAAGCCGAGCGCGCGGCTCTCGACCCCGAGACGCCGCAGCACCACCGAAACATTGATCCCCTTCCCTCCAAAGGTGAGCGCTGTGCCCGTGGCGCGGCAAAGCTCCCCCAGCCTCAGATGGCCGAAGTCCATCCGGTAGTCCAGCGACGGGTTGAGGGTGACGGTATAGATCATGGGAAATCCCCTTCCTTTCTTCCCCCCGATCATACCACCTTGTGCGAAGTGCCGCAACCGCTTGCAGATTTTCCCCTCACGCACTATAATAATCAGTAAGCCATACAAGTTTGTCCGCACCGATGCGGGCCCCATGCGGCAAGGCAAAGTGGCCTAAAGAAAGGAAGGATACGGTGTCTCCCTTTACACAGATGGTCTACGGCGCGGTGCGCCGCATCCCGGCAGGAAAGGTGGCTACCTACGGGCAGATCGCGCTGATGGCGGGCTCGCCGCGCGCGAGCCGGATCGTGGGTGCGCTGATGGCCGCCGTGCCCGAGCGGGAGGGCCTGCCCTGCCACCGGGTGGTCTACCGCGACGGATCGCTCTGCCCCGGCGACGCCTTCGGCTCCCCCGACCTGCAGCGCCAGGCGCTCGAGGGCGAGGGGGTCCGCTTTCTGCCGGACGGGCGGGTGGATCTCGCCCACAGCGGCTGGGACGGAAAATAAAAATGCCCATGTCCGTAGGGCGGGCAATTAGACGGCCAGCCTCGACAAAGAAAGGAACGGGGATATAAATGGAAAACTACAAAATCGGGTTTATCGGCTTTGGCAACATGGCGCAGGCGCTGGCCGACGGGCTGCTGCTGAAAAAGGCGGTCGCGCCGCAGGACCTTTACGCCTGCGCGAAGGATTATGAAAAGCTGCGTCAAAACTGCGCGCAGAGGGGGATCAACCCCTGCCGCGACGCGCAGGAGGTCGCACAGGAGACTGACATGGTGATTATCGCCGTCAAGCCCCATCTGGTGGCCGAGGTGCTCTCCCCGATCCGCGAGGTGCTGCACGAGCGCGCCGTCGTCTCGGTGGCGGCAGGCTACCCGTTCGAGCGGTATGAGGAGGTGCTGCTGCCCGGCACGCGGCATTTGAGCACCATCCCCAACACCCCGGTCTCGGTGGGCGAGGGGATCATCGTCTGCGAGCGCCGGCATTCGCTGAGCGGGGAGGATTACCGGCACTTCGAGCGGATATTCTCCCAGGTCGGCCTGGTGCAGCCGGTGGAGACTTCGCAGCTGGGCGTGGCCGGGACGGTCAGCGGCTGCGGCCCGGCCTTTGCCAGCATGTTCCTCGAGGCGCTGGCCGACGCGGGGGTCAAGCACGGCCTGCCGCGCGCTCTCTCCTACCGGCTCGCCAGCCAGATGATTGTGGGCACCGGCGCTTTACAGCTGCAAAGCGGCGCGCATCCCGGCGCGATGAAGGACGCCGTCTGCTCGCCGGGCGGTACCACCATCAAGGGGGTGGCGGCCCTGGAACGGGGCGGCCTGCGCGCCGCCGTGCTCGACGCGATCGACGCGATCGAAGGGAAATGACAAGGAAATGAGACACCAAAAAGGAGCGACACAGAACATGGACGACACAAAAAAATGGCGCTTTCTGGTGCCGGAAGGGTTGGCAGGGCAAAAGGCCGTCACCCTGAAGGAGCATACCGCTTTTTGGCCCGAAGCACATCAAGAGTGGCTCTATGGCTACGCCACCGCCGAGGACGGCGCCAAGGGGACGCTGTGGGGCAAAAAGATCGATTTCTACCTGGAGGTGCAGCCCTTTGAGGCGCCCATAGACCTGCTGGCCCAGCCCCACAAGCCGGAGCACAAACCGCGGAGTTCCCGGCATCTGCGGGACCCTGAGAAGCAGGCGTACATCGAGCGGGTGGAGGCAAAGCTGGCGGCGCTGCGGGCCACATTCCCTCCGCCGCCGGACCGGGCGCTGGAGGAACGGGGCATCGCGTTTTTTGGCAACGACAGGTTGATCCTTCCTATGGCTGAGGCGTTTCAGATTTGGATGGATGAAAGTTTGGAGCCAGCGGACAAGTGCCGGAAAGCAGCATCGATCCTGGGCGGCATGAAGGAGCTGTTTGCAAACGCAAAACTTCCCGAAGAGCTGCTGCGGCATGATACCAAGCTCTGCGAGGGGTTGTGCAAACTGCTGGGGGTGGCGCAGACGGTAGCGGAAACTGCAAAACAGCAGCAGATTGATATAGGCCCCGGCCTGGCGGAGATGATTCTCAGCTTAGACCGGCTCACCGACGAGATGGTCGAGGGAGGAAACCGCCTGTGGAACCTTCCCCGGAAAATGACGCCGGAGGAGTATGACGCCTACATCGATAAAACGATAGAGGCTGAATACTCCGGCAAACCTCTCCAGGAGCGGCTCAAGCTGATGGAGGAGCTGTGGGAGGACCCTCTGGTGGGTCCGGAGGAAAAAGTCGAGTATATGGAGATGGCCATTCAGGCCGTGCGGAAAGAGGGGCGGAAAAAACCCAGCATACCCTGTCCCCACAAGGAGGCTATACAGCAGCACCTAAATGCCCTGGCCAAGCGCCTGGATAGGCTGGAGCGGGAGGGTGAGGAAGCCTGGCAGCGCCGGGCGGCCCAGGAGCTGTACCCAACCTGCCAGGCCTGGCGGGAGGACTCGGAACCGGAGCTGCCTCCTCTGTCCCTGGAGGAGTTTGCCGCCGGGCTGCAGATCACCTCCCTCATCGTAAAGACCTCCCCGGACGAGGCGGGGGAGGCTCACTTCAGGCTGGAACTCGCCTTTACAGATGAGCACGACTCCTTTGCCGGCCACTGGATCACAGCGAATGTAGAAGACGATGCCCTGATATCCGTAGACCTGGAGGGGTGACCCGTTCCGGCGTGCAGCCGCTAAAGTTTTAGGTCCATACCGTTTTATAAACATAAACAACCCCGGCCCGCGGCAGTCAGCCGCGGGCCGGGGATTTTCTGCTGCGCGGGCAGGGCCGCGGATCAGCGGTTTCGCCTTTTTAGGATGGCGGCCAGAATGAAAGCGAGCGCCGCCAAGGGCAGAAACTCGACCGCCCTCACCAGAACGAAAGCCGAAAACGGGGCGGAGTACGCCAGCTCGTCATACTGCAAAAAATCCACCCCTGTCAAAATGACAAAGCCAGCCGCCAGCAAAAAGCCGGCGATATACAAAAGTCTATGCCAATTCATTTTTTTCATCTGCCCCTCCCCTTTGCGCTTGCGCGGTTATCTTCCGTTGGCACTCGCTGCATTCCCGGTCGTGAAGGGAAATCACCCCGCCGCAGTCCGGGCAGGTATACTGTTCCTCCTGTCGCCGCAGGAAGACGGATAACCCCTCTTCCTTGACAAGGCGTCCGTTTTCCATCAGGCTGGTACCGTACCGGGTCCGGTAGCTCTTCTCGAGGTTTTTGACCCGCTCGCAGGGATAGCCGCCACATGCAAAACAGTAGGATACGCCCCGCTCCCGCGCGCACTCCTTAATTTTGCAGCTGCGGCAGTGGATGGGCTTCCCATCCTCCCCGCCCTGACAGCCCGCGCAGGGCCTGGGGTGGCAGCAATGCCTGTAGCAGACCATACAGTTCATCCCGCACGGGGCGAGCATGGAAGGGTCAATCCCCTCCTTCGGCATCTTCATCCTGTCCCCTCCCCTTTGCCTTATTGTAAGCGCTGGCCCCGGCGCTGTCAACCGCGGCGCGGCTATTTTGATACCCTGGTACGGAAAATGAGTCTTTTCTTTCTCCCGCCGGTGGTGTACAATAAAATAGTCTTGGGATTTGACCCTGAGAACCCAACAGGAAATCATCAACAGGAGGCGTTTCGATTGACCGCAAGCGAAAAGCAAAAGCTGGGGGAGCAGCTCGACCGGTGGATCCCCACCATCCGGGAGGAATTCCTGCGCGACGTGAGCAAGCTGTGCAGGATCCGCAGCGTATCCGAGGCCAAGGACGAGTTCGTACCGGGTGACAAACCCTACGGCGAAGGGTGCTACCAGGTGCTGATGGAAGCTCTCAAAATGGCCGGGGAATACGGCTTTCGGACCAAAAACTATGAAAACTACGCGGGCAGCGCGACCTATGGCGAAAACCCGCAGGACGATGCGATCGCCATCGTGCCGCATATGGATATCGTGCCCGAAGGCGACGGGTGGACCTGCGAGCCGTTCGAGCCGCATATTTCCGAGGACGGAAAGTACATCTTCGGGCGGGGTACCGCCGACAACAAGGCCCCCGGCGTGATGGCCCTTTACGCCATGCGCTTTTTAAAGGAACACGGGATCAAGCTCAAAAACAACGTGATGATCGTCTTCGGCATGAGCGAGGAGACCGGCTCGATCGACATGCCCGCCTTCCTCGCGCGGGAGAAGGCCCCCAAGTGGTGCCTGGTGCCCGACGCGAAGTACCCGGTCGGCTACGCCGAAAAGGGCATGGTGCGCAGCAAGTTCGCCTCCTACCCGGTCGGGGAGGAGCTCGTGGACATCTGGGGCGGCGACGTGGTCAACTCGGTCCCGGACAAGGCCTACGCCGTCCTCGGCGGAGTGTCCCTCGAGGAGGTAAAAGAGAAGTTCGGCGGCTTCGAGCGGATCAGCGTCGAGGCCGACGCGCGCGGGGTGCGTGTGAACGCCACCGGCACCTCCCACCACTGCGCCCGCCCGCACGGGGCAATCAACGCCAACGACGTGCTCGTCAAGGCGCTGCTGGGCTCCGGGCTCGTCGGCGGAAGGACCCGCGACGCGCTGGAGGTCATCTCGGTGCTCACCGGGGATTACGACGGGGTGCCGCTGGGGATCGAGGCCGAGGACGACGTGTCCGGCAAGCTGACCTTCGTGCTCTCGATGCTGCGCAAGGAGGGAGACAGGATTATCCTGCAGCCGGACATCCGCTACCCGGTCAAGATGGACCAGGAGTTCCTGATGAAGCAAATCCCGGTATACTTCGAGAAGGCGGGCTTCGAGATCGTAAAGCTGCACAACGATCCGGCGCTCTACATCCCGCTGGATAACCCGGTCATCCAGAAGCTGATCGAGGTCGCCCGCGAGCAGCTCGGCCAGCCGGATATCCCGCCGTTGGTGCTCGACGGCGGCACCTATGCGCGCAGCCTGCCCAATGCGGTGTCCTACGGCGCCACGGTGCCCGGGCGGGTGCGCCTGTTCGGCATGGAAAAGGGCGGCGCCCATCAGGCGGACGAGTATGGGGACATCGCCCATCTGCTGCTGAACATCAAGGTCTATGTCAACGCCCTGCTCGAGATCGACCCGCTTGTTTAAGCGGTTTTAAAGCTGTAAAGTATTCTTACTTTCCAGATACTCGCAAAGAATCGAGAGGCCCCCGGCGTCTGCCGGGGGCCTCTGTTATAGCAGACGGCAATCCAAAATGGGATTCTCAAGGGTCCAAAGCGCCGATGGCGCCATGTCCTTCTGGCGGGTGCGGGCAGCGCCCGCGGCCTTTCCGGACTGCTGACACTTGCCTTGACGAAATCCCCCCTCGGATCAGGAAGGGGAACAAAAGGCTCCCAGTGGGAGGTTTTTGCGTGGGGAACCCTATCAAGGGAGTTCCCCACGGCGGCGAACGCCGCCAACCAACCAAAGGGGAGCCCCCGGCAAGTGTTGCCGGGGGCTCCCCTTTTTATCAGAATTGGAATGGGTGTCAAATCAGCCCTTGACGCTTCCGGCGGTAAGGCCGCGCACGAATTGCTTCTGGAAGCACAGGAACAGGATGATCATCACCGAAGCGGAGACGACCAGCGCGGCCATCAGTCTCGGGTAGTTGGTTCCGAACTGGCCTTTGAGGTTCATCAGCCCGATCGGGATGGTCTTGTACTTCTCGCTCTCGACAAAGACCAGGGCGAACATGAACTCGTTCCAGCTGGTCATGGCGGTCAGCAGGGCGGCCGAGGCGATGATCGGCTTACAGATCGGCATGACGATCCGGGAAAAGACCTTGAAGGTGGAACATCCGTCGATGTAAGCCGACTCCTCCACCGCCTTGGGCAGCGAGAGCATGTACGAGCGGATCAGGAAGGTCGTGAACGGGATACGGAATACCGTATAGGGGATGATCAGCGCCCAGTGGGTGTTGTAGACATGCAGCGACTGCTCGAGCTTGAAGAGCGAGACGAGCGTGACCTCGGGCGAGATCATCAGGCCGCCAAGGATAAAGAGGAAGGCGGCGTTCTTCAGTTTGAAATCAAACCGGGTGATGATATAGGAAGCCATCGACGAGAACAGCACCGAGAAGAGCACCGAGGCCAGCGTGATGAACACGCTGTTGAAGAAGTAGGCAGCGACGCCGTACTTGACCGCCTCATAGTAGTGGTGCCACTGCGGCTGGGCCGGCAGCCCCCACGGGGAGGTGAAAAACTCGGTATTGGTCTTGAGCGAGGAAATGATCATCCAGCTTAACGGGTAGATAATCGCAAATGCGTAGACGGCAAAGAGCAGGAAGATAAAGACTTTCCAAGCGTTGGAGCCGATTTTTTTCGCAAACATTCTCTTCACCCCTCCTTATTCTTCGCCGGTATGCGACAGCTTGAGCTGCAGCGCCGCACAGATGAATGTCAGGACGAAAATCATGATGGCGTAGGCGCAGGCCACGCCCATTTCATCGTTCTTGAAGGCCGCGCGGTACATGGCGGTGGCCAGCACCTCGCTCGAACGTCCGGGCCCGCCGGCGGTCATGACGTACACCTCGGTGAACACCTTGACCGAGCCGAGGATGGTGACGACGGTGGTAACCAGGATGGACTCCTTCATCAGCGGAAGGGTTATGTAGCGGAAGACCTGCGGGCGGGTCGCGCCGTCGATGGTGGCGGCCTCGAAGAGCTCGCCGTCGATCTTCTGGATGCCGACCAGGTCGAGCATCATGCAATAGCCGATGTACTGCCACTGGGAGACGATGATGCAGCACCAGATCGACAGGTTGCTGTCACCCAGCCATTGGGCGTTAAAGTCCTTGAAGCCGAGCGCCTGGATCGCCTGGTTGATCATGCCGATGTTGGGGTCGTACATGAACTGCCAGAGCATGGCGATAACGGTCATCGCGATCAGGGACGGGATAAAGAGCACGGTCCGAAAGAACGGCTGGGTACCCCGCATGAATTTTTCCTCCAGGCAGGCGGCGAAGACGAGCCCCAGCCCGGCCTGGAAGATGGTGGAAACCACTGCGTAGAAGAAGTTGTTTCTCAGAATGGTAAAGAACGTAGCGGTGTCGGAGACGATAAGATGATAGTTATAAAACCCGACCCACTGTTTTTCCGGAGAGAACGAGGCCCACTTAAACAGACTGAAAACGATCGACTGTACCAGCGGGTAATAGACGAAAAGGGCCATCAACGCAATTGCCGGAAACAGGTAGAGGATGATGATCCTTTTATCCCGGTAAACTTTCATAAGCAGATTCCTCCGATTCTCGATAGCGAAAGAAGGGAGCGGGGAGTCTTCCCCGCTCCCTCTCTCCTATCGGTGTCAATCCATTACGGGAACAAATGCAGAATTATTGCGCTTCCTCGGTCTTAACGATCTGGGCAGCCTCCTGCACCTTCTCCATAACCTGCTCGGGGGTCAGGGTGCCGTTGAGCATCTCCTGCATGGCGGGCAGATACGCATCGGAAACCTTGGTGTGAACGTCGGTGTCCAGCCAGTTGGCCAGGCCCTTGGCATTCTCAATGTAGTTCATCGCTTCCAGCAGGGAAGGAATGGTGTTCTGCTCGTTGTGCACGCCGATAATCGGGGACGGGTAGTAGAGCTCCTCAACCATCTTGGACTGCCACTCGTTGGAGGTGAAGAGCTTGAGCAGCTCCATGCCAGCCTCGGGGTGAGCAGACTTGGTGGAGATCATGAAGCCGTCCGGAGCGCCGACGATGTAACCCTTGTCGCCGTTGCCCTCAACGTCGGGCATCGGGAAGACGCCGATCTCGAGGCCCTGGTCGACCAGGCCGCCGAACTCGCCGGTCTCGCAGTAGAACATCGCAGCCTTGCCGGCCTTGAAGTTCTCGGAGGCGACGTCGTGGATCATGGAGTTCACGCCGTTGTTGAAGTAACCCTTGTCGTTGAATTCCTTGAGGTAATTGAGCGCGGTGATGTAACCGGGATCGGTGAACTCGCCGGTCTCATAGTTGTAGTCGGTCATGCGCACGTCGCTCGGTACGCAGGCCACGTTGAAGCCGGTGATGTAGTGGCAGGCCGGCCAGGGCTGCAGGTTACCGAACGCGATCGGGGTGACGCCGGCGCCCTTGAGCTTCTCGCAGGTGGCCATCAGCTCATCCCAGGTCTTCGGGGCTTCGGTGATGCCGTTGTCCGCGAAGATCTGCTTGTTGTAGACGAACAGCTTGCCGATGAGGCGGAACGGGATACCGTAGACCTTGCCGTCCATGGTGTAGCTGTTGAGGGTGGAGGGCATGATCGAATCTTTCCACTCGGGATCGTTGTTTAAGTACTCGGTCATATCCCAGGCGTTGCCCGCACGGGCGAACTTGTAGCAGAACTCACCGCACCAGGAGAAGTAAACGTCCGGCTGGGAGTCGGCGCCCATCATGACGCGCAGCTTGGATTTGGCTTCTTCATCGGAAACGCACTCGATGGTGACCTTAACGTTCGGATTCGCTTCCTCGTATGCTGCGACGGCAGCCTCGAAGTAGTCGCGGCCCTTGCCGATCTCAGGCCACTTGTGGAACAGCTTGAGCTCGAAGGACTCGCCGGAATCGCCGCTCGCAGGGGGCGCCGCCTCGGAGGACGCCGGGGTGGCCTCGCCGCCGGAGCTCTCGGAGGGAGCCGCCTCGCCGCCGCCGCTACCGCCGCAGCCGGCGAAGATTCCCGCACTCATGCAAGTTGCCAGGACGATTGCCAGGATTTTTTTGAGACTCTTCATTTGCCTACCTCCAGTTTTCTTTGTTGACGGATTTATAACTACCGGCGTACCAGCCGCCGGGTCGTCCACATCTTCTTTTCTCAACCCCAGTGGCGGGGCTGGCGGCGTTCCACCGCCATTTTCCAAATTTGGTGCATTTGCACAATCTGCGCCCTGCCTCCAGAGCGGTGCGCCGCACCCTGTTTTCAGAAATCTGGAATTATGAATAAATGGCGGAATTTAAAAACGCGCTGTGAACAATTCATAAATTTTATTTGCGGTATGACGCTATTATAACATATCCATTTGAATTTGCAACCCATTCGTCCAAAAAGAGTAGAAAAAAATTTTGTTAATTAGGCAACATTAACAAACCACTCCCTTCATTTTCCAGCCGCCAATTCCCGCTGGACCGCATTAGAATCCCTTTAAATGAGTAAAGGGACGGGCCCGATTTTTCGCGGGCCCGCCCCCTGGTTTTACAAAATATTTGGTCAATTTACTCAAAAGGGTACCGCACGCCCCAAGCGTCCCGCAGCCGGTCGCAGAGCTCCAGGATCCGCAGCGTTTCGGCGTGGGGCATTTCGGGGCACTCCCCCCTGCCCTCCCGGACCGCTTTTGCCGCCGCGGCCACCTCGTACTGATAGCCGCTGTGGCAGGGCGGCGCCTCGTGGCGGGCGACGAGGCGGCGCTCCCCGTCATAGACCTCCAGTGGGGCGCAGGTTTCCACGTCCCCCACCCGGATATACCCTTCGCTGCCGCAGATCACCCCGCCCCGGTCGGACAGGGCGGTCATGTTGGCGTGCAGCACCGCCATCCGGCCGCCACTAAAGGTCAGGGTTACGCTCTCGCAAGCGTCCACCCCGGTCTCATAAAGCTCACAGCTCGACGCGACCTTTTCGATCTCCTCCCCCAGCACGATGGCGGCGAAGTTGAGCACATAGACCCCGATGTCCAGCAGCGCGCCCCCGGCGAGCGCCGGCTCGCGCAGGCGGGGGATATCGCTGATGGCATAGCCGATGCTCGCGCTCAGCGAGCGCACCTGCCCGATCGCGCCATCATGAAGGAGCTGCTGCAGCTTCGCCTTCATCGGCAGGAAGCGGGTCCACATCGCCTCGCCCAGAAAGAGGCCGCGCGCTTCGGCCAGCGCGAAGAGCTCCCGCGCCTGGGATGCGTTGGCGGTGAAGGCCTTCTCGCAGAGCACATGCCTCCCCGCCTCCAGCGCCAGCTTGGCGTGCTGGTAGTGGTGGGAATGCGGGGTAGCGATGTAGATCAGCTCCACCTCCTTATCCGCCACCAGCTCCCCGTAGGAGCCGTAGGCGCGCGGGATGCCATGCTCCTTTGCGAAGCCCCCGGCGCGCGGAAGCTCCCGCGCGCCCACCGCCAATACCTCGCAGTCCGCCATCCCGGCCACTGTCTTTGCCATCTCGTGCGCGATCTCCCCCGCGCCCAGTATCCCGATTTTCATGCTGTCCTCCTCCCTGCCGCCCCGTCGGGCGACCCGCATGGTCTTTTACATATTATAACACGCCAGGCTGAAACCGGCCATTGCCTTCTGGAAAATATCTCCTCCTTTCTATAATGTATATATTTTTTATTCTGTAAAGCCATAGCCCTTGTCGCGCCGCGGTTTCATTCCTGTCCACCACCCGGCTAGACCACCTGGTCCTGGTTACGAGGCTCTTCGGGGCCGGAAATAGCCTTTTCGGTATTTTTGTGGTCTAGACCAGTATGGGATATTTTGTACATATTATAAAAATTATACGAATTATATTTAGATAATATAGCCAATTACAGAGTCGAATCTTTGGGGATTCCGGAAATTGAAACCGGCGGGGCGGGCGGCTATAATGGAGGCACCACGGAAAGGAGGGACGTATGAAGAACGAGTCGGAAGAATACCTCGACCGGGTGCAGGAGCTGATCGGACGGCTGCGCCGGGAGGCGCTGCCCGACATCGACGAAGCGGCAAACCGGGTTTGCACCACCCTGCGCTGCGGCGGCCGGGTCTATTTCTTCGGCTGTACCCACGCGGGGATCCTCACCCAGGAGGCCTACTACCGAACCGGGGGCCTCGCCGTTTTCAACCCGATCTTTGCGCCGGGGCTCACGGTGGACAGCACCCCCATCACCATCACCTCCGAGCTGGAGCGCACCGGCGGCTACGGGCCGATCATCGCGCGCCAGGCCGGGCTGCGGGAGGGGGATTTGCTCTTTATCCACTCGGTGTCGGGGCGCAACCATGTCCCGGTGGAGCTCGCCCTCGCGGCCAGGGAGCTGGGGGTATCGGTCATCGGGATCACCAGCCTGCAGTACTCTAAAGAATCGGCCTCGCGGCATCCCTCGGGCAAACGGCTCTTCGAGGTGTGCGATCTGGTGATCGACGATCTGTGCCCCTTCGGGGACGCGCTGCTGCGCCTCCCCCATTCCGGCGTCGGGGTCGCGCCCGGATCCACCGTGCTGGGCGCCGCCATTGTCAACGCCATCGCGGCCAGGGTGGCCGCAGCCTATGACAAGGAGGGCCTGCTGCCCCCCGTCTACTCCAGCGCCAATGTGGACCGCGGCGGCGAGTACAACCGCAAGGTCTACGAGACCTACCGCGACCAGATTTGCTACGAAATGGTGTGAGCCCCTGCCGGCGGCTTTTTTCTTAGACCAACTGGTCTAGACAATTAATACTGCTGGTATGGACAATAGTCACACCGAAACCAACCCGCCGCAGGCGGAAAACACTGGAAGAAGAGAGAATATTTGACAACCATGGGAATCTGCTATAAGGTAAATCTAAAAACAAGTGGTACGGACATCCATACCGGATGGACCAGACAGAACAGGAGCGATCATGGTGGCAGTTGACAAGGAGAGCCGGATTCCCATCTATCTGCAGCTCAAGGAGCTGATCAAGGAACGGATTTTGCAGGGCGAATACCGCCCCGGGCAGCTGATCCCCTCCGAACGGGAGCTGTGCATGCAGTACGGCATCAGCCGGATGACCGCGCGGCAGGCGATCGGCGAGCTGCAAAACGAGGGGTACCTCTACAAGCTCCAGGGCAAGGGGACCTTCGTCTCCTCGGGCAAGATCGAGCAGAATCTCGCGGCGCTGACCTCCTTCTCGGAGGACATGAAGCGCACCGGCCGCGCGCCGGGGTCGAAGATCCTGGCGATCGAAAACCTGCGCGCGGACAGCCAGACGGCGGGCAAGCTCTCCCTTTCGATCGGCGCGCCGGTGCTGCGGCTGTGCCGCCTGCGCTACGCCGACGCCAAGCCGATCGCCTTCGAGGACAGCTGCCTGGACGGCGCGCGGATCAAGCGGATCGACACCGGGGGGAGCGACAACTTCTCCCTCTATCGTTACCTGCGCGACGAGCTGCACATCGAGCTGTGCCGGGCGATCGAGACCATCGAGACCACCCTGCTCTGCGGGCGGCACGCCCAGCTGCTGCAGGTGCCCGAAAACGCCCAGGGGCTGCTGATGGAACGGGTCACCTATGACCGGCAGGGCGTGCCGGTGGAGTATGTGCGCTCGTTCTACCGCGGGGACACCTACAAATTCGTTATCGAGCTCAAGAGTCTCTAGGCCATTCTCTCTTTTCGGTGCTTCCCTCTGCCGCAAGGACAGAAATGGAGGTTAGAACCGTGAAAAAACTGATCTGCACATTGCTGGCCGTCAGCCTCGCCACCGCACTGTTCGGCGGCTGCGCCGGCACATCCCAAAGCGCCGGGAGCGAGGCTCCCCCCTCCGGGAGCGCACCCGCCCCGGACGCCGGCGAAGCCGGTTCCGAAAATTCCGCGCCCGGTAGCAAGACCATCAAATTCCTCACCGTCGGCGACCCCTACGTCGGGGCGATGAAGGCGGTGCTGCCCGAGTTCGAGGAGCAGACCGGGATCAAGGTGGTCGTCGATTCGGTGCCCTATCTCGACCTGCACGGCAAGGCGATCCTGGAGCTGGCCGGCGACACCGGCTCCTACGACATGGTGTCGATCGACATCCCCTGGACCGGCGAGTTCGCCGAAGGAGGACACCTCTACGACCTGACCAACCTGGTGGAGCGGGATAAGGAGGAGCTGCAGGTCGACGACTTCCTCCCCGGCGCCTGGGAGGGGCTCGCCACCTGGGACGGGCGGGTGATCGCCCTGCCGCTGGCCCCCTATTATATGTACATCCACTACCGCACCGACGTGTTCGCACAGAAGGGCCTCGCCGTCCCCGAAACCAAGGACGAGTTCGTAAACGCCATCCAGAGCCTCTACGACCCGCAGAATAATTTCTACGGCCTGGCCATCGCCCTCAAGCGCGGGGCCTCGGTGGTGCACGACTGGTGCGCCTATTACAACGGCTTCGGCGGAAAGATGTTCCGCGACATGCCGAACGACTACACCACCGACATCGACGGCGAGATCGGGGTGCTGACCACCCAAATGCTTAAAGACCTGGTCCCCTACCTGCCGGACGGCGTGCTGCAGTATGAAAACGCCGACCGCTGGAACGCCTTCATGCACGGGAACGCCGGGATGACCGCCGTCTTCAACGCCAACTCCCCGCAGTTCGAGACTGCCGAGGACACCACCGTCGCGGGCAAGGTGGGCTATACCACCCTCCCGAGGCTCAACGCGAATTCGCAGCCCAGCCTGCCCTTCGCCGGCTTCTCGATCGCCATCAACAAGGACTCCAGGAACGTCGAGGAGAGCTGGACCTTCATGAAGTGGATGACCAGCCCCGAGACCGACAAGAAATGGGTGGACATCCCCGGCACCCCGGGCGTGCCGATGCGCATTTCGACCGTGACCGACCCGGAGCTGGTCGAGAAGTACCCCTACTTCAAGATCATCTACGACGCCGAGACGCAGGGCCTCGCCGACGGGGTGGACTACCGCTCCCGGCTGCCCGAGTGGACCCAGATCGAGGAGATTTTGGGGCTGGAGCTCAATCTCGCCGTTTCGGGCGAGAAGGAGGTCGAGGCCGCGCTCGGCGACGCGGCAAGCAAGATCAACGAACTGATGAAACAAAACGGCTACCCCGTCGCGGGCTAGAACCCGGGGCCGCGCGCCCTCCCGGCGCGCGGCCCTTGGCAGAAAGGAATGGTCGTACCGATGAAACGTGCCGGAAAGCGGGGCTCGCTGATGGCGGCGGAAAACCGGGTGTGGAAGCTGATGATCGCCCCGTCGCTGCTCCTGCTGATTCTGATGTCAATCTATCCGATGGTCTTTAACGTCTATAACAGCTTCTTCGACTGGAATTTTGCAAGCTCGCAGCCCCGCCGGTTCGTAGGCCTCGAAAACTTCCAGGGCGTGCTCACCGACCAGAACTTCCTGCGGGCCATGCTCAACACCCTGCTGCTGGTGGCTTCGGCGGTCACCCTGGAATTCCTGCTGGGCTTTCTGATCGCCCTGCTCTTTCACCAGAGCGTGGCGGGCACCAGGCTCTTCCGCTCGCTGATGATCGCCCCGACCATGATCACCCCGATCGTGGCGTCGCTGATGTGGCTGCTGATGTACAACTCGGACTACGGGGTGGTGCGCTACCTGCTGCAGTGTATCGGGATCCAAAGTCCCCCCGCCCTCCTGGCGAGCAAGACCCTGGCCATGCCGGCGGTGATCCTGGTGGACGTCTGGCAGTGGACGCCGTTCGTCATGCTGATCCTCCTGGCGGGGTTGACGAGCATGCCGCGCGACGTGATCGAGGCCGCGCAGGTGGATGGGGCCAACTCCCGCCAGCGCTTCTTTTCGATCGTCCTGCCCTCCCTAAGGCCGGTGGTCGCCGTGGCGCTGCTCATGCGGGTGATGGACACCTTCAAATTCTTCGAGGTGGTCTACATGCTGACAAAAGGGGGCCCGGGCAACGTGACCGAAACGGTGAGCTACTTCGCCTATAAGGAGGGGTTCTCCTTCTTCGAGGTGGGCCGCTCGAGCGCCAGCTGCCTGGTGATCCTGTTCGTGGTGCTCACCGTCTGCCAGCTGCTCAACCACCTGATCGCCGACGAGTGGGAAGTGTGATATTGGAAGGATTCATCCCTCCAATATCACACCCTGGTTTTTGCGCCCTGGCGGCCTCCGGCAAAGCCGGGACCGGCCCCAATTCCCGAGAAAGGATTTAAAAACATGGTTAAAAAACGCTTGCTGCATGCCCTGGTCTTCCTGAGCCTGCTGCTGATCCTTTGCGCCTTCCTCTTCCCGGTATACTGGATGTTCGCCACCTCTCTCAAGGGCAAGGCAGAGATATTCGCGTATCCCCCCAGCCTCGTCCCCCAGAGCGCCAGCCTGCAAAATTATGGGGCGGTGATCCTAGGCGCGAGCAACGACTCGGTGGTCCTGGGGGAGGGCGGATATTTCAAATACCTGCGCAACAGCCTGATCGCCGCGGGGAGCGCGTGCCTCATCTGCATCGTCGCCGGCTCCTTCGGGGCCTATGGCCTGGTGCGGCTGCGCATGAGCCAAAAGCGCAAGCGCGACCTTTCCTTCTGGATCATCAGCACACGGATGATGCCCCCCATCGCGGCGGCCATCCCGTTTTATCTGATGTTCCGGCAGCTGCGGCTGCTCGACAACCTCCTTTCGCTGATCATCTCCTACATCGCCATGAACCTGCCCTTCGTGATCTGGACGCTGCAGGGCTTCTTCCGCGAGGTGCCCCCCGAGCTGCACGAGGCGGCCAAGCTCGACGGCTGCGGGCCCTTCTCCTCCTTTTTGCGGGTGGTCTTCCCCCTCTCGCTGCCCGGGCTCTTCACCGCGATGATCTTCACCTTCATCTTCTCCTGGAACGAGTTCCTCTTCGCGCTGATCCTCACGGGGGAGAACACCAAGACCATGCCGGTCGCCGCGGCCAGCATGTGGAGCGCGGTCGCCTCCCGCTGGGGGGAGATCGCCACGGTGGGGATCACCACCATCCTGCCCGTCTTCCTGCTTTCGCTGTGCGTGCAGAAATACTTCATCAAGGGGATGACCTTCGGGGCCATCAAGTAAAGACCTTTACCTTCACAAGAAAGGCTGATCATTTTATGGATAAACTGAGCGTTGCCGTCATCGGCTGCGGATACTTTGGCAGCATGCACGCCGAAATCTACGCCACCGAGCCCGGGGTGCGCCTCGCGGTGGTGGCCGACCTTGAGCGCACACGTGCAAACGCCCTCGCCGGGCGGCTCGGGTGCGAGGGCACCGACGACTGGGAGGCGGCCCTCTCCCGCGCCGATGTGGACGTCGTCGACGTCTGCGTGCCGGACAGCCTGCACACCGGGGTGGTGCTCGCCGCCCTGGCGCAGAAGAAGCATGTGCTCATCGAAAAGCCCCTGGCCGACACCCTGGAAAACGCCAAAATCCTCCTCGACGCGTGCGAGGGCTACCCCTATAAAACGATGGTCGGGCACATCTGCCGCTTCGACATCCGGTACGAGCGCGCCTATGAGGCCATCCGGGACGGGACGCTCGGGGAGATCATCTACATCTCCTCCAAGCGCAACTCCCCCACCCTCGGCGCCAAGCGCTACGCCAGACAGTGCAAGCTGATCACCCACAGCGGGGTGCACGACATCGACCTGGTGCGCTGGCTGACCGGGCGGGAATTTGAGAACGTCTACGCCGCGTCGCGCGCGGTGCGCATGTGCAACGAGGGCTTTCCCGGTGCACTGGATTCGATCCAGGCCGTCTTCAAACTTCAGGGCGGGATCACCTATTCGCTGGAAAACACCTGGGCGCTGCCGGACAAATATCCCAGCTATATCGACGCGTCGATGCAGATCGTGGGCACCAGGAGCGCCATTACCATGGACTTCGGGGACCAGGGGTACCGGGTCTGCTCCAACGAGGGGTGCGAATATCAGGACGTAAGCTACTGGACCGAATCCTTCGGGGTGCGCAAGGGCGATTTGAGGCTGGAGCTTGTGCATTTCCTCGACTGCGTGCGGTACGACCGCACGCCCCGCTGCTCGGTGCGCGACGGGTACGAGGTGGCCTACGCCGCCATCAAGGTGCTCGAAAGCGCCGAGCGCGGCGAGGTGGTGCCGGTCCGGGGCGAGGGGTGAGCGGGATGGAAACCCTGCTCTCCCTCGACTTCGGAACAGGCGGGGTCAAGGCGCTGCTCTCTTCCCCCGGCGGGCGGCAGCTGGCGCTGCGCCAGGAGGGCTACCCCTTTTCCCGCAACCAGGGCGGCCATATGGAACAGGACCCCCAGGACTGGTGGCGCGCGGCCGTTGCCGCCTGCGCCGCGCTGCGGCAGGAATTCCCCGGGGAGTACGCCGGGGTCTGCGCAATCGGCCTTTGCGCCCAGATGCACGGGCCGGTGCTGCTGGATGGGCACGGCGAGCCGGTGGGGGGATGCATCACCTGGTGCGACACCCGCTGCGCCAAGGAGGCGGCAGGGCTCCAAAAGCTGCTGGGCGAGGCGCTCTTTGAGCGGCTGCAAAACCCGGCCTCCTGCGCCTACACCGCGCCAAAGCTCCTCTGGCTGCTGCGCCATGAGCCCGAGCGGATGGAGCGGGCCGCCACGGTGCTCTTCTGCAAGGACTACATCCGCTACCGGCTGACCGGGGAGCTGGCGAGCGACCACACCGACGCCTCGGGCAGCCTGCTCTACGACTTTGAGACGAACGCCTGGAGCGATGAGGCCATCCGCGCGCTGGGGCTGCGCCCCACCCTCTTCCCCGGGCTGCTGCCCTCCTTCGCCGCGGGCGGCTCCCTTTGCCGGGAGAGCGCCGCCGCCCTCGCGCTGCCGCAGGGGATCCCGGTGGCGGTGGGCGCGGGGGACCTCGCGTGCAGCGTGCTCGGCAGCGGGCTGACACAGGCGGGCGAAGCGCTCTTAAACCTCGGCACCGCCGGACAGGTGCTCTCCCTCGGCGCGCCGGGCGCCGGCTGTGCGAAGGGGAGCTATCTCTTCTCCTTCCTCTCCCCCGGCAGCCGGTTTTCGCTGTGCGCCCTGCCGAGCGCCGCCTACTGCCTGCGCTGGTTTTTGGAGCAGGTGGGGGAGCTGCCCGCCCGCAGCGGGGAGGAAGCCGCCCTCTCCCCCTTCGCGCGGCTGGACCGATACGCCGCCGAAAGCGAGGCGGGCGCGCGCGGCGTCCTCTTCGCGCCATATCTAAATGGCACCGGCAGCCCCTACTTCGACGAGGGAACCCGGGGGGCCTTCCTAGGGCTCGGCAGCGGGCACACCCGGCAGGACCTCTGCCGCGCGCTCCTCGAAGGGGTGGGCTACGGCGTGCGCGACTGCTTCGAGGCGCTGGGGGGCGCCGGACGGATCCGCACCCTCTGCCTCTCGGGCGGCGGGGCAAGGAGCGGCCTCTGGCGGCAGATCCTGGCGGACATTCTGGGGCACGACCTGCTGCTCCCCGCCGGGGAGCAGGCCACGGCGGCGGGCGCCTGCCGGCTCGCCTACCTGGCCGCCTGCGGCCAAGCGCCGGCCCCGTCCGGGGACGGCATGGGCGGGGAGCGGGTGGCCTTTAGCCCCTCGCAGCACGCGCGCTACGAGCGGGAATACCGGCGTTACCGCAGGGCCTATCCCCTCCTGCGGCAGCTGCGGGAGGAGTCATAAAAAAGGGCCCGGGAAAGGCGAAAACCTTTCCCGGACTTTTTGTCAGGGGTTGAGGATGAGGCAGTAGCGTATGGGGCGGCTGATAGTTGTGACCCCACGACCTAGACTACCGCTTGCATTTACCATGGCATAGTAGCCCCTTCCAGCATCATTGCGCAGCAGGGAATCCCCGCCATATACCTCTCTAACCAGGCTACAATTATTGACTGTTACCCCGTTCTTCGCAAAATAGCTGAACTGCGTGAGGGTGGGGAGTTCCTTCTCGTCTACAGCGTAGTCGCCGTTGCTCCCGTAGACTTCTTTTGCGCTCGGCGCCCACGCCATACCATAACCGGTTCCTACCGTCTTGTGCGGTGATATCTTCGCTTTTTGCTCGGCAGTAAGAGGAAGAGAATCGTAAAAGCTTCTGGCACCGTTATACCAACCGGTCACAGCTGCTCCACTAAAATTCGCCAGCAGCACGACCGAGCCGGTGTTGCCTCCGAAGTCCTCGCCGTGGTCGTGGATTACCCACCAGCTCTTACCTCCCCAGGTGATTGTCTTGCCCTCCTCCATGGAATTGCCGCTGTCGTCCACCGGGGCGTTCGACTGGACCTTTACCGGAATGGTCTTGGAGAGTCCGGCGTTCCCGGCGGCGGTCGCCGTGATGGTGGCCGTCCCCGCCGCCACGCCGGTGATGGTGACGGCCGCCCCGCTGCCGCTGCTGCCGGGGCTCACCGTGGCTACCGCCGGATTGCTGCTCGTCCAGTTGATTGTCCGGTTGTCGGCGTTCGCGGGCTGTATGCCGGCGCTCACCGTGGTCGTTTCCCCGGCCTTGACGGTTGCCGTGGCGGCGCTGACCGTGATCCCCGTCACCGCCTGCCCGACGCTGATGTTCGCCGTCGCGCTCTGCCCGCCCCCGCTGGCCGTGACGGTGGCCGTCCCCTTACCTTGCGCCGCCGCAGTGGTGGAACCCCCCGCCGCGGGCGAGAGGGAGAGTACCCCGTTGTTGCTCGACTGCCAGCTCGTCAGCGGCCGCGCGCCGCTGGGCAGGCCGGAATAGACGGCGCTGAGCGCCGCGCTCGCCGGACTGCCGTCGTGAACGAGGTTCTTCGCCCCGGTAATACTCAGACTGCCGTTTGCGATGGTGTAGACCGTCACCGGGATGCTCCCCGTCTTCCCCGCCAGCGTGGCGGTGACGGTCGTTTCCCCCGCCGCCACCGCCCTGACGTTCCCATTTTGGTCCACCGCCGCAACGCCCGGATTCCCGCTTGCCCAGGCGGGCTGCGGGGGACTGGGCGGCGACGGGGTGACCGATATGCTCCCGCTCAGGTTGGCGCTATTCGGCGTGCCATTGGTATAGAGCACCAGCCTGCCGTTCACCACGTACTGGTAGCTCCCGTCGGCGGGGTTGTCCGGGGGCTTCACCGTGATGTCCTCCCCGCTCCCGCTGCCGTCCCCGATCTGGTAGACGGTAACAACGCAGCTGTCCGAGAGCAAGCCCCCCGCCGTGGCGGCGGTGATGGTCGCCCTGCCGGGGGCCTTGGCCACCACCCGTTTCTGATTCGGCTGGCCGGGGACCTCCTGCAATTCCACGATCCCGGTTTTATCCGTGCTCCAGCTCACCGGGGTGGCCTCGTCCCCGGGCGAGAAGAGGGCCGCCACGGTGAAGGCGGTCTCGTCCGCCGTCCCGGAGGTGAAGAGGGTGTAGCTCTCAGGGGTGACCCAGAAGGCCGACCCCTCGCTCCCCCCGCCCCCAGCGGGCACCACCGTCACGCTCATCGAGCCGGTGACCGTGTCGGCGCCCTCGTAAATGCTGGCGGTGACGGTCGCCGTCCCGCCCTTGAGGGCGCTGACGGTAACGCTGCGGTCATTCGCCCCGGGGGTGATGGACAATACCGCCTCGTTGCTGCTTGCCCAGCGCACCGGGGAAACATAGTCCTGGTGGGGAGAGAGCGCCGCGCCCACCGTGGCGCTCTCTCCCGCCCGCAGGGCCGCGGGGCCCGAGAGGGTGATCGACTTCACCGCCGGGTAGGTGTGGCGCACCGTTTTCGTCGCCGGGGCCCGCAGGCCGGGCTGGTCGGAAACCGAGGTCACGGTGATCTCGTAGTCGGTATCTCTCTGCGGCGGCGGAACGAGCGGGATTTCGGCCCGGCCCTTCGCGGGGTCGTAGCTGCCGGCGATGGGCGGCTCATCCCCGGTTTTGGCGGTCACCAGAAAACTTGCGATCTGCGAATCACCTGAAGAGAGCGGGATGAAGATCTTCTCCGGCCCGGCCGAGGCGGCCGCGCCGCGCGCAAGCGCGAGGGCCGCCGCCGGGGTGTTGCGCGGCGCGGCGCCCTGGGGCACCCGCTCCCCGCCGCTCTCGCCGAGGGTAGCTCCGGCGGGCAGGCAGAGCCCGAGGGTCAAAGACAGGGCCAGCGAGAGGCAAACCGCCCTGCGGGAAAACAGCTCCTTCACGGTACCACCACCCCGGTGCTGACCTCCCCGATCGAGAAGTCATCCAAAGGAATTTTTTCTTCGTCCGGAATGATCCAGTCCCATTTTTCAGCGAGGGCGTATTCCTCCTCGCTGAGCTCCCCGCGCTCAAACATCGCGGTGTAGATTCTCCCCAGGGCCTCGCGGTCCCCGGCGGCGATCAGGCCCGGAACATCCGGTTTCGGATGTTCCGGGCTGCCGCCGTTTCCCCCCGACGAAAATCCGCCCAGGACGCACAGCGTCAGCGCGGACAGGATGATGGCAAACAGTTTCGTTTTCATGAAAATCCCCCTTTTAAGAAAGACCGTTAGCAAGGCCTTCTTGGGGTCGTTTTCTTCGCGGGAACCCGCCGAAAACCGCCAAATTCCCTTGCATTTTTCGCCAGAACAGGATATACTTAGAAAGAACTGGAAGGGTCTGGGGGTTTTCCTCCGCCTTTATATGAGTTTACATCATAATATGACCGCAAGCAGGCCTTGCTTGCGGTCTTTTTCATGTCCTGGCATAAAAGGGCCCGGGAAAGGTTTTCGCCTTTCCCGGGCCCTTCTTATATTTTATCATTGTGCCAGGCTTTCGATCTCCACCGCCGGGTCGCAATCGGCGGTATAGTCCACCCCCGGGATCGCGAAGCCGAACATCCGGTAGAAGTCCTCCCAGTACCCGTCGATGTCGGCCAGCTGCTCGACGCCCCGTTCATCCAGCGTCCCCCACATCCGCTCGATCTCCTGCTGCACCTCGGGGAGCATCTCGAGGTCGTCCAGCCGCAGCTGGCCGTCCGGATCCAGCACCGGGGACGCCGAATAGAGCTTGTCGTGCAGCAGCCGCCACATCTGCTCAATGCACCCCTCATGCAGGCCCTTTTGCTTCATTACCTTGTAAAGCAGCGAGATGTACAGCGGCACGATCGGGATCGCCGCGCTCGACTGGGTGACCAGCGCCTTGTTGACCGAGATGTAGCCGCGCACCCCCGGCAGCCCGGCGGTGATCCTCTTCGCCGTCTCGTACAGGTCCCGCTTGGCCTGCCCGATCGACCCGTCGAGGTACATCGGGTGGGTCAGCACCGGGCCGATATAGGAATAGGCCACCGTCACCGCCTGCGGGGCCAGGACCCCCTCGCGGTGCAGCAGGGTCATCCAGTCCAGCCAGTCCCCGCCGCCCATCACCTTGATGGTGTCCTCGATCTCCTCCCCGCTTGCCGGCTCAATGGTGATCTCGGAGAGCTGGCGGCTTCGCAGGTCGATGGTCTTGTTGGAGTAGGGCTCCCCCACCGTTTTGAGCACCGAGGAGACCACCGTACCGTTTGGCATGGTGCGCCGGGGAGCCGCCAGGGAATAAACCACCAGGTCCACCTGCCCGAGGTCCTGTTTAATCAGCTCCACCGTCTGCGCCTTCATCTCGGCCGAGAACGCGTCGCCGTTTAAGGTTTTGGCGTAGAGCCCGTCGCGGTGGGCGAACTGCTCGAAGGCTGCGGTGTTGTACCATCCGGCCGACGCGGTGCGCGAGCCGCTGGCGGGCTTGTCGAAGATGATCCCGATGGTGGCGGCATCGCTGGAATAGGCCGCGGCGATCCGTGAGGCGAGGCCGTAGCCGGTCGAGGCGCCGATGACGAGCACCCTTTTGGGCCCCTCGGTTTTGGGGCGCGCCTTCACATAGTCGATCTGGCGGCGCACGTTCTGGCGGCACCCCTCGGGATGGGCGGTGGTGCAGATAAACCCTCTGACTTTCGGTTCAATAATCATATGTGTATCTCCTTTGATGATCGGTATCCTGTTTAAGCGCCCAGCGCCCGCTGCGCCGGGGGGAAGGTCTCATTCAGCACCCGCTGGATGTGCGCGGGCCACTGGTCGGAGGAGATTCCCTCGACGGGCAGCGCCCGCTCATAGAAGTCGCGCAGCTCGCCTCTGCCGAAGTCGCCGCCCGCTTCACGCAGCGCCCGGATCCCCTCGAGCAGCTGGCGCAGCTGGGCTATACTCAGCGGGACGATCTTCTGCGGCCGGCCCTCGAACTCGTAGCGCGCCGCCATGAAGAAGGTGTTGCAGGTGTCCCGGTGCAGCCGCGGCGAGACGAAGAGGCAGTAGTTGTCCTGGTAGCCGCTGCGCGCCTCATAGTCGCGCAGGTGCCGCTGGACCGGCTGGCCCTCGTTGTACCACTGGTCGCGGGAGGTGAGCATGGTCACCTCGCAGATCCCGCCATAGTCGCCGTAGTCGGTCTCGATGTCCGCCTTGTCCCCCGGGGCGGTGAAGGTGGGCTCGTTGTCATCGCCCATCGGGCAGTTGGGGATGATCGCCTTGGCGTCCCCGATGGCCTGGAGCGCCAGGCGCGCCCACTTTTCCAGCGCCACGCTCGGGCGCTCGGGCTGGTGGGTGATATTCCCAAGCGCATCGATGACGCGCGCGAACTCCTCGCCCTGCCGCAGCCGCCGCGAGAGCGAAAGGTTTTGCAGCCGCAGGCGCTCGGCGCGCAGGAAGCGGATCCCCTCTTTGAGCGCCGCCACGTCCTCCCCGAGCGGGTACGCGCTCTCCGGCAGCCCGAGCTCCCGGCAGAGCGCGCCCAGCTCCTCGGCAATCCCCAGGGCGATTCTGCGCAGCTGCCGCGCGCTCTCCCAGGGCAGCGGATAGCTCTCGTAATCCGAGAGGTAGCGCACGTACTCCTCCTTGTCCGCGAAGGACCGCGCGGCGCCGCAGTCGGCGCGCAGCAGCTCATGAAGCTCCCGCTGGCGGCGTGGCTCCAGGTCCACGTAGTATCCCCCGCCCCGGATATAGATATACTTGGTCAGGCGGAAGTAGCGGATCGCGTTGTCGGCGTAGTCCCTGATGTTCTGCTCATTGGCGTTTTGATAGTCCCGCAGCCAGGTGGCGATGGTCTGCAGGTAAAATTCATGCTGGGCGTTCCGGTCATGCGCGAGCTCCTCGTAGCGCGCGCGGAAATCGAGCAGGGCGCTGGCCGCCCGCTCGACGTCCCGCCAGCTGCAAAGCGACAGGGCGAAGATCCCAAACTCGGTGCGGGAGATCCCCTTTTGCTTCTGGCCCCGCTCCGCGCACAGCCCGTTGACCCGGCTAATGAGCTGCAGCGTCGCCACGAAGGGCTTCACATCGTACCCCGCACTGGCGGTGAACTGGTTGGAGAGGGGGTTCGGGTACTGCCACTTTAAGAGGCTGCGAAAACAGACGTCGTCCACCTCTTCCTCGCCCAGCAGCAGGCGGTGCCCCACCTGGGAGATGGCGATCCTGCCGTCCAGGATGAAGGCCAGCCCCCATTTTTCTAAAGGTTTAAACGAGGTGCGCCCACGCATCGGCGGGTCCTGGTAATTCTTCTGCCTGAAGATTTCACTCGCCTCGTCGTAGGTCATCTCATAGAACGGGTCGCCGAGCATTTCCCGCTGCCGTTCGCTCAGCCCCCCGTCCCCCGGCCGGTAGAGCCGGTTTTGGATCAGCAGGGTCTGGAAGCGCACCTGGGTCTCGTTGTTCCACTCCCTGCCCTCGAGCTGCTGGAGCGTCGCCAAGAAGTCGCGGATGCGGTAGGGGTTTCGCACGGTGGTGGACATGCTCCAAAGGCGCTTGAGCCCCGGCTTGCCTTCGCCCGGTTCCTCCACCAGCGCGCCCGAGGCGTCGAGGGAGTAGTTGGTCACCAGCACCTCCAGCGCGCCCGAGGTGCGGTCTTTGGTCTGATAGCTCGCGTTGGAATAGCTGTATTTGAGATCGGCCACCTTATAGCGTCCCCCTTTCGATTTGAGCCAGGAAAGCAGCAGGTCGTTCTGGCGTCCCTTGCTTCGCAGCACGTTGGAGAGCGCGAAGGGAACCCCCCTTTTATCCAGCTCGTCGAGGAAATCGAAGAGGGCCCGCTCCTCCCGCTCGCCCCAGCCACCCTGCTCGTTGTAGGTCGCGCAGGCGATCAGATAGGGCGGGTCGGCATAGACGAAATCCCCCTTATGGAACATCGACGGGTCGAGCCGCCTAAAGTCGCTGCACAGGAACTCATAGTCCCCGCTCTGCAGCCGGTCGATGAAGGAAGAGAGCTTTTGGGCCATCTTATTATTGAAATCCCGCTTGCCGGGCGGAAGGTTAAACTCCCCGCGCTTGTTGAAGCGGATCTGGTTGTTGAAGGAAAAAACGATCAGCACGTAGAGCATGATATAGTAGCGCGCATCCCTGAGCGGGTAACGGTTGAAGTCCTCCCGCAGGCGCAGGTACCCCTCCCGGTTATATTCGGCCAAACCGTTGGCGCCGTCGCAGCCGTAGTGCCCGTAGCCGTGCTCGCTCACCCGCGAAAGGCCGTAACGGTCGATCAGCTCCCCGACCAGGCGGAAGGTTTCCTCCTTCGGCAGGGTGCGCAGGGTCTCGTAAAGGGCGAGCAGCGGCGCGTTGTCGTCCGAAAAAAGCACCTTCGAGCAGCCGCAGGAGAGCCCGACGTTGCATCCCCCGCAGAACAGGTCGACAAAGCGCTCCACCCCCTTCGGGAAGTGGGGCAGCAGCTGGGGAAGGAGCTTATATTTGCCCCCGGTGTAGTTGAGCGGCGAGGCCATCTGCTGCCGTTCGGGGCGGCAGATGCACAGGAAGAGCCGCTCGGCGTTCTCGCTGATCTGGCTCTTGCCCGCCGAGAAGGCCCGGTAGCCGGTCGAAAAGACCTTGACCTCCCCCTTGCGGCGCAGGATACGCAGGATGTCCTCGTCCGAAATCTTGGCGTTCGAGCGCTCGTCCCCCTTGCGCCCCATATTATTATAGGAAAGCAGGATGTAGCGGGCGTTGATGTGCCCGACCAGGTCCGCGAAGGCGGCGGCCGCCTCGCGGGTGCAGTAATCGCTCTTGAGCGCGGCGCGGTCCATCTTGCGCGCCACCCCGTGCACCGGCGGGCATTCCCAGCGCGCCACGTTTTCCAGCAGGTGGTAAGCGTCGCAGTACTGCCGCGAGTTATACGGCGGGTCGATGTAGACAAGGTCGGCCTCGATGTGGCGCACCAGCTCGTTTGCGTCCTCGCAAAATACCCGGCTGCGGGGGTTCTCCCGCTCGGGGGGCTCGGGCAGGCAGAGCTCGAACGGGCGGGATAAATCCCCCCCCTTGCGGTAGGCGTCGTAGTGCCCGCAGGTGTTGGCAATCTTGTCCATCGCGTACAGCAGGCTGGTGATCAGCAGGGCGCGTTCGCGCACGCCGAGCTCCCCCGCGCGGTAGCGCCGCTCGATGTCCTCCCGGATGTAGCCGATCTTGCGGCAGACCGCGCGGCTGTAGTAGGTGTCCCCGAAGTTGCGGGACATGTAGTTCTCCTCGACCACCTCGGCGGCGTTATAATGGCAGATCAGCCGGATCAGCTTGTCCCTGTCGTACGCCTCGCCCGAAAACCAGGCGGTGGCGCAGATGCAGTTGTGGGCCATGTTGTCGTTGAGGGTGACCATCTGCCGCGGAAAGGCCGAGGCGACCACCCCGGTCCCCGCGAAGATGTCGGCCACGGTGTGCACCCCCTCGCACTCCTGGCGCACCACCCTTTTAATGAAGGGCAGCAGCTTATACTTGCTGCCCAGATACCGCCGGTTTTGGATCTGCACCGTCTTGCAGGGCAGGGGCTCGGGGGGGCGCTCCTTCCTTCTTTGCGCGAGCGCAGCGCGCAGCGCGCCGAGGTGCTCCTCGTCCCAGAGCCGGCGCCCTCCCCGCTTCTGCGGCAGGGGCACCGCTCCGCTGCGTTGCAGGTAGTAGAGCGTCGAACGCGGGATCCCCAGCTCCCGGCATACCTCGACGGTGGTGAGCAGCCCCATTTCCCGCGCCCCCTTTCTGCAACGTTTTTTAACCCTTTTTGCACATTGTACCATACATTTTGGGGGAAAACAACCGGTTTTCCCCCAAAAACAGGGCAAAAACCGGATGCAAAGGGCGCGTCTTCTCTCTGCGGGCCGGCGATTGATTCTGCACCCTTTTGAGCGCCTACCGAAAGGGGCGGCAGATTCTATCTGCCGCCCCTTCCTTTCTGATGTCTGCTCCCGGGATACGCCTTCTATCCCCGAAAGCCCTATTCCCAGGCGCTCAGCGTGCTGACGAGCGAGCCGCAAAGCTCCCCATCCGGCCCGTAGAAATCAGCCTTTACCGCGGCATTTTCCGGGTCGAGTACCGTGGCGCTCACCCGGCCGGACTCGGTCAGCTCGGCCGTCTCGAGCGAGATCCCCCGCGCGTCCACCGCGCTGACCACCGCGCGCACCGCATGGTTGCAGAGCGTAACGTCAAAGGCGGCCTCCTCGCCTGCCCGCCAGACTTTATTGATGTCGTGCCCGGCGATCGAGAGGCCGTACAGGTCCACGGTGAAATGCCAGGCCTCGGGGTTATCAATCGCTCTTGACACGGCCCCGTTGCCCGAGGAGGTAAAGCAGCCCGCCTCCACCCTGACCCGGTAGCCGTGCCCCGCCTTGGGGTCCTTCGGCAGCACGATCATGAAGACGGTACCCTTGTCCTCCTTTGTGGTGATATTCTGCACCAGCAGGTCGTTTTGCACATCCACCTTGCAGAGAACCGAGCTGGTGCCGTCGTCGGTCACGGTGATATTCCCCTTGCCCACCGACACGTCGTCCCGCACGAAGCTCATCATCAGGGTGTTGACCCCCACCGGGACCATGGTATATTCGTCCCCCTCATAGGTGTGGGGCTGGAGCATGACGTTGCCCACCCGCGGCTCCTGCGCGGCGAAGGCGCCAGAGCACATTCCGCAGCAGAGCGCGGCGGCCGCCAGCAGGGAGAACAGTTTCTTTTTCAACTTCCGATCATCCTTTCCCGGCCGCGGGGCGGCCTTTTTCTACATTTTACCATTTCCTTCGGCAAATTTCCATACCCCGGTCAAATTTCGGCACCGGCGCTGCGGCAGCCGCTTGCCCTTTCAAATATTTTCACCCTGCCGCTGTCCAACCACATGGAAATTGTGCTATAATAGCCGCATACGGCTCTTATTTTTTGGATCATTACATCTCTTTCGGAGGTTCCCATGCAGCTTGCCGTTTATCTCGCCGTCGTCTTTGAAATCATCTTTGTCAACCTGCTGACCGCAGACAGCTGCTCCAAGCGCCGGTATTCCGGCGCTATCACCGCGCTGTCCCTGGCCGGCTTTTCCATTGTGCTGGTCGCCGCAGCCATGCTGCTGCTCGGCCTGCTCCCCTTCTTCGGCAACGGCAACGGGCTGTTCGTTTTTTTGGGCTTTCTCTACCTGCTGCCGCTGTATAAACTCTATGAAGGGCCCTTGCGCCGTTGCATCATCGTCATGTGCTGCGCCTGGATCTATACCCTGTCGGCCTTTGCCGTCTCGGTGCATCTCTCCAGGGCGCTGCACCCCGGCGAAGGCTTTGAAAATGTCGCGCTGCTCGTGCAGAGCGTCATCTTTCTGCTGCTGACCCCGCGTTTTCTGCGTTTCGTGCGCCGGCGCTTCCTGCCGGTGCTGGAGGGGATGGAACAGAGCACCAGCTTAAACCTGCTGAAAACCAGCATCTGTTGGTTCGTCACCATCTTTTGTATACACTTCGCCTTCGTCTTTCCGCGGTACATGGTGCTGCGCCTGCTGGCCCTTGTGGTGACCGCCTACAACGCGTTGCTGTGCTACCGCCTGCTGGACACTACGGTCAGCGGCGCGCAGCGTATCCGTTCCTTGCAGCGCACCGTCTATTCCGACAGCCTGACCGGACTGCGCAACCGGCTTTGCCTCTACCGCGACGCCGAGGCGCTGCTGCGCGACAAGCGGCCGTTTTGCTTCCTCTATCTCGACCTGGACCGCTTCAAGACGGTCAACGACCAGTACGGCCACCTCGTGGGGGACGAATACCTCATTGCCTTTTCCAAGGCCGCGCAGACTGCGCTCGGGGAGGACGGCACTTTGTACCGGATCGCCGGGGATGAATTTTCCGCGCTTTGCCCGTTTGGGGAACCCGAGGCCCTGGCGCGGCGGCTGGCCCAGGTCTCGCCCAGCCTCGGGCGCAAGCCCTTTCTGGGGGTCAGTGTGGGCTGCGCGCGCTATCCCGAGGACTCCGGCAGCCTCGACGCGCTCATCGGCCAGGCCGACAGCGACATGTACCGCCGCAAGCGCCTCAAGTACCCCGAAGAAAAATAACCGGAGATGATCCTTCATGCAATATAAAATTGGCGCGGCCTTGCTGGCCGCGCTGGGCGCCCTCTTCGCTGTGACCGGCTGCGTCTCCCGCGAAGGGACGCCTCCCCCGCAAGGTGGGACCTCCCTTTCGATGGAGTCCCCTTCCGAATCCTCGAAGGAGGAGAGCGCCTCCCAGCCGCCCGAGACCGAGCCGGTGGGGGTGTTCGATTACGAATCCATGACCCATCTCCCCGAATTCATGCAGGCGCTCGAGCGCGGGGAAAACCTGACCGGCTTCTGCCTGCGCCGCGCGGTGATCGACCCGCAGCAGGTAAACGCGTTGCTCGCCGCCTGGAAGGACGGGGGCGACGCCGAGCTCGCTGTCACCGACTTCTCGGCCTACGACTACACCCGCCACCGCCTGCAGGTCAAGGGCGGCATCCTTTCCGTCTCATCCGTCACCTACCCCTACGGCAGCGGCCAGGAGAGCGGACGTTTTGAAAACCCCGACGTGCCGTTTATGGAGCTGCTCTCCAACGCGGTGCTCTACCTGCGCGACGGACGGGAGGGCGGGGACCTCGCGCTCGACTTTCGCGGCGAGGACTTCGGGGACGAGCGGCTGGCGGCCTATGACCGTTACCTGCGCGATCTCGAATTCAACCTCCTGGGCCAGACCTGGGAGGCCGGGCTGCCGCAGACCTATGCGGGGCAGATGGCCTATTACTTCGAGCTGAGCTACGGGATGGACCGGCTCTGGCAGGACTACCCGCAGGGGGACTTCCCGCCCGAGGTGTTCGAGGGCGTGATCCAGGAGCACTTTCCCATCTCGTCCGCACAGCTGCGCGCCGGTACGGGGATCTGGCGGGAGGAGAGCGGGACCTATCACTACGAGGGGGGCCTCGGCGGCGCGTATACGGTGACCACCCGCGTCTTCGAGATAAAAGAGGAGGCGGACCGGCTGCTGGTCGTCTACGGCTTCGACGACTTCGACCTCGACGCCGGCTATACCTACCTGGCCGGGGACGAGGGCCGCCCCGCGATCCAGTCGCGGCCGGAGCGCTACGTCCTTTCGGTGCGGCCCAAGGAGGACGGCGGCTTCGAGTACCTCGCGAACCAGGAGATCGCCCAAAACTAAAAAACGCCGTGGCAAGCAGGATTACTTGCCACGGCGTCTTCTGTTTATCCCGACAGGGTCAGAGGCGCCAGGGAAGCGCCGCACACCCGCATAAGGTCGGCGGGTGAGAGCTCGACCTGGTGGCCGATCTTCCCGGCGCTGACAATGATGGTCCCCTGCCCCTCGCAGGAGCTGTCGAGCACGGTGCAGTAGGGCTTTTTCATCCCCACCGGGGAGCACCCGCCCCGGACATAGCCGGTCACCGCGTTGATGTCCTTGACCGGGATCATGGAAACCGACTTCTCCCCCACCGCGCGGGCGGCGGCCTTCAGGTCGAGCTCGCGCGCCACCGGGATCACAAAGACGAAGTAACCGCCCGAGGCGCCCTTGGTCACCAGGGTTTTAAAGACCTGGTCCGGGTTTTGCCCGAGCTTGTGGGCGACCGACACGCCGTCGATCGCGCCGTCGCCGGTCTCGTATTCATAGGTGCGGTAGGGCACCTTTTCCCGCTCGAGGATGCGCATGGCATTGGTTTTGAGGTTTTTCTGCGGCATGGCGGGGCCACCTTTCCTGCTCGATGAGAATATTATAGCATAACATGCTGTCGTTGGCTATCGCCGCAGGGGAGGACTCCCGGGCGGCCGGGGGCCGGAGCTGTTCACCGGCCGCAGACCGGTGGTGAGATTGCGGGGGCGAAACCCCGCAACGGCATTGCCGCCCGCTGCAAAAGAAAAAGACGGAGCACTTCGCTCCGCGAAAGAATGGCGGCCTTGCCGCCATGGGGAAACCCCTTGATAGGGTTTCCCCACGTGCCAACGTTCCACTGGAACGTCGGCACTCCCCTTCCCGATCTCTGGAGGGTTATTATAACCGCGGGCGTCAACACCCCGGAAAGGACCGCGGGCGCCGCCCGCACCCGCTCAAGGGTCTTGGACCCTTAAGAATCCCGATCCTACTCGATCACCCGGAACTGCGCCGCCGGCGGATCGATCAGCTTCTTCTGGAACGCCGTTTGGGGGTTGATGTAAACGTCGTCCACGCTCACCGAGAAGCAGAGCCGCGGACTGCTGGCGAACCCCGTCTGCCCCGACGTGCCCAGCTGCTGCCCCGCCTCTGCCTCGTCCCCCGCCTGCACTGACAGGGTGTCCAGATGGTAGTACCAGCTCTTGATCCCGAAGCCGTGCTCGATGATCACCGTATTCCCGGTCATGGTCAGGTTCTCGGCCAGCAGCACCTTCCCCCGCTGCGCGGCCGAAACCGGCGTGCCCACCGCCGCCTTGATGTCAATCCCGGTCTTGGCCGAGCCGGTGGTGCTTTGGTTGATATAGCGCACCGCCCCGAACGGGGTGATGATCTCCCCCTCCAGCGGGCGCTGGAAGGGCCCGTCGGGCAGGTACTCCTCCCCGCGCTGGGACAGCAGCGGGGCGATCCGTTCGGAAAACTGCTGCTGCGCCTGGCGGTTGTAGTCCGCATTGGTCACATAGCTGGCATTGTCGGTGATGTGCATGACCTCGAAATCCTTGGCCTTCAAGTCCAGCTTGACCGTGCCGCGCCCCTGTTCGCCGTAGCGCACCTCCACCGGCTGCATCACCGACTGCGCGCTCAGCGGAACCGGCAGCAGCGCCACCCGGTAGTCCTGGTACTGAAAGACCCCGGCCTCCCCGAAGGCCCAGGAGGCCGCAAAGTCCTCCTCCTGCCCGCCCGCCATATAGAGGGTGACCAGCTCGCCGGGATAGCTCCAGCTGCCGCTGACCCCCAGGTGGCGGGGCACCGCGCAGTGGACATCCACCTCGTAGGTGCAGCTCCCCCGGAAGTCCGCCCCCTCCTGCTCGAAGACGGCGGTGAAGCGGTAGGTGTAAAGCCCGTCGCGGTCGGGCGCGAAGGAACCGATCTCCTCCTTGCTCCCGCTAAAAACTGTCTGCCCGTCGCGCAGCACCTCAATCATGGTGCTCACCGGCGCGACGGAAAACTTATAGCTGCATCGGAAGGCCCCCTGGCTCTCGAAGAGCGGGGCATCCCCGGGCGCGGGCGGGGCAACCGTGTGGAACTGCCCGTCGAGCATGCGCACCTCCCACTGCGCGGTGGCAGGGGTGAGCGTCTCGGTGCGCTTGTCGCTGCTCAGTGAAAGGGTGGGCGGCACGGCGTAGGTGTAAAGCCCCTCGAGCGCCGGGGCAGTCACGACCGCGTCCACGGAGGCACGGGGCAGGCGCACATAGTACCCCTCGCGCCGGCAGATGTAGCTGTCGGCATGCTGCGGATCCTCGTAGAACATCCGCTTGACGCTTCTGCCGTCCGCCTGCTTAAAATCTATGCTGAACAGGAATGTGAGGTCCCGCTTGTCCACGCTCGCGCGCTTGGCCTCGGCGATCAGGGCGCCGAGCTGGTCCATCAGCACGCCCCCCTCGACGTAGGTGCCCGACCGGGTGATCAGCGACGGGGCGGAGAGCGAGATCTCCCCCGTCAGCATGGCGCTCAGCCTTTTGTTATGCGCCGTGCTGCCCACCAGAAAGCAGATGAGCAGGATCAGCAGAAAAGCAACCGGCAGAATCACCTTGGCGAGCGCACGCAGCCGCTCGCCGAACCGGTCCATTTGTTCGTCGAAAAAATCCACCGCCGATCGTCCCCCTCTCACAGCGCTGGTATCAGATAACATTATTCTAGCATACCGGCCCCCTCCTGACAACCAAATTTTAGCAGTTAAGCCGCCAGAAAAATAAATTATCTCTTGCATATTTTGATACAGTTTGATATAATAATTGAGCGTTCATCAAGGACGATATATGGAGCGGTATCGAAGTGGTCATAACGGGACTGACTCGAAATCAGTTGGGCCCTTGCGGGTCCCGTGGGTTCGAATCCCACCCGCTCCGCCAAAAAAGAAGGAATTTTGTCATATGACAAAATTCCTTCTTTTTTGGGTTCCGCGCCGCGCTGCGGCGTTCCGTCCGATTTGATCTCATTCGCGGACGGCGCAATAAATTTGTAAATTCAAAGCTGCCTGCGGCAGGTTCCTCAGCCCGCGCGCAGGCCCCCGCCGTCCCCCACGAAATTTATTTTGCAATCGCCCCCGCACTGTCCTATAATGAAAACAGTGGCCGGGAGAAAAATCCAACCTGCCCGGCCCGCTTTACCGTCTGGCGCCGCATTTCAAAAGGAGGTCTGTCCTTTGCCCAATCTCAAACGAATCCCGCTGCAGGGCGCCCATAACTTCCGGGACCTGGGCGGCTATCCCACCGCCGACGGCCGCTGCACCAGGTGGGGGTTGCTATACCGCAGCGACGCGCTCTGCGCCCTCAGCCGGGCGGACTGGGCGCTGCTGCTTCACCGAGGGCTCAAAACGGTGATCGACCTGCGCAGCCTGCCGGAAACACAGTCCGCCCCCCTCTCCCCGCCCGAAGGGGTCCTGGCCCTCCACTTCCCGCTCATGCGAGAGCTGGACGGCGTCCTTCCCGGCCCCGGCACGGGTGAAAAAAGGGTGCTGGACAGCATGCTGCTCGACTACGGGAAGATGCTGTTCGACTCCCTGCCCTGCTGCGCTGAAGTCCTTCGCGCCATCGCCGGACGGCTGGACGCGGGGAGCGTCGCCTTCATGTGCTCGGCCGGCAAGGACCGCACCGGCATAATCGCCGCGGTGCTGCTCTACCTGTGCGGCGTCCCGCGCGAGGACATCGTCGCAGACTATATGGTCAGCAGCACCTACAACGCCAACGGCTTCAACCAGAAGCTCTCCTCCATCCCGCAGTCCATCCGCGCGCTGATCCCCGACCCCGCCATACTTCAAAGCTGCCTTGCATCGCAGCCCGAAACCATCTTAAAGCTGCTCGGCGAACTGGACCAGCGGGACTTTCGCACCCTCCTGGAGGGAGCGGGCTTTTCTTTGGAGCAGCAAGGGCTGCTCAAAACGGCGTTGACCGAGCCCATCTAAACGGAAGGGGCCTGCTGTACGGATCGTACAGCAGGCCCCTTTGCATTGCCGGCATCCCGGTCAGGTCATGTCGTCCCGCAGCGCGTCGATGATATTTTCCTTTTTGATCTTGCTTGTGGCGTACAGCATGGTGATGAAAACGATACAGAACACGCCCAGCACGCTGGCCGCCAGGCTGCCCCACGGGAACACGAAGGCGAGGTCCTCCAGCCTTTCCCCGAGCGCCATCGCTTTGTAAATCAGCCATGCGAGGAGCCCGGCCAGGGGCACTCCGAACAGCAGCGTGCGCATGCCGTAGAAGGCGCACTCAAAATTCATCATCTTATTGAAGCCGCGCTCGGACATCCCCACCGAGCGGAGCATGGCGAGCTCGCGCCGGCGCAGCCTGATGTTGGTGGAGATCGTGTTGAACACGTTGGCAACCGCGATCAGCGAGATCATGACGACAAAAACACGGGTGAACACATCGACCACAAAGGTGGCGCTGCGGAACAAATCGACGGTCGTGGACAGGTTGAGCAGGGTATAATCGGCCGCGACGCCCGCTTCCCCGATCATCGCCTGCATCTGTGCCATCGACCGGGCGGGATTATCCGACCAGAAGGTCAGGCCAAACGTCGCGCGGCCTCCCAGCGCGTCGAACCGCGGCTTTTGCTGCCATGGGGCGACCGCCATAAAAAGGTAATCGGGCATGGAATCTTTCGGCAGGGTATCCAGCGGATAGCGATCCACAAAGGTGCCGCTCACCGTCAGCGCCCCTTCCCCGCCGGCGGAGCAAAACGTAAAATCCATCGTGCTGCCGGTGAAATACGTCCTGTGCTCGGCGGTATTCATCCCAATCATCAAAATTTTTGCGTTGGGCCCGGTATATTCCGCCTTGGGTAGACCGAGGCCCTCGATGAAATCATAGTAGATGCCATCCTCGATAAACTGCACGTCGATCGGCAGCTCCAGCGTTTCTCCCGTGCTTTCATCCGACACCGCTTCCCGGTAGGCGCCCAAAAAATCTGCCGGAAGGCCGCCCGTCCTGCCGGGATAGGTCAGGTCCGCCTGGTAGGTGCTGCCATAAACGCCGTCGGCGGTTTTCAGCTCTTGATACAGCGTGAGCAGCTCGTTTTCCTCCATCTCCTGGGTGTAGAAGCTGACGTCGCCGTCCATCTCCACGGTGTATTCCTTGGCGAGCTGTTTGAGCGTGGCACCAAACGCGCTCCCCGCCACGGACAGCACCACGCTCAGCGTCAGGGAGAGCACGACGCTGCGGTAGCGTTTTTTGTTGCGCTTAAAATTTTTGAGCGCGAGCGTCCCCTCCAGGCCGTACAGGCGCTGCGCGAGCTTTGAGGGCTTCACCGCCTTCATCCCGGTCTTGATCTCGCCCGTCTGGAGGATGCACGCCATCACCGGCGTGCCGGCGGCTTTCCGGGCCGGGATGTAGGCCGAAATCAGAATGGTAACCAGGCTGATTGCCGCCGCCGCGGCAAGCGCCGGGACGGACACCGCCAGGGTCAGGGGCACGCTGCTGCTGGTGATGGTGCCAAAATTCCTTGCGACGACGGGCAGCAGAAGCGCGGTGCCGGCAATTCCCGCAAGCACGCCGAGCGGGATTCCGGCGGCCCCTATGCAGGCCCCCTCGAAGAGCACCGAACTGAGCAGCTGCTTTTTGGTAGCGCCCACCGACATGAGCAGACCGAACTGGTGGGTGCGCTCGTTGAGCGAGATGTTGAAGGAATTGTAAATCAGGAAAACCGAGCCGATCATAATGATCGCGACCAGGACCCCGCCGACCGAATACAGCAGGGTGTTGAACAGCCTGTCGTCCGAAGCGCCCAGGAAGCGCAGCACGTCCTCGTTGAGCACATAATCGCCCGCGCCCGCCGTCCGGTCCGCGTAGTCCCGGGCGGCGCGCGGGTTTTTGAGCGTTGCAAACAGGCTGTAGCTGTCCGCACCTCCCGGGTCCGCCTTCGTTATCGCGGTGTAGCCCGGGGCCGTATGCTCCTCATAGCCCGGCCTTTCATAGGTGCCCACCACCGTATAGGTTCTCTCCCGCCCGGGCGCCAGCGTTTCCCCGCCGGGGCGGTAGGGGTCGTGCTGGTTCATCGTCTCGTCCCCGGCCCGGCGGGTCCCGGGCGCGAGGGTGAGCGTATCGCCTGCCTTCAGGCGCACGCCGCCCTTCACCGAGACATGGGAGGGGATGATGATTTCCCCGCTGGTTTCCGGCAGCCTGCCGGAAATCAGGGTGACGGGCAGGGCGTCGAAGGCCTGCCCGCCGAACCCGGCGATAAAAAGATAGGGCTTTTCGGGGCTTTTCAGGCCATCGAGCGCGGCATAGCCGATATTTTGGAACGCCGCGGCGGACAGGACCTCCCTCTCGCGGATCCGCTCCTGCACGAAGGAGGCGCCCACATCCGGAAATTCGACGTGCCAGCCGCCGCATTTTGCAATCGAGCCGTTGACCATAAAATTTAGCAGCGATGTGCCGAAGGCCGCCACCGCCGTGATCAAGGCGGCGGACAGCGCCACGCCGGCAACCGTCACCAGCGTGCGCGCGCGGTTCTTTTTGAGCCCCTGCAGGGCCACTTTATGAAAGATGTTCATCCCCGCGCCGCCTGCCTTTCATCCCGCACCACTTTCCCGTCCGCGATGGTGATGATCCGCCCCGCCTGCAGCGCGATGTTCTCGTCGTGGGTGACGATGATCAGCGTCTGGCGGTATTTGAGGTGGCTCTCCTTGAGCAGGCGGATGATCTCCTGGCCGTTGCGGCTGTCCAGGCTGCCGGTGGGCTCGTCGGCCAGGCAGACCGCCGGCGCGTTCATCAGCGCGCGCCCGATGGCGACGCGCTGCTGCTGGCCGCCCGAAAGCTGGTTGGGCAGGTGGTTCCTGCGCTCCTGGAGCCCGAGCAGCTCCAGCAGCTCTTCCAGCCGCTCCCTGTTGACCTTTCGCTTGTCCATCAGGACCGGCAGGGTGATGTTTTCCACCACATCCAGGGTGGGGATCAGGTTGTGGAACTGGTAGATCAGCCCGACCTGGCGCCTGCGGAAGATGGCGAGGCTTTCGCTGCTCCCCGCATAAACGTCCTGCCCATCCAGGTAAACCTTGCCGCTCGTCGGCACGTCCACCCCCGCCATCGCGTGCAGCAGGGTGGATTTGCCCGAGCCGGAGGAGCCGGTGATCGCGACGAACTCCCCCTTCCCGATGGAGAGGGAAACATGGTCCAGCGCGGCCACCCGGCTGTCCCCCCTGCCATAGACCTTGCACAGGTCCTCAACTTTTAAAAACTCCATGATATGCGCCTCCCTCCGGTGGTTTACCTCTATGATAGGACTTCCTCCTTACAGCCCGGTGACTTCCCGGTGAGAGATTTGTCACTTTGGAAAGCGGATGGTGAACACCGCGCCGCCCTGCGGATGGTTTTTCGCGGTGATGGTCCCGCCCTGCCGGGTGATGATCGTTTTGCAGAGCGCCAGCCCAATGCCGTACCCTGCGGCGCCCGAATCCTTCCCCCGGTAAAATCGCTCGAACAGCCGGGGCAGGTCCTCCTTTTCAAACCCCGGGCCGCTGTCGCGGATGGCGAGCTCGGTATACAGCGGGGTATCCGCGCCGGATATTTCGATCCTCCCGCCGTCGCCCGCGCCTTCCATGCAGTTTTTCAGGATGTTCTGGACGGCCTGCGAAAGCCAGTCCCCATCTCCCATCATCTCCATCCCCCGCGGCAGGTCGGTCGTTACCTGGACCCCGTGCAGCTCCATCGGGATGAGGAACGGGCGCAGCGCGGCGCTCATCAGGGCGTTTACGTCTATTCGCCCGCTCTGGAACTCCACGATTCCCGCATCCAGCCGGGACAGCTTTAAGAGCGAATCAATCAGCCACTCCATCCTCAAAAACAGCTCCTCCGTCTCCCGCAGCAGGGCCTTTCGCTCTTTTTCCCCGGGGCTGTTTTTCAGCAGGGACAGGATCAGGTTCGCGCTGGTGAGCGGGGTGCGCAGCTGATGGGCGATGTCGGCGAGGGATTCGGCCAGCCGCCCCTTCTCCCTTTTGAGCGCCTCGTTCTGCTCCCGGATGCGCAGCGTCATTTTCGTGATCTCGCTTTGCAGGATGGCGAGCTCCCCCTCGTCCGACTCGCTGATATACAGGCGCTCGGCGTTGTGGAGCACCAGGTCGATCTGCTCCGAAAGCCGCGCGATGCTCCGGTACCGGGCCTTGGTGAACGCAAAAAACGCCGTCCCAAGGGCGGCGGCCAGGGCGAGGGCCAGAGCCCCCGCCGCCGGACGGATGGCGAAGCCCGCCGCCGCGGCCGCGACGGTGATGACGAGAAACAAAACGGCAAAACGCCGGACCTCCCTACCTCGAAACATAGCCACCTCCCAGCCGGTACCCGGTTCCGCGCACGGTCAGGATGATCTTCGGATCGGCCGGGTCGTCCTCGATCTTTTCGCGCAGCCGTTTGATGTAGACGGTCAGGGTATTGTTGTTGACAAATTCACCCGCCGCGTCCCAAAGCTCATCCAACAGCCGCTCCCGCGTGAGAATGCTTTTGGGGTTGCAAAGGAAGATGAGCAGTAGTCGGTATTCCAGCGCGGAGAGGAAGACCTCTGCCCCGCCCTTTTTCACGGTCCCGCTGGCCGTGTCGACCGAGAGCCCGCCGATTTCAAACGCCGTCGGCGTGCGCCCGGCCTTGCGCAGGGCGCTCCCGATCCGCGCGACCAGCTCGCGCGGACGGAACGGCTTGGTGATATAGTCGTCCGCCCCCATGTTGAGCCCCGTGACGACGCTCGCCTCATCGCCGAAGGCCGTCAGGAAGATCACGGGGATGTCCTGCGCCTGTTTGATCTGCGTACAGACCGCGAAGCCGTTCCCGTCCGGCAGGGAGACGTCGACCAGCGCCAGGTCAAACCTGCCGCCCCCGGCGAGCAGGTCGCCGGCTTCCCGCTGCGTGGAGGCATGGGTGACGGCGAAGCCCTCCGCGCAGAGCAGCCTCGAGAGGTTCTTCGCAATTTCCCTGTCATCCTCAACCAAAAATATCCGTTTCATTTCGGTTCACCAATCTTTTTAGGTTTATAACCGGCGCCCAAAGGCAGCGTCCGGTACCTCAATTATATTTTGAAAAGGCAAATAGTACAAGCAAAAGAAACGGCGCAGCCGCAGCCGCGCCGTTTCTTTGGTAAGTATTTTTGTCCTACTCTTCCTCCAGCCGCCGGATATGCCGGTCCGCCCGGAAAGGCAGGCAGGAAAGCGAGCCGAACAATCCGATAACTAGAAAAAGCATTGCGGCCCCCGAGCCCTTCCCCCCGCCGAAGAGCAGCACCCAAAGGCTCCGGGGCCCTTGTGCTGCCATGAAGGGCTCGAATACCCGGTCGGTCAAGAGCCCGCCCAGCAGGTAGCCCAAGGGGATGGTGAAAAATTGCAGCGTGTTGCGGGCCGAATAGACCCTCCCCTGCATCTCCAACGGGATTTTGGTGCGCAGCAGCACATCCATGTTGGCGTTCATCACCGGGATGAAGAGCCAGCCCAGCACCGCCGCCAGGCACCAGACCGGTGTGCTGCGCCCGAAGGCGAGCAGGAAGTTCTCGGTGCTCATCGAGAAGAGCAGGCTGTTGAGGATCGCTTTCACCCGGCTCCTGGGCGCGGGCAGCAGCGACACCAGCACACTGCCCGCCAGCGAGGCCATGCCAGTCACGGTGTTCACCAGCGCAAGCGCCCGCTCCCCGCCGCCCGGGCGGGAGAGCAGCATGGCGGGCAGGGCGGCGTTAAAGATTGAAGCGGTCAGGTTGATGATGGATAAAAACAGAATCAGGTCGAGAATGCCCCGGTTGCGGCGCAGATACCGCAGCCCGGCCGCCGCCGACTGGAGCACCGACTCCTGCCTCTCCCCGTCCCGCGGCGGCTGAGGGATCCGGATCAGGCACAGCAGCGCCAGGAAGGCCAGCGCGAACGAGCCGAGGTCCACCCAGATGACCGCCCGTAGTCCCAAAAAGCCGTAGAGCGCGGCGGCGAAGACCGGGGTGAGGATGGTCACCAGCGAATTGGAAAGCGAGCGCAGGCCGCCGACGCGCTGGTACTGCGCTTTCGGCGCCAGCAGGCTGACCGCCACGTCCGAGGCGGGCTGCTGCACCGTGTTCATCAGGCCGTTTAGGGCGTTGAGCAAGTAGAGATGCCAGACCTCGAGCCGGCCCAATGTGAGCAGGATCAGCACCGTCAGGGTGCACAGCGCGGCGACGCTGTCGCAGACCAGCATGGTGCGCCGCTTGTCCCACCGGTCGCTCAGGGCCCCGGCGAAGATGCTCAGCAGCACATAGGGCGCATAGGAGGCGACCGCCAGCAGGGAGGTCACCAGCGCCGAGCCGCTGCGCTGATAGGCCCAGAGCACCAGTGCGAAATTGGTCATGGCGCTGCCCAGCCCGGAAAGGGCCTGGGTGCTCCAAAGGATCAGGAAAGCACGCAGCTCCCCAAAGGATGTACGAAAATTTTTAAACATGACTTTGCCCCTCGTTTCAAAAAATCATCCTGAAACGTGCAAAGCCCAGCGGACGAATAAAAGTGATCCGCTCCGTGTAGTCTCGTCCGGTCTCAGACCTTGCACGGAGGGGCGACAATACAGAGTCTCATCCCGCTGCTCCTTTCTCTTGCGGCCGGTTGAAGCGGATTCTGGCACGTGGCCCAGAACAGGCCGCCAAACCATCATAGCATAATTTTTGCCGCTTGCCTATAGGGACGCTCGACCGGCAGGGCGGTTGTGTGATAGAATATAAAAAACTGTGTAAAAAAGTGCATGGCGGTGTTTCATTGTTTCATCACTTTCTCCCACATATGGCAGGACATTGTCTCGGACTTGCGTCCGAGCCATTCCAAGAATGCTTTGCATTCTTTAAATTATTGCATGGGAGAATCACTTATGACACAGGAAAACTACAATTACCGTACCAGCCCTCTCTTGCTGCGCAATCAGTTTGATGGGGCCGATATTTGGAAAATCCCCCTCATCCCCAAGGCAGAATTTTCCGAGGCGGACTTTGAAAACCTGCGGCTGATTGGCTTTGACCGTACAAAGCTGGAGAACAATAATCTTTTGGAACGGATGGTGCACTTTTTCCTCTACGACTACAAATTTGAGCGGGTTTGGAAGAGCCCGGACAGCGACATTGAAAAGCTGCGGCGCTATCGCGCCGTGCTCTCGCCGGACTTTAGCATCTACACGGAAATGACTCCGGTGCTCCAGCTCTACAACGTCTTCCGCAACCGCTGGTGCGGCGCATATTTTGCCAGCAAAGGCATGCGGGTGGTCCCGACCGTGAGCTGGGGGGAAGAAAACACCTTTGATTTTTGTTTTATGGGGATCCCCAAAGGCAGCACGGTGGCGGTTTCCACCTATATGGTGAGTGCGCACGGCAACCACGCGGATCAAAAGGAATTTTTTCTCAAAGGCTATCGGGAGATGATGAGGCGGCTGGAGCCTCAGCGGATCATCTGCTACAATGAGCCGTTCCCCGAGATGGAGGGGAACATCATCTTTGTCGATTATGAGCTCTCCTCCTGGAAATATCAAAACGACGATTATGTCCCATCCAAATATCTTCCCTATATCCTCGGGGAGAAGCCGCTGCCAAAGGACAGCGGTATCGTGATTAAGTCGGGATACATTCCGTCCAACCCGTCCGCCCATAAGGGGATGGGCAGCGCCCACGGCGGCAGGTGGACGCCTGCGAAACCGGATGACGAACGTTTTGTGGGTAAACCGGGTGAGATAAAACAATCTCAGACAGGCGGAAGAGGAGGAGGCTATCACAGAGAAACCAAAATAGGAGAAGGCGGCAAGGCGATTATAGAAAGACATCATTCGGTTCACGGTAATCCAGCAAAACATACTGATCCCCACGACCACATCATAGATTGGTCTAAGGGCTTTCCAGACCTAGAGCCGCCGATTAATTATCCGGACGGCGCTCCGGTATTTAAAAAATATGGAGGGTTAAAGACTATGGACGATATGATCACATTCGTGCCGGACAACCGATCCGAGGAACAGCGTTTGGAGGACAACCGCTTTAAAACCATCAGCGAGTTTAAATGGAGCGTACAATGTGGGGCAGAAATCGAATTTGTTTGGAAGGACAAGACCTTTGGCATCTTTTCAAAGCTCCAAAAAACGCCGGACTCCCCCATTCAAATTTTAATCACCCAAGTCCTGATCGACAATCCCGAGGCGACCGAGGGGTGGTACGACACCCCGGACGAAGCGCTCGAATACGTCGTCGACGGTGAGCGGCTGCGCGACATCATCACAAGGGTGGAGGTCACCGACCGCACCATCTGATCCCGGCAGCATGCCAGCGCCCCGCGGCTTATAAAGCTGCGGGGCGCTTTTTGGATTACAGCATTTTTTTGAGGTACTGCCCGGTATAGGAGCGCTTGCAGGCCGCCACCTTTTCGGGGGTGCCGGTGGCCACCACCCTACCGCCCTCGTCTCCCCCCTCGGGCCCGAGGTCGATCACATGGTCGGCGGTTTTAATGACATCCAGATTGTGCTCGATCACCACCACCGTGTTCCCGGCGTCCACCAGCGACTGGAGCACCCCGATGAGCTTGTGCACGTCGTAGGTATGCAGCCCGGTGGTCGGCTCGTCCAGCACATAGATGGTCCTCCCGGTGGAAACCTTGGCCAGCTCGGTGGCCAGCTTCACCCGCTGCGCCTCGCCGCCCGACAGGGTGGTCGCCGGCTGGCCGAGCTTGACGTATCCGAGCCCCACGTCCACGATGGTTTGCAGCTTGCGCCGGATCTTGGGCAGCGGGCCGAAGAACTCGAGCGCCTCCTCCACCGTCATCTCCAGCACGTCGTAGATGTTCTTCCCCTTGTATTTGATCTCGAGCGTCTCCCGGTTGTAGCGGCTGCCGCCGCACACCTCGCAGGGGACGAAGATGTCGGGCAGGAAGTGCATCTCGATCTTGATGATCCCGTCGCCCTCGCAGGCCTCGCACCGCCCGCCCTTGGTGTTGAAGGAAAAGCGGGAGGCCGTGTAGCCCCGGGCCTTGGCGTCGGCGGTTTGGGCGAACAGCTCGCGGATGTCGTTAAAGACCCCGGTATAGGTCGCGGGGTTGGAGCGCGGGGTGCGCCCGATAGGCGACTGGTCGATGTCGATGATCTTGTCCAGGTGCTCAAGCCCCTTGATTTCACGGAACTTCCCGGCCTTGCCCTTGGCGCCGTTCAAATACTTCGCTAAGTGTTTGTATAAGATTTCGTTGACCAGGGTGCTCTTGCCCGAGCCGGAAACGCCGGTCACCGCCGTGAAGGTGCCGAGCGGGATCTTCACATTGATCTTTTGCAGATTGTTCTGCTCGGCCCCCAGGATTTCCAGGGTGTTGCCGCTGCCTGTGCGGCGGGTGGCCGGCACCTCGACCTTGCGCGCGCCCGAGAGGTACTGGCCGGTCAGCGACTCCTTGCAGGCCATGATGTCCTCCACCGTCCCTTGGGCGACCACCTCTCCCCCATGTACCCCGGCGCCTGGGCCGATGTCCAAAATCCAGTCCGCCTGGCGCATGGTGTCCTCGTCGTGCTCCACCACGATCAGGGTGTTGCCGATGTCCCGCAGCCGTTTCAGGGTGGCGATCAGCTTGTCGTTGTCCCGCTGGTGCAGCCCGATCGAGGGCTCGTCCAGGATATAGAGCACCCCCACCAGGGAAGAACCGATCTGGGTTGCCAGGCGGATACGCTGGCTCTCGCCGCCCGAGAGGGTCGCGCTCGAGCGCGAGAGGGTGAGGTACCCAAGCCCGACGCTGCGCAGGAAGCCCAGCCGCTCACGGATCTCCTTTAAAATCTGGTCGGCAATGCGCATCTCATGCTCGGTAAAATGTTGGTGCTCAAAGAAGTCGAGGATCCCCACCACCGACAAATCGCACAGCTCGGTGATGTTACGCTCCCCGATCAGCACCGAGAGCGACTCCTTTTTGAGCCGCCGCCCGCCGCATTCGGGGCAGGGCACCGCGGTCATCACCGAGGTGATCTCCTCGCGCATCCAGTTGCTGTTGGTCTCGCGAAAACGCCTCTCCAGGTTGTTGACGATCCCCTCGAAGTCGGTCATATATTCCCCGGTCATCGCCCCGCTGCCGCGTACCACCTTGAATTTCTTTCCGCCTGTGCCGTAGAGCAGCACGTCCAGCGCTTTCTTCGGCAGCTCGCGCACCGGCACGTCCAGCGAAAAGCCGTACGCCTCGGCCAGGCCCTCGTAGTACATCGCGCTCATCGAGTCGGGTGCGTAGTACCAGCCGCTGGCCTTGATCGCGCCCTCGCGGATCGAAAGCTCCTTTTTGGGGATAATGAGATCGGGGTCCACCTGCATGAAGGTGCCCAGCCCCGTGCACTTGGGGCAGGCGCCGAAGGGGTTGTTAAAGGAAAACATGCGGGGGTTTAGTTCCTCGATGCTGATTCCGTGCTCGGGGCAGGCAAAGGACTGGGAGAAGAGCATCTCCTCCCCATCCTGCACATCCACCAGCACCAGCGAGCCGGTCAGCGAAAGGCAGGTCTCGATCGAATCGGCCAGCCGGGTGCGGATCGTCTCCTTGACCACCAGCCGGTCCACCACGATGTCGATGTTGTGCTTGAAATTCTTTTGCAGCTTGATCTCTTCGCTTAATTCGTACATGTTCCCGTCGATCCGCGCGCGCACATAGCCGCCGCGCCTGGCGCGGTCGAGCTCCTTGGTGTGCTCGCCCTTCTTACCCCTCACCACCGGGGCCATCACCTGGATCTTGGTCCCCCCGGGCAGCGAAAGCACCTGGTCCACCATCTGGTCCACCGTCTGCTGCTTGATCTGGCGCCCGCAGACCGGGCAGTGCGGCACGCCCACCCGCGCATAGAGCAGCCGCAGATAGTCGTAAATCTCGGTAACCGTGCCCACGGTGGAGCGCGGGTTTTTCGAGGTGGTCTTCTGGTCGATCGAAATGGCGGGCGACAGCCCCTCGATCTGGTCCACGTCGGGCTTGTCCATCTGCCCGAGGAACATCCGGGCGTAGGAGGAGAGGCTTTCGACATACCGGCGCTGCCCGTCGGCATAGATGGTGTCGAACGCCAGCGAGGATTTGCCCGACCCCGACAGCCCGGTGAAAACGATCAGCTTATCGCGCGGGATGGTCACGTCGATATTTTTCAGATTGTGTACCCGCGCGCCCTTTATTACAATTTTATCAGTCGCCAAAAAAATGCCTCCCAACAGCGAACATACTTTCGTTTCTGATTATAGCATAATCTTTTTAGAAGTCAATTGTCTTGAGCGTTCGCTCAAGACAATTTAAGAACGCCTTGCGTTCTTTGAACACTTCGAGTTCTTTTAGAAGGTTTTCCTGCCTTTTTTGGGTAAGGGCAAAGTTTGTAAAAAGCGGGCAAACATGCTATAATCCTTCTAAATTCGATAAAAAAGGAGCTATCCTGATGATTTACGGCATCATCGCGGCCCTCGACGAGGAGCTGCTGCCCCTGCTCGAGCGCACCGAGGTCCATGAAAGCAAGGCCTGCTGCGGCACCACCATCTACCGCGGCGAGCTCGGGGGACGGCAGGCCGTGCTCTGCAAATGCTCGATCGGGACCCTCAACGCCGCCATCTGCACGAATATCGTGATCCGCGAGTTCGGCGCCACGGCGGTGATCAACACCGGGATTGCCGGGGCCCTGGGCGAGGGAGTACAGGTGCTAGACCTGGTAATCTCAAAGGACGTCACCCGCTACGACATCGACGCCCCGATCTATCATAAGTATTACCCCTTCACCACCGTCTATGAGGCGAACGCCATTTTGGCCGGGCGCGCCATCAAAGCCGCCGAAGTGCTCCAGAAGCCGGACGGCGCCCCCGTGCTGGTGCACCATGGGCGGGTGCTCACCGGGGACCACTTTGTGGAGAGCTCGCAGATGAAGCGGGAGCTAATCGCAAAGTATCGGCCTCTCTGCTGCGAGATGGAGGGCGCCGCCGTCGCCCATGCGGCGCTGGTGAACGACTGCCCCTTCCTCGTGATCCGGGCCATGTCCGACTGCGCGGACGAAAACGCCAACGAGAGCTATGACAATCTGATCAGCCACGCCGGCTTGCTCTCAGCCCGGACGGTGCTCGGCATCCTCGCGCGGGACGACGGGAGCGCGCTCTGATGTACCGCGCGTACCGTGTATCCCGTGTGCTCGCGGCGTTCCTTTCGGCCGCGCTGCTGCTGAGCGGCTGCGGAAAGGGAGAGGAGTCCCCTCCCCCGCCCGCCGCGTCCTCCCCTGCCGCTTCTTCCGAAGCGGATATACAGGAACCCGCGCAGGCTTTGCAATCTTCGCGCCCGCAGGGGCCCTACCCCGCCCCGCTCTCTGTTCTGGGACCGCAGAGGGTGGACCTCGAGCCTCTATTTGACAGCTACTACGGCACCTTCCTGCAAATCCCGCAGGAGAGCACCTTCAGCTTCACCTTCGCGCCGGGGACGGCGCTCAATTTCCTGCGCGTCTCCCCGATCGGGCGCTGCCAAATCAAGGTGGAGGCCGGGGGCCAGGTGCTCTACGACGCGAATACGGAATCTTCCTCCCCCCTGCCCAAAGAGGGCCTGACCGGCGGGATCATCTGCCGTTTTGACGACACTGAGGCGGACAGGTTTACCCTCACCGTCACCCCGCTCGAGGAGGGGGTATGTCTCGATGAAACCGCCTTCGGGCTGCTGGAACAGGGCCTGCCCGCCTCGGCCTATCTGCCCGCCTCCACTAAGCCACAGGCCCTCGGAGAATACCGGGAGAGCCTGGCGCTGCTGCGGCAGGTGACGCTCATCACCGGCACCTGCTGGGACGCACAGGGCGAGGTGCAGGTGATTGATCAAAACTACCCCGCCCTGCTCGCCGCCCTGAAGGAGTATGCCGGGGAGGACGGACCCAAGATTTTAAGCACCTTCTATCCCGCAAGAGAGCTGGTGCGCGCCGGGAGCGCCGGGGAGAGCGTCGCGACCCCCGAGCGCCGCAGCGCGCTGATCCGCTCGCTGATCGCCCACTGTGAGGAGTACGGCCTTGACGGGATCGACTTCGACTGGGAGACCCCGAAGGATGAGTCGGAGTGGGCCTTCTACAGCGCGCTGATCACCGAGGCGGCAAAGGCCCTGGAGGAGCGCGGGCTTCTGCTCAGCGCCGCCCTCTATCCCGGGGACTGCCAATATCTCAGCTCCGAGGCGGTGGCGGCGCTGCCGACGCTCAATTTGATGGCCTACGACCAGTTCGACGACGGCGGGCGGCATTCCACCTATCTGGCGGCCTACGAAGCGGCCGCCAAGGCGCGCGGGGCGGGCTTCGCCCCTGCACAGCTCTGTCTTGGCATCCCGACCTACGGCCGGCCGCTGGATGGAAGCGCCAGCTGGCCGCTCTACCGGGACGCGGCCCTCAGCTATGCCCAAAATGAAGCGGACGGGGCCTATTATAATTCCCCGGCCCTCGCGCGGGACAAGGCCGCCTTCGCGGCGCTCGAGGGCTTCGGCGGGGTGTTTTTATACCACCTTGGCGGGGACCTGCCGGCGCCCGACCGTCTCTCGCTGCTGCAAAGTCTTCGCTAGAATGGAGGGATGCCGGATGGAACAAAACGCGCTAAACGCGCAAAGCTCCCGTGAGGAATGGCTCTCGCGCTTCTGCCTGCCGCTGCTGCGTTGGTACGAGCGCAGCGCACGGGTCCTCCCCTGGCGGGAGGAGCCCACCCCCTACCGGGTCTGGGTGAGTGAAATCATGCTCCAGCAAACACGGGTCTCGGCGGTGCTGCCTTACTTTGAACGCTTTTTGGCGGCGCTGCCCGATGTCGCCTCCCTGGCCGGGGCAGACCCCGAGGCGCTCAGCAAGCTCTGGGAGGGTCTCGGGTACTACAGCCGGGTACGCAACCTGCAGCGCGCCGCGCAGATGATTATGGAGCAGTACGGCGGGGAATTCCCGCGCCGGTATGGGCAGCTGCGCGCCCTGCCCGGGATCGGCGACTATACCGCCGGGGCGGTCCTCTCGATCGCCTTTAACCTGCCCTTTCCCGCCGTGGACGGCAACGTGCTGCGCGTCCTCTCGAGAGTTTGTGCCGATAAGCGGGATGTCACCGCCCCCGCCCTCAAGCGGGAATGGGCAGGGCTGCTCAAGACCATTTACCCCGAGGGCCGGGCGCGGGACTTCACCCAGGCGCTGATGGAGCTGGGGGCGATGGTCTGCCTGCCGAACGGCGAGCCGCAGTGCCTTTGCTGTCCGGTGCGGGAGAGCTGCGAGGGCTTCCGTCTCGGGCTCTGGAGCGAGCTCCCCTATAAGCCCCCAAAGGCTCCACGCAAAATCGAGGCGCGCACCGTGTTGCTCTTGTGCCATGAAGGAAGGGTGCTGCTCCACCGCCGCGCTCCCGGCGGGCTGCTGGGCGGGCTTTGGGAACTGCCGAATTTTGAAGGGGCGCCCACCCTCTCCCAACTTCAGGCGTCGCTGGAGGAATACGAGCTCTCTGGCTGCGCGCTTTCCCCCCTGGGCGAGGCAAAGCATATCTTTACCCATCTCGAGTGGCGGATGACCGGGTATCTTGTCACCCTCCCTTCCCCCATCCTGCTGCCGCAGGATTATGTCTGGGCCAGCTTACAGGAGGTTGAGGAGGTCTATGCCCTGCCTGGAGCCTTTAAAATGTATCGCTCGGTGCTACCAAAATTGCTGTAATATCTGTAACACCTCATGCAACACTTTGTGTTGCATGAGGTGTTTTTTATTCTTATTATTCTAAACAACTAATATAACACATTATTTGTTTTAATTTTTAGAACAATTTTTGTTACAGTATCAACAATAAATTTTGATAATTTATTGTTACAAATTATGTGTCTTTTTATTTGATTCATTTTTTGTAACATTTCATATTATTTTTTTGTTTCAAATTATGTTTCTGATTTATGATAATTATCTGTTTCTATTTTTGTTTCCCGGTTCGTTTCCTGTTCTTTTTCTTTTCTTCGCATGGCTTTTGCTTCTTTTGTCAACCTCTTCGCTCGCATTTCTACAGCTTTTGGCCTTCTTATGCGTTATAATGGATACTGGACAGGCTCACCCCCAGCACAAGTATTGAAACTTAATCTGTAACAAATTATATATTTATTTTGTATCAATTTAGATACATATTTTGATTCTATTTTTTGATCTAATTTTATATCATAATTATAATCAAAAACTATTGCAAATTCTGTGTGAATTATGATACAATAATATATAATAAATCACACACAATTTATGTTTCAAATTAGAATGTAACATATTATGTTTCGCTTTCTGTTAATTATATTGCCTCAAAACTTGTGCTCCAATTTCAGAAGGGAAGGGTCCTCATTATGGGTAAGGTTATTTCCATTGTAAACAACAAGGGAGGTGTGGCCAAGACCACCACCGCCTTCAATCTCTCCTGCGCGCTCTCACGGCTGGGAAAGCGGGTGCTGATGATTGATCTCGACCCGCAGAGCTCGCTGACCATCTATTGCGGGCTCGAGCCGCTGGAGCTCAAAAAATCGATCTACGATGTGCTCACCAACCATTGCGAGGCCAAGGATGCGCTGATGAATTCGCCCATCGAAGGGATCGACATCATTCCCGCTTCAATCGACCTGTCCGCCGCCGAGGTCGAAATCGTGGGCAAGATCGGCCGGGAATTCATCCTCTCGGACAAGCTGGCCCCCGTTGTGGAGGGCTATGACTACATCGTCATCGACAACTCCCCCTCGCTCGGGGTGCTCACCGTCAACAGCCTGATCGCCTCGGACTACGTCATCTCGCCCAGCGAGCCGACCTATCTGGCGCTGCGCGGGCTGGAGATCCTCACCTCGACCATCAACCAGGTGGTCTCCTTCAACGGCAAGCTCAAATTCATGGGGGTGCTGATCACCATGTATGACCCGCGCACCAGCCACCACGCCGAGGTGATCGAGGAGCTCAAGAAGAGCTATCCCACCTTTAAGACGATGGTCAAGCGCTCGATCCGCTTCTCGGACAGCTGTTTAAGCAGCCAGTCCATCTTCGACTATGCCGGGGACTCCTTCGCCGGCGCGCAGGCCTATCTCGACTTTGCAAAGGAGGTAATCGACTATGCCGGCTAAACGCACGTCCCTGCAGGACCGGGTCCAAAAGGACCGGATGAGCCGGGCGATCTCCGCCTTCGTTTCCACCCCGGTGGCAGGGGAGGAACCCGAATACCCGTCTGATGAAACCGCCGCTGTGGCGGAAACTGCCGGTCCGGTCGGCGCCACTGGTGCGACCGGGCCCACTGAGCCTGCCGGAGCAGCCGCCCCCGTTGGGGCGATCGGCCCTACCAGGCCGGTGGAAACCGCCAGCCGCCCCAAGCAGCGGCTGGTCTCGACCGAGCGCAATATCATCATCGGAGGGCGCAAGTACTCGACTATCTACTATGACACCGACATCGTCAAACGGCAGGCCTATCACCTGCGGGAATCGACCATTGAGAAGATTGCACTGGTAACCAAGATGTCAGGGATGAAGAAAGCGGAATTTGTGGATTTTCTGCTCAGCTGTGCGTTGGATGAGATTCTGGAGGGAGAGCAAAACCTTTCCACCGATTTATAAAAGGGCGGAAGAAAGATACCTCTTTCTTTTCTATCTCTTTTTAATTATTTTATTATTTAAGGGCTCGAGATCGGCTTTTACAAGCCGTTCCCGGGCCCTTTTGCGGACTTTTCTGGTGCTGTCGCGGACTTTTTTGGTGTTAGCTAGGCGGTTTCTGTTGTTGAATTGGGACAAGCATGGTGTTGAAAACTTTTTTGGGGGATAACCGGGTAAACGGAATGGGACTTTTCTGGTGGGAAAGGGCGGGAGTTTTATTGGGACTTCTCTGGTGCCGCGAGGGATAAGGAAGAATCCATATTGGGACGGATATGGTGTAAACGGCCTGGAAAGCCGTTTTTTATTGGGACCTTTTTGGTGTCCTGATAAAAAAGCATTGGGACTTTTCTGGTGTTGTAAGAAATAGCCGGCAGCCCAGCGGAAGGGGAGGGGAGAGCAGACTTTATTGAGACTTCCTTGGTGTCGTTTACAGCAAACCACGATGGACAAGCCGTTTGCGGAGGGCGATCCTATTGGGACTTTTTTGGTGGCGCTGTTTTTAGGCGGCTTTCAGGCCAAAGGGAGCGGTTTTGGCTCTGGGATGGAGTAGACACGGGCCAAAATCAGAAAACCAGGAGAAAATGGAGTTGTAGAAAAAAGGGGGAAGAGGTTCTATTGGGACGGGATTGTTGTACGCGCAAGGTTTATTTTTCACACAAAATAAAAAAAACACTCGGATTTTAGCGAATCTGCCGTAAAATCCAAAGTGGTATTTGTGCAGAGAGACGGTGAAATCTGGTGGAAAACATACTGTAAAGAGGAGAGGCATCACAGCAGGAGGCTTTGACCGGCCAACTGTGTGGAAGGGCGGAGCCTTTACAAAGGTGGGGAATGGTTGGGGGTAAAATTTGCCGTGGCGGCTTGCCAGTAAAAGGGGAAGGGGTGTATAATAAACAGGAGTGCTTCGCGCCCTGTGGGAAGAAAGATAGACTGGAGGAACCATCTTGCTCATTTACATCCTCAATCTTGTGTTGATCCTTGCATTGGCCTGGCCGCTGTGCATACATAAGCCGACGCCTAAAAAGAAACTTTGCTATCTTGCCGTCACCTTCGGGGCCCTCTTCCTGCTGGCGGCCCTGCGGCAGGGGATCGGCAACGACTACGATACATACATCGAAATCTATCAGCGGATCGGGGCGACTCCCGTATCGCAGCTCTGGGCCATGCCCGAGGAAAAGGGTTATGTGCTACTGTGCAAGCTGCTCTCCTTGATCAGCATGGATACCGTCTTTCTCTATGCTGTGATGGCGCTGCTTTGCCTAGTGCCGGTCGCCTGGTTCATTTACCGTTACAGCCCGAACGTGTGGTTGTCCACCTGGCTGTATGTCACGTTGACCTTCTTCTATGGCACCATGAACTTTGTGCGCCAGAATCTGGCGGTGGCCATCCTGCTGCTTGGCTTCCCGCTGCTGCGCAGGCGCAAGATTCCGGCCGCGCTGTGCTATGCCGGAGTGATCCTGCTGGCCTGCACCTTCCACAAGAGTGCCATTATCATGCTGCCCATCCTGCTGGTCTGCTATATCCCGCTCAAAAAATGGGTGCTGGGCACCTACGCGGGGCTGGCGCTGGCGCTCTACGTCACCAGCGGTTATATCATCGACTTTATCACCGATTATATCTATACCCAGTACAAAGGGAAAATATACCTCGAGCTGGGGTTCGGGTTCCATTTTCTGATCGTCCCGGCGCTGATCCTGCTGCTGGCGCTGTGCACCCAGAAAAAGGTTACCGAACGGTACCCCGACGGCGGACTGATGGTCAATATGATGCTCTACAGCTTCTTGATCTGGTTGTTTATCACCAAGCATTTTGTGCTGGAGCGCTTCTCGCTATATGTCTATATCTTCGTGCTGCTGGCGGTGCCGATGGCCTGCGAGACCTTCGCGCCGGACAATGCGATGATGGAGAAATATCAAAGCCTTCGGGAGGAGCTGCGCCAGGCGCGCTCGCTCGGCGGCAAGAGCCCAAAGCTCAAAAGCCTTTCGCGGCAGTTCGGCGCCATGAAGGAGACGGTCGCCCTGCAGCAGGTCTATTACTGGTGCGTGGTCGGCGCAGTACTGGTGGCGACCTTCTGTTACCAGGTGTTCGGGATGTACGACGGGACCAACGGCTTCCACGGGGTTTTTCCGTACCATTCGTTTGTCGGATTTTTGGAGCGGCTGCCTTAACAGAAAGAAAAGCCCCCACCAAACACGGTGGGGGCTTTTTAAATGCCATTGTTTTGTGGCGAAGTCCTGGTTTGGGCTTCTGGTGTGGTATCATTGTGGAAAAGAGGATAAATAGTTTGATTAGGATAAAATTTTTCTAGTACTTAAAAGTACTTACAGAAACACCTGCAGACCCAGATATGCCATACTAATAACAGAAAACGAGACATTGGAGTGACTGTAATGACGGCATTATATTTCAGTCGTGACGAGGACTACGGGCAGGTCGAAATCAGGATCGAGGAGGTGCTGCGCCGGGCCGGGATCAGCAAAAACCGGCTTGCGCACCTTGCGCTTATGCAGCGCAGCCAGCTCAACGTATACTGTAAAGGGGAGGTCCAGTGGGTCGATCTGGCCATCCTGGCGAGGCTGTGTTGTGCGCTCGGCTGCACCGCCGGGGAGCTGCTTTGATACCGGGAACCGCAAGGGGAGGGAGACCGGGAAAAATAATTGGGACACACCCTTGACAAAAGTCCCAATGTCGGATATACTTAAAATGAGAACATATATTCGCGCATTGGGGTGGGGGTTTTGGTAAAAGAGGAACAGCGGCGTCCGGTGACCAGCGACCCGCGGGTGAAACGGGAGCTGCTCGAGGCCTGGGGCCAGGAGGGCGGCTATCTGGACCGGCGGGCGCTGGACATCGAGGAGAGCCGCAATTACAAGGTCACCAAGGCGAATGTGCTGATCCAGAAGACGCGCTATTCGCTGACGCTGCAGGAGCAGAAGGTGATCTTATACCTGATCTCCAAGATCGGGATCGACGACCGGGAATTTCAGACCTACGAATTTTCGATCAAGGAGTTCTGCGACATCTGCGACATCACGCCGGACAGCAGCTACAGCTACCTCAAGGAGGTCACCAAGAAGCTGCGCGATAAGAGCTTCTTTGTGCGGATCAACGACCATGAGGAGATCCTGCTTTCCTGGCTGTCCACCTGCCGCTACAACCGCAAGCAGGGGACCATTACCCTGCGCATCTGCGAGGACATGCGGCCGTTTTTGCTGGAGCTCAAGAAGCAGTTCACCTCCTATCACCTGATCAATGTGCTCTCCTTCAAGTCGAAGTACAGCATCCGCCTTTACGAGCTGATGAAGAGTTATTCGTACCTGGGGAAGATGTCGGTCGGGGTGGACGAGCTCAAGGAGCGGCTGGACGCGCAGAACTACATAAACTTCAAGGATTTCCGGGTCAAGGTGCTGGAGATGGCGGTGGGGGAGATCAACAAGTACAGCGACATCTATGTGACTTATGAGACGGTGGCGCGGGGACGCAAGATCGTGGAGCTGAAGTTCACCATTGAGCCGAACGACTCGCTGGGGGTGCTCGCCCACCGGATCGACACGCTGTATAAGCACTGAACGTGCAGACACTGAGCATGCAGACATTGAAACAAAATTGTAACAGGGTATGTATCAATGATTGATACATACCCTGTTTTGCTTTGCTTCGGGACTTTAAAGGGATTCTAAAGGGTCCAAGGCGCCGATGGTGCCTGCTAAAGTACAACCCCCGCCTGGCGCAGGGCCTCTTTCAGCGCCGCCACATCGCCCGTAAAGACGAACCCATCCATTCCGCAGGCCCTGGCCGCATCGATGTTCTCCTCCCGGTCGTCGATGAAGAAGCACTCCCCGGGATCCAGTGAAAAACGCTCAAACAGCCGCTGATAGATCGCCGGGTCGGGCTTTATCAGCCGCTCGTCGGCTGAGACGAGATAGCCGTCGAGCGGGGGAATCTGCTCCTTGATCGCCCAGAAACGGTGGGACACGTTGGAGAGCAGGTACCGCCGGTAGCCCGCCTCGCCGAGGCTTTGGGCCAGCGCTTGCATTTCCCCGATCGGAAGCAGGCAATTGATCCATCCGCGCAGCAGCGCGGCGATCCCGTTATGTAAGCGCTCGGGGAGCCGCCGGCAGAACACCGGGATCAGCTCCTCCTCGCTCGCTTCGCCGCTGTCCAGTTTAATCCATTCGGGATCGCGCACCACCCGCTCCACCAGGAGGCGCACATCCTCCTCGGGGAGATCGGGCGCGCAGCGGCGCACGATATATTCGGGCGAAAAGGTAACCAGCACCTGGCCCAGGTCAAATACAATGTTACGGATCAAATCGGTTGCTCCTTTCTATAATGGGAGGATTCCCCGGATGACATGCCACAGCGGCGGTACCAGAAGGGCCGGCAGCATGTTGGCCACCCGGATTTTGGCGTCGGCCGCGTAGTTGAGGCCGATACAGATGATCAGTGCGAAGCCGGTCACGCTGATGTCCCGCAACAGCTCCCCCACCAACACGCTGCGCAGCTGGCCCGCCAGCAGGCAGATGGCCCCCTGGTAGAGGAAGACCGGCACCGCCGAGGCGAGCACCCCGCTGCCCAGGCTCCCGGCGAGTACCACCGAAAAGGCCATGTCCATCAGGGACTTGGTCACCAAAATCGAGATATCTCCGGTCAGCCCGGCACTTAACGAGCCGACCACCCCCATCGCCCCCACGCAGAAGAGGGTGGAGGCGCTGACGAACCCGGCGGTGAAGCCGCTCATGCGAAAGCGCCCTTCGATCCTGCGGCTGAAGGCGGTGATCCTCTCCTCCAGCCGCAGCGCCTCGCCCGCGAGAGTGCCGATGGCGAGAGAGCAGACGAGCAGCAGCTCGCCCGCGCTTTGCGGCTTGCCGCCCTCGACGGTAAACATGTTGCTGATGACGCCGTTTAGCCCCACCACCAGCACCGAGAGGCCCAGGGCCTTCGAGAGCCCCGTCTGCACCCCTTCGTTCATTTTTCTGCCCACCAGCAGCCCGATGGCGCCGCCGAGCAGGATTCCCAGCGCGTTGATCACTTCACCCAGCATGTGCGCGCTTCCCTTCGTTTGATTTTTACTGATTGCGATTCAATCTTTGAAGAATTCTGAATAGTCCACCGCAAAAAGTATTTTTAAGGCTTTTAGATCGCTTGCTTTGATGTTCCGACGGCCGCTTTCGATATTGGCCAGGGTGGTACGGGAGATCAGGCTTCCCATGAGCTGCAGCTTCTCGGCAACTTCCTTTTGAGTCATTTCTTTTGAAAGCCGGATTGTCCGGATATTCCGGCCCAATGGCAGGTCCTGCAGAATCATTTGCATGGAAACTCCTCCAGTTTTGTGACTTAATAGAAACTTTTATATTGAGTATAATGAAAAAAAGTGCTGTTATTGTCACTAGATAGTCACAAAACTGAAGAAAGGAAAAATTATATGAAAGAGAGCTTAAAAAAACAATGGAACATGGAATTAGGACGCCAACTGGAGATGTTTCTTGAGTGGTGCGGGGAGGACGAGCTGGCAGCGATGATGCTAAAAAATGTCGAAGGGCTTATTCGCCTGTGTTTTCTGGCAATAGCGACCGGGAACCGTATTTTGAGTATTTACTTTTTAAACCTGGCAAAGGGGGAAGATATCGATGCATTTATATCTCAAAAAGAGAAAAGTACGACTGCAGAAGAAACCCTTGTCCAGCAAAAAGAATGGCTGTCCGAATTTGTAGACAGCCAGCGTAGCGAGGAAAAACGCAAAGCCTTGCTTGCCGCAATTCGCAAAGCCAATTTTCGTGGATTGGGGAGGGGAGACCTTCCCGTTTCATAAACCGCAATCCCTGCCGCAGCAGGCTACTGCTTCTTGCCGCGGGGGAGCTTTGGCGCCCGGTCCTCCAGCGACTGGCGCAGCTTTTCGATCTTGTCGCGCAGGAAGGCCGCCTGCTCGAATTCCAGCAGCTGCGCGGCCTGGCGCATCTGCGAAGTCAGCTTGCGGATGGTATCCTCACGCTCGGCGCGGGACATCTTCTTGATGGACTTCTGGTCGGTGTCCTCCTTCTTGCTGATCTCCAGGATCTCGCGCACGTCCTTGATGATGGTCTTGGGCACGATCCCGTGCTCCTCGTTGTAGCGCTGCTGGAGCTCGCGGCGCTTCTGCGTCTCGGTGATGGCCGCCTCCATCGAGCGGGTGACCTCGTCGGCATACATGATGACCTTGCCGCCGGCGTTTCTGGCCGCGCGCCCGATGGTCTGCACCAGGGAGGTCTCCGAGCGCAGGAATCCTTCCTTGTCCGCGTCGAGGATGGCGACGAGGGATACCTCGGGGATGTCGAGCCCCTCGCGCAGGAGGTTGATTCCCACCAGCGCGTCGAACTCGCCCAGTCTCAAATCGCGGATGATCTCCATGCGTTCGATGGTGTCCACGTCGTGGTGCATGTAGCGCACCTTGACGCCCATGTTGTGCAGATAGTCGGTCAGGTTCTCGGCCATCTTCTTGGTGAGGGTGGTGATGAGCACCCGCTCCTTTTTCTCCACGCGCAGGTTGATTTCGGAAAGCAGGTCGTCGATCTGCCCCTCGATGGGGCGCACCTCCACCTCGGGGTCCAGAAGCCCGGTCGGGCGGATGACCTGGCGCACCAGCTGGGTCGAGCGGCTGCGCTCGTACTCGGCCGGGGTGGCCGAAACATAGACGATTTGATTTAGCTTCCCGCAGAATTCATCGAAATTTAAGGGCCGGTTGTCGAACGCCGAGGGGAGCCGAAAACCGAAGTCCACCAGGTTCTTTTTTCTCGCATAGTCCCCGCCGAACATGCCGCGCACCTGCGGCAGGGTGACGTGGCTCTCGTCCACGAAGAGCACAAAATCGCGGGGGAAGTAGTCGAGCAGGGTGTAGGGCATGCTGCCCGGCTCGCGGCGGGAAAGGACCCGCGAATAGTTCTCAATCCCCTTGCAGAAGCCGATTTCCTGGAGCATTTCCAGATCATAGTTGGTCCGCTCGGCGATCCGCTGCGCTTCGATCAGCTTGCCGTTTTGCTGGAAGAAACGGACCCGCTCATCGCACTCTTGGCGGATCTCGGCGATGGCGTCCGTCATCTTATCGCGCGACACGATGTAGTGGGAGGCGGGATAGACGGCCGCGTGGGTCACCACGTTTTTGACCTCGCCGGTCAGGGGGTTGATCTCGCTAATCTTTTCGACCTCGTCGCCGAAGAACTCGACGCGGATCGCCGTGTCCTCGTAGTAGGCGGGGAAGACCTCGACCACATCGCCGCGCACCCGGAATTTGTTGCGGATGAAGTTGATGTCGTTGCGCTCGTACTGGATTTCCACCAGCTTCTGCAGCAGCTTGTCCCGGTCGTAGCTGTGGCCGGTGCGCAGCGAGATGATCATGTTTTTGTAGTCGATCGGCGCGCCGAGGGAGTAGATGCAGCTCACGCTCGCCACGATGATCACATCCCGCCGCTCGCACAGCGCGCAGGTGGCCGAGTGGCGCAGCCGCTCGATCTCGTCGTTGATGGCCGAATCCTTCTCGATATAGGTGTCGCTCGAGGCGATGTACGCCTCGGGCTGGTAGTAGTCGTAGTAGCTGACGAAATACTCCACCGCGTTCTCGGGGAAAAACTCCCGGAATTCCGAGCAGAGCTGCGCGGCGAGGGTCTTGTTGTGGGCGAGCACCAGGGTGGGGCGGTTCACCTTCTGGATGATGTTCGCCATGGTGAAGGTCTTGCCCGAGCCGGTGACCCCCAGCAGGGACTGCTCCTTATCGCCGCGCTCGATCCCGGCGGCAAGCGCCTCGATCGCTTCGGGCTGATCGCCGGTGGGGGAGTAGGGGGCATGCAGCTTAAACTGGTCCATAAAGTTACCTCGTGTTGGACAGTGGATGGTTGTTTGAAAATAGACGTTTTATATCTATTATACATCATCCGCCGCCGTGCATAAACCCCCGCTTGGGAGTTTTCCGTAAAAATGGTATACTATTTCTAAAATGAAATCAGGAGGGGAACGGCATGGAACTACGGATGGCGACATCGGCGGATGCCGGGGAGCTTTGCGCGCTGCGCATGGACTATCTCGAGGAGCTGCACGGGCCGCTGCGGCCCCAGGACTCGGCGGCGCTGCGGCAGAGCCTGCCGGACTATTTTGAGAGGCATTTGGGGGAGGACCTTTGCGCCTGTTTGTGCGAATGCGAGGGGCGCGCCGCCGCGATGGCCCTGCTGCAAACCCAGGAGCGCCCGCCCAACCTGCATGCGCCCAGCGGGCGGTGCGGACGGATCATCAGCGTCTATACCGTGCCGCGTTTCCGGCGCATGGGGCTGGCGGGACGGGTGGTAGGCCGTTTGGTGGACCATGCGCGGAAAATGGAGCTGCACTATCTCGAGCTGGAGGCCACCGCGGCGGGGCGGGCGGTCTACGAGCGCCTGGGCTTTCGCGCCGTAGAGCCGGACGACACCCCGATGGAGCTGGAGCTTTAGGCCCTGTCAGAAAAAATATGAAACCGTCAAGCAACAAGAAAGACCGTTAGTATAGGCTACTAACGGTCGTCTTTTTGTTGTTTTTAGAAGGAGCGGCGAATCTTCCGCCCGTTCCTTCCCGAATTATCCTAATTATATCCTGTTCTGGAACGGATTTCAAGTCAAAACCGCATTTTTTGCCGAAGCCTCCAAAATGGATGACCGCAAGCAGCCTATGCTAGAGGTCAATTTATTTTTCAGGAGGACAGGTCATGAAAAGGGGAATGGTCATTATGGGGGCGGCGCTGGCGCTCTGCACGCTCGCCGGTTTCACGGTGGGCGGCAGCGGCCGCCGTGAATATTACGCGGGACTGCTCGGGGAGGGGATCGAGGTGGGCGGCATTTCTGCGGAAATGCAATTGCCGGCTGATGCCGGCGGCCCACCTCACGGGGGGAATCATCCCCCCGTGGGCCCCCTAACTCTCCGAGGGGGAGCAACCGTGGGTGAGAGCGAGAAAATACCGCTCGACGATTTCACGATCGGTGAAATCCGCGCCGCTTCCGGGGATGTGGTGGCGCAATGAGGCGGCTTCCCGCTTGGCTGCTGGCGGTTTCCCTGGCGGCCGGGATCATCCCGGTCGCCGGGGCGGCGGCAGCGTCTGCTGATCCGGGCGCGACCCTCGGGGGGAGCACCCCGCCCGGAATCGCGGAGATCGACCCGGAGATACCCACCCCGGAGATTTCCCTCTTCCGCGCCCGGGCCGCTGCGGGCCCCGAGTTCATCCGGGTGCCGGTGAAAAACGGCGACCCGGCCCGGATCGAAGGCTTCGCCGTCACCGCCCTGCCCGAGGGCGGCGGGGAGGCGGACATGCTGTCCGCCTCGGGAGAGCCCGAGGTGTCGGGGGAGGACTACAGCTACAAGCTGTATTTCAGCGACCCGCCGCAGCGGGACACCGGCTTCACCATCTCGGTCACGCCTGTCGCGAAGGCGGGCCGGGCCGGCTTCGACCTGCCCAAAACGAAGACCTCATCCTACACCTACCAGGCCATCCAGAGCCTGACCATCAAGGCCGGGGGCGAGGCGGTGGGGGATAAGACGGTCTACCTGCAAACCGGTGGGGAGCGCCAGACGGTACAGCTGGCCGCCGACAAGAACCCCACCTCCCAGAGCTATGCCGCGGAGGTACTCTGGTCGAGCAGCGACCCAGCCATCGCTTCGGTAGACCCGGTGACGGGGATGGTCACGGGAAACACGGGGGGAACCGTGACCATCACCGCCGCCGTCTACGATAATCCCAACACCGTCACAGCCAGCTGTGCGGTGACGGTGGTCCCGATCAGCGGGATCGGCCTCAACCCCAGCAGCAAGACCCTTTTCACCGGGGGCACAGCGGCCGAGACCGACTTTGAGCTGGCCGCGACCCTCAGTGGGGACAACGGCGGCACCGAGCTGGTCTGGGAGAACAGCAGCCCGGACCAGGTCAATATGACAAAAGTAAGCAACAACGTCTACCACCTCTCGGCCAACGGCAAGCAGCCGGGGAGCGCGACCATCACGGTGACGGACAAGGGCGGGTTCTATAAGGCCACCTGCACCGTGACGGTGGTGCAGGTGACCGGGCTGGCGGTGAGCCCGGGGAGCTTCACGATTTACACCCAAGGCGCGCCGCAGACGGTGCAGCTGGCCGCGACGGTGACGGTCAGCGCGGGCGCGGCCCCGGCGGCGGCCTGGACGAGCAACAATCCCGGGATCGCGAGCGTCAACGCCGCGGGGCTGGTGAGCGCCGTCGCGCCGGGGAATGCCACCATCACCGCGTCCGTCGGCGGCAAGAGCGGGAGCAGCACCATCACGGTCAAGGACAAGATCCCCGTGACCTCGGTGACCGTCTCGGGTACCAACAGCCTTACGCGCACCGGCGACAACCTCAATCCCACCACCCAGCTTGCGGCGACGGTCAAGCCGGACAATGCGCACTTCAAAGCGGTGAGCTGGGCGAAAACGGGTGGCCCGGAAGGGATCACCATCGACGCCTCTGGCCTGGTGACGGCGACGACGGCTGGCGCCGCCACCTTCACCGCCACGGCGGACGGGGTGACCAGCGTGCCCTATACCGTCACCGTCACCGACCAGGGACCGACGGGAATCACGATTTCCGTTTCCCAGATGAATCTGGCCTTCGGCGGGACAGGCTCAGTTTCGGCCACGGTGAGTCCGGCGACGGCGCTCAACCGAAACGTCACCTGGTTGAGCAGCGATACCTCGATCGCTACGGTGGGCAGCGCTTCCACTGCCAGCGGCGCTTCGGTCACCATCACGGCCGGCGGTAAGCAGGGCACGGCGACCATCTACGCCAAGGCCGCCGGGAACACCGGCTATAGTCAGGCGCTGACGGTCAACGTCTGTAAGCTGGGCACCACCGTCGACTGGGCAGGACGCAATTGGTGGGTGATCGACAGCAATGGCAACAGCTATGGAGGAAACAGCGGCTCGGTTGTACTGCTGGCCAATTTCAATTATTCGACCGGTATATTCGGTGGCAACAATACTTACAGCAGCAGTACGGTACGATCGCAGTGCAATAGTTTTTATAATAGTTTGAATGCGACACAAAGGGGAAAGCTTTCCAAACATAAGTATGTGGGGGATTATGCCTGGCTGCCCAGCGCTTATGAGATTTACGGAAACAGTCTGCCCAGCTGGGTGGCAGACGGTTATACCAACACGAAACAATTCAGCTATCTGACCGGGGTGACAACAAGCAACTATGGATCAGTAAAAATTGTGTACGGCGGCCTAAATGCGTGGCTGCGTTCCCGGCACTCGGGAGGTTCGGTACCCGCATGCGCAGTTGAAATAAATGGTGGGCTTGTCAATTATGATGCCTCTCTCTCCTGCTCAGTCCGCCCCGCAATCATCCTCAACCCCTAGTGGACACGAAGGGGCCCCAAAGCGTCACCAGCGCTTTGGGGCCCCTTCGCAAATGAGTTCTATATCCATAAAAGGATTAGCGGATTTTTTCCATCTTCAGGTTGCTCAGCACGTAACGGTAGCCGGCCTCCTCAAGATATTTGTGCGCGCGGGTGTTGTAGCCGTACTCCTCGCCGTAGAGCCAGCAGAAGACGTCCACGGTTTTGTCCAGCTGCTCCTGGAGCCGCCGCTTCGCGAGCACGATCTCCCGGTGCATGTCCTCGTCCGGCGTGTCCCGGAAAATCTGGAAGTGGGTCCCGCTGTGGCAGCAGACCTCGTGACTGTGGGAGATTTCGCGCAGCTCGTCCCAGTTCATGGCAAAGCGCCCGTCCGGGTAGGCGCTCTCGTCGATCACGTCCAGCTCGTGCGCCTTGGAAAACTCCAGCTGTTCGGGCACCGGCACGTCCAAAAAGAAGCTGGGGATGTAAAACCACCCGGTGAAATGATACTTCTCCAGGATGGGGAAGACGACGTCGTAGTGGTTGCGGAAGCCCTCGAAGAAGGCGGGGATCAGCCCCGGGCGCTCATACGGCCAGCGGCCGGTGGCGAAGAATTCGTCGAGGTCGCGCACCGTCACCGGCTGGAAGTGCTCGGCATAGTAGGCGATCTCCCGCTCAAAGCGGGGGATATCCCGCGGCTCGGTGTTGTGGTAGTTGATGACCCGGATCGAGGCGCCCTGGCTGAGATAACGGAACATCTCCAGCGCGCGCGGGTCCTTTTGCAGCGTGCCCAAAAGATCGGCGGTGGATAGGCTGGACATTTATAATCCCTTCCTTTCAAAGGCTTATTCTACGGGTTGATAAGCGGCAAGCTTTTGCCTGGCGCCGCGGCAGAGCAGCAGCGCACACAGCAGGATGGCCCCTTCGCTGAGGATGGTGGAAACCCATACCCCGGTCAGGCCGAACAGGAACCCGCACAGCATGACCATCACGCTGGGCAGGACCACCCCCTTGAGCAGCGAGAGGGTAATGGCCTCCTTCGCCGCCTGGATGGACTGGAGATAGACGGTGAGCACGATGTTGACCCCGGCGGGCAGGTAGGAGAGGAAAATGATCCGCACCGCCCGGGCGCTCATCGCGAGGAACCCGCCCTCGGCGCTTACGAAGGTGCGCACCAGCGGGACGCTGAACACCTCCCCGGCCAGCGCGAAGAGCAGCCCGAAGCCGAGCGCGCAGAAAATTGCCAGGCGCACGGTGCGCATCACCCGCCCGCCGAGGCCGGCACCCGCGTTGGCGCTGACGATCGGCTGCATGGCGTTCGAGACGCCGTTTAAAGTGGCGGTCACCACGATGGTCAGGTTGGCTACGATCCCATAGGCGGCGACCCCGTTTTCCCCGGCCAGGCGCAGCAGCACCATGTTGAAGACGAAGGTGACCACCCCGGTGGTGATCTCCAACAGGAAATTGGAGAAGCCCACGCGCAGAATCTGACAGATTTCGGACAGCCGCAGCGAAATTTTCTGAAGGCGAAGCAGGCATTCACTTCGCCGGGTATAGCAGAGCAGCAGCCCGAGGCTGATACAGATGGACAGCGAGGTCGCGAGCGACGCGCCCGCCATCCCCCAGTCGAAGACGAAGATAAAGAGCACATCCAGCAGGATGTTTGTCGAGCTGCCGCACAGGGTGCAAAACATCGCGTAGCGCGGGGAGCGGTCGTTGCGCACGAAGATGTTGTAAAACATCTCCCCGGTGAAGACCGGTATGAACCAGACGACATAGCGCAGGTAGTCGGTCACCCCCTGCCGGCTCCCGCCCGTCCCGCCCATGAAGGTGACGAGCTGGGGGAGGAAAAGCACCCCCAGCGCCATCAGCAGCAGCGAGACGGCGAGGCAGAGCAGCGTCGACAGGGTGTAGATCTTCTGCGCCTCGTCGATCTCGCCGCGGCCCATCGCCGCCGAATAGCGCGTCGAGCCGCCGACCCCCAGCAGGGACCCCACCGCGTAGAGCAGGCTGGTCACCGGCAGCGAGAGGTTGAGCGCGGCCAAGCCCCCTTCGCCCATGGCCCGGCCGATACAAAGCGTATCGACGAAGAAGTTGATCGAGATCATGATGGTGGCGCAGATGCTCGGGAAGAGATAGCGCGAAAAGAGCTTTCCGACGCTTTCCTGGATCAGGTCGGCGGGATCATACATAGGGACACCGCGGCCAGGTCCCGCAAGCGCCGTAGTATTCGTCCAGCACCCGGCCGACCGCGTCAATCAGCAGGGCGCGCGGCTCGTTTGGCAGGGTCCCCGCGCGCACCGCCGCATACTGGCGGGGGAGGTACTGGCTGAGCAGGGGAAGGGGGATCTCCCGCTCCCGCAGGTTTTGGAGCAGCTTCCCGGTGGCGGCGGCGACCTTCTCTTCACCCAGATAGTAGCGGCAGCGGTCCGAGAGGCTGTATTTACGCAGGAACGCCTGCTCGCTTGGCGTGCCGCCGTAATAGCCCTGCCAGTTTTTCGGGCACTCGAGCATGGCCTGCTCGAGCGCCGCGGGGAAGTCGGCGCGCCCGGTATCCATCAGCTCCCGCTCGATCTGGGAGAGGGCGAAGAGCCCCTCGCGCAGGGCGAAGGTGAGCGCAGGGCCCACCTTTAAGATGGCGATCCCGTCGCGTACCATCTCCTGCAGGCTCTCCGGGGTCTGGTAGTCGGTCGAGTGCCCCTCGAAGACCACGCCCGGGTGCGCCGCGAGGCGCGCGCAAAGCTCTCTGGCTTCGGCGGGCCGGTAGGCGTGGATGTCCTGGGAGCCGAACTCCACCCCCGGCTGGACCACCACGGCGATGATCTGCTTTGCCGCGCGGGCGGCGCCCGCCTTCCCGAATTCTTCGCAAAAGAGGCGCAAGGTGCGCTCGAACGCCTCGGGGGAGGTGACGCGCAGCCCCTCGTCCTCGCCCTTCACCCCGCCGGGGACCGGGACCTCGCTGCCGATGACGTAGACCGGGCAGGGGGCGTTCTTGTCGCGCTGCAGCAGCTCGTCATAGGCCCTCTCGCAGGCGGCGGCGAGGGCGGCCCCCCGCTCGGCACAGAGCGTTTCGCAAAGCGGCGCGTCAGGGTCGTCGTCCCCCAGGCGCATGCTGGTGTCGAGGTGGATCTTCTGATAGCCCGCCAGGACATATTGGCGCACGAGCTCCCGCGCCTTTTCCATGGCGCTTTCGGCGGGTTCGTCCTTCCAGGTCAGCGGCCCGAGGTGGTCCCCGCCCAGGATCAGCCGCTCCTGTGGGAAGCCCTCCTTTTCGGCGAGCGCGCGGACAAACCGCACGAAGTCCTCCGGGTGCATCCCGGTGTAGCCCCCGAACTGGTTGACCTGGTTGGCGGTCGCTTCGACCAATAGGGGAACCCCCCACTTTTTGGCGCGGTCCATCCCGGCGGCGAGTACGAATTCATTGGCGCTGCACACCGAACAGATCCCGAGCGGGCTGCCGTTTTCGCGCGCCGCGATCATCTGCTGCAGAGGATGCATCCCCTCAACCCCTTTTCTTATGTAATCTTATTAAGGTCATTATATAATAACATCATAAACAATTATTAAGAATATATGATTATAAATCAATTATATATCCCTTTTTCGCTTGAAACGCTCCCAATATTCTGTTAAACTGAACCCATTGAGACGGGAGGAGGCGAAGGGATGGAAGAGAAGGCGAAGGATTTCGAGCTGCTGCTCCCCGCCAGCGGCGGATGGTTCCAGTCCGGGGCGGGATGGGTCTCCTTCGAGCCGGGCAGCGCGCTGCTGCTCGCACCGGACACGCCGCGGCGGCTCCCGCTCGGCGCGGCGCAGGCGCCGATCCCGGCCGCGCGGCTGCCGGAAAACTTCGAGCCGCCCGACCCGGCGGGGGAGCCGCTGCGCGCCGCCAGGGAAAGCGGATGGCTCTGCCTGCGCCCCGGGGAGGGGGAGCGGGAGAGCCTTTGCGGCTGCCTTCGGGCGCTGCAGACGCTCGGGGAAGGGGAATACGCCGGGCAGGCGCGCGAGCACCTGGCATTGGCGGCTCTGCTGTTGCTGGAACGCTGCCGCCGCCGCACGCTGCCTGTCCCACCCGGGCGGCGGCGCACCGGCGAGACGCTCGCGGCGGCGGCGCTGCGCCTCATCGGCGAGGGTTACGCCGAGGAGCTGACGCTGCAGGGCCTGGCAAAAAAGCTCTACGTCAGCCCCTCCCACCTGAGCCGGGTGCTGCGCCGCCAGACGGGGCGCACCTTCGGGCAGGTGCTGCTGCTCACCCGGCTGCGGCAGGCGAAAGGCCTGCTGCGGGATACCGGGGATCTGGCGATCGACATCGCGGTGGCCTGCGGCTTTTCCAGCGCGCAGCATTTCTGCGCCGCCTTCAAGCGGGAGAGCGGGATGACCCCGCTGCAATACCGCCGCGCCTGCCGCGGCAAAATGGCCGCAGACGGTTGACACCCCGGGAAGGTGTATGTTATGTTAATTATAATGTTATAACAAAGGGGCGGGAAAGATGGAATATTTTATCGGCGTGGACGGCGGCGGCACCAAGACGGCCTATCTGCTCTGCGACGAGGAGGGGCGGGTGCGGGCGCAGCGCAGCGCCATCGGCAGCTCCTACCGGCAGCATGGGTTCGAGACGGTGTTTCATAACCTTGGCGAGAATGTGAAGGCCCTTTTCGCCGAGGCCGGGGCGGATGAGCGCGCGCTTTGCGGGATCGCGCTGGGGCTCCCGCTTTACGGCGAGCAGGCCGAGAGTGACAGGCGGCTGCGCGAGGGGGTGGCTTCCCTCTTCGCCGGGGCCGGGACGCTGGTGGTCAACGACGTGGACGTGGGCTATATGGGGTCGCTGGCGGGCAAGCCGGGGATCAATATCGTGGCCGGGACCGGGTCGATCGCCTTCGGGCGGGATGAAGGGCACAACACCGCGCGCAGCGGCGGCTGGTGGGAGTTTTTCGGGGACGAGGGCTCCTGCTACTGGCTGGGCAGGATGACCATGGGCCTTTTCGCCAAGGAGGCGGACGGCCGCGCGCCCAGAGCGGCGCTCTACCGGCTGGTGCGCGAGGAGTTCGGCCTCGGCAGCGACTTCGAGTTCGTGGATATCATCGAGCGGGACTACGCGCCCTACCGGGAGAAGGTGGCCTCGCTGCAGGTGATATTGGAGAAAGCGGCCCGGGAGGGGGACCCGGGGGCGGTCGCGCTCTACCGCGAAGCGGCGCACGAGCTGGCGCTGGCGGTGCGCGGCGTGCGGGACCAGTTCTGCTTCGGGAATGAATTCGCCGTCTCCTATTCGGGCGGGCTCTTTAAGGCCGGCGAGCTGGTGCTCGCGCCCTTTCGGCAGGAGGTCGGGGAGATGGGCGGCAGGCTATGTACCCCGCTGCTTTCGCCCGTTATGGGCGCCGCGCTCCTGGCCTTTGAGCAGTTTGCGCCGGAGCGCTTCGACGCGGCTGTCCGGGCGCTGCTGGAGCAGGAAGGGAAATAACCGTGGAGGGATTTGCCGGCGCGAAAAGAAGACCGGCAAGCGCCGCTCCAATGATTACGACTGTTATTCCGACAGGCCTGCCGAGCCGCCGCCTCTGCCTGGATACCGGCATGCTGCCGCCCGCGCGGTGCGTCGAGCTGCTCCGGGAGTACGCCGGTCTCATCGAAGAATCTTAAAGCAGGACAAAACGGGAGGGGGAGGCCGCCACGGCCTCCCCCTCCCCTGCGTTTCCCCGCATTGGCGCACGGGTTATCTTCGGCACCCGCCGGTGCCGGGGTTTTGCTTCTCCTTGCCGCCGTCCCCGGCGGCTTCCCCGGCTTCATCGCCGTACCGCTCCTGCAGGCCGGACAGCAGGTAGAACACCTTGCCGCTTGGCAGCCCGTCCCCGGGCGTGATCAGGAATTCGCCCCCGTCCCACTCCACCGCGAGGCTCGCGCCCCCGTTTTCCCGCAGCGCGCGCAGCACGAAGTCGGGCAGCCGGGTGTAGCCCCCGGCCCTGGCCGTGACGGTTTCGCCGTCGCCGGCCTCCCCGATCCT
>NZ_FWCH01000002.1:0-3474 GCF_900169495.1 Provencibacterium massiliense
CCAGTACGGCGGCAAAACAAATTCCGTCGTCCTGCTGGCGAACTTTAACTATACGAGCAGCATATTCGGCGGCAACAATACATACAGCGGCAGCACGGTACGTGCGCACTGCAGCAATTTCTATAACGGTTTGACCGCTGCCCAAAGAGGAAAGCTGTCGCCGCACAAATATGTGGGAGACTATGCCTGGCTGCCCAGTGCCTATGAAATTTATGGCAGCAGCAGGCCGAGCTCTTGTGTGGACAGCTATACCGAGACCAGGCAATTTCAATATTTATTAAACGGCGGGCTAACAATCTACAATCTCACGTTGGCAAATACCATCTGTGGGGGAAGCACCAGTTGGCTGCGTTCACCGCGTTCCGGGTGCACCGATCGGAGCATGACAATCAATGGCTCAGATGGCAACGTGGTCAGTTATACAGTCAATTCTTCCTGCGCGGTCCGCCCCGCTATCATCCTCAACCCTTAATTTTTTAATAGAATAGAAACCCTTCCCGCTGCGGATACTAAAGGACAGAATTGGCCGCAAAGCGGCGGGGAGGACCGGTTATGATGCTCACCATTGTCGTGCAGGCGGGCGAGGAGCTGCTCTATTCTTTATACCGCGCGCTTTCGCGCAGCTATGAGGTGCTCTGTGTCGGGCAGCGGGAGATACTGCTGCCCGACATTTCCCCCGACATCCTGCTGCTCGGCGCCAAGCGGGTGCCCGAGTGCGACGGGGACGTGATCTATGTGCTCAAGGACGCGCAGGAGGAAGAGGGGTTCCTCCCCTCCCCGCACGCGGTGGCGGTGGTCCACTCGCAGGATGAAAGCTCGCTGCGCTTCTGCGCAAAGCATCACCTGCGCACCCTGACCTGCGGGCTTTCGAGCAAGGACACGCTGACGCTTTCGAGCGTAACCGCCGAAAGCGCGGTGATCTGCCTGCAGCGGGAGATCGGCACCCTGGGCGGCGAGGTGCTCGAACCTTATGAAATCCCGGTGAAGCTGCGGCGCGCCGTCGACCGCATGGAGCTGCTCTCCCTGGCGGCGGTGCTGCTGCTGTGCGGCGAGGGCGGGATGCTCAGCGAGCCGCTTTGATTGCACCCAAAACCGCTTTGTGCTATCATGGACCTATCACGCAGGGACTGCGAAAGGATGGGACGACATGGAGTATGCGCTGCGGCCGGTTTCGGCCTGCTTTACGGGCTACCGCGGGAACAAATTCCCTTTCTCCTTACAGGAAGAAAACCCCGGCCTCATGCGGCTGTGCGAGCGGCTGGAGGCGGCGGTCCACAGTGCGGCAAACGACGGCTACACCGATTTTTACTGCGGCGGCGCATGGGGGTTCGACATCCTGGCCGGGGAGGCGGTGCTGCGCGCGCGGGAGCTGCGGGAAGGGCTGCGCCTTTACTGCATCCTGCCGCATGAGGCTCAGGCGCGCGGCTGGGATGCCGGCTGGCGCGAGCGCTATGAGCGGATGCTTCGCGGCTGCAGCGGGAGCAGGGCCCTTTCCAGCGGATGGACCAAAAGCTGTTATCATGAGCGCAACCGTTATATGGTGGACCGGTGCAGCAGGCTGATCTGCTACTTCGACGGGCAGCCGGGCGGCACGGCCTACACAGTGCGCTATGCGCTGCAGCAGGGCGTGCAGCTGGTCAACCTGGCGCAGGAGGAATTATAGAATAAAGATGACCGTTAGTAAAGCTTACTAACGGTCATCTTTTTGTAGATATCCAGAAGGAGAGGCGAAGAATTCGCCGATTCCTTCCATGTTTATCCTAATTATACCCTGAACTGGAACGGATTTCAAGGGAAACTGTCAATTTTAGCTCGTTCCCTGGCGGCAAACGACCGACAGTAAGCTTTGCTAGAGGTCATTTGTTTGAAGGGGGAACTGGAATGAAAAAGAAAGCGATAGCGGTGCTGTTGTGCGTGCTGGCGCTGACCGTTTTAGGCGGCTTCACGGTGGGCGGCAGCGGCCTGCGGGAGCATTATGCCGGGCTGCTGGAGCGGGGGATCATCACCGAAGCGGAGTATGAAAAACTGGAAGCGTACGGCTTCGAGCTGCCCGAGAGCGGGAAGGAGCCTCTGGACGACTTTTCGATCGGTGAGATCACCACCGCCAATGGGGACGTGGTGGAAAGATGAGGCGGCTTCCCGCTTGGCTGCTGGCGTTCTGTCTGGCGGCCGGGATGATCCCGGCCGCCGGGGCGGCAGCAGCGTCCGTTGACCCGGGCGCGACCCTCGGGAGGAGCACCCCGCCCGGAATCGCGGAGATCGACCCGGAGATACCCACCCCGGAGATCTCCCTTTTCCGCGCGCGGGCCGCTGCGGGCCCCGAGTTCATCCGGGTGCCGGTGAAGAATAACGACCCGGCCCGGATCGAAGGCTTCACCGTCACCGCCCTGCCCGAGGGCGGCGGGGAGGCGGACATGCTGTCCGCCTCGGGAGAGCCCGAGGTGTCGGGGGAGGTCTACAGCTACAAGCTGTATTTCAGCGGCCCGCCGCAGCGGGACACCGGCTTTACCATCTCGGTCACGCCCGTCGCGAAGGCGGGCCGGGCCGGCTTCGACCTGCCCAAAACGAAGACCTCATCCTACACCTACCGGGCCATCCAGAGCCTGACCATCAAGGCCGGGGGCGAGGCGGTGGGGGATAAGACGGTCTACCTGCAAACCAGTGGGGAGCGCCAGACGGTACAGCTGACCGCCGACAAGAACCCCACCTCCCAGAGCTATGCCGCCGAGGTACTCTGGTCGAGCAGCGACCCGTCCGTCGCTTCGGTAGACCCGGTGACGGGGATGGTGACCGGCAACGGCGGCGGGACCGTGACCATCACGGCCAGCGTCTACGACGATCCGGATACCGTTTCCTCCTCCTGCACGGTGACGGTGGTCCCGATTTCCGGAATCGGGTTAAACCCGGCGAGCAAGACCCTCTTCACCGGGGGCACGGCGGCCGAGACCGACTTTGAGCTGACCGCCACCCTGGCGGGAGACAACGGCAGCACCGAGCTCGTCTGGGAGAACAGAAACCCGGACCAGGTCAATATGACCAAGGTGAGCGGCAACGTCTACCACCTCTCGGCCTTTGGCAAGCAGCCGGGGAGTGCGACCGTCACGGTGACGGACAAGGGCGGGTTCTATAAGGCCACCTGCACTGTGACGGTGGTGCAGGTCCAGAGCGTTTCGGTGCTGCCCAGCACCCTGACCCTCTACACCTCGGGCAGCCCGCGCAGTGGGACCTTGAGCGCCACGGTGAACCCCGCGGCCTACGCCCCGGCTTGGGCGGCGGGGGATGAAACCCTCGTCAGCGTGTCGGGCAGCGGGAAGAGCTGTACCGTCACGGCAAACACGAGCAAGGGTGGGAGCACCACCGTCACCGCCTCGGTGGGCGGCCGGAGCGGGAGCTGTACCGTGACGGTGCAGCACATCACGGGGATCCGGTTCACCGAGCTGCCGGGGACGCTGTACCTCGGCGGGAGCTCGGTGA
>NZ_FWCH01000006.1:0-11168 GCF_900169495.1 Provencibacterium massiliense
GGATATGCCATACTTGTTCGTGAAGAGTTCAGTTGCCTTGAATTTATCATGAACAGGGACACGATCAACTGGATTCTGAAAAAACTGAATACAGGAGGTCGAATATGGAGCATTTACCAAAGGAAATCCATCAAAACGGCATCAGCTACACTCTGGTGGGAGACTACTACATTCCCGATCTGGAGCTGCCGAAGGAAAGCCGCCCCATTGGGCGGTGGGGCCGGATGCACAAAGTGTTTCTGCAAGAACACCGTCCCGGCCAATACAATGCCCTGCTTCTGTCTGGAAAACTCTGGACATATCTTGCTGACCTGAACGAACAGGCCGCTGACCGGCTGGCGTGTATCGTCTTGCAGATGCAGGAGGCGGAGGGCGTCAATGAGGAACTGAAAGCCCGTAACCAGCTTGCATGGGTCAGGGACATGAACAACATCCGCAGCCGGGCAGAGGAAATCATTCTGTCTGAGATGATTTTTGTCTGAGGGAGGTGGGCGCATGATTCTGGAAGAAATGTATAACGGCAGATTTTATCCATGTGAAACGGTGGTCGCTGATTCACCGAGGTTCAAGCAGGCAGTCAAAGCCAGCGCCGCCCTGATGGACGCCTTATCGGAGCGTCTGAGCAAAGAGGACTATACACTGGTTGAAGAACTGCGGGAGCAGGTGGCAATCGCTCAGTGTGAGGAAAACGAAAGCCACTTCAAATACGGCTTTTCGGCGGGGCTGCTTGTCCAGCAGGAAGCCCATGCGCAGGTGTCGCAGAAAGACAAAGAATAGCATCTTCAATAATGGCTGTTCCCAAACTGGGAACAACCACCACAACAGAATACAGCTTCACAAAAGCCATTTGCCAATCAACCGGCGGATGGCTTTTTTGCCGCTCAATTTCACTTCCGCTTACGTCTGGCCTTGCGGTTGGGCGGGATGGGGCTGGCCTTTCCTCTCATATTGTTGGGGCTTTTGAGCTGCTTGGACAGGCTCAGTATCCGCAGGAACGCCGAGAAGTCCTCCGAGGAAATCTTCTCAAAGGGTATCTGCAACTTATCGCAGAACTCGTGGATCAACATTTCTGTATCGCTGCCCTGCCCTATGGCCTGCTCAAATTTTTCCTTCACATCATCCAGCGTGGGCTGCAGGTCGGCGGTGGTCTTGTCCTTGCGGTGTGCTTCCCGGATGTCCCGGACGATGCTGTCCAGATCATCGTGCATAACGTGGCTGTAAAAGTCACTTTCCTGCACCTGCCCCAATTCCAGCGTCCGCATATAGAGGTCATCTTCTCCGGGCGCATACTTGCTCATGACGGTCTGCCGGGTTGCCTCCAACACCAGATTCATCTGCTCCACCCGCATATTGGCGATCTGGTCGATGCAGATTTCCATATCTATCATCAGCCGCCGGAAATTCGGGTGGGTAGCCAGTTCGCAGAGAAGCCGGTTGTTGATTTTGCCGCTGCTCAAAAGTTCCACCATATCATCACTCAGATGCAGAGATTGAAGTTCTGTGTTTGGGTGATTTTTATTTTCCGTCAGCCCCATCAGATAGTCGGTGGACACGCCGTAAAAGTCCGCCAGCGTTGCAATCGCAAACGGGCTGATGTCCTTGTAGTCATCGGTTTCGTATTTTCCCAGCGCGGATTTAGACAGGCCGGTCTGCTCCGCCAGTTGTTCCAGCGTCAGGTGCTTGTCTACCACCCGCAGGTCTTTGAGCCGCTCCGGGATTGTCAGCTTTGCGTACATCCAAAGCCCCCTCTCTCGTTATCGTTTTTCAGTGATTACACCCATTATAGCACGATTCCATAAGCGTGGAAATATGCGGATTTCAAGCGTTTTTCCGACGTTTTGGATATACGGGAAAGGGCCTCTTTTTTCGGTAAACTGGTTCTTGCAGACAGGCACAGAACCTTGAAAATCGAATGACCGGCTGCAAGGGGTATGGCCTCCGGGGAAGTGACGCCAGGACAGAAATCGAGCGCACCAAAGACGCCGATACGCCGGGAGAAATTCCGGGCAGGAGCGGCTTGCAGGCAGACCGGCGGACAGGAAACAAGTTTATCATGCGGGGCGTATGGCTCCGCAGCAAAGAAAAGGAGGAAATCATTATGACACTGAGCATGAAAGAAAAGAAGATTCTTTACGCTTACGGCTGTCCCAGCCACCACAACACGGTGACACGGCTGAAATGGCTGACGGCACTGACAGTTGACCCGGAGGCCAAACGCCGGATGCTGGGGCTGGCCCGGAAGGTGGAGACGGAGGTGGGCGAAAGCTGGTACGAGGATTTTTACCACCATCTGCGCATGGAGATGGACGAGTACCGCCGTCTCAAGCGCAGCCTGCGTGTGCTAAAATCTTACACTGATTATGAGGAGGATCTGTATGAGGAAGCTGTCTAAGTATGAGAAAGAAACCATCATCAACTGGAACGAGGCGGAGAACCTTGCCAGCATCTACACCTTCAACGCCAGCTTGAAGCGCAGGCTGGCTGATTTCAGCCGGAAGTACCCGCTGCTGTGCCGGTTGGAGCGCAGCACGCCGGAGGGCAGCGTGACCTATGTGCTGGACAAGTCCCGGCTGTCGATCCGGCTGGTGCCGCCGTACAGCGAGGAACGGAAAGCCGCCGCAAGGGAGTACGCAAAGGAGCATGGCTTTCAGGTGGTGGGAGCGGAAGAAAAAATCGCTTGAAATCGGGGCGAATTACGGAAAAATGCCGGGTCTGCACCCGCTGTTTTGACCGGCAATCCCCGCAGGCGTATTCCGTATCCATTCCCCGCCTATGGGCGCAAATGTGCGGATACGGAGCCGGTGAAACTGGCAAACACCGCTTCTGCGGTGGAAGCCAGCTTCGCCGGTGCGGGAGTACAGAGGGCAGCCAGCCCTTTGTGCCGGGGTGCAGGGGCGGCAGCGCACTGCTGGGGCCAAGGGGCAACGCCCATTGGCGGGTTGAGGGCAGCCGCCCCATCGGGTCAAGGGTGAAACGCCTTGCCTAGGGAGAGTTGATGCCTGCGTCAACTCGTACTGGGTATTACCTGACGCAAAATTCGCAGGATTTGCGGCTTCGCCGCCCCTTCCCCGGCCCCAGAACATCTTCGCAGGAAGGAGGAAATCTGTTTGAAACTGACACGACACAATGGGCGCTCCGGCAAGCATGGCACCTATAATCCCCGCCACAATGACCGCCGGTTCGATGTGGAGAACAGCGAACACATTGACGCAGAACGGGCAAGGCAAAATGTCTACTGGGACTGCTACCGAGGCTTTACCACCCATGAGTTCCGGGAGAACCCGGAGCAGCCGGATTTCAGCTTTGAGGAAATCGAGCGGATGTACTACTACGAGCATTACGGCGGCCATGTGGAGGCCCAGAACGCCCGGAATGAGAAAACCCGCCACACGGAGCGCAACCGCACCGTGGAGGACTTGCTGAAAAACAACAAGACCTGCCCGGAGGAAAGCATCTACCAGATCGGCACGATGGGAGAATCCGTCCCGCCGGATACGCTCTTTTCCATTGTCAATGAATTTTATGAGGAATTTGAGCGCCGCTTCAGTTCCCATATCCACATCTTAGACTGGGCGCTCCATCTGGACGAGGGGACGCCCCACATCCATGAGCGGCACGTCTTTGACTGCGAGAACCGCTACGGGGAACTGTGCCCCCAGCAGGAAAAGGCGCTGGAAGAACTTGGCATCCCCCTCCCCAACCCGGAGAAGCCCAAAGGCCGGAATAACAACCGCAAGCAGACCTTTGATGCGGTCTGCCGGACGATCCTGTTTGACATCGCCAGACGGCATGGGCTGCATCTGGATCAGGAGCCGTCCTACGGCGGGCGGGGTTATCTGGAAAAACAGGATTATATCCTGATGAAGCAGAAGGAGCAGCTTGCGGCGCAGGAGCAGAAGCTGGAAGAACTGACGCTCAAAATCGAAGACGTGGAGACGTTGTTAGATGATGTTTCCGATGCGGCCTATGACAAGGCGGTGGAGGTCGTGACCGATACCGTCCGGCAGGAGACACACAAGGAAGATATTCGTCTGGTGGAAGAATCGAAAAAATGGGTGCTTTCGCCAGAACGGAAAGCCCCGAAAAAGGAACGTGAGTATGCCGCTGAGCGTCTGGATGGGGTCATTACCAAAATCAAAAACGCCATGCAGCACGCTCTGGCAAAAATCCAGCGGACGCTGATGCAGCCGGAGGTCAAGCAGGCCGGGAAGGAGCAGGTCAAGAAGAAAGCCAAAGAATCCATTATGGATATGCTGGCAAAGGCAAAGATCAACGCTGACCGGGATAACCGGGAGCGTTGGGAACGGGAGGGGCGGATTGCCCCTACAAAGAAACAGGATATGGAGTTGTAAGGCATCTGATTTCCTGCGGAAACCGGGTGCCTTTTTCTCTGTCTGGAGGTGAGAAAATCGAATGTGTTTGAAGCGGTAAAGCAGGCTGTCCCCACAAGGCAGGCTGCGGAATCTTACGGAGTGCAGGTCGGCAGGAACGGGATGGCCTGCTGTCCCTTCCATGATGACAAACATCCCAGCATGAAGGTTGACCGCCGGTTCCACTGTTTCGGCTGTCAGGCGGACGGGGATGTGATTGATTTTACCGCCCGTCTGTTCGGGCTGAACAAAAAAGAGGCGGCCTTGAAGCTGGCGGAGGATTTCTCGGTCAGCTTTGACGCCAAAGGCCATGACCCGCCCCGCAGGAGGCCGGTCAAACGGAAAATCAGCGAGGAACTGCGCTACCGGCAGGCGGAGCAGAAATGTTTCCGGGTGCTGTGTGATTACCTGCATCTGCTGGAACGCTGGGAGAAGGAATATGCCCCGCAGACGCCGGAGGAAACATGGAACCCGCTGTTTGTGGAGGCCCTGCAAAAAAAGCCGTACACGGAGTATCTGCTGGATATTCTTTTGTCCGGCAGTATGGAGGAACGGGCCTGCGTGGTCGCTGAATACGGAAAAGAGGTGAGGAAGATTGAGCAGCGAATATCAGAGTTTACCGCCAGCCACCCGGCAGGCCGCCATGAGCGCAGCCGAAGCCTTAGCGCCGGAGCAGAGCGTTGACGAGGTTAGGGAAAGCCTCTCCGTCACGGAGAAGGGCCAGCCTGCCAATACCATCGGCAACTGCCGGACAGTGTTCTGCCATGACCCGCTGCTGCGTGGGGCAATCCGGCTGAACCTCCTGACTGACCGGGTGGACATCGTGCGGGATTTGGGCTGGCGCAGGAACACCAGCGCCTTGACGGATACGGATGTGAAGTATCTGCTTCTCTATTTTGAGCAGAACTACGGCCTGACCAGCGAGAAGAAAATGACGGCGGCCCTGTCCATTGTGGCGAATGAGAACTGCTACCATCCCATACAGGACGTGCTGAACGGCCTTGTGTGGGACGAGACGCCCCGCATCCGCTCCTGTCTCCATCACTTCTTAGGTGCGGAGGTCAGCGACTATGTGGAGGAAATGTTAAAGCACTTCCTGCTGGGCGCGATCCGGCGGGTGTTTTCTCCCGGCTCCAAATATGAGGAAATGCTTTGTCTGGTGGGTGGACAGGGGGCTGGCAAGTCCAGCTTCTTCCGCCTGCTGGCGATCCGGGACGAGTGGTTCAGTGACGACCTGAAAAAGCTGGATGATGACCGGGTGTTTTTGAAGCTGCAAGGCCACTGGATCATCGAGATGTCAGAGATGCTGGCGACCAGCAGCGCCAAAAGCATTGAGGAAATCCGCTCGTTCATCAGCCGCCAGAAGGAAACCTACCGGACGCCCTACGAGGCCCAGCCCAAAGACCGGCTGCGGCAGTGTGTGTTCGGCGGTTCTTCCAACACGCTGGACTTCCTGCCCCTTGACCGGGCCGGGAACCGGCGTTTCCTTCCCATCATGATTTACCCGGAGAATGCGGAGGTTCACATTTTGGAGGACGAGGACGCTTCCAGAGCCTACCTGTTGCAGGTCTGGGCGGAGGCCATGACGGTTTACCGCAGCGGCCACTACTCCATGAAATTCAGCAAGTCCATCCAGCGGCAGCTTGTGGAGGTGCAGAAGGATTTCATGCCGGAGGACACGGAGGCCGGACAGATACAGGGCTTTCTGGAACACTACACCGGCAGCATGGTCTGCTCCAAACAGCTTTTTAAGGAGGCGCTGGGCCACACCTACGATGAACCGAAGCGGTGGCAGCTTCACAATATCAACGAGATCATGAACACGGTGGTGACAGGCTGGAAGCCATTCTCCAATCCGAGGATGTTCGCCGGATATGGCAGGCAGAAGGGCTGGGAACGGGAGGTTTCCGGCAACGAACTGCCCGGCAACGAAGATGAATTTGTGGAACTGAGCGAGGAAGAATGCCGCCAGTTGGAGCTTCCGAAGGAGTGGATTGCCTGAAAATGGCGGTCTGTTGCCGGGATAGTTGCCAGTTGGTTGCCGGGTTCGTTGCCGGGGATTTCCCTGTCTGGATACGGGAAAAGCCAGTAAATAAGGGATATTTTAATCATTATCTTTATCTTCGGCAACGAAAGCAACGAGATTTTTCAAGAAAATTCACAAAGTAAGATTTACAGGCCAGACGGTAGTTTACAGGTTTTTGGAGGTTCGTTGCCGGACTTCGTTGCCGGTGCTGCCGCCTGGCCTGCCACTCTATGGAGGTAGCCTATGGAAAAAAGCAAAAATCAGAAGAATAAAGTCCGTTTTGTGGTGGTGCGGGAGTTCTCCGGGGAGAAGTCCATGCGGGAAGCCTTTGAGCAGCTTATTGAGCGCCAGACCTGCGAACACTTCGAGGAATGGCGTCATCAGCGGGAAATGGCAGAAAAAGCTGCGTAAAAACGGTTGATTCAGGGACGGGGACATGGTACTATAATGGTATCGTGTCCCTGTTCATAGAAGGAGAACGCTATGAGCAGGAAAAAACAAGTCTATGAAAAAATCACCGCTCTCTACTGCCGTATCTCTCTGGATGACGGCGGCGACAATGAGAGTATGAGCATCAGCAACCAGAAACTCATGCTCCGGGACTTCGCAGAAAAGCATGGGATGTTCCAGTATGAGTATTATGTGGATGACGGCTATACGGGCCGCAATTTCAATCGTCCCTCGTTCCAGCGCATGATCGCTGACATTGAGGCGGGGAAAATCGGCTGCGTCATCACGAAAGACCTATCGAGGCTTGGTAGGAATTATATCGAAGCTGGAAGCTATATCGAAATCTTTTTCCCCAAACACAATGTGCGCTATATCGCCGTCACGGACGGCGTGGACAGCCTGACCCGTCAGGAAATGGACATCACGCCCTTTAAGAATATCCTGAACGATATGTACAGCCGGGATATTTCCAAAAAGGTGCTGGCAGGACGCATGACCCGTTCCCGGCAGGGAAAGTTCTGCGGCGGGCAGCCGCCTCTTGGCCTGATGCGTGACCCGGAGGACAAAGGGCATCTCATTCTTGACCCGGAAACAGCGCCGGTGATCCGAAAAATCTATGATATGGCACTGGACGGCTGGGGCTGTATGCGGATCGCAAAGCAGCTCATGGAGGATAAAATCCCCATTACCAGAGTAAAAAGCAATACAGAATGTGACGTGAACTACTATTCATGGGGAAGCGCAAGGATCAGCCATATCCTGCGGAATCCCTTTTATAAAGGCGCACATCTTGTCTGCCGGACACACCAGAAAGGCATCCGTTCCAATACTTATGACATTATCCCCCGTGAGGATTGGGAGGTCATCGAGGGCTGCCACGAAGCGATTGTGACGCCGGAGGAATGGGAACAGGTGCAGGAAATCATTGACCGCAGGCCCACAATTATGAAAGGCAACGCCTGCCCCTTCTATAACCTGTTCCACGGGCTGGTCTACTGCGCCACCTGCGGGAAGTCGATGCAGGTGCGGTATGAAAAGGTTGGCAGAACCGGAAAAAACCGCTTCACCGGCGAAATCCGGGAGCCGATTGATAAGGCATACTATATCTGCCAGACTTATAACCGGCTGGGTAAGAACGCCTGTACCAGCCACAAGATTGAAGCAAGGGATTTGTATAATCTGGTGCTGAAGGATATACAGGAATTGGCGGAGCAGGCCATGAAGGACGCTGATGCGTTTTACCAGCGGCTCAGCAGCCGAATGGAGCGCCGGTATCTGGTAGACGCTTCCCAGACCGAGAAAGAGCGGAAACGGCTGGAAGCCCGGAATCAGGAAATTGACGGAATGTTTTTAAGCCTGTACACCGATAAGGCCAAAGGCGTCCTGACCGAACAGCGATTTATGAAGCTGACGGCGGCACTGGAACAGGAGCAGGAAGCCAACCAGAAGCGCCTGCATGATCTGGCAGTGATGCAGAGCCGGGCGGACACACAGGAAAGCGAAGTCCGAACCTTTATCAAGGAAATCCGGCGCTATGCCGCCATTGAGGAACTGGACGAGTCCGTACTGAACCGGCTTATCAGCAAAATCCTGATCGGCGAGGTCAAGAAGGTGGACGGCCAGAAGGTGCAGGAAGTCAGGATCGTGTATAACTTTGTCGGGGAAATCCCGGAGATTGCAGCGTAAACAGTTTGCCCCATCTCTCAACCATTGAGGGATGGGGCTTTTTTGATATGTATTACCTAAACAAAAAAATTTTAACTAATGCACCGATTACAATAATTACTCCAATCAGCATCGTTATCATATAAATTTTTCGAGATTCTTTATCACTTTTTTCCTTAATAAAGTAATATCCACCAGCACCGATTAGCAAAAGGCCGATTAGAACTGCAATAATAGCAACAATCATTTTCTTCTTTTCCTCCAATTTAACAAAAATGCAGAATTTATGATTACAAGAACCGAACCGGCATTATGAACAAGCGCACCGATAACAGGGTTTAATATACCTGTAATAGCGAGAATAATGGCGATAAAATTCAAGGTCATGGAAAAGGTGAGATTACATTTAATTGTAACCATCATCCGTTTAGCCAGGAGAAGAAGATGGGGAAGTTCGCTGATTTTATCATTGATGAGTGCAATATCTGCCGCATCGACTGCAATATCACTTCCAATTCCGCCCATGGCAATTCCTACATACGCCTTCTTTAATGCCGGAGCATCATTGATGCCATCTCCAATCATGCAGACATGATTCCCATTGTTTTGGAAATCTTCAATATGTTTTAGCTTGTCCTCCGGCAAACAGCCTGCGAAAACCTCTTGGATGCCGAGTTGCTTTGCCATATATCCTGCTGCTTTTTCATTATCGCCGGTTAATAATACAGGAGTAACATTTGTTTCCCTGATATGGGTAATCGTATCAGAAGCATCCTGCCGCAGCGTATCCGACAAGGCGATGAAGCCAATCGCTTTGTTTGAGACGGCAACATAGGTTATCGTGCTTCCGTTTTCCAGGTAAGATGCCGCTTCCTCCCGCATACTGTCAGGTAAATCAATTTGCTTTGCAGAGAGTAATTCCAGATTGCCAGCCGCAACTTCATAGGCGTCTACCTTTGCTGAGATTCCTTGTCCCGGTATCATATGAAACTGATCCGGCATTTGCAGCCCATCTCGATATTGTTGTTTATAGCTGGCCACGATTGCTTTCCCTAATGGATGTTCTGAACGCTGTTCCGCGCTGGCTGTGAGCCGGAAAAGCGACTGCTCTGTCCAGGCAGGGCAGAAACTTTTTACTGCAACCACCTTTGGGGCTCCATAGGTGAGGGTGCCGGTTTTATCAAACGTGATTTTTGATACCTCTGCAAGCCGCTCAAGAGCATCGCCTTCCCGAACCAGAAAGCCATGCTTTGTGGCATTGCCAATAGCTGCCATGATCGCTGTAGGCGTAGCCAGAACAAGCGCACAAGGACAAAAGACAACCAAAATCGTTACAGCCCGGATGATCTGCCCGCTGATGAGCCATGTCAAAGCAGCGGCTGAAAGGGCAATCACAACGATCCACGTTGCCCAACGGTCTGCAATCCCGACAATTTTTGCTTTGTCTGCATCAACGGATTGTACCAGTTTTATCATACGCTGAATCGAACTGTCATCACCGACCTTTGTGGCCTTCATATCAAAGGAACCGAACTGATTGACAGTTCCGCTGGAAACACTGTCTCCGGCACCTTTATCAACCGGAAGGGATTCACCCGTCATAACAGCCTGATTGATGGAGGTCTGGCCGGATAAAATCGTGCCGTCAACAGGGATTGTTTCTCCGGGAAGCACCCTCAGAGTATCGCCGATTTGTACTTGTTCAGCAGGAATGATGGTTTCCTTCTCATCAGATATACGGCGTGCCGTCCGTGGTGTCAGGTGAACCAGTTTTTCGATACCGGCTCTGGCCTTTGCAACCGTTAAATCTTCAAGAAGGCCGCCTAGCTGCATGATAAACGCGACCTCACCGGCGGCAAAAATTTCGCCGATTATGACAGACGCAATCAGTGCGAGAGAAACAAGGACATCTGCTTTAATATCAAATTTTGTGACAAGTCCAATGATCGCTTCCAGAATGATAGGAATACCACACAAAATAATTGCTACCCACGCCAAATCAACATGAAATAATTCGATGTTCAAAAGGCTGGCCAGCAGTGCGATTCCAGACAAAATCAAGAAGGTTACATCTTTTTTTACACCTCCCCATTCCAGAAATTCTTCTAATTTTTTCAAGGCATAATCCCTCCTTTTCTATACCTATATGGGTATATGTTTATTATACCCATGCAGGTATGGGTTGTCAATGACAAAATAAAAACCAGCCTGACGATTGAGGCTGGTTTCCTGTAAATATTTAGTTCATGTTCGCAAAACGCTCCACGGCTTTTGTAAAATTTGCAATCGTTTTATCGGCATCGCCATGTTCAATTCCATCTCTGACACAGTGCTTGATATGCCCCTCCAGAACAACCTGTCCTACTTTGTGAAGTGCAGATTTCGCTGCATTTATCTGTGCAAGGATGTCTTCGCAAGGAATATCTTCATCAACCATACGGTCAATCGCTTGTACCTGTCCGATGATTTTTTTTAGACGGCGATGAAGATTATCTGCATCCATACATTGTTTCATGAGCCTTCACCTCCCTTATACCGCTAGGGGTATCTGTATCTCATATTATCGGGCAAATCAATTTATTTGTCAAGAAATTTGCCTCAAACATCTTAATATCAAACTTTGAATTTACCACTTGACATTGTGGCAAAGAGCTGAT
>NZ_FWCH01000009.1:0-222417 GCF_900169495.1 Provencibacterium massiliense
CTGAACCCGCCCGGCACGCCCGGAGCCGCCCCAGCCGGCAGAACGCAAAGCGCCAGCGCCGCCGCCAACACGAATGCCATGATCCTGTTCTTTCCCATTTTGTCCCGTCCTCTCTGCGCAAAGGTACACCTTTGCCAATCCCGCATTTTTGCCGCGGCCAGCCTGAAAAACGGGCTGGTTTTTCCTGTTTTCAGGGGAAATCCCGCTCTTTCTAAAGGTGTAGGTTTCTGCAACACCTGTGCCGCTTTCATTATTCCATATCCCGGCTGAAAATGCAACAAAAACCGGAGAGGGGCCCGCCGGGCGCTCAAAGGGACGGCGCGGGGAGAAAGCCGGGCCCGCCACAGCATTATGCCCCATAGCCGCAAAAAAAGCCCCCGCCGGCCGGCGGGGGCTTTTCAATCGGTCTTATTACTTGCTGATGATCTCGACGGTGTCCTTGGCGATCATCAGTTCCTCGTTGGTCGGGACGACCCAGACCTGCACCTTGGAGGAGGGGGCGGAGATCATCATCTCGCTGCCCGAGGCCGAATCGTTGGCGGTCTTGTCCAGCTCGATCCCCATGAACTCCAGCCCCTCGCAGCACTCCTCGCGCAGCTCGGACGAATTTTCGCCGATCCCGCCGGTGAAGCAGACGGCGGTCAGCCCGCCCATGGCGGCGGCATAGGAGCCGATGTACTTCTTGATCTGGTAGCGCAGCATGTCGCAGGCGAGCTGGGCGCCGTGGTGATGGTCGTTGTTCTTGGCGTTGACCAGGTCGCGCGCGTCCGAGCTGAGGCCCGAAACGCCCAGGAAGCCGGACTTCTTGTTGAGCATGTCGCTCATCTCGTCCGGGGTCATGTGCTCCTTGTTCATCAGGTAGGTGACCACCGACGGGTCGACCGCGCCGGAGCGGGTGCCCATGATCAGCCCGTCGAGCGGGGTGAAGCCCATGGTGGTGTCGTAGCACTTGCCGTCCTTCACCGCGCTGATCGAGGAGCCGTTGCCCAGGTGGCAGACCACCACGCGGGTCCCCTCGGGGCGCTTGCCGGTGATTTCGAGGTACCGGGCGCTGACGTAGCGGTGGCTGGTGCCGTGGAAGCCGTATTTGCGGATGTGGTATTTCTCATAGTACTCGTAGGGCAGGGCGTACATGTACGCCTTCTCGGGCATGGTCTGATGGAAGGAGGTGTCGAACACCGCCACCATCGGGGTATCCTTGCCGAACACCTCGACGCACGCGCGCATGGCGGCCGCCTGGGGGGGATTGTGCAAGGGGCCCAGCTCGGAGAAGGACTCGATGTCCTCGATGACCTTTTCGGTGATTTTGGTGGAGACCTTGTAGACCTCGCTGCCGTGCAGCACCCGGTGGCCCACCGCCGAGATTTCCTTCACATCCCCGATCACCTTGCCCTCGCCCGAGGTGAGGACCTTGACGACCTCCATGAACGCTTCCTTATGGGTGGGGAAGGCCACCTCATACTGGATCTTCTTGCCGTCGTCGGTCTTGTGGGTGATCAGGCCGTCCACCCCGATGCGCTCGCAGTTGCCCTTGGCCAGCACATGCTCGTTTTGCATGTCGATGAGCTGATACTTCAGCGACGAGCTGCCGGCGTTTATTACCAATACCTTCATTTGCTGCTTTCCCTCCGAATATTTCAGTTTTCTTGACTTTGACTCAGATAGTTATATATTATTACATTAAGGTAAAAATTTCAAGGGCAAGACGGAAGAAACCGGAGAAAAGGCGGGATGAAAATGCGTGTCGCGGGGATCGTGGCGGAGTATAACCCCTTCCACAACGGGCACCGGTACCAAATCGAGGCGACCCGCCGGGCGGGCGCCGAGTGCGTCGTGGCGGTGATGAGCGGCAATTTTGTGCAGCGGGGCGAGCCCGCCCTCCTGGATAAGTTCACCCGCGCCAAGGCCGCCCTTTCGTGCGGGGTCGACCTCGTGCTCGAGCTGCCGCTGCCCTTCGCCGCCGCGGGGGCGCAGCGCTTCGCGCGCGGGGCAGTCGCCCTGCTCGACGCGCTCGGCTGCGTCGACACCCTCTCCTTCGGCAGCGAATGCGGGGCGCTGCCCCCGCTGCTGCAAGCCTGGCTGGCGCTGGAGGACGAGCGGGTGCGCGCCCGGCTGCGCGCGCTGCTCAAAGAGGGGCAGCCCTTCGCCGCCGCGCGCCAGCAGGCGGTGGGCGAGCTCTTCGGAGAAGATGCCGGGGCGCTGCTGCGCCAGCCCAACAACATCCTGGCGCTCGAGTACCTCGGCGCGCTCGGGAGCCTCGGCAGCAAAATCGAGCCCTTCACCGTCCCCCGCAAAGGGGCCGGACACGACAGCGGCGCACCCGTCGGGGCTTTCGCCAGCGCCAGCGCGCTGCGCGCGCTGGCAGTAAAGCAGGGGGTATCCGCCCTCTCCCCCTATGTGCCGGCAGAGGCGCTGGCGTGCTACCGCGGCGCGCCGGTCTGCGCGCCGGGGGCGCTCGAGCTCCCGCTGCTCTCCCGGCTGCGCGCCCTGGCGCCCGGGGAGCTGAGAGCCCTCCCCGAGCTCAGCGAAGGGCTGGAGCACCGCCTTTACAAGGCGGCGCGGCAGGCGCGTGACCTTGGCGAGCTCTATGCGCTCGTCAAATCCAAGCGCTACTCCCACGCGCGGGTGCGCCGCCTGGCGCTCGCCGCTTTTTTGGGGGTGCGCGACGAGGACGGCGCCCTGCCCCCACCCTACATCCGGGTCCTGGGGTACACCCCGGCCGGGAAGGAGCTGCTGACGGCTTCGAGCGCCGCCCTGCCCGTCGGCGCCTCGCTGCGCCGGCTGCAGGCGCTGGGCGGGCGCGCCCAGCGCCTGGCGCTGCTGGAGGCCGCCGCGGGGGACCAGTATGCGCTGCTGTGCTCCCCCCGCGGGGAGTGCGGGCTGGATTACACCCATCCGCTGATCCGCTCTGCCGGCCCGCATGACAAAACCTGTTCCGGTTAACCGACGGCCTGGCGCAGGGCTGAGAGCGTTTCATCCGGGAGGGTGTAGTATGCGGTCAGCATCTCCTCGGTCAGCCTCATGTTCTTGACCGCCTGCGGGGAGATCACCGCCTTTACGAGCGGGGAGTCCCGATAGAGGGTGAGGTTTAAGATGACCTCGTACTCCCGCTCCCCTTCGGGGTCCTCCCCGGCGAGCAGCGTCTTTTCCTGCCACACCACCAGCTCGTACTGTGCGGCGGGCTCGGGCTGCGGCGCTTCGGCGTCCGCCCAGTCCTCGGTGGGGGTCAGCAGTTCGATCGTCTCCTGGTCGTCGATGGTCTTGAGGAGTTCTCCCCCATCGGAATAGACCTCAACCTTGCAGGCCTTCGGCTCCTTTGCGGCGGTGTGCGCGCAGCCCGTGCATGCCACCAGGACGCCGGCCAGCAAGAGCAAAAGTGCTTTTTTCATCCCAAGCCTTCCTTTTCGATCAAATTTCATGTCCCATCTTACCGCGCCGCGCCATCTTTTGCAAGGGAGTTTTTGAGGGAGGCGTTGCGCGAACAGGGAAGATTTAGTATAATAAGAAGAATCAAAGGCTAAAATCCCCTAAAGGGAAAAGGAATGATTATAAATATGAGAAAACAGCTTGATAAGACCTATGATCCCAAGCAGTTTGAGGAAAAAACCTATCAGGCGTGGCTGCAGGGCGGATACTTCCACGCAAAGCCGAACCCGGACAAGCGTCCCTACACCATCGTCATGCCGCCGCCCAACATCACCGGCCAGCTCCATCTGGGCCACGCTATGGACTGCACGCTGCAGGACTGCCTGATCCGCTTCCGCCGCATGCAGGGCTATGAGGCGCTCTGGCTTCCCGGGGCGGACCACGCCTCGATCGCCACCGAGGCGAAGATCGTGCAGAAGCTCAAAGAGGAAGGGGTCGACAAGCAGGACCTCGGCCGCGAGGGCTTTTTAAAGCGCGCCTGGGAGTGGAAGGAGCAGTACGGCGGGCGGATCGTCGAGCAGCAGAAGAAGATGGGTTCCTCCTGCGACTGGGACCGCGCCCGCTTCACCCTGGACGAGGGGTGCTCCAAGGCGGTGAACGAGGTCTTCTGCAAGCTCTACGACGAGGGACTGATCTACCGCGGCGAGCGGATCATCAACTGGTGTCCAACCTGCAAGACCTCGATCTCGGACGCCGAGGTGGAATATGAGGACCACGCCGGCCACTTCTGGCACCTGCGCTACCCCTTCACCGACGGCAGCGGCTACATCGAGCTTGCCACCACCCGGCCCGAGACCATGCTGGGCGACACCGCCGTGGCGGTCCACCCGGACGATGAGCGCTACAAGGCGATGGTGGGCAAGACGCTCACCCTGCCGCTGGTCGGGCGGGAAATCCCGCTCATCGCCGACGAATACGTGGATATGGAGTTCGGCACGGGGGTGGTCAAAATCACCCCGGCGCACGACCCGAACGACTTCGAGGTCGGGCTGCGCCACGAGCTGCCGGTCATCAACGTCCTAAACGAGGACGCCACCCTCAACGAGCAAGGCGGCAAGTACGCCGGGATGGACCGCTATGAGGCGCGCCGTGCGATCGTGCGCGACCTCGAGGAGGGCGGCTTCCTGGTGCGCACCGAGGACCACCAGCACAACGTGGGCGCCTGCTACCGCTGCCGCTCGGTGGTCGAGCCGCGGGTGAGCAAGCAGTGGTTCGTCAGGATGGAGCCGCTGGCCGGCCCCGCGATGGAGGTCGTCAAAAACGGCAGCCTGCAGTTCGTGCCCGAGCGCTTCGCCAAGATTTATTACCACTGGATGGAGAACATCCGCGACTGGTGTATCTCCCGCCAGCTCTGGTGGGGGCACCGGATCCCCGCCTGGTACTGCGACGACTGCGGCGAGATCACCGTGGCAAAATCCGCGCCCGAGCGCTGCGCCCACTGCGGCGGCTCCCACATCCGCCAGGACGAGGACACGCTCGACACCTGGTTCTCCTCCGCCCTGTGGCCCTTCTCCACCCTCGGCTGGCCGGATAAGACGCCGGAGCTTTCCTACTTCTATCCCACCGACACGCTGGTGACGGGGTACGACATCATCTTCTTCTGGGTGGCCAGGATGATCTTCTCCGGGGTTCACAACATGGGAGAGATCCCGTTTAAAAACGTCTTCATCCACGGACTGATCCGGGACGCGCAGGGGCGCAAGATGTCAAAGTCCCTGGGCAACGGTGTGGACCCGATGGAGGTCATCGAGCAGTATGGCGCGGACGCGCTGCGCCTGACGCTCTGCACCGGGAACAGCCCGGGCAACGACATGCGCTTCTCGGACGAGAAGGTGCGCGCCTCGCGCAACTTTGCCAACAAGCTGTGGAACGCCTCCCGCTTCATTTTGATGAACCTCTCGGACGAGGTCACGTCGCTCGACCTGCCCCAGGAGCTGACGCTGGAGGATCGGTGGTTTTTGAGCCTGTACAACCGCCTGGTCCGCGAGGTCACCGACAACCTCGAGCACTTCGAGCTCGGCGTGGCGGTGCAGAAGCTCTACGACTTCATCTGGGATATCCTGTGCGACTGGTACATCGAGCTGACCAAGGCGCGCATTGCCGCGGGCGGCGAGAGCGCCAAGCGCGCCCAGCAGGTGCTGGTGCATGTGATGGGCGGCGCGCTGCGGCTGCTGCACCCGTTCATGCCCTTCATCACTGAGGAGATCTGGCAGGCGCTGCCCAGCGAGGGGATCAGCGAAAGCGTAATGGCCGCCCCCTGGCCCGAGTACCGCCCCGAGCTCTGCTTCGAGCGCGAGGAGGAAGAATTCTCGAAGATCATGGAGGTCATCAAGGCCGTGCGCAACCGGCGCAGTGAGATGAACGTGCCGCCCAGCCGCAAGGCCAAGCTCTATATCGCCACCGGGCTGCCCGAAACGATGGAAAAGGGCGCCGCCTTCTTTGAACGGCTGGCCGGGGCGTCCGAGGTAGAGATTGGGCAAAGTTTCTCGATCGAGGGTGCGGTGCAGGTGGTGACCGGGGATGCGCGTATCTTCATCCCGCTCGGAGAGCTGATCGACCTTGACAAGGAGCGCGAGCGGCTGCAAAAGGAACGCGAGCAGGCCGAGCAGGACGTTTCGTTCTTCGGCAAAAAGCTGGAGAACCCCTCCTTCGTGGACCGCGCGCCCGAAAAGGTGGTCAATGCCGAACGCGAAAAGCTGCAGAAGGCCAAGGACCGTTTACAGAAGATTGTCGAGAGCCTGGAGGCTCTGAAGTAAAGAACGGACCGCGGCGGCAAGCTATTTTAGCTTGCCGCCGCTTTCTTTGCCGGGAAATAAAATGACCGATAGCTAAGGATGCTATCGGTCATTGTTTTTATGTTTTTTGCGCGGTGGCCGGGCGCTTTTCCCACCACCTGGAAATCTTAGCCTAATTATATCCGATTCTGGCAGGAAATGCAAGGGGATCCCGCGTTTTGTGGGCCCTTCCCCCACACGGTAAGACCGCCAGTATCCTTATCTGGCGGTCTTATTGCTCTCCCGGAGGTATTGCCATGAAACGCCTGCTTTTTGCCCTGCTCGCCTGCTGCGTCCTTGCCTTGCCCTGCCGGGCAGAGGCCGCGGGCCCCTCGCCCGGCCTCCTCGTCCCGGTCATTCCCGACGCGCGCACCGGGCACTATCAGATCACCGTCTCGGACGCCGAAGCCCTTACCGCCGCCAGCGTCACCCGCAGCGTGGAACGCACCGGGATCACCGCCAAAACCGACGTGTTCGTCGAATATCCGCTCGACGTGGAGCACCCGCAGACCTACTACGTCACCGTGAGCGCCCTCCCGGAGGCGGACCGCATCGGGCTCGACGCTCCCGCCTCAAAAACATTTCCTGTCACCACCGGCTGCTGCCCGGGGGTGGAGGGAGCCTTCATCCTCGGAGACGGCAGCGCGGCCGACCCCTACCAGGTCTACACCCCGGCGCAGCTTCGGCACGTGCAGCAGCACCTGGACGCACAGTTTGCCCAAAAGCGGGACATCACCCTCACCGGGACCTGGACCCCGCTGGGCACGCTCACCGGCGTGTATGACGGAGGCGGGTATTCGATTGGCGGGCTCAATTCCACAACCGGCGGGCTGTTTGCATCTTTGAGCGGAGCCACGGTAAAAAACATGCGTCTCACCTCGCCCACCGTTGGAGGAATGTACTATGTTGGCGGGATTGCCAACGTGATGACCGGAGCGACGGTCGCGGACTGCTCTGTAACGGGCGACAATGTTTCCGGTTCGGGTTCGGACGTCCTCTCCACCGGGGGGATCGGCGGGTTGGTGATCAACACCAGGTTTGAACGCTGCACCGTCACCGGGACGATCGGGGGAACGGCGCAAGTCCAACTCCATCAGGGTGGGATCGCCGGGCATAACACCAGCTCGGTCTATATCGGCTGCCTCTCCTCGGTCCAGTTTTCCGGCTCCGCCGTGTATGCGATTTATACCGGGGGAGTTTCGGGCGCCACCGAAAACAACGCCTCTCCCATTACCCTGCAAAACTGCCACTGGACCAACCCCGTCCACGCCGTGGGCCGCGCCGCCGAATATGGCGGCAACTTTACCCCCAACACCGGCGACAGCTTCGGCAACTCCCAGGTGCCCTCGATTGACGGATTATCCTGAAAACGGCCGCCTCCAAGACACTTGGAGGCGGCCGTTTTATTCTTCCGTCTGCGGATGTAAAAACTCATAGAGGGCGTTGGCCGCGCGCTTGTTCATCCCCGGCGCCGCCTCGAGCTCCTCCCCCGTCGCCGCGCGGATCTTGTCCAGGGTCCTAAAATGCTTGTACAGCGCCCTGGCGCGGGCCTCCCCGATTCCCGGAGCGTTCATCAGCTCGAGCTGCAGCGAGGTGGTCCGGTGCTTCTTGCGCGAGAAGGAGATGGTGTAGCGGTGCACCTCGTCCTGCACCGAGGTGATGAACGAGAACACGCTCTTGTGCGCCGAGATCTGGATCTCGCCCCCGTCCGAGGCGATGGCCCGGGTGCGGTGCTTGTCGTCCTTGACCATGCCGAAGCAGGGAATCACGAGGCCCATCGCGTCGAGCACCTCCTTGGCCGCGGCGACATGCCCGGCCCCGCCGTCGATCAGCAGCAGGTCGGGCCGGCGGCCGAAGCCCTGCTCCCCGCCCTTTTCCCCGGCCTCGCGCAGCCGCTCGAAACGGCGGGTGAGCATCTCCTTCATGCTGGCATAGTCGTCCGGCGCGCCGGCAACCGACTTGATGGTGAACTTGCGGTAGGCGCTGCGCAGCGGTTTTGCCCCCTCGAAGGCCACCATCCCGCCGACAATGGTGCTCGCGCCGATGTTCGAGATGTCGTATGCCTCGATGTACTGCGGGCTCTGGCGCAACCCCAAAAGCTTTGCCACCTCGTCGAGGAGCGCCACCTCCTTGCCCGAGGCCTTCATCCGGTGGGAGAGGTACTGCGCAGCGTTCGAGCGGCACAGCTCGACAAGCTGGTTCTTCTGCCCGCGCTGGGGGATGACGAGCTCGACCTTGTGCCCGGCGCGCTCGGTGAGGTAGCGGGCGATCAGGTCTCCATCCTCGCACTCCCCGTCGAGATAGACCTGCCGCGGCAGGTCGAAGTTGTCCCGGTAATAGCTCATCAAAAACTGGGCGCGCACCGCGGCCGGGTCGCTGTCGGTGCTCAGCAAAAAGTCCTGCTTGTCGCAGAGCCGCTCATGCCGGTAGTTCATCACCGACACCCCCACCCGGTCGCTCCCGATGGCCATCGCCATGATGTCGCAGTTGTCCACCCCGGCGTAGAGCACCTTTTGCTGGCCGCTGATCCGCCTGATGGCGGCGATCCTGTCCCGCAGTCGGGCGGCCTTCTCGAACTCGAGGTTTTCGGCGGCCTTCGCCATTTCCTCCTCGAGCTGCTCGCAGAGCCCCTGGCTGTTCCCCTTGATGAAACGCAGCGCCCCGTCCACCGACTCGTTGTACTGCTCGAGCGGGATCTTCCCGGTGCAGACCCCCATGCACTGCTTGATGTGGAAATTGAGGCAGGGGCGCCCCTTGCGGAAGTCCTGCGGGAACTGCCGCTTGCAGGTGGGGAGCATAAAAATCTTGTTGGCCTGCTCGACCGTCTGCGAGACGACGTAGGACGAGGTATAGGGGCCGATCACCTGGCCGTCCTTGGGGGGCTTGGATTTCACCCAGTCGATCCGGCGCCAGGGGCCGTCCGTGATATGGATATAGAAATACCCCTTGTCGTCCTTTAACAGGATGTTGTATTTCGGGGAGTGCTGCTTGATCAGGCTGCTTTCCAGCACCAGCGCCTCGAACTCGCTGTCGGTGAGGATGTAGTCGAAATCCTTGACATTCTCGACCATCGCCAGCACCTTGGGGGTGTGGCTGTCCAGGGCGCGGAAGTAGCTGGTCACCCTGTTTTTCAGGCGCTTCGCCTTGCCGATGTAGATGATCACCCCGTCCTTGTCCCGCATGAGATAGACCCCCGGCTGCAGCGGCAGCTCGTTGGCCTTCTTGCGCAGGAGGGCTATATGCTCCATGTCCACCATACCGTTCTCCTTCTTCGGGTACGAAAACACGCCGTCAGAAAGGCTTTCTGACAGCGTGCACATTGTTCTTGTCCCGCATGGCAGGACAAAGCCAAAGCAATTATTCTTGAAACTTACTCGGCAAAGCCGCTCTCAACCAGCTTGACAAGCTCATTGACCGCCTGCTGCTCATCCGGGCCGTCCGCAATGATCTTGATGGTGGTGCCGCCGACGATACCCAGCGAAAGGACGCCGAGCAGGCTCTTCGCATTCACCCTGCGCTCTTCCTTCTCGATCCAGATGGAGGATTTGAACTCGTTCGCTTTCTGAATGAAAAAGGTAGCCGGACGCGCGTGCAAACCAACCTGATTCTGAACGGGAACGTCTTTTACAAACATAATCGTTACTCTCCTATTTCCAAGATTACTGTCACAGATTAACAACGGGACCAAAATAGCCCAGAAACGCTACAGCCTTATTATAACATACCGCTTGTCTTCGTCAACGCTTCTTGAAATTCTTTTGCGCCCATTTCCCGCAATTTCTGCTTGTTATCCATCAATTTGCAAAATCCGCCGACCTTGATTGTACATCTAATACAAAAAGTTTTCAACAATCTCGTATAGGATGAGCAACCGCCGCGCTCCCGATTTACCTGCCAATCAGGTGGTTCCGCTCTCTTCCCTATCCGGCTGCGCCCTTTTCAGGGCATCGATATATTCTATGTCGCTTTTATCAAGTTGTGCCTGTGCGAGCATATCCGGGCGGCGGCGCAGGGTGATTTTTACCGCCTCGCGCCTCCTCCAGCCCTCGATATTCTTGTGGTGCCCCGAGAGCAGCACCTCGGGCACCGGCCGCCCCATCCAGACCGGCGGGCGGGTGTAGTGCGGATATTCGAGCAGCCCGCTCTGATGGCTCTCCTCGGTGTAGCAGCTCTCGTCCGGGAGCACCCCCTCGCAGAGCCTGCCCACCGCGTCGCAGACCACCAGCGCCCCGAGCTCGCCCCCGGTGAGCACGTAGTCCCCGATCGAGAGCTCCTCGTCCACGATTTCGTCCAGAATTCTCTGGTCCACTCCCTCATAGTGTCCGCACAGCAGGAGCAAATTATTCATGTTTGCAAGCTCCCCGGCGCGCCGCTGGGTGAAGACTTGGCCCTTGGGCGAGAGGTAGATCACATGCGGGCGCACCCCGCGCAGACGGCAGAGGTAACGAAAGCAATTGTAGATCGGGCCGGGCTGCATGACCATCCCCATCCCGCCGCCGTAGGGCGAGTCGTCCACCCGCCGGTGCTTGTCCTCGGTGAAGGCGCGGATGTCGTGGCAGTCGATGGTCAGCTTCCCCGCCGCGCGCGCACGGCCGATGATGCTCTCATCCAGCACCCGCCCGCACATCTCGGGGAAGAGGGTCGCAATGTCAATGATCATTCCTCAAACAGTCCTTCCAGCGGGCGGATGTCCATCCTGCCGCCCATAACGTCGATCTTGACAATCACCTGCGGGATGGCCGGGATCAGCCGCTCCTTCCCGTCCGGGAAGCGGATGTGGTAGACGTCGTTGGCGCCGGTATGGGTCACGTCGCACAGCTCCCCGTAGCGTTCGCCGCTGTCGGCGTCGAACACCTGGAGCCCGATGATGTCCTGGATCAGATGCTCCCCCTCCCCCAGCGGGATTTCGTCCCGGTGGACGTAGAGCACCTTGCCGCGCAGGGCCGCGCCCGCCTCGACGGTGTCCACACCTTTGAACTTTAAAAGCACCATCCCCTTGTGCACCCGGCCGCTTTCGACCTCGACGGGGTTGCCGACCGTGCCCAGATGGAGCCGCTTGCGGCCGGCCAGAAAGGCGGGCTCGTCGCACCAGGGCTCGGCCTTCACCTCGCCGCGCACCCCGTGGGTGGTCACGATCTTCCCGGCTTCGATGTATTCCTTCATTTGGACGCTCCTTCCTCCCCGGGGCCTGCCGCCCCCGGTAAAAGAAACCGGGAAAGCACCTGGGGCCCCGAGGTCCTCATGCTTTCCCGTTTTGCTCGTATTGGGGTCTTCAGTCGATTTCTACCATGACCTTCTGGTCCGCGCGGGTCGCGCAGGCGCGAACCACCGTGCGGATGGCCTTGGCGATCCGGCCCTGTTTGCCGATCACCCGGCCCATGTCGTCCGGCGCGACGTGCAGATGGTAGATGATGACGCCCTCGGCGTCCGGCTCGTCGCGGGTCACGGTGACCGCATCCTTCTCATCGACCAAACCCCTAGCGATGGTGCGAATCAGCTCTTCCAAGATTTTGGGACCTCTCTTTCCTCACGCCTTACAGCACGCCCTGCTTCTTGAGCAGCGCACGCACGGTATCGGTCGGCTGGGCGCCGGTCGAGAGCCACTTCTTGGCCTTCTCCCCATCGATCTTCACCACGGCCGGGTCCTTGGTGGGGTCGTAGTACCCAACCTCCTCGATAAATCTGCCGTCGCGCGGATAGCGGGAATCTGCCACAACTATGCGATAGAAGGGAGCCTTCTTCGCGCCCATCCTTCTAAGTCTGATCTTGACTGCCATTATCTTGTCACCTCCTGAATCTTTCTATTTATCTTTATTCCGAAGAAGGAATAAACACACTTACCTCATTGGCGGGAAGCCCATGCGCGGACGCCGCTTGCCCTTTTTGGGGGCGAGCTGCTTCATCATCTGCTGCATCTGCCTAAACTGTTTTAAGAGCCGGTTGACCTCCTCCACGCTGGTGCCGCTGCCCGCGGCGATCCGGCGCTTGCGCGAGGGGTTGATGATGTCCGGGCGCTCCCGCTCGCGCAGGGTCATCGAATTGATGATCGCCTCCATGCGCTGCAGCTCCCGCTCGCCGCGCTGGGTATCCTCATCTCTCAGCTTTCCCTGCAGCCCGGGGATCATCCCCAGCACCTGGGAGAGCGGGCCCATATTCTTCACCTGCTTCATCTGTTCGAGCAGGTCGGTCATGTCAAATTTATTTTCCTTGAGCCGCTGGGCGGTCTTGATGGCCGCTTTCTCATCCATCTCGGTCTGGGCCTTCTCGATCAGAGTGAGCACGTCGCCCATCCCCAAAATTCGCGAGGCCATCCGGTCGGGATAGAACGGCTCGAGGTCCTCGAGCTTTTCGCCGGTGCCCACGAACTTGATCGGCTTGCCGGTCACCGCGCGCACCGAGAGCGCCGCGCCGCCGCGGGTGTCGCCGTCGAGCTTGGTTAAAATCACCCCGTCGATCCCCAGCGCCTCGTCGAAGGAACTGGCCACGTTGACCGAGTCCTGGCCGACCATCGCGTCGACCACCAGAAGGATTTCGTGCGGCTGCACCCGCGCCTTGATGGCGCGCAGCTCGTTCATCAGCTCTTCGTCGATGTGCAGCCGTCCGGCGGTATCCAAAATCACCGGATCGTAGCCGTAGTCCTTGGCGTACTTGAGCGATTCCTCGGCGATCTTCACCGGGTCGCCCTGGCCCATTTCAAAGACCGGGGTCTCGACCTTGGCGCCCACCACCTTCAGCTGCTCGATGGCCGCCGGACGGTAGACGTCGCAGGCGACCAGCAGCGGGCGTTTGCCCTCCTGGCGGAAGTGCCGGGCGAGCTTTGCGCTGTGGGTGGTCTTACCCGAGCCCTGCAAGCCGCACATCATGATGATGGTCGGCTTCTTGGAGGAGAAATTGATCCGTGCGTTGGTCGAGCCCATCAGCTCGGTCATCTCGTCGCGCACGATCTTGATCACCTGCTGCGCCGGGGTGAGGCTCTCGAGCACCTCTTTGCCCACCGCCTTCTCGGTCACCGCCTTGACAAAGTCGCGCGCAACCTTGAAGTTGACGTCGGCCTCCAGCAGCGCCAGGCGCACCTCGCGCATGGCTTCCTTGATGTCCTCTTCCTTGAGCCGGCCCTTGGAGCGCAGGCGCTTGAACGCTTGATTCAGTTTTTCGCTCAGTCCTTCAAATGCCATTCGTTACTCCCAGCGCCTCTATCGTAAATTCGGTTTCTTCTATTCGTCCTCGCTCAGCTTCATGGCGAGCTGCACGATCTCCCCGGCCTTGGTGTAGATCGAGGAGGCCATCCCCAGCCGGTCGCTTTCAAACTGGATGTCCTTGGCGCACTGCACGATCCTGGAAAGGGACTGCTGAATCCCTCCGAACCGCTCGGCCAGCCCCAGCCGCTCCTCCAGCTCGAAGAGGGTCGCTTCCGCCCGCTTGATCGAATCGCGCACCCCCTGCCGGGTGATCCCGCTGTGGGCGGCGATCTCGGCGAGAGAGAGGTCTTCGTTGTAGTATAGGTCCACGACCTCTTTCTGCTTGTCGGTCAGCATGTCACCATAAAAATCGAACAGCACGGTTACCCGTAGATTTTTGGGCACGGCGGCATGACCCTCCTTTTGTAGCGGCCGGTTTGTAAAGGCGATCCCTTTACATTTGACAGCTTTTTTATTATACCCTGCCAGACGTAAACTGTCAAGTTTTTTTCTTTACACCCGGACATGGCAGAATTTCCCTGTTGTGCTTTTGTTATTATAGCGCTCTGAAATAGGGAAAAACGGCTGAAGGGTGTCGAGCAAAAAAGTTTGTCCACCGTAGTGAGCTGTGCAGCCGAGACACTAAAGTATTTGGTTTCCAGAAGGGCAGGCTCGCTTTGCGAGCGGTGCGCCTCACGGGCTGGAAACGAGCCGTTTCCCCAGACGCCTTTTAAGGCGTTGGACCCCCTTTCGGGTCAGTCTTTGGTTTCCAAAGGACTAAGTCCTTTGGCGGGTGCGAGCAGCGCCCGCGGCCTTTCCGGGCTGCCACTACTCGCGGCTAGAAAATCCTCCTTCGGATCAGGAAGGGGAGCAAAAAACTTCCAGTGGAAGGTTTTTGCGTGGGGAAACCCTATCAAGGGGTTTCCCCATGGCGGCAAAGCCGCCATCCTCTCCCAAGGCAGTGCCTGTGCCCGCGCACCCGCCGGCAACACTTCCCGAGTGCTCCGTCTCCGCCCGGCCGGCAGTTCTTGATCGACCGGGGGCCTTGGCCTTCTCGGGGTATCCCGAGAAGGCCAAGGCCCCCAAAACCGCCGTAAGACGACGGTGCTAATCGAAGTGCTTGAACCCTTTTCCAAGCACGTCGCCGGCGGTGCATCCGACGATGAAGGCATGCGGGTCGATGGACCGCGTGATCTCCTGCACCCGGTAGAACTGCGCCTTGCTCACCACGCAGAAAATGATGTTGAGGTGCTCGTGCTTGTAGCCGGTCTCGCCGTTGAGCAGGGTGGTCCCGCGGTGGAGCTCCACCAAGATCCGGTCGCGGATCAGGTCGCTGCGCTCCGAGATGATGAAGAGCACCCGGTTGGTGTTCGAGCCGTAAATCATATTGTCCATCACCAGCGAGGAGGTGATGATGGTCAGCGCGGCGTAGAGCGCCGAATCGATGTTTCCATAGGCGAAAACCGACAGCACAACCACCACCAGGTTGGAGCCCATCAGCAGCTTGCCGATCGGGATATGGTGGAACCGCTTCTGCAGCAGGGCGCTGACGATCGAGGTGCCACCGGTGGTCGAGCCGCTGATATAGACCGCCGCGAGCCCAACGCCCATCAGGGCGCCGCCGAAGAGAGAGGCGAGCAGCGCATCCCCCTTATACTGGGGCATCCAGACGACCAGCAAGTCGATGCACACACTCGACATCGCCGTGGAAATGGCGGTGCGGATGGTGAACCCCTTGGAGATATGAAGCCATGCGAGGACCAGCAGCGGCACATTAATCAGGAAGGTGGTCAAGCCGATCGGGAAGCCCCACAGATAGTTCATGATGGTGGCGACGCCGGTCACGCCGCCCGGCGCGATGTGATGGGGCGCGGTGAACATCTGCACCCCCATTGCATAGGCGTAGTTGCCCACCAGGTTGAGCCCAAAAAAGCGGATATATTCCTTCAGCCTGTTCTGCCCTTCCATATCCCGTCTGCCCCTTATCGTCCAAATATTTTATTGTTGTATCGCAAGTCCGCGTTGTATTATACTCCCTTTTCACAGAGGGGTCAATGCAGGAAAAACCTCAAATTCGCAAGTAATTTGGTGCAAAACGCAGGAAACTCTTCACCCTTGCCCATGGTGCAGCTTTTCCGGCGGCGGAACACAAAAAAGCGGGGAGCCGCAGCCCCCCGCTGAAACCCTGGTTCAGTGCTTTTTAAGCGCGATTGCCGCCCTGGCCTTGACGGCCAGGTTCTGCGCGGTGAGCCCGAAATGCTCGAGCAGATCGACCGCCGGTCCGGAGCAACCGAACACATCCTCGACGCCGACGCGCAGCACCGGCGCCGGACAGCCCTCGCAGACGGCCGAGCAGACCGCCTCACCCAGGCCCCCGATCACGCTGTGCTCCTCGGCAGTCACGAGCGCCCCCGTCTCGGCCGCGCAGCGTAGCACCAGCTCCCGATCCAGGGGCTTGATGGTGTGGATGTTGACCACCCGCGCCGAAATCCCCTCCTCTTTCAGCAGCTCGGCCGCCTCGACGGCCCGCCAGACCATCAGCCCGGTGGCGATTAGGGTGACGTCCTGCCCGTCGCGCAGCACGATCCCCTTGCCCCACTCGAAGCGGTAGGAGGCGGGGTCGTTGAAGCAGGGCACCGCCAGCCGCCCAAAGCGCAGGTAGACCGGGCCGGCATACCCGGCCGCCGCGCGCACCGCCGCGCGCGCCTCGGCGTCATCCGAGGGGTTGATGACCGTCATGCCGGGGATGGTGCGCATGAGGGCGATGTCCTCGTCGCACTGGTGGGTCGCGCCGTCCTCGCCGACCGAGATGCCCGCATGGGTGGCGCCGATCTTCACATTGAGATGGGGGTAGCCGATCGAGTTGCGCACCTGCTCGAAGGCGCGCCCGGCCGCGAACATGGCAAAGGAGCTGGCAAACGGGATCATCCCGCTCGCGGCGAGCCCCGCCGCGACGCCCATCATATTCTGCTCGGCAATCCCGCAGTCGATGAAGCGCCCGGGACAGGCCTTCTTAAAAACACCGGTCTTGGTGGCGGCCGCGAGGTCCGCGTCCAGCACCACCAGCCGCTCGCAGGTGCCGCTCAGCTCGGCCAGGGCCTCGCCGTAGCTCTCCCTGGTCGCCTTCTTTTTCATCTCCGCCATCCTCAGCGCCCCCCTTCGTAAGCTTCCAGCAGCTTCTGTAACTCACCCATCGCCTGACGGTACTGCTCCTCGTTCGGCGCCGTACCGTGCCAGGAGGCCTGGCCCTCCATGAAGGAAACCCCCTTGCCCTTGGTGGACTTGGCGATGACGGCGGTGGGCTTGCCCTTCGTTTGGCGCGCCTGCGCGAAAGCGGCCGCGATCTGTCCGTAGTCGTGCGCGTCGATGTTGATAGTGGCAAAGCCGAAGGCGGCGAACTTCTCGTCGATCGGGTAGGGGGAACAGATGTCCTCAATATTCCCGTCGATCTGCAGCCCGTTGTTGTCCACGATCAGGCAGAGGTTGTCAAGTTTCTGGTGCCCGGCGAACATCGCCGCCTCCCAGACCTGGCCCTCCTGAATCTCGCCGTCCCCCAGCAGGGCGTAGACCCTATAGTCCTTGCCCATCAGCTTGGCGGCCTTGGCCATCCCGCAGGCGGCCGACACCCCCTGCCCGAGCGACCCGGTGGACATGTCCACCCCGGGAATCCCCTTCATGTCCGGATGGCCCTGCAAGCGGGAACCGATATGGCGCAGCGTCCCGAGCTCCTCCACCGGGAAGTAGCCCCGGTTGGCGAGCGCCGCATAGAGCCCGGGCGCGGCATGCCCCTTGGAGAGCACGAACCGGTCCCGGTCCTCCCACTTCGGGTTCTGCGGGTCTATGCGCATCTCCTGAAAATAGAGATATGCCAGAATGTCCGACGACGAGAGCGCCCCGCCCGGATGCCCGGATTTCGCGTGATAGACGCCCTCTATCACGCCGAGACGGATTTTGGTTGCCGCGATCTGCAGCGCCCGTGTTTCCTGCTGGGTCATTGTGTTCGATCATCCTTTCCCTTCGGCCTGTCTTCCCAATCGGTTTCTTCTATTCTTTGGTCTGTTCCTCCAGATATTCGATCAGCTGCGCGAGCGCACCGTCCATGCAGGGGCAGAGCACCTTCTGCACCCGCCGACGGACAAATTCATCCGCCGAGCCGGGAGCCGCGCTGAGCGCCGCCACCCGCAGCATTTCAAGGTCGTTTTCGTTGTCCCCGATGGCCGCGATGCGCTCCCGATCCACCCCGATGAGCGCGGCCGCCTCGAGCAGGGTGCTCCCCTTGGAAACGCCTTTGGGCAGCAGCTCGACGCAGGTCTCGCCGCTCTGCACTACGGTGAAATCCCGCTCGTACCACTCGCCCAGCTTTTGGCGCATGGCCGGCGCCTCCTGCGGGGTCTCGCTGATCACCAGCACCTTATAGATGGTCTCCTTCACGTCGTAAATCCCGCAGATCGGGGTTTGCAGCACCCGCTGGCAGAGCCGCTGCCCAAACGCGCTGCGGGAGACCCCCCAATACTTGTCCGCCGTCACCAGCATGACCGCGTGATCCCGATCCATTCTCTCGAGCACCTCGCCGGTGGCCTCCCGGATTTCGGGCGGCATGGGGTGCTCGATTAGAAACTCCCCGCTCTGCGGGTCCATCACGCAGGAGCCGTTGAGCACCACCATCGGCGCGTTGACCGCAAAATCGCGGCTGACCCGGTAGGCCGACTCCCGCGAGCGGCCGGTGGCGAAGGTGAAGCGTCCCCCTTCGCCTATGAAGCGGCGCACCGCCTCGATGTTCTGCGGCGGCACCCCGATCTCCTCGATCAGGGCCGTGCCGTCGATGTCGCTGGCGAGCAGCCATCCGCTCAAATTGGCCAAGCGGCCTTCCCTCCTTACGCCATGGGCCGAAGCCCGGATAAAAACTTTTGAAAATAGTCCGGCAGCTCACTGTCAAACGTAAGCCGCTCCCCCGTCAGGGGATGGGTAAACCCGATGGTCTTGGCGTGCAGGCACTGCCCGCCCGCCAACGCCGTTTTCTTCGGCCCGTAGACCGGGTCCCCCGCCACCGGATGCCCGATATAAGCCATGTGCACCCGGATCTGGTGGGTGCGCCCGGTCTCCAGACGCAGCGAAAGGTAGCTAAAGCCCTGGTACCTTCCCAGCACCTGGTAGTGGGTAACTGCCTCCTTGCCTCCCCGAGCGGTCACCGCCATGCGCTTGCGCTCGACGGGGTGCCGGCCGATCGGCGCCTCCACCCTGCCGCTCTCCTGCGGCAGGGAGCCGTGGACCACCGCCCGATATTCCCGCAGCATGCTGTGCGCGGCGATCTGCCGCGCCAGCCCCTGGTGGGCCTCGTCGGTCTTGGCCACCACCAGCAGGCCGCTGGTGTCCTTGTCGATCCGGTGCACGATCCCCGGGCGGATCACCCCGTTGATTGAGGAGAGCCGTCCCCTGCAATGGTAGAGCAGGGCGTTGACCAGCGTGCCGTCCTGGTTTCCCGCCGCGGGGTGGACCACCATCCCGCGGGGCTTGTTGACCACCAGCAGCGCGTCGTCCTCGTAGACGATACAGAGCGGGATGTCCTGGGGCTGCGCCTCGGGCTCCACCGGGTCCGGCAGGAGGAGGACCACCCGGTCCCCCTCCGCAAGTTTGCAGCTTTTGAGCACCGGCGCGCCGTTTAAGGTGAGCGCCCCGCCGGCGATCAGCCGCTGTAGGCCGCTGCGGGTGAGATCCCCGGCGCACCCGGCCAAAACGACGTCGACCCGCCGGCCCGCCTGCTCGGGGGAGACGGTAAACTCAAGCCTCTCCATCAGCGGTCCAATTGCTTTTTGCGGCGCTCCTGCCGCGGCTCGATCAGCAGCAGGTAGACCACCAGCAGGAAGGTCCCGCTGACCACGCAGCAGTCCGCGAGATTAAAGACCGGAAAATTGATCGGCACGAAGTAGATATAATCCACCACAAAGCCGCGCAGCACCCGGTCGATCAGGTTGCCCACCCCGCCCGCGAAGATCAGGCAGAGGGAGACGATCATCAGCGGATGGCTCACCCTGCGCGAGACGAGCAGCACCAGCACCGCGATGAGCACCGCGGTGGTGACCCCGACCAGCAGCCCGGTGCGGTTTTGCAGGATGCTGAACGCCGCGCCGTAATTTTCCCGGTAGAGCAGGTGGAGCACCCCGTCGATCAGTCGGATGTCCGGCACGGTGGACAGGTAGCTGGCCGCCCACCATTTGATCAGCTGGTCCAGCCCGATGAGCACCCCCGCGCCCAGCAACGATAGGTATAAAAACATGAGAAAACTCCTAATTGTAAAATAGCCATACCCAAATTTTGCGGCGGGGCGCCATTTCCCCCGCCGCAAAATATCCGGCCTTTATTCCCCGATCACGCCAGCGCAACGTGCACAGAGGGTCGGATGGCCTTGGTCCTTGCCGACCGTCTCGCTGTACATCCAGCAGCGCTCGCACTTTTCGCCCTGCGCGCGAGAGACCGAGACCGACAGCCCCTCGACCTCGCCCTGGTAGCTGCCCGCGACCCCGCGCGCGACAGATACCGACGAGACGATGAACACCTCGGGCAGGTTCTGCTGCGCGGATAAGAACTCGTAAAGTTCCCCGTCGCAGCAGAGCGTCACCGCCGCCTCGAGGGATTTGCCGATCAATTTCTCGTTCCGCGCGTTCTCCAACGCCTTGTTGACGTCGTCCCGCACCGCGTGCAGGCGGTCCCATTTATTTAAGAATTCGGCGCTCTCGGCGTATTTCCCGTTTTCGGGGATCTCGTTATACATCACCGAGCCGCTGTCGTACCTTTCGTCCGCGGGGATATACTGCCAGATCTCCTCGGCGGTGAAGCAGAGGATGGGCGCCACCAGCAGCGTCAGATCGCGCAGGATGCGGTACATTGCGCTCTGCGCGGCACGCCGGCGGCGGCTCTCCGCCGCCTCGGTGTAGAGGCGGTCCTTGATCACGTCGAGGTAGAAGTTGGACAGGTCGATGGTGCAGTAGTTGTGGATCGCGTGGAAAACGATATGGAAGTCGAACGCGTCATAGGCCTCCTTGGCCTTGGCGGTCAGCTCGCTCAGACGCACCAGCGCCCAGCGGTCGATCTCCTCGAGCTGGTCGTAGGGCAGCAGGTCGCGCTGCGGGTCGAACCCGTCGAGGTTGCCTAAAATGTAGCGCGCCGTATTGCGGATCTTGCGGTACGCCTCGCTGAGCTGCTTGAGGATTTCGGGCGAGATGCGGATATCCGCGTGGTAGTCGCTTGAGGCGACCCACAGCCGGAGAACATCCGCGCCGTACTGCCCGACGATGTCCTCGGGGGCGATCCCGTTTCCGAGGGATTTCGACATCTTGCGCCCCTCGCCGTCCACCACCCAGCCGTGGGTACAGACCGTCTTATAGGGGGCCTTCCCCCGCCAGGCGACGGCGGTCAGAAGGGAGGACTGGAACCACCCGCGGTACTGGTCGGCCCCCTCGAGGTAGAGGTCGGCGGGCCAGCACAGGTTTTCCCGCTCGTCGAGCACCGCCGCGTGGGTGCAGCCCGAATCGAACCAGACGTCCATGATGTCGGTTTCCTTGGTGAACTCCTCGTGTCCGCAGGCCTTGCACTTGGTGCCCGCGGGCAGGATGTCGGCAGCGTCGGTGGTGTACCAGGCGTCCGAGCCGTGACGGCGGAACAGCTCGGAAACCGCCTTAATCGAAGTCTTGTCGATCAGCTCCTTGCCGCAGTGCTTGCAGTAGAAGATGGGGATCGGCACGCCCCAGCGCCGCTGGCGGGAGATGCACCAGTCGCTGCGGTCCCGCACCATGTTGGTGATCCGCCCCTGGCCCCACTCGGGGATCCACTCGACCTCGTCGATGGCCTTGATGGCCTCCTCCTTGAACGCCTCGACCGAGCAGAACCACTGCTCGGTGGCCCGAAAGAGGATCGGGCTCTTGCAGCGCCAGCAGTGCGGATACTGGTGGATGATCTTCTCAATGGCGAAGAGATGGCCGCTCTCCTCGAGAGCCTTGGCAATCGCCTTGTTGGCTTCGTCGGTGGAAAGGCCCTGGAACGGCCCCGCCTCGGCGGTCAGCACGCCCTTGGAATCCACCGGCACGATGATCGGGATGTCGGGGTAGTTGTTGACGCAGACCTCGTAGTCCTCAACGCCGTGGCCCGGCGCGGTATGTACGCAGCCGGTGCCGCTCTCGAGCGTCACATGGTCGCCCAGGATCACCCGCGACTCCCGATCCAGGAAGGGGTGGCGGCAGGCCATGTTCTCGAGCTTCTCGCCCTCGAAGCTCGCCACGATCTCGTATTCTTCGATCTTCGCCGCCTTCATGGTGGGACCGATCAGCTCGCGGGCAACGACGTAGTATTCCTCCCCGGCCTTCACCAGGCAATACTCGTACTTCGGGCCCAGGCAGATGGCCAGGTTCCCGGGCAGGGTCCAGGTGGTGGTGGTCCAGATGACAAAGTAGACCTTGCTCTTGTCGACGCCGAGCTCCGAGAAAAGGCCCTTGTCGTCCTCGACCTGGAACTTGACGTAGATCGAATGGCAGGGGTCCTCGGCGTATTCGATCTCGGCCTCGGCCAGGGCGGTCTTGCAGTCGGGGCACCAGTAGACCGGCTTTAGCCCCTTGTAGATGTAGCCTTTTTCGGCCATCTCGCCGAAGATTTCAATCTGGCGCGCCTCGAATTCGGGGCGAAGGGTCAGATAGGGGTTTTCAAAATCGCCCAGCACGCCCAGACGCTTAAACTGCTCACGCTGCACGTCGACGTATTGCAGTGCGAACTCGCGGCAGTGCTCGCGCAGCTCGACCGGCTCGATTTGGGTGCTGTCCGCCCCCAGCTTCTGCAGCGCCTTGCGCTCGATGGGCAGGCCGTGGGTGTCCCAGCCCGGGACGTACTCCGAACAGTAGCCCGACAGGTTCTTATAGCGCACGATGATGTCCTTGAGGACCTTGTTGAGCGCCGTGCCCAGATGGATGTCCCCGTTGGCATAGGGCGGACCGTCGTGCAGGATGTACTTCGGCTTGCCCGTATTGCGCTTTATAATCTCTTGATACCGCCCGCTCTCGTCCCAGTTTTTGGCCATGTCCGGCTCCCGCTGCGGCAGCGCCGCGCGCATCGGGAAGTCGGTCTTGGGCAGGTTCAGCGTTTTGTTGTAATCCACCGTTCGTTTCTCTCCCTTAGCTTTTTCTTGTTTGTCCCAGAAGCGGGACGCCCTCCTGTCCCGGGGGCTCTCCCCACACGGGGCGGGGAATAAATCATCCCGCAGGGGCGCGGCCGGCGCCGCCCTCCTGCGGGTAAATCGCATATTTTATTTGCGGGTCAGATCGTACCCTTCGCCGAACTTGAGCTCCCCGAAACGGCTCTCCCGCGGCATCTCATGCGCCGAAGCCTCGGGCGCCGCCGATTCCTCGGGGCGTTCCTCCTCCACCGCGGGCTCGGGCAGGGGCTCCTCGAGCGGGCGCTCGGGCTCGGCCGCCTCGGGCGGGACCGGCGCTTCCTGGCGGGGCTGCGGGTTCTGCGAGCCGTTTATGATCTCCTGCGCATCCACCGTGACGTCCTGGCCCGGCATCGAGCTGATCAGCTCGAGATGCTGCTTATAAAGCACCAGCAGGCGGCTCTTGAAGTTGGAGACCTCCTTCTGGATCTTGGTGAGGGTGAACTGCTCGCGCTCGATCTGCGCGCGGGCGGCGCCGACGAGGCGGTCCGCCTCCTGGCGCGCGGCACCGAGGGTCTGCTCGGCCTTCTGCTTGGATTCGCGGATGATGCTGTCGCCGAGCTTCTGCGCGCCGAGCAAGGCCGCGCGCAGGCTCTCCTCGTCCTCGCGGTACTCCTCCACCTTCTGGGCGAGCGCCATCAGCTTCTGCTCGAGCTCGGCCTTCTCCGCCTCCAGCTTCTGGAAGTCGGTGGCCAGGCGCATAGTGAACTTGTCCACATCCTCCGGCTTGTAGCCGCCACCGAAGCCGGCTTTCTCGAATTTGTAGCTGATGATATCGTTATAAGACAACATTGACATGCCCTCCAAGCTAACAGTATCGTTTTATGTTGACGCAAAGCCGACCCTTGCGGGTGGTCTCCCCGTTATGCTCCAAAATAAATTTGCCCTCGCCGCGCACTGAAATCTTACATCCGCTGTTCAGCTGTCGTTCCACCCGCTGACAGGGCAGCGAGTCGACGCTCACAAGCCCCGCCGCAATCTTCTCCTGCGCGCGCTCGCGCGAAAGCGAGCAGACAGCGGCAACCACGCAGTCCAGCCGCAGCGAGGCGAGGCTGACGCGCTGCTCCTGAAAGCGTTGCTCAAAGTCCACCGCTTCGCTTTCGCTCTCCTGGAAGGCGAGCCCGACCTTCCCGACTCGGTCCATCTGCAGCACCAGCGGCGCGAGGCGTTTTTGCAGGAATACCCAGGCTCCCTGTCCATCAACCAGAATATCGCCCACCATCTCGCGCTTTATGCCCAGATTCATCAGCGCGCCCAAAAAATCGCGGTGGCAAAGAGAAAAACCCTTCGGAATCCGCGCCGTCAGCACGGCGAGCGGGAAATCCTCCCCCTGCGCCTCCCAATACTCGGGGAACACGCCGAGCATACGGCGCGAGGCGTCCTGCCACCCGCCAAAAAACAGGAAGGGCAGGCCGCTCCTTTGCGCAAGCGGGAGGCAGAGCGCCTGCTGGCGCTCGTCCAAAAACTCGGAAAACCGGGGCGCCCCCTTGCTTCGCACCCCTTCGATCAAATCCCCTATATGTGCCAAAAGCGCGCTGTCCGCGCTCATGGAGGCGGACAACGCTTAAAAGACCACGCCGCTGCTCTCGAGCTCGTCGAGCAGATCGCCCATGATGTCGACGTTGTACGGCGTGATGATATAGGTGCTGTTTGCAACCCGCTTGATCTGCCCGTTGTTGGCGTAGGCCACCCCGGAGAGGAAGTCGATCAGCCGGCGGGAAACCTCGCGGTTGGCGCTCTCGAGATTGAGGACCACCGTGCGCTTTTGATTGAGATGGTCGGCGATCGAGCTCGCATCGTCAAAGCGCTCGGGCTTGACCAGCACCACCTTGAGCTGGGTGGTCGCGTGGATATTGACCACCTTGTTCGAGCGCCGGGTGCTCCCCTCGATGGGAAGCTGGGTCGCGTCGATGGTGGGTGCTGCCGCCGGCGCTTCGCTGCCGGTCGCGTTCGGAACGTCCAGCCCCTCCTCATCGTAGTAGTCGTCCTCTTCCACCCCGATGAAGCCTCTGAGCTTGTCCATGATACTCATAAACCTATTCTCCCTTTAGAAACTGTGCCCGCGACGGTGCGGCACACGCGGCGCGCGGCCCAAACCAAACCCGCGCGCCTGTCAGCGAAACAAAACCGTTCCCAGCCGGACCATTGTCGCGCCGTGCTTGACGGCAAGCTTGTAATCGCCCGACATGCCCATGGATAAACAGTCCATACAAACATTATCTCTATTTTGGGCGCGAATGTCAACATATAGCGCGTGGATTTGTGAAAAATACTTTTCCATCTGCAGGGTGGTGCACTCCAGGGGCAGAATGGTCATCAGCCCGCGCACCGAGAGACTTGGCAGCTCGCGCAGCGCATCCACGAATTCCCTGCCCGCATCCGGATGGACGCCGCTCTTGTTGGGATCCTGCCCGATGTTGACCTCCACCAGCACCTGCAGCTGCTTGCCAATCGCCGCCGCCTGCTTATCGAGCTCCTTCGCCAGCGCGATCGAGTCGAGCGACTGCACGCAGTCCACCATCTTTACCACCCTGGCCGCCTTGTTGCGCTGCAGGTGGCCGATGAAGTGGATCTCCACCCCGTCGCGGCGGATTTCGTCATACTTGCCGCTCAGCGACTGCTCGCGGTTCTCGCCGATCAGGTCGATCCCGGCCTCGATGGCGGCATTGATCGTCCCGGCGGGAACCGTCTTGGTCACCGCCATCAGCCGCACTGCCGCCGGGTCGAAGCCGCCGGCGAGCGCCGCGGTGTGGATGTTCTCTTTAATGATCCCGATCCGCTGGCGCAGCTCGCAGACGCCCGGCGCCGGGTTAGAGCTTGATAATTTTTCCATCTTCCAGACCGTTCCCTCCTATGATTACTTCGTCGAAGCGCTGCAGCCCCGCCCTCTCACCGTAGCTCTCGCTGAGGATGACGTACCCCTCCTGCTCGTTTTCATACAGAATTTCCACGGGCTTGAAGCGGATGACGGTGGTCTCCAGCACATAGACCCCCCGCTCGCCCTTGTTATAGCGGATGCAGCCGCTGGGCAGCTTGTAACCGGTGATCCGCTGGAAGCTGATGTCCACCTTGTGGGTGCGCAGGTTTGAGAGCTCCTCGCTCATCTCGTCGCACCGCAGCAGCACCACGCCCCGCGCCCCGGCGCTGTCCTCCAAAATCTTATGTACCTCCCCGTCGAAAGGCTTGGTGCCCGAAAGGCCGAAATCCAGCTCCACCGTCGCCCCCTCCTGGAAGCGGCTGAGGTCGGCGGCGTTGACCATCACCGCGCAGTACCAGATGTGGGAGCGGATCATCTTTCCCACCTGGGCGCCGGTGTCCTCGGGCGAGGCGCTGATGTAGGAGGCGTATTCATCCACCGGGATGTCCTCCATATTTTCGGGGCTGAGCAGTTCCTCGAACCCGTCCACCGTCTTGGTGAAGTAGCCCGCCTCGGGCGTGATCACCGCCTCCTCGTCCGCGAAGCTGGCGCCCAGGGTGAGGATCTCTTCCTCGAGGTGCGCGATCCGGCCGTCGTACCCGTCCTCCTTGGCGGTGGCGAGATTGCGCCGGTTAAGTTGGTTGAGGATCTCGAGGCGCAGCTCCTGCGTCTCGCTTAAAGTCCCGCGCGCGGCGTTCCCGGCGATGGTGTCGATGTCCGCATAGACCCGCTGCGCCACCGTGTCGGTCTGCAGGATCAGTGCGTCGCCCGTGCCCGAGAGAGACTGCAGGTTTTGCAGCTCCTTTTGCAGCTCGTCGCGGCGCATCTGGTCGGTGATCTGGCTGCGGTCGGTGACATAGCGCGCCACCGGCGCCTCCTTGGCGACATGGGCCCCGTCGGTGTAGAGATAGACGAGGTTTTCCTTTGCCGCGCCGGGGAGGACCTCCTCGTCCCGGATGGCGATCGCCTGGGCGGTGAGCTTGTCCTCGACCACCGCCTCGCGCGCGGCCACCGTCTCATAGTCCACATAGAGATACCGCCAGAGCTGGAAGCCCGCATACCCCAGCGCGCAGACGGCGCACAGCGCCAGCATGATTCTGGAGAGTACCTTGCTCATTCGGCCGGGGTCTCCTTGCCCTCTTCCTCCATCATGGCGATCGGACGCGCCGGGATGATGGTGGAGATGGCATGCTTATAGACCAGGTTCTGCTTCCCGTCGCAGTCCAGGATGACGGTGAAGTTGTCGAACCCCCGCACCTTGCCCTTGAACTGGAAGCCGTTGGTCAGATAGATGGTGACCATGATTTTTTCCTTGCGCGCCTGATTTAAAAACAGGTCCTGTAAATTCATCGCTTTGTTCATGATTTTTCCTCCGAATCAGGTTTACCGACCGCTTTTCTGAATGGTTGTATCTTAAACTTTATTATAGCACAGTTTGTCCCAGGGCGCGTAAAAATTTTGCCGAAACCTTTACCCGCGCGGCGCCAGGCCGAGGGCCTCCCCGGTCAGCTGCGCCGCCCTGTCGGAAAGCTGCGCGGGGGAATCGTATTCGTCCACATAGAGCCAGGCGTACCGCTCATCCCGTTTAAACCAGGTCAGCTGCCGCTTGGCGTACTGGCGGGTGCGCAGCTTGAGCCGCTCCACGGCCTCTTCGCGCGTGCACTCGCCCAGCAGGTAAGGGCGCAGCTCCTTATAGCCGATGGCGGCGCAGGCGGTGGGCCCGGGGTCCCGCCCATAAAAGCGGCGCGCCTCCTCGAGGAGCCCGCTTTCCATCATACGGTCCACCCGCCGGTCGATCCGCCCCCACATCCCGGCCCGCTCGCGGTAGCCGAGCGCCAGCGCGAAGGCCCGGTAGGGGCATTCGCGCCCCTTCGCGCGGCGCTGGTGCTCGCTCATCGGCACGCCGGTGGAAAGGGTCACCTCGAGCGCCCGCAGCACCCTCCCCCGGTTGTTCGGGTGGATTTTGGCGGCCGCGCCGGGGTCGAGCGCACAAAGCTGCCGGTACAGCGGTTCGATCCCCTCGCGCTCGGCGCGCTCCTTCAGGTCGGCGCGCAGCGCCGGGTCCCCCGAAAAGCCGCTAAAATCCAGATGATCCAAAATTGCGCTGATGTAAAGCCCGGTGCCCCCGCAGAGCACCGGCAGCTTCCCACGCGCATGGATTTCCGCGATGGTTTCGCGGGCGAGGGCGGCGTAATCGGCGACCGAAAAGCTCTCCCCGATGGGCAGGAAGGAACAGAGGTGATGCACCGCCTGCGCGCGCTCCTCACGTGTCGGGGCGGCCGTGGCAATCTCCATCCCGCGGTAAATCTGCATCGAGTCGGCGCAGACCACCTCGCCCCCAAAGCGGCGGCACAGCTCGATAGCCAGCCCCGTTTTGCCCGAGGCGGTCACCCCCGCCACCACCAACAGCGGCTGCTTCATCGCGCGTCCCCCTCCCAACTTCCCGGTATCATCCTCAGGCCCTGCCGAACATCCGCTCGATCTGCGCGCGGGTGAGCACGGCGGCGATCGGCCGTCCATGCGGGCAGAAGCGCACCTCCTCGTGCTCGTCGAGGAGCCTCACCAGCGCCTCGAGCTCCCGCGGGTCGCTCACGTCGTTGGCCCGGATCGACGCCTTGCAGGCGATGGAGTGATAGATGTCCTCCACCGCCTGCACGCTGAGGCGGCCCGATCCGGCCGAGAGCTGGGAGGCGATCTGCTCCACGCTCTCCCCGGCGCGCGACGCGTCGAGCAGCAGCGGCACCTCGCGCACCAGCACGCTCCCTTCCCCGAAGTCCTCCACCCCAAACCCGAGCTCCTCGAGCAGGGGGAGGCTTTGCAGGATCAGGGCGTATTCCTCCTTCGGGAGGGTGACCGGCACGGGGGTGAGCAGCAGCTGCCGCTCCTTGCCGCCGGCGGCGCGCAGCCGCTCGTAGTTGAGCCGCTCGTGGGCGGCGTGCTTATCGATCAGGATCAGCTGCTCATCGCACTCGAGCAGGATATAGGTACGCAGCAGCTCCCCGATCAGCCGCGCGCCGCTGTAGCGGCCCCGCCCCGCCTCTTCGTCCGGCAGGGTGGACTGCACGGTTTCCCGCTCTTCCTCCTTCTTCGGGGCCGGCTCCTCCCTCTGGGCCCGCTTCGAGGCGTAATGGCTGAATAGCTGCGCCGTCTCCTCCTGGGTGGGGGCGTGCAGCTCGAGCGCCGCATCGTCCGCCTCGGTCCCGGACGAAAACAGCTCCGCCATCTTTGCGGGCGCGCTCTGCGCATGCGCACTTTGCGCAGGCGCAACTTGAGCAGGCCCACTTTGGGCCATAGACTGCGCCTTGCTGCCGAAGGGGCGCAGGCGCGGAACATAGATTTCAGCCTCCCGGGGCGCTTCGTCCCGCACGGGCAAAGCCTCCTGCCCCGGGGTGGCGGAAGCCTTCTTTGGGGATACAAGCGGGCCCGCGCCAACCAGAACCGGCTCCTTCCGCGCCCGCCCGGGGGCGGGCACAGAGCGGGCGGGGGCGCTTTGCGCCTCCCCGGGAGCCGGGGTGGGAGTTATCTGCGGCTCCTCCCGCTTGCCGGTGAGGGATTCGGGCGCGGCGACGCCCTGTAAATCCAGCCTCTGCAATGCCGCGCGCACCGCGTAATAAACCGCGTCGAAGATCAGCTTTTCGTTTTCAAAGCGCACCTCGAGCTTGGCGGGATGCACGTTGATGTCAAAGGTGCTCGGCGGCAGCGAAACATCCAGCACGCAGGCCGGGAACTTCCCCTTCATGATCGAGTGGCGGTAGGCCTCCTCGAGCGCCGCCATGCAGGTCTTGGAGCGCACATACCGCCCGTTGATGTAAAAGCTCTGCATGGTGCGGTTGCCCCGCCCCTCGCTCGGGCGGCTGACGAAGCCCGAGACCCGGACCCCGCGGTTTTCGCTGTCCACCGGGACCAAAGTGGCGAAGAACTGCCGCCCATAGACGGCGTAGAGCGCGTCGGCGAGCTTTCCGTTGCCGGGGGTGTGCAGGGTGATCTTCCCATCCCGGATCAGCTTCCAGGAAACTCCCGGATGGACCACGGCCAGCTTGTCGATCACCGAGGCCACCGCGTTTGATTCGGTCACGTCCTTTTTGAGGAACTTCATGCGCGCGGGGGTGTTATAGAAGATGTCCCGCACCACGATGGTGGTTCCCACCGGGCAGCCGGCCTCCTTCTTCTCAGTCTCCTGCCCGCCCTCTATACAGTAGCGCACCCCGGTGTCCGACTCTGGCGTGCGGGAGAGCACCTCCACGCGGCACATCGCCGCGATGGAGGCCAGCGCCTCGCCGCGAAAGCCCATGGTCAGGATGTTCTGAAGGTCGTCCGGCTCGCGCAGCTTGCTGGTCGCGTGGCGCAAAAACGCCTTGTCGATCTCGCTCGCCTCGATTCCGCCGCCGTTGTCGCTCACCCGCATATAGGTGATCCCGCCGCGCTGGATCTCCACCGTGATCTGGGTGGAATGCGCGTCGATGGCGTTCTCGGCCAGCTCCTTGATCACCGAGGCCGGCCTATCGATCACCTCGCCCGCCGCGATCAGCTCGGCCATTTCCCGGCTGAGCACGTTGATTTTACCCATAGGAATGACCATTCCTCTCTAAAAGTTTGGCGCCGGTTTCGCTGCGCGAAATTGTGGCCTTTGGCGGCAAAGGGGCAAAACTTCTTGTTTGAAAGTTCACTTTCAAACTAGCCCCTCCCTTATTGTTATATCAGGCTTTTGAGCTCCCCGAGCACGTTCATGGCCGCCAAGGGAGTCAGGTTGTTGAGATCAATCTCCCGCAGCCGGCGCACGATCTCGCTGTCATCCGACTGGCGGATCACGATCTGATCCGCCTCGGGCTCGGCGGGCCGCTTCCTTTTGTGGCTCGAGGGGGCGTCACCCGCCTCGAGCGAGCGCAGGATCACCCCCGCGCGCTGGATGACCGGGTCGGGGATGCCGGCGAGCTTGGAGACGTAAATGCCGTAGCTGTCGTCCGCCCCGCCGGGCACGATCCGGCGCAGGAAGATCACATCCTCCCCCTGCCGCTTGACCGCGATGTTGTAGTTTTTCACCCCCTCGAGATCCTCCTCGAGGGCGGTCAGCTCGTGGTAGTGGGTGGCGAACATCGTCTTTGCGCCCAAGCGGCGCTTGTCCGCGATGTACTCGACCACCGCGCGGGCGATGCTCATCCCGTCGAAGGTCGAGGTCCCCCGCCCGATCTCGTCGAGGATGATCAGGCTGTTCTTGGTGGCGCTTTTTAAAATCTCCGCCACCTCGCTCATCTCCACCATGAAGGTGGACTGCCCGGTGGTCAGGTCGTCCGACGCGCCCACCCGGGTGTAGATCCCGTCCACGATCGAGAGGTTGGCGCTCTTGGCCGGCACGAAGCAGCCGATCTGGGCCATCAGCACGATCAGGGCGGTCATACGCATGTAGGTCGACTTCCCCGCCATGTTGGGCCCGGTGATGATGGCGATCCGGTTTTGGTTCATGTCGAGATACACGTCGTTCGAGACGAAGGGGGTGCTCTTGACCATCAGCTCCACCACCGGGTGGCGGCCCTCCTTGATCTCGATGGTACCGCTCAGATCCACCTGCGGGCGGCAGTAGCCGCCCGAGAGGCTCACCCGCGCGAAGGAGCAGAACACGTCGAGGCGCGCCACCAGCCCCGCGCTGCGCTGGATCCGGGAAAGGTTTTTGCAGACCTCCCCGCGCACACGCTGGTAGAGCTCCTGCTCCACGCGCTCGATCTGCTCGGTAGCGGTGAAAATTTTATTCTCCAGCTCCTTAAGCTCGTCGGTTATGTACCGCTCACAGTTGGCGAGCGTCTGCTTGCGGATATAGGTCTCGGGCACCAGCTCGAGGTAGCTCTTGGTCACCTCGATGTAATAGCCGAACACCCGGTTGTAGCCGATCTTGAGGTTCTTGATCCCGGTGCGCTCCCGCTCGCCCGCCTCGATCCCGGCGATGAAGCCCTTGGCCCCGCTGACGAGCGAGCGCAGCTCGTCGAGGTTCTGATCGAACCCCGCCTTGATCACCCCGCCGTCCTTGAGCGCGATGGGCGGCTCGTCCGAGACCGCCCGGCCGACCAGGTCGGCCACGTCGTCGAGGGTGTCGAGGTCCCGGTAGATGTCCCGCAGGTACTGCGCGCGGCACTCCCCCAGCAGCCCGCGCAGCTGGGGCAGCCGCCGGGCGGTGTACTCCAGGCTCTTGAGCTCGCGCGGGCTGGCGTTGCCATAGACGATCCGGGACATCAGCCGCTCGAGGTCGAAGACGTCGGACAGCGCCTCCTCGCACTCCCCGAGGAGCATGGTGTTATCATAAAGCTCCCCCACCGCATTGAGTCGTTTGGAAATCCTGGTGGGGGAGAGCAGCGGCTTTTCCACCCACTGGCGCAGCAGCCGCTTACCCATCGCGGTGTGGGTATGGTCGAGCACCCAGAGCAGGCTCCCCCGCTTTTCCCCCGCGCGAAGGGTGCGGATCAATTCGAGGTTGCGGCAGGCGGTCAGGTCAAGGTTCATGTAGTCCTCGCCGCTGTAGAGGTCCAGCGTGTTCAGGCACTCCAGCCCCCGCTGCTGGGTTTCGCCGAGATAGCGCAGCAGGGCGCAGAGCGCGATTTGCAGCTGGGGCTTGTCCGCGAGGGAAAGCAGCTCGAGGTTCTGCGCGCCGAACTGCGCGGGCAGGACCTCGGCGCACTCCCGCTGTGTGACGGACGAAAAGTCGAAGCCGCTCACCACGCAGCCCAGGCGCTCCTTTAAAAAGGCGCGCAGCCCGTCTTCCAGGGATCCCCCGCCCGCCAGCTCCCCGCCGAGGAGCACCTCGCTGGGGGAAAAGCGGCCGAGCTCGCTTTTGAGGCGCTGCACATCCCCCTCGACCTGGCAGGCGCGCACCTCGCCGGTCGAGATGTCCGCAAAGGCGCAGCCGCAGCCGCCTTTGCCCGCATACAGCGAGGCGATGAAATTGTTCTTCCCCTCCTCGAGCATGTTGGTCTCGAGGATGGTGCCGGGGGTCACCACCCGGATGACGTCCCGCTTCACCAGCCCCTTTGCGGCCTTGGGGTCCTCCATCTGCTCGCAGATGGCGACGTTGTAGCCCTTCTCGATCAGCCGGGCGATGTAGGCCTCGCAGCTGTGGTAGGGCACCCCGCACATCGGCGCACGCTCCTCGAGCCCGCAGTCCCGCCCGGTGAGGGTGAGCTCCAGCTCCCGCGAGGCGGTGAGCGCGTCGTCGAAGAACATCTCATAAAAGTCGCCCAGGCGGTAGAAGAGGATCTTGTCCTTGCACTTCTCCTTGATGGCCATGTACTGCTGCATCATCGGGGAAAGATTCTGCGTCTGCATGAAGTCTGCTCCTTTGCTCTAAGCTTTGGGGAAATTGGAAAACGGGGGCGGACCGCTCTCAATCCACCCCCTCGTTAGACTTTGTTCAGTGACAGCCCGAGCACCCTTCGCAGCTGCCGGAGCAGCCGGTCTGCTCCTCGATCGAATCGGGGTCCTCGCCGTTGACGCTCCCGGTCAGGATCTGGGTGACGAAGTTCATCATCCGGTCGACCTCCTGCTTGGTCGTGTTGTAGGCGATCATGTTCGGGTTGTTCATGACCTCGGCGTAGATCTCCTTAATTTCTTTGTCGAGCTGCGCGATCCGGTCGGTGTCGCGGTCGGCCTTGCCTAGAACGTTGTTGAGCTCGAGGCGCTTGAGATTGAATTTTCCGATCAGCTCCTGCAATTTTTCGTCGCTGTCGTTGTGCTGGCGCGCCAGGTTGTAGGCGATCACCTTGTCGTCCTGCTGAATCGCCTTGCCGAGCTCTCGGGCCATTTTGATAATATCCATGTTTCCTTCTCCTTTTTCCTGATTACTCTATCATTTCCCCGCAGACCGCCCAGTTAAGCGCCCGGGTAATTTTTACCTGTAAAAATTGTCCTGCCAGGGCCTCATCCCCCGCAAACTGCGCGATCACGCCGGATTCGGTCCTGCCGCTCATCATTCCCTGCTCCTTGCCCGGCCCCTCGCAGAGGACGCGCAAGGTCCTGCCCACCATCTGCTCGTGAAAGCTGCGGGTAATCTGCTCCTGCGCCGCCAAAAGCTGCCGAAACCAGCGGGACTTCTCCTGTGCCGGCACCGGGTCGGGAAGCTGTGCCGCGGCGGTCCCGCCGCGCTTTGAATAAAGGAAGGTGTAGAGCGCGTGGAAGCGCACTTCCTTCACCAGCTCCAGCGTCTGCAAAAAGTCCTCGTACCGCTCCCCGGGGAAGCCGACCATGATGTCGCTGCTAAAGCTCACGCCCGGGATGCGTTCCCGCGCATATTCGACCAGCTCCTTGTACTGCGCGGCGGTGTAGCGGCGGTTCATCCGGCGAAGGATTTCGTCGCTGCCGCACTGCACCGGCAGGTGGATGTAATTGCAGACCTTCCCGCATTCGGCGATGGCGTCGATCAGCTCTTTGGTGCAGTCCTTGGGGTGGGAGGTCATGAACCGGATCCAGAAGTCCCCCGGAAGGTCGTTAAGCTCCCGCAGCAGCCGCGGGAAAGTAACCTCCCCCTCGAGCCCCTTGCCGTAGGAATTGACGTTTTGGCCCAGCAGGGTGATCTCCTTATAGCCCTCGGCGATCAGCTCCTTCGCCTCGCGCAGCACGTCCGGCATCGCGCGCGAGTGCTCCCGCCCGCGCACGTAGGGCACGATACAGTAGGTGCAGAAGTTGTCGCACCCCTGCATGATCGGCAGCCAGGCGCGCACCTTCCCCTCCCGGCGCACCGGCAGGTTCTCGACGATCTTCTCCCCCGGCTCCCGCCCGTCGATCACCCGGCGGCGCTCCTCCAAAAGCCGCAGCAGCAGCTCAGGCAGCCGGTGGGCGGCGTTGGCGCCGAAGGCGAGGTCGACATAGGGGTAGCTTTTTCGCAGCCGCTCGCGCACCGCCTCCTGCTGGGTCATGCACCCGCAGACGGCGATGATCATATCCGGCCTTGCCCTCTTGAGGTGGGAGAGCGCCCCGATGTTGCCGAAGACCCGCTCCTCGGCGTTCTCGCGCACCGCGCAGGTGTTGAAGAGCACCAGATCGGCCCCCGCGCTGTCGGGGCAGAAGCCGAAGCCGAGGGACGCAAGCAGCCCGCAAAGATGCTCGCCGTCGCTCACATTCTGCTGACAGCCGAAGGAGTGTACATAGGCCAGCGGCGGATGGTCGTACCGCAAAGAGAGCAGCTCCTTGATCCGCTCGGTTCTAGTCTGCGCCAGGGCGCCGTCGATATAATCGGGAAGATAGCTCAAAACCGGTGTACTCCTTCGTTAAAGTCAGGTTATATCATACCACTTTCCTCTCCTTTTTTCAATACGCAGGATTCGACGCTTTCGTACAAAACCGCATGGGGCAACTGGCAATCACAGCGGCTGAGGCCTTGTTCCGCCAGTTTCCCCATGGAACCCCTTCCATTCGCAAATGAGCTCCGCAGGCCCACCGGGCCTGCTCCCCGCCAAATTTGCTCTGGCTGTGTCCCTTCGGCGGGCAAAGTCCGTCTGCGGGACTAATTTTAATTTTTGTGTAGACAAAGGGAGCAAACCATGCGGTTTGCTCCCCCAGGAGACTACAGGATGATTAAGCTCTTGTCCGAGTGGGTCAGGTCGTCGCACCCGTCCTCGGTGACGATGACCATGTCCTCGATCCGCACCCCGAAGCGTCCGGCCAGGTAGATCCCCGGCTCGATCGTCACGCAGCCGCCCGCCTTGAGGACGGCCTTGCTCGCGGGCCCGAGGCGCGGGTCCTCGTGCACCTCGATCCCCACGCTGTGCCCGAGGTTATGGCCGAAGCACCCGCGGTAGCCGGCGCCGTCGATATAGTCGCGCGCCACGCGGTCCACCTCGGCGCAGGGCACTCCCGCGCGCACCGCGTCGAGGGCGCGGCGCTGCGCCTCGAGCACCGTCGCATAGACCTTGCGCTGCTCGTCGCTGACCTTGCCCACCGCCACGGTGCGGGTCATATCGGCATGGTAGCCGCCGATGACGAAGCCCATGTCGAACATCACGAAATCCCCGCTTTCGATCTTCTTGGTGTCCGCGCGGCCGTGGGGGAGCGAGGTCTTCTTCCCCGATATGGCGATCATGTTGATGTCGCGGTTTTCGCTGCCGTGGCGCTCCATATAAACGCCCAGCTCCAAAATCAGGTCCTGCTCGCTGACGCCGGGCTTGATGTAAGGCAGGATAAACCGGAAGGCCTCGTCGGTCAGGTCCTGCGCCCTTTGCAGATGGGCGATCTCCTCGGAGGTTTTTACTTCGCGCAGCGCGTCGATGGCGCTTTGCAGCCGCCCGTCGCGCAGCACCTCGGCCGGGAGCCCCCCGGAGAACCCCTCGAAGGCCGAGATGGTCATATACCGGCTCTCGATCCCCACGGTTTTGACCTGGTGGCGCAGGATCAGCTCGCCGAGCTGCTCCATCAGGTCGTCCTGCAGCACCACCTCGCAGTTTTTGACGGTGTCCCTTGCCTTCTCAATATAGCGGAAATCAATGAGGAAGTAGGCCTTCTCACGGGTGATGAAGAGCGTCCCCGCCGAGGAGGTCATGCCGGTGAAGTAGAAGCGGTTGGGGCCGCTCGTGATCAGCGCCGCGTCGACCCCCTCATCCATCGCCGCGCACAGGCGTTTGATCGGATCCATTGTCCATCGTCCTTTCTTGTCGTTTAAAACCGGGCCGGGGAGCCGCTTTCGTTCCAGAGCCCCAGGTCCTGGCGCAGCACGCGCAGCGCCTCTTCGAGGTCCCGGCGGGCCAGCGCCCGCACAATCATCTTGTGGGTGTCCACGTCCAGGATGATCGCGGTCTTGTGCCAGCGGTCCCAGTGAAACTGCGCATAGGCGCGCAGCTGGACGTTCATGCTGCGCTCCAGCTCCTTATAGATATATTCGTTCTGCGCCAGGGAACAAAGCAGCAGATGGAAACTCACGTTGTTCTCCCAATGCGCGACGATCTCCTGCTCGCTGTGGGCCAGCTGCTCGGATTGGACCAGGAACTGGTCGAGCCGTTCAAAGTCGGCGGCGGTCAGGGAGCCGGCGCACTGGCGCAGGCAGTGGGACTCGAGCACGCCCCGGAACTCGATAATCTCCCGCACGTCCTTCTCCGTGTAGGCGACCACCTCGTAGCCGAAGCGGGGGATGCTGCGCAGCACCCCCTCGTTGCACAGCTCGATGAGCGCGTCGCGCACCGGGGACTTGCTCACCGAGAAGCGCTCGATGAGCTGCTTTTCGCTGAGGATGGCGTTGGGCGGGTATTCGCCGCTGATCACGTCCCGGATCACCGCGGCGTAAACTTGCTCCTTTAAGGATTTCTTATCTGCCATCGCCGACGCCGTCCCCGCTGGTCTTGGAGAGCATGATGTCCAGAATCACCTTGTCGGTGATCTTCATCCCCTCCATGGTGAGCGTGCCGAGGTTGTCGATGGTCTGCTCCACATCCCCGGTGACGATCCCCTCGATCCCGGCGGCGCAGACCCCGTCGAGCGCGAGATAGGCCGCCTCGAAGGCCGCCTGCAAAGAGGCGTAGACCTTGAGCGCGCAGTCCGCCTTGGCCCCGTCGCAGATGATCCCGGTGATGTTGGCGATCATGTTGGTGATCGCCTTCTCGACGGCGCCGTACCCGCCGCCGAGCAGATAGACCACCGCGCAGCTGACCCCCGAGGCGGCGACCATCGCCCCGCACAGGGCGCTCAGGCGGTCGAGGTGGTGCTTGATGTAGATGGCGGTCATGTGGCTTAAGGTGAGCGCGCGGATCTTCTGCTCCTCGCTCGCCCCCGTCTCGGCCGCCACCACGCAGACCGGCACGGTCGCGGTGATCCCCTGGTTGCCGCTGCCCGAGTTGCTCATCACGGGCATGCTGCACCCGGCCATGCGCGCGTCGATGGCGGCGGTGGTCTGCATGATCGCGAGGTTCTGAAGGTCCTTCCCGACCAGGCCCTTTTTCTGGCGCGCCTGCATGCCCTTGCCGATCATCAGGCCGTAGTCGTTCTTGAGCCCCTCCTGGGAGATGGCGTAGTTTAAGAGGTTGGTCTTCTCGATGAATTCCAGGGTTTTGATATCCGCGCCGGAGGCGAAATCGAAGATGTCCCGCAGCGACATGGCGGAAAAGTCGATCTCCTCGCCCTTCTCCTCGTCCAGCTTCCGGTTTTGCAGCAGCGTCTCGCCGTCCCGCTCCACCAACAGGAAATGGTTGTGCTTGCCCTGGATGACGGCCCTCCCGCACGCGCCGCCCTTTTTGGCCAGTGCGTCGATGTAGATGGTCTCGTCGTTTTCGGCCAACGAAACCTTGACCTTGTGCCCGTTTACCCAGCGCTGCGCCAGGGCGATGTCCTTATCGCAGAGCCCGGTGAGCACCTCAAGGTCCTTCCCCGGGTCCCCCGCGGCAAAGCCCAAGGCCGCGGCATACTCCAGCCCGTAGAGGGTGGTGCCGGGGATGATGACGCTCATGGCGTTCTTTAAAATGTTGCGGCTGACGAGGATCTCCATTTCGGCGATCTCCTCCCGCGCGCAGCCCAGCGCCTCGGCCGCCTTGGCCGCGGCCAGGGCGACCGCCACCGGCTCGGTGCACCCGAGCGCCGGGATGATCTCCTGGTTCATCAGCTTGATATAATCCGTCCAGCTCGACGGCATTTCGTTTTTTTCCATTTTTATGACCATTCCTTTCCCGGGGGCTGCATTGGCTTCTGCCGAAATGGCGGTTGCAGGACCGCCAAAGAGCAAACCCATAAGTTTGAAAGATTCATCTTTCAAACTTTCCCTTCTCTTTAACCTTTGACCGCGCCGGCCATCAAATCTGCCTTTTGGAACTTCTGGAACAGGAAGTAAAGGATGATGATCGGCAGCACCGCGATCGAGGTGCCCGCCATGATGACCGGCCAGGGGGTCGAGAGGCCGTCGCTCACCGGCAGCAGGGAGATGGTGACCATCAGGGTATACTTCTTGGGGGTGCGCATGAAGATCAGCGGCCAGAAGAAGTCGTTCCAGCGCGAGATCATGGTCAGCGACGCCCAGGAGGCCAGCGCCGGCTTGATGATCGGCAGGATGACCCGCGTGTAGATGGTGAAGTCGCGGCAGCCGTCGATCCTGGCGGCCTCGACGATCTCGTCCGGCACCGACATGCAGTATTGGCGCATGTAGAAGATGCCCAGCGCCGTCGCCGCGCGGGGGATGATCAGCGACCACAGGGAGTTGGTCAGATGCAGCGAGCGCATGATGGTGAACAGCGGCACAATGCCGACCTCCTGCGGGATGAGCAGGGTGACGAGCACCATCAAAAACAGGGCGTCCCTCCCGGGGAAATGGAACTTCGCAAAGGCAAAGCCCGCCAGCGAGCAGAAAAAGAGGGTGCTCACCGTGCCGAAGAAGGTGACGAAGATGCTGTTCATGGTCGGGTAAAGCATGGGGGCGATCTTGTTGACCGCGCTGTAGTTGCCGAGCGTCGGGTTATGTACCACCAAGGATTCCAGCCCCGAAAGGGTCTCGCTGGTCGGCTTGATCGAGGTGAGGATCATCCAGAAAACCGGAAAGATCGAGATGATTACGATAAAGATCAGGCAGAAATAAACGAAGAAGGTCGTCAGCTTCTTTTTAGAAGTATAATCCATTTTCTCTTCCCCCTTTCCTTAGGCTTCGCCGTTGCGGCGCATGATGAAGAACTGGATGAGCGAGAACACCAGCAGGATCATGGTCAGGATGTAGCCAATCGCCGAGGCGTAGCCCATCTTGAAGATCACAAAGGAGTTCTGGTACATGTACTGGAACATCGACATGTTCGACGAGCCGGGGCCCACCATGACGTACGGCTCGGCGAAGATTTTCCAGCTCTCCACCGTCAGCGTCAAGAAGCAGAAGAAGAGGATGTCGCCAAGACACGGCAGGGTGATCTTGAAGAATTTCTGGAAGACGTTCGCCCCGTCCACCGTGGCCGCCTCATAGTAGTCCGCCGGGATATTGAGGATCCCCGACATGATGATGATGGTATACCACGGGGTGTTGCGCCAGACGTAGAGGATCATCGGCGGGATCTTGGACAGCGAGGTGCTCGTCAGCCAGGCGACCCCCTCGAGGCCCATCATCCGTAAAATCTCGTTGATCAGCCCGGCGTTGAAGTCGAAGAGCATGTTGAAGATGAGGCCCACCGCCACGGTGGCGCAGACATAGGGGAAGAAGGTCATGCTCTTGAAAAAGCCCCTGGCGCGCAGCGGCTTATAGCTGAGCAGCAGCGCCACCATCATGGCGAAGAAGAGCACAAAGACGATCGCCACCAGCCAGTAAAGGAAGGTGTTCTGCACCGTGGTCCAGAAGGTGGGGTCCTTGGCGAGCATGACGTAGTTTTGCACCCCCACAAACTCCTTGGGGCCCAGCCCGTTCCACTCGGTAAAGCTTAAAACCAGGGACCAGATCATTGGGAAGAGCTGGAACACCAAAAAGAGGATGAAAAACGGGGAGATGAACAGGTAGGCGTTAAAATGCTTTTTAAAGCCCTTTTGAAAGTTTTTCATAACGTTACCGTGCCTTTCTGTCTTAGACCCGCGAAACCAAACTTGTGCCTTATAAAAGAGGGAGGCTTGCATGCAAGCCTCCCCCGACAGTTCGTTGTCTTTTTCTGCGGCCGCTTCCCAGCGGCGCGCATGCTACGGCGGGCAGGCTTAGTTTTTCGCGGTGCCGATCTTGGCTTTGAGCTGCTCGTCGATATTCTTGATGGTCGTATCCATATCCTGGTCGCCCGCAATATACCGGTCGAGCTCGTCGGAAATGATGGTGTCCGCCTCGGCGTCCGAAGAGGTCACGACCATGTTGGGGGCCGCATCCTTGAGCCCCACGGTCTCCATCTCCTTGAAGGACTGGTCGCCGTAGAACGGGTCCGGAGACTTCCAGAACGGGTCCTCGGAGAGCGCCTTGGAGATCGGGTTCCAGCACGGACCGTCCTCGTCGGCCATGTTCTGCGCATGCTGGTTGCGGTACTCGGCGGTGAACATATAGTCATACCAGATGTCCTTGAAGAGGTCGGCGTACTTGGCGTCGGGCTTGTTGACGATCGCCATCATGCCGGTGACCGGCGCGCCGCGCAGGCCGATGTCCTCGTACTTGGGCGCGGTCATCATTCTCCACTTGCCGGCGATCTCGGGGGTGTTCTTGCGGATGAACTCATCCCAGAAGGCGCCGATGTAGAAGGTCGCGACCTCGCCATTGCGGATCGAGTCATAGAGCGGGGGCTGCATGACCTGGGAGCGCAGCAGCAGGTCCTCCTTGAAGAGGGTGTCCAGCGTCGAGGCGGCCAGCTTGGTGCCCTCGTCCGAACCGAAGACGACATTGCCCTCATCGTCCCAGATTCTCGCCTTGGCCTGCGGCCAGAGGCCGCGCCGTCCCCAGTAGGCCCAGGTCTTCTGGCTCGGGGAAGCGAAGGAGAGGTAAACCTTCCCGCCGCTCTTCTCCTTGAGCTGGCGGCCGACCTCGATGTAGCCCTCCATGGTGTCCATCTGGGCGGGGTCGATCTCATACTGGTCGAAGATTTCCTGGTTGTAGAAGAGCAGCTGCGGGCGGAAGGAATCGGGCAGCGCGTACATCTTGCCGTCGTACTGCACGTCCCCGGTCACGCCGTCGAGCATCTCGGGCTCCAGCGGCTGCAGGAAATCGGTCACATCCATCAGGATGCCGTTTTTCGCCATGTCCATCATCTGCGCGGTCGCGGTCTGCACCACGTCGGGCATCTCGTCCATCGCGCCGGACTGGTAGGTGAGGGTGACCTTCTTACGGGCATCCTCGCCGCCCTCGCACTGGATCATCTCGATCTCAACGCCCTCGGTGGCCTCCTTGTGCATGTCGAACCAGAGCTGGTACTGCTCGAGCATGAACTGCGGCTGGCCGTAGCCGTAGAAGACGAACTTGCCTTCCGGATACTTGGTGGTACCGGAGTAGGTGCCGCCCGCGGCAGGGGTCTCGGCCTCGCTGGAGGCGGGGGCTTCGGCCTCGCTGCTCTCGGGAGCGGCCGAGGAAGACTCGGCCGGGGCCTCGCTGCCGCCGCAGCCAGCGGCGATGGAGGCCAGTGTGCAGGCGGCAAGCAGAGTTGCAATCAACCTTGTTTTCATGTGGTAATCCTCCTAAATGCTTATACGTCTATTCCTAATGAACGGCCCTCGGCCGTTATTCACCTTTCTAGCGGGAAGCGTACTTCCCGGTCGCCTCGACGGCGGTGCGGATGTGCGCGTAGGGGATCTCGGTGGGCAGGGTGCAGTCGGCGCCCAGCAAAAATCCGGTGGTCCCCATCCGGTCGAGAACCGAGTAGACCTCCTGCTCGATGGCCTCCTTCGGCCCGTCGACCAGCACGCCGGCCCGATCGTCCAGCCCGCCCAGGAGCACCTTGCCCGGGAAGAGCTTCTTGCCCTCCTCCAGCGAGGGGTTCTGCTCGTAGACGCCCCAGTTGACCACCTCGCAGGGATAGTCGGTATAACGGCCCAGGTTGAGACGGTCCTTGCAGACGTGCAGGATATTGAAGGCGGGCACCTTCTTCGCCGCTTCGAGGATGCGCAGATCGCAGGGTTTTATGTACCGCTCGAACTCCTCGTCGTTAAAGAGGTAGCTCTCGCCGCCCAGCGCGGCGTAATAGATCCCGTCCACCCCGGCCTTTAAGCTCTCCTCGGTCAGCAGGGCCACCGCCTCGGCGATCACCTGGTAGCCGTAGGACACCGCCTCGGGATTCTCGCGCAGATGCTCGGCCAGAAAGCTGCTTCCCGTCTCATAGCCCGCCGGGCCGCCCCTCGCGTGCCAGGCCGAGGCCACAATTCCGTGGATGGTGGCCAGCACGATCCCCTGATCGTGGACCTTATCCAGAATCCGCTTGATGATCTCCACCTGGTCGGTGATGAACTTCGAGTTTCTGGTGAAAGGCTTTATGCTCTTCCAGTCGGAGGCAGTCTTGATCGGCACGTCGTGCGGGACCAGGTTTTCGGTCATGATTTTCATGATGTCCGTGCCGGTCTTCTCAAAATAGTCCAGGTGCGCCTGTACCGCCGCCTCGCCGTTCTGCTTGTCCTCGGTGAAGTGCAGCCAGAAGCCTGCCGGCGTCCGGTCAACCGGTTTTCCGGCAACCGCCGCCAGAACGCGTTCCCTTGCGTTCATATGATCACTCCTCTGATAAGGTTTCTAATAATACTTCTAATATTATCACGTAGCTAGATCATATCATAAATCTGAAATTTGTAAAGGGTATTTTAGTGAAAATCCCCTATTTTGTGAATTCTTGATGAAAATCCCATGTCGGATTTGTGTAAGAAAGAGATTGGGACGGGAGAGGCTGTGCGCTTCTTCCGTCCCAAACGATAACACCCGGCGTCATAAAATTTTGTCGAGCTCGAGGATTGCCGCCACATAAATTTTAATCGAGCGCAGCAGGATCCCGATATTCTGGCTCTCATCCGGCTGATGCGCATCCCCGCGTCCCGGCTCGTAGGGGAGCTTCTCCTCGGGGTCGCCCGGCCCGAAGGCCACGGCGTTCGGGAACTTGCGCGCGTAGGTCCCGCCGCCCATGGTATAGGGGGCGCGCCCGCTGCCGGTGAGCTCCCGGTAGACCCGGCAGAGCGTTTGTACCGCAGGGTGGTCGGCGGGGACATAGGTGCCCGCGTCGTCCTTGGTGACCACAAAGGAGCAGCCGTGCTCCTTGCAGGCGGCGGCGATCTTTTTGCCGATCTTGCCGCCCGAGGCGGTGACGGGGTAGCGGATGTCGAGGTTCAAATGCAGCCCGTCGCTCTCCTCGAAGAGCAGGCCGCCCACACAGGTCAGCTTGCCGGTCTGGGCGTCGGCGCAGGCGATCCCGAGCGTCTCGCCGTAATAGTGCTCAAGTGTATCCGCCAGGAAACGCCCGCGCTCAAAGTCCTCCCCCTCGAGCAGCCCGGCGCCGCACAGAAAGCGAAGCAGGCGTCCGATAGCGTTCTTGGATCCCTCGGGGAAGGCCGCATGAAAGGAGATCCCCTCGGCGCTGACCGTCAGGGTGTCCCCTTCCATTTTCGCGCAAATCCCTTCGGCCTCCCCGGCCAGGGCCAGGATTCTTTCCTTGTCAAGACCTTGGCAATCCACCTCGGCGCTGGCCTGCGCGGGCACGATGTTTCGTGCCACGCCCCCGCCGGCCCGACGCACCCGCGCGGGCTTCGGGAAAATAATGTCCCCCGAGAAGCCGCCCTTTTCCCCGTGGCAGACCGGGAAGCTGCAATCGGTCACCAGAGTGAAGTCGGGCGCCTTGTTCTTGGAGAGGTAATATTCCATATCCTTCATCCCGGTCTCCTCGTTGCAGCCCATGATGAGGCGCAGCGAGTGGCGCAGCGGCACGCCGAGCTCGCGCAGGCAGAGCATTGCGTACAGGTCGGCGGCAAAGGCCCCCTTGTTGTCCCTCGCGCCCCGGCCGACGATGTAGCCGTCGCGCAGGGTGGCCGAGAAGGGATCCACCGACCAGCCCTCCCCCACCGGCACGATGTCCAGATGGGCCGCCAGGGCGATCTCGCCCTCCTGCCCCGGCAGCACCGCGCTGCCGCAGTAGCCCTCGTGGTCGGCGACCGAGAGGCCCTGCTCCTTACAGATGGCGAGCGCACGGTCCAGCGCCCGTCTCGGGCCCGCCCCATAGGGCGCGCCGGGAAGCGGTGCCCCGCGCAGGCTGTCGATCTGTACCAATGCGCGCACCGTCTCCACGATCTGATTCCGGTTCTTTTCTACAAAGCTGTCGATCTGCTCTTGCAATTTCTGATCCAGCATGGTGATCCTCCTCAAGCGATGTTACTGCGGCTGTTGTTTTATAGGCCTGCGCGCAAACCAAGAAGGCGGGATGTTGGTATTGCCCTGGCCGTCTACCGGCTATTATAGCATCCCTTCTCCGTTTGGCAAGCAAAAAACCGCCCGGCCTTCCAAATAGAAGGCCGGGCGGCTGATATAACAATTGGGACCGCTATTACTTTTGAAGCGGCGCATCCGTGATGATAACGTCCCCTGCGAGGGAGGTAGTGAAGTGCAGGTACCCGTTTTCATCCATCCAATAATTGGGTGCGGGAATCTGTTTATAAGAGTTGGTCTCTTTGTCATAGTGGTAGAAGTAAAGAGACTTTTGATCCAGCTCCTTGTCCGGCTTGACTGCGATTTCGACCGGCATGCCGAAGCTCCCTTGCTGCGTGAAGCTGATTACCTGCAAACGGTTTTTAAACCATTTGCCAAAGAGCGCCTTGGTGGATTTTGCGCGCTCGGAAACCGTAGAGGCGGATAGGTCGATATCCTTGGTCATCTGCGCGGGGCTAAGGGTCAGCCGCACATCGACGGTACCGTCACCCAGCGTGGAGTCGGCGTAAATTTTGACCGGCGTGGTTCCCGCCGCTTCCCCGATCGCCCGCGCCGTGGCCAGCGTCATTGCGCCGACATTCCGGAACTTAACTACAGCGGAAGTGTTTCCGGCCTGCCCGGCCACCTTGAGCGCCTCCCTGGTCAGGTTGACGGCGGTCTCGGTATTGACCGGCCCGCTTATAGGTGCAGGGGCGCTGCCGCCGAGCTTCGGCGCGGTATAAGACTGGTTCCAGTTCCCGCTGTTGTCGTTCTTGTCCTTTCTGCGCGAACTCGTCGATGAACCGCCGCTGGGATTGTCGCTGATGTCGATGGTGATATCGGCCGGGAGGGTGTATTTCGGGAGGTCCTCGCCACTATAGAACGACTTCCAGACAGTTTCGCTAACCCGGTTAAAGAGGATAAAGTAATAATTTCCTCCAGCCGGAACATTGGTGAAGGTGGCCGTGCCGTTTTGATCCGTCACCTCGTCGGCGACTGTCCATGTCTCATTCATCGCATCAAGTTGGCAAACATGAACCAAAGTATTCGTCAGAGGTTTGCCCCGATCCAAAAATTTTGCTGTGAAGGCTCTCCCTTTTTTCAATTCGATATTGGGATAGTTGCCATCCGTGGTCGCAAAAACCTTGCCCTCATTCGCACCATTGTAAGCGGCGAATTCCCCCTTTTTGCGAAACACCGTAAAATAAGCACTTTGCGCAGAAGGAAGGTTGGTAAATGTCGCCACTCCGTTGCTATCTGTCTTCACAGAAATATTATCGTGCACACCCTCCACGTTGACATAAGCGCCCTTCTGGGGAACGCCATCCAAGGTTACGCGAGTAGAGCCGCTGTACCCCGCCTCCAGAACAATGTCCGGAGCACTGCCAGGAATCGAGAAGTATTCTCCGAAATCCTCTCCCCAATATTTTATATTTTGTCCTTCAACCCGATCAATCCGTATGGAACACTTGTCCCATTTTGGAAGATTGCTAAAAGTAATCGTTGGATTTGAACCGAGCGGCGCCGACAAGAGCTTCCATATATCTTTAGAAATGTAGTCCTTCGGAGACCAGAAACACAGAGCAACCGACAACTCATCCAGTTTCTGCCCATTTTCCAAGGAAACACTAAAAGAAATCGTTTCCCCTTCCTCCAGTTCAATTAAAGGAACCGGCCCCTGCGGGACGTGAAAAGTCTGCCCGGAAAATTTGCCGTCATATTCGCTAAAATCATCTGAGTCAGATGCTTCTATGGTAAAATAGCATTCTCCAGCCGGTAAGCTGTCGAAGGATACCATGCCGTCTATGTCAGTGCGTGCCGCGACTTTAAAGTTTGACCCCTTGTCCGGCTGGCAGTGCAAATGAACCGTTTTATCTTTGACGGGCTGTCCTCTAAAGGTCACCGTCGTTTCTACCTGGTATCCAGACTCCCCAACCGTACGCTCCGTTCCCGAGGCTCCATAGGCGACCACGCTAAAGGGCCCACTAAACGGCATCCCCGTCAAAACAACGGCCATAAAAAGAATCATACTGACGATCCGCAAGCTGACCTTTCCTTTTAAACACATAAAGCACACCTCAGTTCTTTGTCTTATCCTCCCCTTTACTATACCACATTGGAAAATACAGTCAATATATTGACGAAAATTGTCGACTTCATTTGGGGAAATTAGACTTTCTAACCAATGTCCAAGAGCCCCGGATGGTCAATATGACCATCCGGGGCTCTTGCCTTATTTGTAATTTGACTTAGACTTTTTCGTCCCTCAAACAGACAACTTCAAATTTCCTACAAATTTCATCATCCAAAAATCAGATTGAACGCCGCGCAGATCATCATCCCCAGCACCGTTGGAATCAAGAATCCAAGCGCGGTCCATTTGAGGCTCCCCGTCTCCTTTTTGATGGTCAGCATGGTGGTCGCACAGGGGAAATGTACCAGCGAAAAGAGCATGACGCAGCAGGCCGTCACCCAAGTCCAGCCGTGATCCACCAGCAGGGCGCGCAGCGCGCTGAGATTTTCCATCTCGATCATATGTCCGGTCGCCATGTAGCTCATAATGATGATCGGCACCACGATCTCGTTGGCCGGCAGCCCCAGAATGAAGGCCAAAAGGATAACGCCGTCCATCCCCAGCAGTTGAGCGAAGGGGTCCAAAAATCCGGCGCAGAGGCTGAGCACACTCACATCGCCGACCATAACGTTGGCCATCAGCCAGATCAGCGCTCCCGCGGGAATGGCGACCGCCACCGCCCGCCCGAGCACGAAGAGGGTCCGATCAAAGATGGAGCGCACTACCACCTTGAGCACCTGCGGCTTGCGGTAGGGCGGCAGCTCGAGCGTGAAGGAGGAGGGTAGGCCCTTGAGCACCGTCTTGGAAAGGAGCTTGCTCACCAGCAGGGTCATCGCCACGCCGAAGAGGATCACACCGGTGAGTAGCAGCGCCGAGAGGACCGAATCGAGCGGGGCCACCAGCGTCCCGCAAAAGAACATGGTGATAATTGCAATAAGGGTCGGAAAACGTCCGTTACAGGGGACAAAATTATTGGTCAGGATCGCGATCAGCCGCTCGCGGGGAGAGGAGATGATCCGGCAGCCGATCACCCCGGCCGCGTTGCAGCCAAAGCCCATACACATGGTCAGCGCCTGCTTGCCGCAGGCCCCGCAGCGGTAGAAGGCGTTATCCATATTGAAGGCGACCCTCGGTAGATACCCCAAATCCTCGAGCAGGGTGAACAGTGGAAAGAAGATCGCCATCGGGGGCAGCATAACCGACACGACCCAGGCCACGGTGCGCCAGACCCCCATGATCAAAAAGCCGTAGAGCCACTGCGGCGCGCCCGCGGCGCTCAACCATCCGCCCATGACGTCCCCCAACCCGAACAGCAGGGTGGAGAGCGCCGCGCTCGGGTAGTTCGCCCCGGTGATGGTCAGCCAGAACACCGCGCACAGGAGCAGCAGCATGATCGGGATGCCGTAGCGCTTGGAGGTGAGCACCCGGTCGAGCTTTAAGTCCCGCGACGAGCGGCGGCTGCAGAAGGTGCGCACCGTCTCCTCATAGATTTCCTGAGCCCGGGTGCCGATCTTCTTGACGACCAGGTCCTCGATCCGTTCGGGGCGCACGCCGGACAGGCGCAGGATATGCCAGGCGTGGTCGAGCGAGGAGTCGAGGTTCTGGCCGGAAGGTTCCACCCCGTTTTCCCGCACGAAGCGCAGCGCCAGCTCCTCCTGTGCGCAGAGCAGCTGCAGCGCCGCGAACCGCTTTTCCCGCTCGCCCATGAAGGGCAGGCTCTCTTTGACGGTGTCCAGCGCGTTCTCCAGCACCGGGCCGTAGCCGACCGGCGCGATATCCGGGCTCGCCGGTTCGTCGCAGGCGCGCCCTACCGCCTCCATCAGCTCCTTCATCCCCTCGCCCTGCGCCGCCGAAGCAGCCACCACCGGGATCCCCAAGCGCTTTTCCAGCGCCTTAACATCCACCGTGATCCCCTTGCGCTTCGCCTCGTCCATCAGGTTGACGCAGAGCACCACGTTCCCGGTGATCTCCAGCGTCTGCAGCAGGAGGTTCAGGTTGCGCAGCAGGGATGTGGCGTCCGCCACCACGATGGTCACATCCGGATGCTCGAAACACAGGTAATCCCGCGCGATCTCTTCCTCCGGCGAGTTTGCCGAGAGCGAGTAGGTCCCCGGCAGGTCGATCACGGTGTATTGCCTGTCCCCATAGAGGTACTCGCCGCTGGCGACCGCCACCGTTTTACCCGGCCAGTTGCCGGTGTGCTGATGCATTCCCGTCAGGAAGTTGAAGACGGTGGACTTCCCGACGTTCGGGTTCCCCATCAAGGCGACGGTATAGCCGCCCGGGGCCGTGCTATGTATCGGCGGAACGCTTTGCGGTGCGCTGTGCAGAAGGGCCATGCTAGATGGCACCTCCCTGCGCGGCGAGGGGGGAAACGCTGATCCGCATGCTGTCGCAGCTGCGCAAAGCGATGATTGCGCCGCACACCTGGTAGGCGGTCGGGTTGCCCGAGGGACTGCTGAGCACCGGCTTGATGACGCTGCCCTCGCGCAGTCCGAGGTCCAGCATCCTGCGCCGCTCGTTTCCGTCAAAATCCAGCGCCTGCACCTTGGCGCTGTGGTCTATATCAAGCTCGCTGAGGCTGATTTGCTTATCCATAGGTGAATCTCCCTTTCTTTTTTGCATTTTTATGGATGCTCCTTGCTACCAGTATATTGGTAAAAAGTTGTCTTCGTTCTCTGCGCCCCCGGACGGGCTCCCCCGTTCCTGCCGCGGCGTCCTGTGAGCGGGATGAAAGAAGCACCCCGGCAATTGCTTTTTCATGGAAAAGCGGGTATAATATTTTTTACGCAATGAACCTAATTGTTGGGGGTCATGGAATGAATATACTGATCATCGGCTGCGGCAAGGTGGGGTCCCATCTGGCCAATCTGCTCAGCCAGCTCGGTCACGACGTTGCCATCGTGGACCGCAACCCGGAGAGCTTCGATCTGCTCGACAACGACTTTGCCGGCTTCACGGTCCAGGGGATCCCCATCGACCAGGACGTATTAAAGCGCGCCGGGATCCAGGGGTGCGACGCCCTGGCCGCCGTGACGCGGGACGACAACGTCAACATCATGGTCTCCCAGGTGGCCAAGGAGATTTTCCATGTGCCCCGGGTGCTCGCGCGCATCTACGACCCGCAGCGCAAGGACGTCTTCTCCCACTTCGGGCTCAAGACCATCTGCCCGACCAACATCACCGTCGAAGCGGTCTACTCCATGCTCATCGACACCGACGAGACCAAGCAGCTGACCTTCGACTCGTCGGTGGTCGCCTTCGATACCGTCCCCCTGCCGCTGAAATACGCGGGGGATATGCTTAGCGAGCTGCCGGTGCCGAAGGGGGAGATGCTCCTCGGCGTGCTGCATGAGGACGGCAGCCTGGATTTCGCCCGGGACGGACGGGTGCGTCTGGCGGCCAAGGACCGGCTGATCTACACCAAGCTCGTGGATTGAGCGGAGAGGGAATCACACTATGAAAGTCATCATCGTCGGGGGCGGAAAGGTGGGCTACTACCTCGCGCAGACGCTGCTCTCCCACGGGCACGACCCCCACGTCATCGAAATCAACAAGGACCAGTGCGTCATGCTGGCCAACAACCTGGATATCCCCATCATCTGCGGCGACGGCTCGCTCATCGAGGTGCTGCGCTCGGCCGGGATCGAAGGGGCCGACGCCCTGGTCGGGGTGACCGGGAAGGACGAAAACAACCTGATCATCTGCCAGCTGGCCAAGAAAAAGTTCGGGGTGCGCCGCACGGTGGCGCGGGTCAACAACCCCAAGAACGCCAAGGTGATGCAGCAGCTCGGGGTGGACATCCCGATCTCCAGCACCGACAACATCGTGCGGCTGCTCGAGCGGGAGATCGACATCTCGGCCATCAAGCAGCTGGCCGCCATCAACCGCGGCGAGGCGTCGCTGAGCGAGCTGTCGATCCCGCCCGACTTTAAGCTCAACGGGATCCGTCTCAGCGAGCTGTCCATGCCGGTGGATTCGATCGTAGTCTCGATTACCCGGGACAACAAGCTGATCATCCCCCGCGGCAACACCCAGATTTTAGCCGGGGACAAGGTGGTGGTCATCTCCAAGACCGAGGTGCTCCACGACATCGGGAAAATCCTGCAGCTCACCCAATAGATTTAAAAAATCCTGCGCACCCGTTTGAGTGCGCAGGACTTTTTATGCCCCGACCACCAGCCGGGTAATGAGCCATCCGATCAGCCCGCAGACGGGGAAGGTGATCCCCCAGGCGAGCGCCATCCGTCCCACCACTCTCAGGTGCACCGTTTCGCCGCAGCGCAGCCCCGCGCCCATCACCGCGCAGGTTTTGGTGTGGGTGGTGCTCATCGGTATGCCGGTGGCGGTCGCGCCGAGCAGCAGCAGCGCGGCGGCAAGGTCGCTTGCACTCCCGCTGCGCTCCCCGAGCGAAACCATCTGCTCGCCCACCGCCTCGATGATCCGCCTCCCGCCCACCAGGGTCCCGACCGACATGACCACCCCACAGAGCAGCACAGCGCCGAGGCTCCCCGAGAGGTCCACCTCGCTGCTTGCCGGAGCGCCCAGCAGGAAGGAGTCGGCCACCAGCAGCACACCCACGAATTTGAGCCCGTCCTGCGCGCCGTGCATAAGGGAGAGGAGCACCGAGCAAAAGAGCTGTATCCGCCGCGCCCCACGGTGTCCGCCCCGCTTCAGCAGCCGCGCACAGGGGCCGCACACCAAAAAGCCCAGCACCAGCCCCCCGGCCGAGGAGAGCAGCAGTCCCCACAGCACCTTGCCCCAGGCCCCCTCGCTGATCGCCGCCTTGCCGCCCAGCGCGGCGGCGGCGCCCGACAGGGCGGCCAGCAGCGCATGGCTCTCGCTGGTGGGAATCCCGAATATCCAGGCGGCCACCGCGAAGAGGATGACCGCCGCCATCGCCGCGCACAGGGCGCTCAGGGCCGAAAAGGGGTCCGTCTGTGAAAAGTCCGCCATCTCGCGGATGGTGTTGGTCACCTTGGGCGCCAAGAGCCAGCTCAGCAGCAGCCCGCACAGGTTGCATCCCGCCGCGAGAAGAGCCGCCCTGCGGAAGGGAAGCACCCCGGTGCAGACGATCGAGGTGATCGAGTTGGGCGCATCGGTCCAGCCGTTGACGAAGATTACCCCCACCACCAGCACCACCAGGAAGAAATAGCCCGTCTGCATGAAACGCCCTCCCCACTTTGTCCATGCTCCATTCTATGGGAAAACGGGCCCTTTCATGCCAGCGGCGCCCCGGGAGACCTCCCGGGGCGCCTTGATTGCTCTTCTATTCCTCTGTTTGCAGGGCGGCCTTGTAGAGCTCGCCCTTTTTGTGCCCGCTCAGGGAGGCCACCTCGCGGCAGGCTTCGCTCATCGCCTTGCCCGAGGCGGACAGCTTTCGGACCATCGCTACCGCCTCTTCAAAGGAGAGAGCCCCCTCTTCCTCTTTTGCGGGCTTCGCCCCCTCGATCACCAGCACATACTCCCCCTTCGGCGGGTGCTCGCGGTAGTAGCGGGCGGCCTCGTCGAGGGTGGTGCGCAGCACCGTCTCATGGACCTTGGTCAGCTCCTTGGCCACCGAGACTTGGCGCGGCCCGAGCGCCCCCGCCAAATCGTCCAATGTATCGCAGAGCTTGTGCGGCGCCTCGTAAAAGATCAGGGTGCGCCGGTCGTTTTTAATTTCCTCCAGATGCGCCATCCGGCTCGAGCGCTTGACCGAAAGGAATCCCTCGAAGGAGAAGCGCCCGGTGGGCAGGCCGCTGACGGCCAGCGCCGCGATGACGGCGCTCGGCCCCGGGACCACCTCCATCCCGATCCCGCGCTCGGCGCAGAGGCGCACCAGGTCCTCGCCCGGGTCGGAAATGCAGGGCATCCCCGCGTCGGTGACGATGGCACAGCTCTCTCCCGCCTGCAGCCTCGAGAGGATTTCCTCCCCCCGCTCGCGCAGGTTATGCTCGTAATAGCTGACCATCGGCTTGTGGAGCCCGAGGTGACTGAGCAGCTTGCGGCTGACCCGGGTGTCCTCGGCGGCGATGAAATCCACCTCCCCCAGCACCTTTGCCGCCCGCGGGGAAAGGTCCCCGAGATTTCCGATCGGCGTGCCCACGATATAGAGCTTACCCATCTATCTTCCCTTCCCATCCGTAAATTTGCCGCAGCTCGGCGGAAAACCCGCCGGCCCCGTCCTGGACGAGCAGCGGGGCCTCGACCTTTAAAAATGGCCGTCCACCGCGCCGCCCCTCGATGAGCACCAGCCAGGGCGGGGTGTCGCCCCGCTTTTGCACCAGGCGCATCCGCTTGGGCTCGATCCCCGCCTCCTGCATGGCGGCGAAGACCTCCGGCAGCCGCTCGGGCCGCTGGCACAGGCAGAGCCTGCCGCCCACCTTCAAAATCCGCGCCGCACAGGTACAGACGTCCGTCAGGGTGCAAAGCGCCTCGTGCCGCGCCTTGAGCGCGTGCTCCCGTGCGCTTTCGATCCCCCGCCCCGCCGCCTTGTAGGGCGGGTTGCAGCTGACGAGATCGCAGCTGGCGCTGGGGATGTCCTCCCGGGTGAGCGCCCGCAAGTCCCGGCAGAGGGGCAGGATTTTCCCTTGCAGCCCGCTCTCCCCGGCCGAGCGCTCCAGGAGCGCCGCCGCCTCGGGCTGCACCTCGACGCAGTGGCAGCGCGCGGGCGCGCGCTCCCGTCTCCGGTACCAGAGCAGCGCCACGATCCCGCAGCCGCTGCACAGGTCGGCGGCAACCTCGCCCTTCCCAGCCGCGCAGAAGTCGGAGAGGAGGAAGCCGTCGGTGCCGAAGCGATGCGCGCGGCTGACGTAAATTTTCACCCCGCCCCCGAGGCTTTCGGGCCCTTCCATGCACACTTCCCCCTAAACCAAGAAAACTGCGGGCGCCCGCAGTTTTCCTTGATCCCTTAAAGTTTCTCAGTCGGTCTTCCCCTTGTTGAGGCTGGTCAGGTAATAGTGCCCGTCTTCCTCATAGGGGGCCAGTTTCAGGCGGTAGGTCTGCACATACTCGCCGCCCTCGATCTGGGTGGTGTCGAACTCGGCAGTGATCGTCCCGTCCTCCCCGAGGCTGACGGCCCCGAGCTCGGCGCGCTCGTTCAGCGGCAGGTCGGCGTCCATGAAGTAATAGGTGTTTTTCTCGGGGTCGAAGTTGACCGGATCGCCGCTGGCGATGTCGCCCAGCGTCTGCGCGTTGCCGCTATAGTCCAGGCTCTTGACCCCGTACCAGCGCAGCAGCAAAGCGTCGACGGTCGCTTTGTCGGCCTGGGCGTAGCCCTCGTAGTCCGGCTCCTCGGGCTGCTGGATCTGTCCGCTGAGCTCGGCCCATTTGTAGAGGGACCAGAGCATTTGCACCTGGGAAATCTCCTCGGGCTTATCGAACGATCCGTTGTAGTTGGCGACCAGCGCCAGCAGGTTCCCGCTTTGCAGCAGGTCCTCCACCAGCTCCTTGGCCTCCTCCTCGGTCATCTGCGGCTCGCTCTCCTCGCTTTCCTCGGGGGGCTGCTCCTCCTCTGGAGCCTCCTCCTGCGATGAGCTTTGCTGCGCTTCGCTGTCAAAATCCTGCGGCGTGTCCGTGCGCGACTGGCAGGCGCACAGCGCCATAACCGCCGCGAGCAGCAGGGCGATCAAACTTTTCTTCATCGGTCTTCACCATCCTTTGACGTGCGGGAATCCTCCCCCGCGCTCCTTAATACGCCTTGCCCCAGTAAACCATCTCTTTGGCCGGCTTGCCGCAGCAGACGCAGGTATCGCTGATATGCTCCTGCTCGAAGGGGATGCACCGCGAGGAGACCCCCGCGACCTCCTTGAGCTTCTCTTCGCACTGGAGGTCCCCACACCACATCGCCTTGATGTAGCCGCTGCGCTCGTCCGCGATCTTCGTTAGCTCCTCGAGCGTGGTGGCGCTAAAGGTGCGGCTCTCGCGGTTCTCGAGCGCCCGCGCGAAGAGGGAGTCGTGGATTTCTTTGAGCAGCCGGGGAATCTCGGCCGAGAGCTTTTCCAGCGGCACAAAGGCCTTCTCGCGGGTGTCGCGGCGCACCAGCACGCACTGGCCCTTTTCGATGTCCTTGGGCCCGAGCTCGAGGCGCAGCGGAACGCCCCTCATCTCATACTGGGCGAACTTCCAGCCCGGGGAATTGTCGCTGCAGTCGATCCCGGCGCGGCAGTAGTCCGAGATCATCTTCTTGACCTCTTCCGCCTTCTCGAGCACGCCCTCCTTGTGCTGGGCGATCGGGATGACCATCACCTGCACCGGCGCGATGGCGGGGGGCAGCACCAGGCCGCTGTCGTCCCCGTGGGTCATGATGATCCCGCCGATGATCCTCGTGGACACCCCCCAAGAGGTCTGGTGCGGGTACTGGGGCTTGTTGTCCCGCCCCTGGAACTGGATGTCGAACGCGCGGGCGAACCCGTCGCCGAAATAATGCGAGGTGCCGGACTGCAGCGCCTTGCCGTCGTGCATCATCGCCTCGATGGTATAGGTCGCCTCGGCCCCGGCGAATTTCTCCTTGTCGGTCTTTCTGCCCTTGACCACCGGGATGGCGAGGTACTCCTCACAAAAGCGCGCGTAGATGTTCAGCATCTGCTCAGTCTCTGCGACGGCCTCCTCGGCGGTCTCGTGCATGGTGTGCCCCTCCTGCCAGAGGAATTCCATATTGCGCAGGAAGGGGCGGGTGGTCTTCTCCCAGCGCAGCACCGAGCACCACTGGTTATAGAGCTTGGGCAGGTCGCGGTAGGAGTGGATGACGTTGCGGTAATGCTCGCAGAAGAGAGTCTCGGAGGTGGGGCGGATGCAAAGCCGCTCCTCGAGCTCCTGCCCGCCGCCCTGGGTCACCCAGGCCACCTCGGGGGCGAAGCCCTCGACATGGTCCTTCTCCTTTTGCAGAAGGCTCTCGGGGATCAGCATGGGCATATAGACGTTCTGGTGCCCGGTCTCCTTGAACATGCCGTCCAAAATCTTCTGGATATTCTCCCAGATCGCGTAGCCGTACGGCTCAAACACCATGCAGCCGCGCACCGACGAATAGTCGATCAGCTCGGCCTTCTTCACCACATCGGTGTACCATTTCGCAAAATCCTCGTCCATCGAGGTGATCTCTTCGACCATTTTCTTCTGGTCCGCCATTGGTTCACACACCCTTAATCTTTAATCTTGATTATTCTTCCCCTTCGCCCTTTTTGGGGGAGGTGATCTTTGAAAGCAGGTAGACGATCAGCGAGATGACGATCATCACCACGAATATCCCGGTCATCCCCTGCCAGAGCAGGGTCAGGGCGTGGAAAAGGTCCCCTTCTCCCGCTACGAAGACGGCCGTCGGGCCGTCCGCCCCGCCGATCACGCCGGCATTCATCATCAGGCCATTTAGGAAATTACCCATTCTGTTTTCCTCCTTAACCGAGCATCCCGGGCACGAGCCCCAGGATCATCCCGCCCGCGAGCACCGAGGCGATCTGCCCCGACACGTTCGCGCCGACGGCGTGCATCAGGATATGATTCTGCGAGTCCTCCTTGATGGCCATTTTCTGTACCACCCGCGCCGACATGGGGAAGGCCGAAATGCCCGCCGCGCCGACCATCGGGTTGATCTTCTCCTTTAGGAAAAGGTTGAGGACCTTCGCGAAGAGGCAGCCGCAGATGGTGTCAAACACGAAGGCGATAAGCCCCAGGCCCATGATCATCACCGTCTGTATGCTGACGAACCTCTCGGCGGTCATCGAGAAGGAGATGGTGATCCCCAGCAGCAGCGTGACCAGCTGGGCGAGGTTGTTCTGCGCCGTGTCGGAAAGGCGCTCGAGCACGCCGCACTCTCTTATCAGGTTGCCGAACATCAAAAACCCGACCAGCGAGACCGAAGCCGGCGCCACGATCCCTGCGATGATGGTCACGATGATCGGGAACAGGATCCGGGTGGTCTTGGAGACATTGCGCGGGTTATACGGCATGTGGATCTGCCGCTCCTTTTTAGTGGTCACCGCCCTGATGGCGATGGGCTGGATGATCGGCACCAGCGCCATGTAGGAATAGGCCGCCACCGAGATGGCGCCGAAGTACTGCGAGCCGAAGGTCTGGGCCACCAGGATGGAGGTGGGGCCGTCCGCCGCGCCGATGATCCCGATCGAGGCCGCGTCGGTGAGGTTAAAGCCCAGCAGCACCGCCGCGATCACGGTCAGGAAAATCCCCGCCTGTGCGGCCGCGCCGAAGAGGAACATCTTGGGGTTTGAAAGCAGCGGCCCGAAATCGATCATCGCGCCCACCCCGATGAAAAGCAGCAGCGGGAGCGCCTCGCTCGTTTCGATCCCGACCTCGAAGAGCCACTGCACGATCCCGTGCGTCTCGCCCACGCCCGCCATCACCTGGTTGATGGCCCCGGACTGGGGGAGGTTGACCAAAATTGCGCCGAAGCCCATCGGCAGCAGCAAGGCGGGTTCAAAGTCCTTTTTGATCGCCAGCCAGATGAGCAGTCCGCCCACGGCCCACATCACCACCTGCTGCCAGGTGATCTGCAAAAGGCCGTTCAGGATAAAATCCATTTTTTCATTTCTCCTCTTGAATCAGATGGTTCAAGTGCCTGTCCATTTCGCGGCGGGAGCCCCGCCGCGCCCATGTTCTCTTATTATATTATCTTGCCGGCGATTTTTCAACCATCATTTGCTAAAATCCCGGCACAGGGCCGCCAACATGCAAAGAAACCACCCCATAGCGGAGTGGTTTCCAAGAAAACGTTATTCCTCGCTCTCTGCCTCGGGCTCGGGCATGTGCTCGTCGATGTAGCGGACCACGTCCCCCACCGTCTTGAGCTGCTCGATATCCTCGTCCGGGATCTCGGTGTCGAACGCTTCCTCGAGGTTCATCACCAGGTCCACCACGTCCAGGGAGTCCGCGCCCAGGTCATCGAGGATGGAAGCTTCCGTCGTCACTTCGTCACTTTCGATGTCCAGCTGCTCGCAGAGGATGTCCCGCACCCTGTCAAAGGTCTCCATTTTTCGTTGCCTCCTTCAGTAACGTTGCCTTGCCGCCGGCAGGCGGCCGTCTCTTCACGAAAATCATCATACCTGTTTTTGCCACATTTATCAAGGGCCATGCAGGATTTTTATAATTTATTAACAGTTTCTTTTCCCAAGCCCCTTTGTCCACAAACCGGGGCTGTTCTCGTTATATGCCACAAAATTATGGATTATACCTTTTAGAATTTCTTCATCCCCTTTTCCCTCTTTTCTTTCGCTTTTTGGAAAAATAGGGTATAATCATAGTATCCCGATATGGAACATGTGTTTGTGACAGATTGGAGGATCCGCCATGCAGTTTGCCCTTCTGGGCCATCCGCTCGGCCACAGTCTCTCCCCGCAGGTGCATTCCCTGCTCGCGCGCTGCACCGGGGCAGAGCTTCAGTATACCCTGCGCGACGTGCCGCCGCAGGAGCTTCCCGCCGCAATGCCGGGGCTTCTGGGGCTCGACGGCTTCAACGTCACCATCCCCTATAAAGGGGAGGTCGTCCCTTACCTCGCGCGCCTCGATATGAGCGCCGCGCGCTACGGCGCGGTGAACACCGTCGCGCCCTCCGCCGAGGGGCCGGTCGGCTACAACACCGACTGCACCGGCTTTCTGCGCTCGCTGGGGGATTGGAAGGAAGGGCTGCGAAGCGTTCTGGTGCTGGGCGCCGGCGGCGTTGGGCGGATGTTCGCCATCGAGTGCGCGCGTCTGGGCGCCGCCGTCACCCTCGCGGTGCGCGAAAGCTCGCTGCCGCGGGCCGGGGCGCTGGCAGAGGAAATCACTGCCACCTACCAGGTCCCTGCGCGCGCCCTGCTCACCGGCGACGCGGCAAAGGGGGACGAAAGCTACAGCCTGCTGATCAACGCCACCCCCTGCGGGATGTTCCCGCACTTGGACGAATGCCCCGCGCCGGACGCGCTCATCGAGCGGTGCGGGCGGGTGTTCGATTGTATCTATAACCCTGACAAGACCCGGCTGCTGCGCCGCGCGGGGGAGCTCCAGAAACCCGCTTTGGGCGGGCTTCGCATGCTGATCCTGCAGGCGGCGGCCGCGCAGGAAATCTGGTACGGGGCTAGGTTTCGGGAAGACCAGCTACAAGAAATCGAGGAGCGGCTCGCGCAGGTGCTGTGCAAGGACGGCTCAAAGGAATAGAAACGGAGGAAACCGCTATGGGAAAACCGATCGTGATCTGCGGCTTCATGGGCAGCGGCAAGACCACCGTGGGGCGGCTGCTGGCAAAGCGCCTGCTGGACAAGTTCATCGACCTCGACGAGGAGATCGAGCAGACGCAGAAAATGTCCATCCCCAATATCTTTAAGGAAAAGGGGGAGGAATATTTCCGCGCGCTGGAGCATGTCACGCTGCAAAACGTGCTGCGCTCCCCCGGACCGTTCACCCCGGTCGTCGCCGTGGGGGGCGGCACCCTGATGGACCCGGACAACGCGGCGCTGCTGAAGGAGTACGAGTGCTATGTGGTCTATCTCTCGACCGACTTTGACATCTGCTATGAGCGGATCAAGTCCAGCAACCGCCCGCTGGTCATGCAAAATACCCGCGAGCAGCTGCGCGCTTTATACGACCAGCGCCACGAGGTGTATGCGGGGCTGTGCAACACCCAGCTCTATAACCACGGCGCGCCCGAGCGCACGGTGACCAATATTATCTCCCTGATTAACCCCTTGAGCATCCAAAAGCTCTGACATCTTTGCGCCCTGTTTACATATCATAGGCATGATACTTCATATTGTCAGGGGGATGAGCCCATGTGGGCCAACGAGCAAACATTCTATCAAATCTATCCGCTGGGGTTTTGCGGCGCGCCGAAGGAGAACGACGGCGTCGCCGTCCCGCGCATTCGCAAGGTGCTGGACTGGTGCGATTATCTCGATGGGCTCGGGGTGGGGGCCGTCTATTTCTCCCCCCTCTTCGAGTCCGACCGGCACGGCTACGACACGCGGGATTACCGCAAGATCGACTGCCGCCTGGGCGGTAATGAGGATTTCGCGGCGGTCTGCGGCGCGCTGCATGAACGAAACATCCGGGTGGTGCTCGACGGGGTCTTTAACCACGTCGGCCGGGGGTTCTGGGCCTTTCAGGACGTGCTCCAAAACCGGGAGGCCTCTCCTTACAAGGACTGGTTTTATCTGAACTTCGGTCAGCCGAACGCCCGGGGCGACAATCTTTCCTACGGCGACTGGGAGGGGCACGACGAGCTGGTCAAGCTCAACTTGCAAAACGGCGCGGTCGTCGAGCACCTCTTTTCCTGCATCGAGGGCTGGGTGCGCGACTTCGGGATCGACGGGCTGCGCCTGGACGTGGCTTACTGCCTGGACCGGGAATTTTTAAAACGCCTGCGCCGCTTTTGCAGCGAACGCTTCGGGCCGGAGTTCTTCCTGGTGGGCGAGGTGCTCTTCGGGGACTACAACCTCATCTGCAACGACGAAATGCTTCACAGCTGCACCAATTACGAGTGCTACAAGGGGATGCATTCGAGCTTCAACAGCGGCAACATGTTCGAGATCTCCTATTCCCTGAACCGGCAGTTCGGGCCGGAAAACTGGACCCTTTATAAGGGCAAACATCTGCTCAGCTTTGTGGACAATCACGACGTTTCGCGGATCGCGAGCCTTTTGGCGCAGCCGCGCTGCCTGCCGCTGATCTACGGATTGCTCTTCGGCATGCCGGGGATCCCCTGCCTTTACTACGGCAGCGAATGGGGCGCCGCGGGAACAAAGGAGCCCGGCTCGGACGACAGCCTGCGCCCGTGCTTTGAAAGCCCCCAGCCGAATGAGCTGACCGCCCTCATCCAGCGCCTGATCGCCCTGCGCAAGGAGTATAAGGCGCTCTGCTACGGGGACTACCGCAACGTCGCCGTGCAGAGCCGCCAGCTTTGCTTCGAGCGCAGCTTTGAGGGAGAGCGGATTCTCGTTGCCATCAACGCGGACGAAAACGAGATGCCCATCCCCTTCGCACAGGGGGCGCAGGAGCTGCTGGGCGGGGAGCGCGCCGGGGCGGCGCTGCCCGGCTTCTCGATGGGCTTTTACCGCTTATAAGACCGGACTGAAAAGGGGCCGCGGGAATATTCCCGCGGCCCCTTTTTATTTTTCCATTACAGCTCCCCGAGCCGGTGGTTGATCTCGCGCAGCGCGTAATAGGCGTCCTCAAAGATGGGCTGCAGCTGCCGGTAGCGCGCGACGTTCTCCTTGATCGGTTCGGTCACGCTCTCGACCTTGTGGAAGGCGTGCACCGCGCCGAGGTCCTGATAGACCCCCACGCAGATCCCCGCCAGCACCGCCGTGCCGAGGCTCCCGGCCTCGTCCGAGATGTTGGTCTTGACGATCGGCATGTTGAAGCAGTCGGCCAGGATCTGCCGCCAGACGGCGCTCTTCGAGCCGCCGCCCACGATCCGCATGCTGGTCATGTCGTCCTTGATTCCCTGCATGATCTTTAGGATGATGGTCAGGTTCATCGAGACCCCCTCCATCACCGCGCGCAGCATCTCGGCCCGGGTGCTCTCCCCCCGCAGTCCCAGAAAAGCGCCCTTCGCGCCGTTGTCCCACAGCGGAGCGCGCTCCCCCATCAGATAGGGCAGGAAGATCACCCCGCCCGCGCCGGCGGGGCAGCTCTCGATCTCCTTGTTGATATAGTCGTAGGCGCTGCCGCCCCCCGTCTTTGCGAGCTCCTGTTCGTAGAGGCAGAGCTGGCTCTTCATCCAGTTGACGCTCAGCCCCCCCGCCTGCATGGTCCCCCCGTCGCTGTAGGTGCCGGGGGTGAAGGCGCCCTTCTGGATCCGGCAGCGCGGGTCCATCCCGGGCGCGTCGGTAATCCGGCTCACCCAGCTCGAGGTGCCGAGGCTGGTGTAGGCGTCCCCGGGGCGCAGCACCCCGATCCCGATCATCGAGGCGCGCCCGTCGCCGACCCCCTCGGCCACCGGCGTGCCGGGGGCAAGCCCGGCCTCTTCGGCCACCGAGGCGCGCACCTTCCCGATCAAAGTGCCCGGCTCGACGATGTCGGGGAACTTTTCGACGTCTGCGCCCGCGGCCTTAAAGATCACCTCGGACCAGCAGCGCCCGTACATGTCATAGGCGTGGGTATAGCCCGCGTCGCTCGGGTCGGTGACAAACGATCCGGTCAGCCGCGCGCCGATGAAGTCCTTGGACTGCATGAACTTATAGGTCTTTTCATAGGTCCCGGGCTCGTGCTCCATCAGCCACATCACCTTTTCGATGGTGAAGTTGGCGCTGGGGCGTATCCCCACGATGTTGTAAAAGCTCTGCAGGCGCACCTTCTCCTCCAGGGCGGCCGCCTCCTTGGTGGCCCGCCCGTCGGTCCAGATGATCGAGGGGCGGATGGGCTTGCAGTCCCGGTCCAGCGGCAGGCAGCCCATCATCTGGCCGCTCAGGGAAATGGCCGCCACCTCGGCGGGGTCCAAGCCTTCGAGGATGGCGTGGTTGTTTTTGCAAAAGGCTTTCCACCAGTCCTCGGCGTCCTGCTCGGCCCAGTTGGCGTTGAAGTAGTGCACCGGATAGCTCTCCAGCCGGCTGCGCAGGATGGTTCCGTCAAAGGTGAACAGGGTCGCCTTGTCGGCCGAGGTGCCGATGTCGTGGGAAAGCAGATATTTGGCCATGGGGTTCTCCCTTCTCTCTCTTGTCAGCGCGCGTCCGCCTGCGCCGCGATTTTGATGGCGCTGCCAGCGCCGACCCCGAACCGGGAGACCCCCAGGCCGATCATCTGCTCCACCGTTTCGATGGTGCGGATCCCGCCCGCCGCCTTCATCCTGATCCGGCCGCGGTTGGCTTTGGCCATTATCTCGACATGGTGGAGGGTGGTCGGATCGGGCAGCTTGCCGGTGGCGGTCTTGACGAAGTCCGCCCCGCCCTCGATGACCAGCTCGGTCGCCTTCATGATCTCCTCGTCCGAGAGGATGGACACCTCAATAATGCACTTGAGGGGCTTATCGCCCACCGCGTCCTTGACCGCGCGGATGTCGCGGACCACCTCGTCGTAGAGCCCGGACTTGAAGAGGGGGATGTTCATCACCATGTCGCACTCCTGCGCCCCGAGCGAGATGGCGGTCTTGGCGGCAAAGGCCTTGACCTCGCAAAGGTCGCTCCCGTTGGTGGCGCTGCACCCGGCCCCGGGCAGGGTATCACTCCCCTGCAGCCCTTTTACAATCATCGGGATGAACCAGCGGTTGGTGATGAGGGAGTAAAAGTGATACTCCTTGGCTTGTGCGATCAGCTCCTCATATTCCTTCACCCCCGCCAGGGTGGTGGTCAGCGTCGCATCGGTCATCCGGCAAAACTCGTAGCCTGTTATCATATCATGTCTCCTCCCTTATCTCTGGTTTGCCGCTTCGATCAGCTTGATCCCGCTGCCGAAGCTCACCCCGAAGCGGGAGACGCCCAGCTCGATCATCCGGTCCACCTTCTCGAGCTCCCGAATCCCGCCCGAAGCTTTCATTTTGATCCGGCCCTTGACCGCCTCGGCCATCACCTCGATGTGGTGCACCGTCGCCGGGCCGTCCCGGCCGACGGCGGTCTTGACATAGTCCGCCCCGCCCTCGATCACCAGCTCGCAGGCCTTTCTGATCTCGTCGTCCGACAGCAGCGGGGTCTCGATGATGCACTTAAGTACATGGTCCCCCATCGCGTCCTTGACCGCGCGGATGTCGCGGACCACCTCGTCGTAGAGCCCGGACTTGAAGGCGGGCAGGTTCATCACCATGTCGCACTCGGTGCAGCCGACGCGCAGGTCGTCCTTGGCGAACAGGACCTTGATCTCGGTGGGGACCATGATCCCGCCGCAGCCCGAGCCGACCACGATCCCGGTGCCCCGCACCCCCTCCACCAGCATGGGGTAGAAGCAGGGCACGCCGATGACCGAATAAAACCCATATTTCTTGGCCGCGTCGATCAGCTCCTGGGTCTGCGCCTTGGTCGAGCAGGGGGCGATCAGGGTGCCGTCCATCATGGCGGCGAGTTGTTTTCCATTGACAGGCATTGCGCTTCCTCCTTCTAGCGGTTGTCGGCGGCCTGCATGATGGCAAGCCCGCTTTGATAGCTTACGCCGAACCGGGTCACCCCGAGCTCGATCATCTGATCCACCGTCTCAAGGTCCCGGATCCCGCCCGAGGCTTTGATCTGGATCCTCCCCTTTGCCGCCCTCGAGACCACCTCGATGTGGTGGACGGTGGTCGGGCCGTCCCGGCCGACGGCGGTCTTGACAAAGTCCGCGCCGCCCTCGATCGTAAGCTCTACGGCCTTCTCGATCTCCTCATCCGAGAGCAGCGGGGTTTCGATGATGCACTTTAAGATGTGGTCCCCCACCGTGTCCCGCAGCACCCGGATGTCCTCGACGACCTCCCTGTACATCCCGGACTTGAAGTAGGGGAGGTTGATGACCATGTCGAACTCGTTGCAGCCTAAGGACAGGCCGTTCTTGGCATACTCGGCCTTGATGTAGCTGGGCTGGTTGTCCCCGCACCCGCACCCGAAATGCACGTCGGTGCCGCGCAGCGCCTCGGCGATCACCGGGTAGAACGGCCGCGGCCCAAAGACGCAATGGAAGTGATACTTCTTGGCATAATCGAGCAGCTCCCTGGTCTGTTCGAGCGTCGAGGTCGAGTGGATGAGGGTACCATCCAGCATGTGGGCAAACTGGGTTCCGTTGACGGGCATAGCTGATTCCTTCCTTTCCTCTGAGGGCTGTTTGTGACTTCTACCTTGCGTCGGCCGCCTCCATGATTTTTAAGGCGCTGCCGACCGAAACGCCGAACCGGGTCACCCCGAGCCCGATCATCTCCTCGACCGTTTGGAGCGTGCGGATCCCGCCCGCCGCCTTGATCTGCGCCCGGCCGCGCACCGCCTTCGCGATCAGCTCGACCTGGTGCACCGTGGTGGGCTGTGGGATCGTGCCGGTGGCGGTCTTGACGAAGTCCGCCCCGCCCTCGACCACCAGCTCGGCGGCTGTTTTAATTTCCCCGTCATCCAGCAGCGGCACCTCAATGATACACTTCAAAACGTGATCGCCCACCGCCTCCTTGACCGCGCGGATATCCTCGACGACCTCCTGATACATCCCGGATTTGAAGTAGTGCAGGTTCATCACCATGTCGATTTCTCCGGCTCCCAGGCGCAGGGAATCGAGCGCGGCATGCGCCTTGAGGTAGCCCGGCTCGCAGCCGGTGTCGGTGCAGCAGCCCGAGCCCGCGATGGTGTCGCTCCCGCGCACCCCCGCGGCGAGCAGGGGTACAAAGCAGCGCGGCCCGATCACCGAGAAGAAGTGGTGTTCGTGCGCGAGCGCGATCAGCTTCTCCATATCGTCCTTGGTGCAGCAGCTGCCGATCTGGGTGGCGTCGAGCATGCGGCAGAAATCCTTACCACGTAAGGTCAAGAGGTACCACCGTCCTTTCACAAGTTGGGAGTGGTTTTGCCTTCCTGATTCAGTGTATCGCAGGGCGGTGGGAATGTAAAGATGGGCGCGGGTGTTTTCTCCTGTTTCATTAAAGAACGTGGATAATTTCTGTTTATAACGACATGCCCCAAAACGAATTTGTTGATATTCACAATATTTAAGGCAATAATTTTATACAACATTCCAAAATGTGAACAAATACCGCATTGACGGGCGCGTTCTTGTATTTTATAATGGAGTTGAGAAGCAGGTTAGACACGGCCGGCGCGTCAGCGCCAGTTGGAAAGGTGTGAGCAAGCTATGAAAAACATCAAACGCCTCCTGTCCCTTTGCCTGTGCGCCGCACTTGCCGCGGGCCTCTGCCTGACGGCGGCCGCACAGAATTCCATCCTCCCCCGGGCCGCGGTTGTCATCCAGGGTGAAAACGGAGCGGGAATCGAGATCAGGGGAAATACCGTCTGGGTATCGGACGACAGCCTCGCCGGTTTTCAGCTCATCGATCCCGTCACCGGCGAAGCGCTGCTGTCCGGCGAAGAGCTCGCCGCGCTGAGGGAGTCCCTTCTCTCAGATGAGGGGTGCGATTTCACCGGGCTTTTGGAGGAATACCGCCTCGACCTCTATTTTGTCGGGAGGCTTGACCGGATCAACGCCTTCCAGGCCGGCGCCTTCAAGGGGATCACGGTCTGCGAGGGCTCTTCTGCCCAAAGCCTGATCGCCAGGGACGGCGGCCGGTTCAACGTACTGGGCGACCTGCGCTACGGCGAGGTCTACGGCGCCGATACCCGGCTGCACATCACCGGAACCGCCGGGACGGTTCAGCCCTACGCCGGCGGCTTTGTCGGCGCGAAATACGGCGTGGTGGATTTCGTCAACGGCTCGATGAACGACACCGGGGGCTTCCGCACCCGGATCGCCCAGCGGGACAGCAAGCGTAGGTCCCACACTCCGGAGCTGGTTTGGAACGACGACGGCGTGTACGGCTATTGGCAAGACGATGCGTTTATCCCCGTCTTCTAGCCCCGAACGGCATGGGCTTATCCTGGAATGGTTGTTACTCCGCTAAAAGGGAGCGGGCAGCAGATCGTATCTGCTGCCCGCTCCCTTTCTTATGGGTGCCTCCGGAAATTCCTTCGGTCTTATTTTATTCGTCGTCCTCGATCGGCTCGATCAGGCCGTAGCTGTCGCCCTTGCGCTTATACACCACGCATATTTCGCCCTGCTGCGCATCGCGGAACATGAAGAAGCTGTGCCCCAGCATGTTCATCTGCAGGATGGCCTCCTCCACGCTCATCGGCTTGACCGGGAAGCGCTTGGTCTTCACCACGCTGTAGTCCTCGGCCTCGAGCGCCGGGTCATTATATTCCGGGGCGAAGGCGTCGGTACGGAGCCGCTGCTCGAGCTTGGACTTATTCTTGACGATCTGCCTGACCAACAGGTCCACCACCGCCTCGAGGGAATCCATGCGGTCGTTGGTGGTTTTCTCCGCGCGGAAGTTCATCCCCGCCGCGCGCACGGTGATTTCAACCGTCTCCCGCTCCCCTTCATTGGTCACGGTGACGACAGCCTCGGCGGTCTCGTCAAAAAATCTATCCAGCTTGGAGAGCTTTTTCTGCACACGCTCCTTAAACGAATCTTTTACGGTTGTTTTGCGGGATTTGATGGTGATGTTCATATACACAGCCCCTTTACGGATAGTCTGCGCCACTATGAAATTAGGCAAAATTCATAGTTTTGCTATCTTTAGTATACCATACGCTATGTAAAAAAACAATGAACAATTCCCAATATTTCCATGAAGGGTTCTAACCAGCGGCCGTCGGGCATAGGATATTACTTTGAGCCCTTACAGCGTCGCGCTCTGGTGCCGGGTGACATGGCACCCGAGGCTCACCGCCGCCGGCAGGCAGGCGATATGGGTGGGGGCCGCGAGGATATGCACCCCCAGCGCGGTGGTGCTGCCGCCAAACCCCTGCGGCCCGATCCCCAGGGCGTTGATCCGGCGCAGCAGGCCCTCCTCCATCTCCCGGTAATAGGGGTCGGGATGGGGCTCGTCGAGGCTGCGGCAGAGCGCGCGCTTCGAGAGCAGGGCGCACAGCTCGAAGTCGCCCCCCAGCCCCACGCCCACAATCACCGGCGGGCAGGGCTTGCTGCCGGCGGCGCGCACCGCATCCACCACAAAGTCGCAGACGTCCTCCTTTGAGGCGGAGGGCGAGAGCATGCGCTGTACGCTCATGTTTTCGCTCCCGGCCCCCTTCGGCGCCACCGTCAGGGTAAGCCGGTCCCCCTCGACCAGGGTAACATGCAGGATGGCCGGGGTGTTGTCCCCGGTGTTCTTGCGCCGTAGCGGGTCGGCCACCACCGAACAGCGCAGATACCCCTCCAGGTACCCGGCCGACACCCCCGCATCCACCGCGCTCTGCAGGGTGCCCCCGGTGATGTGCACCTCCTGCCCCAGCTCGGCAAAGACCACCGCCAGCCCGGTGTCCTGGCAGATGGGCAGATTGCACTCTCGCGCCGCCTTCCGGTTCTCGATCAGATCTCCGAGCACCTCCCGCCCGAGCGGGGAGGTCTCCCCCGCCAGCGCCCCGTCCATCGCCCGGCAGAGGTCGTCGGTGAGGGTATAGTTTGCCTTCATGCACAGCTCGCGCACCGCCGCGCTGATCTGCCGCGCCGTAATTTCCCGCATGTCAGAAGCTCCCCCTTACCAAAACGCCGTTTACCAGCACCGCGTCGGGCTTCGCCCCCAGGGCGAGCGGGTCGCCGGAGTAGAGCAGGATGTCCGCATCCTTGCCCGCCTCGAGCGAGCCGACCCGGTTTGCGATCCCGCAGAGCTCTGCCGCCGTGATGGTGATCGCCCGCAGCGCCGCGTCGTAGTCCATCCCGTTTTGATGGCAGAGCCCCGCCGAGAGGGCGAGCATCCCGATCGGCACCTCGGGATGGTCGGTGCAGATGGCGGTCCGCACCCCGGCCGCCGCCAGCTTCCCGGCGCCCGCCAAATCGAGGGCGCGCAGTTCGGGCTTGCTGCGCGAGCCGATCACCGGCCCGGCGATCACCGGCACCTGCCGCGCGGCGAGCAGGTCGGCCACCTCGTGGCCCTGGGTGCCGTGCACGATGGTGTAGGAAAAGCCGAATTCCTTCGCGATCCGCACCGCGGTGAAGATGTCGTCCGCCCGGTGGGCGTGCATCTGAGCGGGAATCTCCCCGCGCAGCAGGGGGATGAGCGCCTCGCACTTGAGATCGAACTCCGGTTCGTCGGCGTCCTCGTCCTCCCCGGCCTTCTGCAAGTCCTCGATGTACCGCTTGGCCTTATAGAGCTGCTCGCGGATGATGGCCGCCGTTGCCATGCGGGTGATCGGGGTCTGGTTCTTCTCGTTGTAGACCGACTTTGGGTTCTCCCCGAAGGCAAACTTCATCGCCGCCGGGGCGCGCACCACCATGTCGTCGATGCACCGCCCGTAGGTCTTGACCGCGCAGAACTGCCCGGCCAGCGGGTTGGCGCTGCCCGGCCCGGTCATCACGGTGGTGACCCCGGCCTCCAGCGCCTCCGAGAAGCCGCGATCCAGCACGTTGATGGCGTCGATCCCCCGCAGGTGCGGCGTGCTCGGGTCGGTCATCTCGTTGCCGTCGTCCCCCTCGAAGCCGAGGGAATCCTCCCACATCCCCAAGTGGCAATGCGGGTCGACGAAGCCGGGGTAGGCGCGTTTCCCCTTGCAGTCCACCGTCTCCTCCCCCGTGCGGGGCAGGTCGGCCCGGCTGCCGACAGCCTTGATCCTGCCGTCCTCGATTTGGATGAACCCATCCCCGATCGGCTTGCCGGCCGCCGGGTAGATGGAAAGATTGACGAGTATCATAACATCCTCCAGAAAGTGATATTTTTCAAAATAAATTTGGACAAGCCTATTTACAAATATTGTAAATTATGTTATTATATGGTTGTCAAGCAAGGGAAGCCAAGCCCTTTCTTGCGTCTGCCGCCCCACCATGCGGCAGAGAAGTGCTGTGCACGAAACTTTCCGGCTGACCCAGCGCCCATCCAGCCCATGCGGCGCAGGATGCAGCCAGACCTTTCACTTCCCCAAACTTCTTTTTTGTGCCTTTTACTTCGTCTTCGCGCCGCTTTTTAAGCGGCGCTCTTTTTTTGCCCGCCGGGCGGGAAAGGCGATTAAGTAAAGGCCAAGGCCCCGAGTCGCCCGTTATCCGGGCGGCGCGACCGAAGCGCCCGGCAGCTCTGCGTCGCTCCTCGGGCGGGTACAAGAATTCCCCCGCCTTGCGACGGGGGAGAACGTGCATTATTTTCTTCCGCGGCGGGAATTCTGATGCTTGACGTTCATGGTCTTCTTCATGTCGGACATCTTATCGTCGCTCTGCTGCATAAACTTGGAGAGCATATCCTCAAAGCTGGCCGGCTGAGGCGGGAACTGGGATGCCAGATTGCTCCGGTTTTGCTGCCCGCCCCGTCCCCGGTTCGCGTTCGGAGCAGGCCTCTGGCCGCCGCTGCGTGGAGCGCCGCCTCCGCCCGCCGGGCGGGGAGAGCCTCCGCGCGGCGCGCCGCCCCTCGGGGGGCCGCCCGCCGGACGCTCGGGCGCTGGGAGGGTGCGCTTGATGGATGCGCTGATCTTCCCATCCTCGGAAATATTCAGAATCTTGACCTTGACGACCTGTCCCATGCTCAGATGCTCGGAAATGTCGTTGACATAGGTCGGCGCGATCTCGGAGATATGGACCATTGCCGTCTGGTCGTTCTCGAACTTGACGAATGCGCCGAACTTGGTGATGCCGGTAACCTTCGCCTCCAGGATATTCCCTACTTCTACCTGCATACTGTTTGCAGTTCCTCCTCAGCTTTGTTGCCCCTCAAATTTTATATGCGAATGCATCAGCTTCCCGATGCATTGATATACACCGTCTCATACGGGTAAACGAAATCAAGCCGCTCGCGTGCGGTACGCTCGATATAATCCATGTCGTCGCCCTTGCTCAGCTGCAGCTCCAGCTCCTTGTTCTCGATCCGCTGCTCCTCGCACTTGCGCTGGATGTCGCTGAGCTCCGCGCGCCGGGCCGTGATGTCGGCCTGCAGCTGGATCAGGGAGACCCCGGAATAGATCGCAAAGGCGATCACCGCCAGACGAAACAGTTTATTCTTAGGCGTGTGGCGCACCGGCGCCTTGCTCTTCTTTGCCCTCATGACGTTTCGCTCCCTTTTTCCCGCGGCGTTTGTCTCTTTCAGATATAACTAGATTATACAACATAACACGCCTGCGTTTCAAGGCGTAATTCGCTTTATGGCAAGTTTTTTTTGAAAGAGCGCCAAAGAAGCCCACAATCCGGATGAAAAGCCGCGCAACCCAGTGGATCACCCGGTAAACCGGACGCAGCAGCAACCGGTAAATGACCCGCGCGATCCGCCGGATCAGGCTGATAATCGCCTTCGAGCAGGCCATCAGCACCCTTGACAGGGTATAGTAGCAGAGCAGGGCCCCGAGCAGCTCGCCGAGCAGGATGAAATAACGGATTTCCCCGTGGTTCTCAGCGATCATGAACAGGAAGGTTACCACCGCGCACACCCCCCAGAAGAGGATGTCCTCGGCCATGACCAGCGGCGCAGGGTTATAGACGGCGATCCTGAGAATGCGGAACAGATCGTATAGCAGCATGAGGCCCGCCCCGAGCAGGATGGACCAGAAAAACAGCAGGGTCTGCTGTGCGATATTGACCTCCAAGAGCCGCAGCCCCCTCTCCCGAATTACGGATTACTTGAAGAGACGGGAAAGGAACCCTCCCCGCTTGGGCTGCGCCTCGCTGTAGCTCAGCGACCAGATTTCGCCCTCCAGGTCGAGCTCGCCGGTCTGCACGTCGATCTTGTTGATATGCAGATCAAACCCCTTGATGGTCAGCTCCCCCAGCTCGGTGAAGGCGATCACCGACTGCTCGTCGTAGCTGTCGATGTCCTGCACCCCCGAGATGGAAAGCCGGTGGCGGTCTTCCAATATTACATTGTGCGGCTGCTGAAAGCCGGTCTTTTCCTTTTCGTCGCTCATGGATCGGTATCCCCCTCGTCCCAATTTTTCACGAACCGGTATACCAATCTATATGCCGCGCCCCTGCGCTCTATTCCCCGGCGGCGAGCACCTCGTAGAGCAGGGGGGCGTCGTCCTTGGTGGCAAATTCCGAAACCTTGAGCACTTTTACCTTGAGCGGGCGCTGCCCGAGCGCGATCTCGATGACGTCCCCCTCTTTGATGGGATAGCTCGCGCGCGCCGGTTTGCCGTCCACCAGGATCCGCCCCGCGTCGCAGGCCTCGTTGGCGATGGTGCGCCTTTTGATCAGCCGGGTGACCTTGAGGTATTTGTCCAGTCTCATGTCCTTCCTCCTTTTTCTTTTCCATTGTATCTCGCCCCCCCGTGCTTTATGCGTGGAGGCGGATAACTAAAATCCCCGGCAGCCCTCACAGGGCACCGGGGATTCCTGATCATGTTGTTAGACCAACTCGATGATGGCCATCTCGGCAGCGTCGCCGCGGCGCGGTCCGATTTTGATGATTCTGGTGTAGCCGCCGTTCTTGTCCTTGTATTTCGGGGCAATATCATCAAAAAGCTTTTTCGCGACATCCTCTTTCGTGATGAAAGAGTACGCCTGACGCTTGGAGTGGAGATTATCAAGTTTCGCCGTCGTGATCATCTTCTCGGTCATCGCACGGACCTCTTTGGCTCTGGTAACGGTGGTTTCGATCTTCCCGTTTTCGAGCAGATAGGTCACCATTGCGCGAAGCATAGCCCTGCGGTGGTCGGTGCTCCTGCCGAGCTTTCTGGTACCTGGCATCGAAATTCACTCCTTCTTTGCAACTTTGCATGATGGTGGGGCATGGCCCCCAGAGGAGACTTCTCTCCTATTCTTCTTCCTTGCTGAGGTTAAAGCCCAGGCTTTCCAGCTTGCTGATAACCTCTTCCAGGGACTTCTTTCCAAGGTTGCGGACCTTCATCATCTCTTCGGGAGACTTGTTGATGAGGTCGTTTACCGTATTGACGCCCGCGCGTTTTAAGCAGTTGAATGCGCGCACCGACAGGTCAAGCTCTTCAATGGTCATCTCAAGGACTTTCTCGCTCATGTTGTCCTCGCTCTTTTCGAGGATCTCCGTGCTGCCCACCTCGTCGGACAGGTCCACGAAGTGGTTGAGTTGTCTATTGAGGATCTTGGCTGCCAGACTGACCGACTCCTTGGCGGAGATCGTACCGTCAGTCCAGACCTCTAATGTCAATTTGTCATAGTCGGTGATCTGCTCAACGCGGGTATTCTCAACCGTGTAGTTCACCTTCAAGACGGGGGTGTAGATGCTGTCGACATAAATCTTGCCGACGATCATTTTGTCTATCTGGTTGCGATCGGAAATCGACTTGTCGCCAAGCATCTTCTCTTTCATCAGCTGCTTGTTGCGGTCGGCCGAGACATAGCCCTGCCCCTTGTCGATCACGATCTCCATGGAAAGGGTCGCGCCCTCTCCCAGGGTGGCGATGTGCATGCTCGGGTCGAGGATCTCAACGTCCGAGTCACACTGGATATCGCCCGCCGTGACTTCGCACTCGCCCTGCGCGTCGATATACACGATCTTGGGCATATCGCTGTAGAGCTTGGCGGTCAATCCCTTAATATTGAGAACGATTTCGGTAACATCCTCTTTCACGCCCGGGATCGTGGAAAACTCGTGCTGGATCCCGTCAATCTTAATCGATGTGACCGCAACACCAGGAAGCGAGGAGAGCAACACACGCCTTAAACTGTTACCCAGCGTCGTACCGAATCCGCGGTCGAGCGGCTCGACGACAAACTTGCCATAGGTCCCATCGGGTTTGAGGTCGACCATCTCGATTTTGGGTTCGATGATTCGTACCATAATTGGTCCCTCCCTTTAAAGGTTCGCATTCCCATGCTGATTTCTGTTCGCTGCCCGTCCACACGGACGGGCGGGCCAGACCAGGATTACTTGGAGTACAGCTCGACGATGAGGTGCTCTTCGACGTCGAGGTCGATGTCCTCACGGTTCGGAAGCTGGATCACTCTTGCCTCAAGTTTATCCTTGTCGACGTCGAGCCACTTCGGAACAGGACGCGCGCCGTTGGTCTCAACGACCGCCTTGATCTTGTCCGAATTCTTGCTCTTGCCCGCGACAGCGATCACATCACCCGCTTTGAGCAGGTAGGACGGGATATCCATCTTTTTGCCGTTGACCGTATAATGGCCGTGGCGGACCAGCTGTCTGGCCTCTTTTCTGGAAGCGGCGAAGCCCACGCGGTAAACCACGTTGTCCATGCGGCTCTCCAGGATCCTGAGCAGGTTCTCACCGGTCATGCCGGGCTTGCGCTCAGCCATATCGAAATATTTCGCGAACTGGCTCTCGAGCACGCCGTAGAAACGTCTGGCCTTCTGCTTCGCACGAAGCTGGAGCCCGTACTCGGAAGTCTTCTTGCGGCCCTGGCCGTGCTGTCCGGGGGCATAGGCCCTGCGGGCAATCGCGCACTTGTCAGTGTAGCAGCGCTCACCCTTCAAAAACAGTTTCTGTCCCTCACGGCGGCACTGACGGCAGACCGCGCCGGTATATCTTGCCATTTAGATTGCACCTCCCTGTATCATAACTATACGCGTCTTCTCTTGGGCGGACGGCAGCCGTTGTGAGCGATCGGGGTGACGTCCTTGATCATGCTCACCTCAAGCCCCGCGGCCTGCAGCGCGCGGATGGCGGCCTCACGTCCGGAACCCGGGCCCTTAACAAACACCTCGACACTCTTGAGCCCATGCTCCATGGCAGCCTTGGCAGCGGTTTCAGCCGCAGTCTGGGCCGCGAACGGGGTGGACTTTCTCGACCCGCGGAACCCGAGCCCGCCCGAGCTTGCCCAGGAAAGCGCGTTGCCCTGCGTGTCGGTGATGGTCACGATGGTGTTATTAAAGGTGGATTGGATATGAGCAGCACCACGTTCGATATTCTTGCGTTCACGACGACGGCGTGTGGTCTTTTTGGCCGTAGCTTTAGCCATCTGCTAATCCCTCCCTTATTTCTTCTTGTTGGCGATGGTCCGCTTCGGACCTTTTCTCGTGCGCGCGTTGGTCTTGGTTCTCTGACCACGCACCGGCAGGCCCTTTCTATGACGGACCCCGCGGTAGCAGCCGATCTCCACCAGGCGCTTGATGTCCATTGCGGTCTTGCGGCGAAGGTCGCCTTCCACCTGTACGTTGTGGTCGATATAGTCACGCAGCTTGGAAACGTCTTCCTCCGAGAGGTCCTTGACGCGGATATCGGGGTTGACTCCGGTGGCGGCGAGAATATCGTTCGCTGTTTTGCGGCCGATACCCAAAATATAGGTAAGGCCTATTTCGACCCGCTTATCCTTCGGCAGGTCTACACCAGCAATACGAGCCATACTTTTGTTGCACCTCCATTATCTCGGTTGTGAGCGGCAGCTCGCGCTGACGCCCGCTTTTCTAGCCCTGGCGCTGTTTGTGCTTCGGGTTCGAACAAATAACCATTATGCGGCCTTTGCGCTTAATGATCTTGCATTTTTCGCAAATAGGCTTAACGGAAGGTCTTACTTTCATAGGGTTTACCTCCTTGTAAATGCCTCTTGAAACATCAAAACTCTGACGGCGCCGCCGGTGCTCACTTCGAGCGCCAGGTGATGCGGCCCTTGGTCAGATCGTACGGGGAAATTTCCACCGTCACCTTGTCTCCGGGCAGAATTCTGATAAAATTCATGCGCAGCTTTCCGGAAATGTGCGCCAGGATCTGATGCCCGTTTTCGAGCTCCACCTGGAACTGCGCGTTGGGCAGCGCCTCGATGACCTTGCCCTCGATCTCAATTACATCACTCTTCGACAAGCTTATTTCCTCCTATCGCACTCTGGGTCGAGCGGGTCTGATAGTTTGTCAGCAGCTTTCTGAGCCGTTTGTCAGTTTGAACGTCCTCTTCATTTGCCCTTTGGCTTGTCGGGGCCAGGTGCTTTTGCCGCTTGCGCTTAGGGTGCGCGAGCGGCCGCAGATCGCCGTCGGCGATCCAGGCGAAATCCTCCTCGGTCCTGAGGATGACGAAAAAGCGTCCCTTGTCCCGCCCCGCCTTGGAGCACACAATCTGGCCTGCCGTCAACGCCGTCCCTCCTCTAGTCCGGATCGGTTAGGATCACGGGACCATTCTCGGTGATGGCCACGCTGTGCTCAAAGTGAGCCGACAGGCTCCCGCTGGCGGTTATCACCGTCCAACCGTCCTTGAGCCTCTTTACCGCGCGGCCGCTGACGTTGACCATCGGTTCGATCGCGAGGGTCATCCCGCTGACCAGGCGTGGTCCGTGCGAAGCCTGCCCGAAGTTCGGCACCTCGGGGTCCTCGTGCATATCCCGCCCGACGCCGTGCCCGACATACTCGGTCACCACGTCGAAGCCCGCCGCTTCGACCAGAGCCTGCACCGCCGCGGAGATGTCTCCGATCCGGTTGCCGGCCGTCGCCGCCGCGATCCCCGCCTCGAGGCCCGCCTTGGTGACGCGCAGCAGCTCCTTCGCCTCGTCGGAAATCTCTCCGCAGGGGAAGGTCGCCGCGTTGTCGCCGTGGAAGCCGTCGATATACGCGCCCACGTCCACGCTGACGATGTCGCCCTCATGGATGACGCGGGAGTGGGAGGGGATGCCGTGGATCACCTCGTTGTTGATCGAGATGCACGCGCTCGCCGGGAATCCGCCATAGCCCAGGAATGATGGAATCGCGCCCTGAGACCTGATGAATGCTTCGACCTGCTTGTCGATCTCGCCGGTTGTGACGCCGGGAGCGACCAGCTGGCCCGCCAGGCGCAGCGCCTGGCCCGAAATTTTTCCAGCCAGCCTCATCTTTTCGAGTTCCGGCCGGTTTTTCACCACTATCATACGGATTATGCCTCCAGGGCTTTGAGGGTCAGGGCGGTGGTGTCCTTGATGTCCTCCTGGCCCTCGACCACCTTGAGCTTGCCCTTGGCGGCATAGTAGCCCTTGAGCGGCTCGGTCTGCTCGTGATAGACATGCAGGCGTTCCCTGACGGTTTCGGGCTTATCGTCCTTGCGGATGATGAGCTCCCCGCCGCACACATCGCACGCCTCGCCCTTTTTGGAGGGCTTGTAGTCGACGTGGAAGGAGGCGCCGCATTTCTGGCAGACCCGCCTGCCGGACATCCTTTTGAGGATCGCCTCGTCGCTCACCTCAAGGTCGATCACCCGGTCGATCTCGACCCCCATCTTGTCCAGCGCCTCGGCCTGAGGCACGGTGCGGGGGAAGCCGTCGAGGATGAAGCCGCCCTTGCAGTCCTCCTGCGCCAAGCGGTCCTTGATGATGCCGATCACGACCTCATCGGGGACGAGCTTCCCGCTGTCCATATAGGACTTGGCGGCCTTGCCCATCTCGGTGCCGTTTTGCACCGCTTCGCGCAGACAGTTTCCTGTGCTGATCGTCGGGATGTGGAGATGCTCGCAAATGACCTGGGCCTGCGTGCCCTTACCGGCACCCGGAGCTCCTAGCAGAATTAAATTCATACCGTTCCCTCCTAATCACGATCCCGGATTATTCCAGGAAGCCTTTATAGTGGCGCATCATCATCTGGCTCTCCAGCTGGCGCACGAAGTCGAGCGCGACGCCGACAACGATGATGATGGTGGTACCGCCTAGCGCGATGTTCATCTTGGCGATGGCGCCCAGCGCGATCGGCAGGATGGCGATGAGCCCGAGGAAGATCGCGCCGACTAAGGTCACCTTGGAGATCACCTTGGCGATGAAGTCGGAGGTGGGCTTGCCGGGACGGATACCGGGGATGGCGCCGTTGTTGCGGCGCAGGTTGTTGGCCATCTCAAGGGGATTGTACTGGATGGCGACGTAGAAGTAGTTGAACGCGATGATCAGCAGGAAATAGAGGATCGCGTAAACCGGTTTGTTGTAATCGAACACACCCAGCAGCTTGCCCCAGAAGCCGGTCGCCTGCGGGTCCACGAACGCCTTGATGGTGCCGGGGATCGCCAGCAGGGACGAAGCGAAGATGATCGGCATGACGCCGGACATATTCACCTTGATCGGAATGTGGGTGCTCTGCCCGCCGTACATCTTGCGCCCCACCACGCGCTTGGCGTAGGTGACGGGGATGCGCCGCTCGGCCTGGGTCATCAGAACGATGAAGCCGATGACCACCACAAAGAGCGCGATGATGGCCGGGACAAAGAAGTAATACTGGTCGCCGATCTTGAGATACTGGTACATCATGGCGATCACGTGCGGGCCGCGGGACACGATGCCGGAGAACAGCATCATCGAGATGCCGTTGCCGATGCCCTTCTCGTCGATCCGCTCGCCGAGCCACATCACGATCAGTCCGCCCAGTGTGAACGAACCGACGATCACGACGGCCGCGAACACCCCGGAGAAGCCGGAGACGTACTTGACCGCGTTCTCGTTGCGCAGCATGACGTAGTAGGCGATGGCCTGCAGCACGCCGAGCCCGAGCGTGGAGTAGCGAGTGATCTTGTTGATCTTCTTGCGCCCATCCTCGCCTTCCTTGGCCATCCGCTCGAGGGCGGGAATGGCGACGGTCAGCAGCTGGATGACGATACTCGCCGTGATGTAGGGCGAAATGCCCAGTGCGAAGAGGGTGGCGCGCTCAAACGCGCCGCCGGAGAGGATGTTGATGAAGCCGAGCAGGTTGCCCCCGCCGTTGATCATATTCTGCATGGCAGCCGGGTCCAGATAGGGCACCGGGACCGCCACCGCACCGAAGCGGAAAATCAGGATGATCGCCAGGGTAAAGAGCATTTTATTCCGCAGATCTTGAATCTTCCACGCGTTTTTTAACGTTTCGAACATTCTAGATCACCTCGGCCTTCCCACCTGCTGCCTCAATTTTCTGCTTCGCAGAATCGGAGAAAGCAGCCACCTTGACCGTGAGCTTTTTGCTCAGCTCGCCGTGGCCGAGGATCTTGACGCCGTCAAGCTCCTTCTTGATGATGCCGGCACTTTTCAGCGCCTCGGCGTCCACCACCGCGCCGTCCTCAAACTTGTTGAGGGCCGAAACGTTGATCGCCGTCATCTTGGTTGCGAATATATTGACGAATCCTCTTTTCGGGACACGTCTCTGCAGGGGCATCTGACCGCCTTCAAAGCCCGGTCTCACACCGCCGCCGGAGCGTGCGTTCTGGCCCTTGTGGCCCTTGCCCGCAGTCTTGCCGTTGCCGGAACCCGCGCCTCTGCCCTTGCGGAACCCTTTGTGGGTGGAGCCGGGCACCGGAGAAAGCTCATGCAATTTCATCTTCCTGCACCTCCTTAGTTGATTACTTTACTACCTCGACGAGGTGGCTGATCTTCGCGATCTTGCCCGTGGTTGCAGGGTTGTCGGGCTGGTTCGTCACATCGCCGATCTTACGAAGGCCGAGGGAATTTGCGGTTGCAATCTGGTCTTTCTTGCGGCCAACTAAGCTCTTTTTCAGTTTAATTGTAACTTCTGCCATCTTGCACCCTTCCTTATCCTAAAATTTCCTGCGCGCTCTTGCCGCGGATGGCGGCAACCTCGTCGACATTGCGCAGAGCCTTCAGTCCGCAGACTGTGGCGGTGACGACATTGCACGGGTTGTTCGAGCGCAGGCACTTGGTGCGGATATCGCGGATTCCCGCGACCTCGAGCACGGCACGTACCGGACCGCCCGCGATAACGCCGGTGCCCTTGGGGGCCGGCTTCATCAGAACGCGGCCGGCACCGAACGCGCCGACGATCTCATGCGGAATCGTGGTGCCCTTGAGCGCAATCTTGCACAGGTTCTTTTTCGCATCCTCGATCCCCTTGCGGATCGCATCGGGGACCTCGCCCGCCTTGCCGATCCCGAAGCCGACGATCCCGTTGCCGTCGCCCACGACGACCAGCGCCGCGAACTTGAAGATCCGTCCGCCCTTGACCGTCTTGGCGACGCGGTTGATCGATACAACCTTCTCGCTCAAATCCAGAGTTGAAGCGTCTATTCGAGTCAAAAGTATACCTCCCTCGCTAGAATTTGAGGCCGCCCTCGCGAGCGCCTTCTGCCAGTTCCTTCACGCGGCCGTGATACAGGTATCCGCCGCGGTCGAACACGACCTCGGTGATCCCCTTCTCCTTGGCCTTGGAAGCTAAGGCCGCGCCCACGCGCTTGCTGGCTTCCTTGTTACCGCCAAAACCGTCGAAATCCTTGTCCATCGAGGACGCGCTGCACAGGGTAACGCCCGCAACGTCGTCGATCAGCTGGGCATAGATGTGTTTCGCGGAGCGGAATACATTCAGGCGGGGACAAGCAGCGGTGCCGGAAATCTTCGAGCGCACCCGGACATGCCTGTGAAGCCTGGCTTTATTGCTGTCTGGCTTTTTCACCATAAGTTCTCACTCCATTCCTTACTTCTTGCCGGTCTTGCCTTCCTTGCGGATGATGATCTCATCGACATACTTGATCCCCTTGCCCTTATACGGCTCGGGAGGACGCTTGCCGCGGATCTCGGCCGCAAACTGGCCGACGCGCTGTTTGTCCGCGCCCGTGACCACGATCTTGTTGGGAGCGGGCACCTCGATGGTGATCCCCTCCGGCTCGGGCATGGTGACCTGATGGGAATAACCCACGGTCAAAACCAGGTTCTTGCCCTGCTTGGCGGCTCTGTAGCCGACGCCGTTGACCTCCAGCTCCTTGGAAAAGCCGGTGGCGACGCCGTTGACCACGTTGGCGACCAGGCTTCTGGTCAGGCCGTGCAGGCTCTTGTGCTCCTTGGAGTCGCTCGGACGGGAAACAGTGATGACGTTCCCTTCCATACAAAGAGCCATCGCGGGGTGGGCATCCATCTCCAACTGGCCCTTGGGGCCCTTTGCGAAGACGTGGTTGCCGTCGAGCTTGACTTCCACGCCCGCCGGAACCGTAATCGGTTTTCTACCTGTACGTGACATTCTCTGACACCCCCCTACCAAACAAACGCAAGAACTTCGCCGCCGACATTCTCCTTGCGAGCCGTCTTGTCGGTCATAATGCCCTTCGGAGTGGACAATATCGCGATTCCAAGGCCCTTCATGACCTTGGGTGCATCCTTGCAGCTGGTGTATATACGCAGGCCGGGTTTGGAGACCCTGCGCAGTCCTGTAATTACCTGGGATTTGTTGGGACCGTATTTTAGCGCAATACGGATGATTCCCTGCTTTCCATCATCAACGTTCTGGAAGCTCTTGATATACCCCTCGTCCAGAAGGATCTGCGCGATGGCAGCCTTCATCTTGGATGCGGGAATATCAACCGTATCATGTTTCGCTGAGTTCGCGTTTCTGATACGCGTCAACATATCAGCGACTGTATCGGTAAGATACATACCGTCAACCTCCTTTGCTCGTGCTTGTGCTTACCAGCTAGCCTTTTTCACGCCGGGTATCTGACCTTTATAAGCAAGTTCCCTAAAGCAGATACGGCAAATACCGAATTTGCGAAGATAAGCGTGCGGCCTGCCGCAGATCTTGCACCGGTTATACGCACGGGTAGAGAACTTAGGAGTCCTTTGCTGTTTGACTTTCATGCTTGTTTTAGCCAAGAATCGTTCCTCCTTACTTTGCGAACGGTGCGCCCATCAGCGTTAAGAGCTCACGAGCCTCTTCATCGGTCTTCGCGGTGGTCACGAAGGTGATATCCATGCCGCGAACCTTGTCGATCTTGTCATACTCGATCTCCGGGAAGATCAGCTGCTCGCGAATACCCATGTTGTAGTTCCCACGGCCGTCGAAGCCGTTGGGATTGATCCCCCTAAAGTCGCGAACGCGCGGCAGCGCGACGTTGAAGAACCGGTCGATGAACTCGTACATGTTCTCCTTGCGCAGCGTCACCTTGGCGCCGATGTTCATGCCTTCGCGCAGCTTGAAGTTTGCGACCGACTTCTTCGCCCGGCAGACGATCGGCTTCTGGCCGGTGATCGCCGAAAGGTCGGTAACGATCGCGTCGATGATCTTCGGGTTGTCGCGGGCTTCGCCGCAGCCGACGTTGATGACGACCTTCTCAAGTTTCGGGATCTGCATGACGCTCTTGTAGCCGAATTTCTTCATCAGGGCCGGGGCTACTTCTTTTTTGTAGTAGTCGTTTAACCTAGCCATGTCTTCTCCTCCTCACTTTAGAAAGTCTCGCCGCAGTCTTTATGATTGCAAACTCTTTCCTTGGTACCGTCTTTCAAAATCTTGTGGGACACGCGGGTCTTCTTTCCACACTTCGGGCAGACGGGCATAACCTTGCAGGCGTACAGGGGAGCCTCGGCGGAGACGATCCCGCCCTGCTGACCCATCGCGCGGGGCTTGACGTGCTTGGTCGCGACGTTGATCCCCTCGACGATGACCTTGCCCTCCTTGGGGCTGGTCTCGAGCACCTTGCCCTTTTTGCCCTTGTCCTTGCCGGAAATGACCTCTACGGTGTCACCCTTTTTCACATGCAATTTGTTCATATGGTCAGCACCTCCTTACAGAACCTCAGGGGCGAGGCTTAAAATCTTGAGGTATTCCTTGTCGCGCAGCTCCCTCGCCACAGGTCCAAAGATACGGGTGCCCCTCGGGTTTTTGTCTTCTCTTATAATAACGGCAGCGTTTTCGTCAAAACGGATATAGGTCCCGTCGTTGCGGCGGACACCCTTGGCTGAACGCACGATCACTGCCTTTACAACATCGCCTTTTTTCACGGTGCCGCCGGGAGCGGCCTTCTTGACCGAAGCCACCACCACGTCGCCGATATTGGCGTATCTCCTGCGGGAGCCTCCCAGCACGCGGATGCACATGAGCTCCTTCGCGCCGGTGTTGTCGGCTACCTTGAGACGGGTCTGCATCTGTATCACAGAGCGTTCCTCCTTTCGGCAGAATGATTATTTCGCTTTCTCGATTACTTTCACAAGTCTCCATCTCTTGTCCTTGGACAGGGGACGTGTTTCCATAACCTGCACCTTGTCGCCGATGTTGCACTCGTTCTTCTCGTCGTGCGCCTTGAGCTTATAGGTGCTCTTCATGATCTTTTTATAAAGGGGGTGCTTGACGTTGTCCTTGACGGCAACCACGATGGTTTTGTCCATCTTGTCGCTGACAACGGTTCCAACCCTGGTTTTTCTGAGGTTTCTTTCGCTCACAGCCTGCTCCTCCCTTCCAAATTACTGCGCGCTCTTGTCAGCATTCTCGGTCATCACGGTCATGATGCGTGCGATATCCTTCTTCACCGCATTGATGCGGGCGGGATTTTCGAGCTGATTGATCGCGTGCTGGAAGCGCAGGTGGAAAAGCTCGGCTTTGAGGTCAGCCAGTTTTTCGTTAAGCTCTGAGGCGGAAAGTTCTCTAATCTCAACAGCCTTCATTACTCCTCACTCCCCTTTTCTTCCTTACAGACGAATTTGCACTTGACCGGCAGCTTGTGCGCAGCAAGACGCATGGCCTCGCGGGCGAGCTCCTCGGGAACCCCGCCGATCTCGAACATCACGCGGCCGGGCTTGACAACGGCGACCCAGTATTCCGGGCTGCCCTTACCGGAACCCATTCGGGTCTCGGCCGGCTTCTCGGTGATCGGTTTGTCCGGGAAAATCTTGATCCAGACCTGGCCGCCACGCTTGATATAACGGGTCATGGCGATACGGGCCGCCTCGATCTGATTCGAGGTGATCCAGGCCGGCTCAAGAGCCTGCAGGCCAAAATCGCCGTAGGTCACGGTGGTGCCTCTGGTCGCCTGGCCCTTCATGCGGCCTCTGTGAACTCTGCGGTACTTTACTCTCTTCGGAAGCAGCATTATCTTTTGCCTCCTTCCCTGCGGGGCTGTCTCACGTCGCCCAGAACCTCTCCGGCGTAGATCCAAACCTTAACGCCGATTCTGCCATAGGTCGTATTCGCCTCGGCAAAGCCGTAGTCGATGTCGGCGCGCAGCGTCTGGAGCGGCGTCGTGCCCTCATGGTAATGTTCGGTCCTCGCGATCTCCGCGCCGCCCAAACGGCCGGAAACGCAGACCTTGACTCCCTTGGCGCCCAGTCTCATCGCTCTCTGGATCGACTGCTTCATCGCGCGGCGGAAGGAAATCCGGCGCTCGAGCTGGCTGGCGATGCTCTCGGCAACGAGCTGTGCGTTCTTGTCGGGCTGTTTCACCTCGACGATATTGACGAAGACCGCAACCTTGTCGGTCTTGTTCTTGTTGATCAGCTTCTCGCACTGCAGGCGCAGCTTCTCAATCTCGGAACCGCCTTTGCCGATGACCATGCCCGGCTTGGCGCAGTGGATATGGATACGAACCTTGGTCGCGTCGCGCTCGATCTCGATGCGCGGGACGCCTGCGGCGTACAGGGTCTTTTTGAGGAACTTGCGAAGATTGTAGTCCTCAACGAGGGTATCGCCGAAAGCACTGTCCTTAGCAAACCAGCGGGAATCCCAGTCCTTGATTACGCCCACGCGAAGACCGTGGGGATTCACTTTTTGGCCCATAGTTTACCTCCTCTTTCAGCTTATTCCTTTTCCTTAAGGACAAGGGTGATGTGTGACGTTCTCTTTAAAACCCTGTTGGCTCTGCCCTGGGCTCTGGGCCGGATCCTCTTGAGAGTGGGACCGGGAGTCACAAAGCATTCGGCAACATAGAGATTTTGCGGATCCATGCTGTGGTTGTTCTCGGCATTGGCGATCGCGCTCTTCAGCAGCTTCTCCAGCAGCTCACAGGCGGCCTTGGGAGTGTGCTTAAGAATTGCCATCGCCATGTCGGTCGGCTTGTTCCTGATCAGGTTCAGCACGATCTCGACCTTACGCGGCGAGATGCGGGCATATTTCAGATAAGCCCTTGCTTCCATTATTTCTCCTCCTTTCAGCCCTGCTCTATTTGGTCTTTCTTGCCCCGGCATGGCCTTTGTAGGTTCTGGTAGGCGCAAACTCGCCGAGCTTGTGGCCTACCATATCTTCGGTGATATAAACCGGAACGTGCTTGCGTCCGTCGTGAACGGCGAACGTGTGTCCAACGAAATCCGGGAAAATGGTGGAGGAACGGCTCCAGGTCTTGAGCACGCGCTTCTCACCGGAAGCGTTGAGCTCCTTCACTCTCTTGAGCAGCACAGGCTGCACGTATGGGCCCTTCTTGATACTTCTACCCATTGATCATCTGCCTCCTTTCAGCCCGCGTTACTTCGCGTTGCGGCGTTTGACGATAAACTTGTCGGAGCGGTTGTGGTGCTTGCGGGTCTTGTAACCGAGGGTCGGCTTGCCCCACGGGGTAACCGGGGACGGGCGGCCGATCGGCGACTTGCCCTCACCACCGCCGTGCGGATGGTCGCAGGGGTTCATGACGGAACCGCGCACCGTCGGGCGCACGCCCATGTGGCGCTTGCGGCCGGCCTTACCGATCTTGACGTTCTCGTGGTCGACATTGCCGACCTGGCCGATGGTGGCCATGCAGCCGACCGGCACGTTGCGAAGCTCGCCGGAGGGCAGGCGCACCAGGGCGTAGGCGCCCTCCTTGGCCATCAGCTGGGCCATGATCCCCGCGCTGCGCGCGAGCTGCGCGCCCTTGCCGGGATAGAGCTCAACGTTGTGGATGAAGGTACCGACCGGGATGTTGGTCATCGGCAGCGCGTTGCCCGGCTTGATGTCGGCCTTTTCGCCGGCCATCACGATGTGCCCGACCTTCAGGCCGTTGGGCGCCAGGATATAGCGCTTCTCGCCGTCCTCATACTGCACCAGCGCGATGTGGGCGCTGCGGTTGGGGTCGTACTCCAGGGTGAGCACGGTGGCGGGCATGTCTCTCTTATCTCTCTTGAAGTCGATCACACGGTATTTGGTGCGGTTGCCGCCGCCCTTGTGGCGGACGGTGATTCTACCGTTGTTGTTGCGGCCGGAGTGCTTTTTCATCGGTTCGAGCAGGCTCTTCTCCGGCTTGACCTTAGACAACGAAGAGAAATCGGTGACGGTCATCGACCGTCTGGACGGCGTAGTAGGCTTATAGCTTTTAATAGCCATTCGATTTCACTCTCCTCATAACTGAAATTAGCGGGACTTATGAGTCATCCCATACAATAGAATCTCGAGGCTCTGCCTCTCGATTCATTGGAAAAACCGCTGTCGCGCTCGCGCGCTTCCTGCCGCCGATGGCGGCCGCGCGGTTTTTCTCATTAAGAATCCTCGGCGCACGGCACCTCGCGCCGCTGTCGCGGCAACAGAATTCTTCTTGTGAGGCCGCGCCGCGTCTTGCGTCCGGGGCCTCGAGGGATTCCGGCTTAGACCATGCTCTCGAAGAACTCGATCCCCTTGGAATCCTCTTTCAGGGTGATGACGGCTTTTTTCCACGCGGGGGTGTAACCGCCGTGCATGCCCTGTCTCTTATACCGGCCGCGCACGTTCAGGGTGTTGACTTTGGCAACCTTCACGTCGAACAGCTTCTCGACCGCCTGGGCGATCTCGATCTTGTTGGAATCCTTCGCGACCTTAAAGGTGTATTTCTTGTCCGCAACACCGGCCATGGTGGCCTCGGTGATGATCGGCTTGAGAATGACGTCGTGAGCGGTTTTCATTACCGGTACACCTCCTCGATCTTCTCTACGGCGCTCTTGTCGATAATGACCTTATCGTAGCAGAGCAGGTCGTAGGCGTTGATGGTGTTGACTAAAGCGGTCTTCACCCCGGGGATGTTCGCCGCGCTCTTGATGACCTTGGCGTCCACGCCCGGCATGACGATCATCGCCTTGCGCTCGGCGCCGAGGGCTTTGAGCATCTCGACCATCGTCTTGGTCTTGTAATCCTCGCTCGCGATCTTGTCGACCACGACCAGGTTGTTCTCCTGCACCTTGGAAGAGAGCGCCGACTTGATGGCCAGCCGCTTGACCTTCCGGTTGAGGGTGTAGCTGTAGTCGCGGGGCTTGGGGCCGAGCGCGATACCGCCGTGGCGCCACTGCGGAGCGCGGGTGGAACCCTGGCGCGCATGGCCGGTGCCCTTCTGTCTCCAGGGTTTCTTGCCGCCGCCGCTGACCTCAGTGCGGGTCAGGGTGGACTGGGTGCCCTGGCGCTGGTTGGCAAGATAGTTCTTTACCGCATCGTGGAGAACGGACTTGTTGGGCTCGATCCCAAAGATGGCGTCCGAGAGGGTGATCTCGCCGACGCTCTTGCCGGTCATATCCACTACCTGTAAATTTGGCATAGTGCTTCCTCCTTCCCTTACGCCTTCACGCTGTCGGTGATGTACACCAGTCCGCCTTTCGGACCGGGCACAGCGCCTCTGATCGCGATCAGGTTATTTTCCGCATCCACCTTGGCCACCGTGAGGTTCTGGACCGTCACTCTTTCGGCGCCCATGTGGCCCGGAAGCTTCTTGCCCTTGAACACTCTCGACGGGCTGGAGGTCGCGCCGTTGGAACCCGCGTGCCGCGCAACAGGACCGGAACCGTGGGTTTCCTTGAGCCGGTGGTTGCCGTAACGCTTGATGGTGCCCGCGTAGCCTTTGCCCTTGGAAGTGCCGATCACATCGATTGCGTTGCCGCACTCGAAGGTATCCGCCTTGATCAGGTCGCCGACATTCAGCGCGGAGCAGTCATCGAGCCTGAATTCCTTGAGGTGTTTTTTCGCCGCAACATCCGCTTTCGCGAAATGGCCCTTCTGCGGCTTGTTGACTTTCTTGTCCGAAACGTCGCCATAACCGATCTGCACGGCTTCGTAGCCGTCGTTTTCGGTTGTTTTCTTGGAAACGACGATACACGGACCCGCCTCGATCACCGTGACGGGGATGACATTTCCCTTCTCGTCAAAGATCTGGGTCATGCCGACTTTTTTGCCGATGATACATTTTTGCATGGTTTTGGTTTACCTCCTTCGGTTATTGGTTGGCAGTGTGCCAACTTGACCTACCGCCCCTCCTGAGCGGGCGGCGATGAGCGGCTGGACCTTAGAGCTTGATCTCGATGTCCACGCCGGCGGGGAGCTCAAGACTGGTCAGCGCTTCCACCGTCTTGTTGGACGGGCGCAGGATGTCTATGAGTCTCTTGTGGGTTCTCATCTCAAACTGTTCGCGGCTGTCCTTGTACTTGTGGACCGCGCGCAAAATGGTCACGATCTCCTTCTCGGTCGGCAGGGGAATCGGGCCGGATACCCTTGCCCCGGTGCGCTTCGCGGTCTCCACGATCTTCTGCGCAGACGCATCCACCAGAGAGGAATCATAACCTTTCAGTCTGATTCTGATTTTTTCCTTGACTGCCACTTGCCATCGCCTCCTAATTCTTTGTCGTGAGGCTCCTTTTAAATTCCGAACACGCCGCCGTGTGTTCAGTCGCTTTGCATAGAAAAACCGGATAAACCCTTCGCACGGGAGCCGAACCCTTCTGGGCGCGGCCCGCGCAGGTTTAGCCGGACTTCATGCCTGTCCCACCGCAGGCCAAAGAGCCTGTCGGACGGGCCACGACACAACCTGTCGGTATTTAAAGTCGCCCGGTTTGAAATCGGACATACTCGGCGGAAATTACCCGCAAACTGCGGCAACCTCCCGCTTCAACGCATATCTTGTGCAGTCACGCTTAAATAATATACCATACCAAAGGAAAGAATACAAGTTTTTTCAAAATATTTTTCTTGAAACCCGTAATTTTATGAAAAAACGCCGTCCCGGGGGTGTTTTTTGTCCCCGGAACGGTCATTTTGCTGCAATATACGGCCTGTTTTCAGCATTCCCAGTCGCAGACCACCCGCTCGGTGATCACGGTGTGGATGTATGCCTTCATCTTTAAATGTTCCGGGTGGTCCTGGTAGAAATCGAGCGCCGCCCGGTCCCGCAGCTCGGTATACAGGCAGAGGTCGTACCCGGCGGGGTTAAAATTGATCCCCACCTCGGCGCGCTGCAGCCCCTCCACCTTCCCCGCCAGGGCCTCGAGCCCCGACTTGATCTTCTCCGCGGCCTCCTGCCGCTCCCGCCCGCTGTCAAAAGCGCGCAGCTTCCACATCACAATATGCTTGACCATATGCTTCCTCCCTTTCTTCCCTTATCTTGGGGCGGCCGGCTCCGGTCTAATCCCGGTTCCGGCGCCAATATTTGCGGTCCAGGCTGCGGTACTGCACCGCCTCGGCGACGTGCCGGCGTTCGATTTTCTCGCTGCCGTCCAGGTCGGCGATGGTGCGGGACACCTTGAGAACCCGATCGTATGCCCGCGCCGAGAGGCCCATCCGCTCGAAGGCCCGGCGCAGGACTTCGAGCGCCTCGCCGCTCATCTGGCAAACCTCCCGTACCATGCCGGGGGCCAGATGTGCGTTGCAGTCGGCCCCGGTCCATGCCCGGCGGGCCAGCTGGCGCTCCCGCGCCGCGATCACCCGCGCGCGGATGTCGGCCGAGCACTCCGACTCGGCCCCCGCTGACAGGGTGTCGAACTCCACCGGCATGACCTCGACGTGCAGGTCGATCCGGTCCAGCAGCGGCCCGGAAACCCGCCCGATGTAGCTGTCGATCTTCTTCTCACCGCAGATACACTCCTTGGCCGGATGTCCATAGTACCCGCAGGGACAGGGGTTCATCGCCGCCACCAGCATGATCGTGCTCGGGTAGCGCAGCCGCGCGTTTGCCCGGGAAATGGTCACCGCGCCGTCCTCGATGGGCTGGCGCAGCACCTCCATCGCCGCGCGGGAAAACTCGGGCAGCTCATCCAAAAAGAGCACCCCGCCGTGGGCCAGGGAGACCTCGCCCGGGCGCGGGATGGGCCCGCCGCCCGAGAGCCCCGCCGGGCTGACGGTGTGGTGCGGCGCGCGGAACGGCCTCGTGCGCAGCAGCGGGGTATCCGGCGGCAGCAGCCCCGCCACCGAGTGGACCTTGGTGATCTCGATCGCCTCGGCGAAGGAGGGCGGGGGCAGGATGGAGGGAATCCGTTTGGCGATCATGCTCTTCCCGGAACCCGGGGTGCCGATCATCAAAAGATTGTGCCCGCCCGCCGCCGCGATCTCGGCGGCCCGCCGCGCCATCGCCTGGCCCTTGACGTCCCTAAAGTCCGGCAGGAGCTGCGCCGGCGCCTGTGAAAGTTCGAGCGGCGGCGCGGGCTCGATCGGCTTTCGCCCGGCAAAGTGGTCGAGCAGCTGCATGACGCTTTGCACCGGGTAGATATCGATCCCTCCGGCAATGGAGCCCTCCCGGGCGTTGGCCGCCGGAAGATACACCCCGCGCAGGCCCTGCTCCTTCGCCTTGAGCACCATCGGCAGTATGCCGGGCACCGGGCGCACCTCGCCCGAGAGGGAGAGCTCCCCCAGAAAGGCGAAGCCCTCGAAGGAGCCGGGCAGCTCCCCCAGCGCGCCGAGCAGTCCTATTAATATAGGAAGGTCGTAGAGGGTGCCGCCCTTGCGCAGGTCGGCCGGGGCGAGGTTGACCACCACCCGGCCGGGGCGCAGCTCCAGCCCGCTGTTGCCCATCGCAGCCTTGACCCGGTCCCGCGCCTCCTTGACCGCCGCATCCGGCAGCCCGACGATTTCAAAGGCGGGCATCCCCCGGTGGTGGTCCACCTCCACGGTGACCGGGAACGCGTCGATCCCCATCAGGCCCAGGCTCATGGTCTTTGCAAACATCCGCTCGTCCTCCCCGCTGTCGAATCCTGTCGCCTTATTGTACCATGAACGGCGCGCAAATGGTATACCCCCCTACAGATATCCCGGCCCGCTTGCGGCTAGGGCTCCGTCTCCTCCGCCTCGCAGCGGGGGACCGGGCAGCGCCCGAGCAGGAAGAGCAGCAGCCCCACCGCCGGCAGCAGCGCCGCGGCCAATGCGAGATAGGCGCTGCCGATCCCGTGCCGCCCGCCCAGCGCCCCGGCGGCGGGGGAGGCGCCCATCATCAGCACGCTGAAGGTCATCGAGCCGATCGAGATCAGGGTGGCCCGCTGATCGGAGGGGATCATGGAATTGAGCTCCCGGTCGTTGACGGTGGCCAGCGCCTCGCTCCACATTGCGCTCAAGAAACCGCCCGCCACCCCGAGCAGGAGGCCATTGCCCGCGGCGAACAGCAGCCCCAGCGCCGTCCCGGCGCCGCAAAGCGCCAGGGTCTGCCGGTAGCTAATACGCTTTGCCAGCAGGACCGCCGCCTTCGCCCCCGCCATCCCGCCGAGGCTGACGCCCAGCAGCAACAGCCCCAGCAGATAGGAGGAGGCCCCCTGCTCGGTCAGCTGCTGCTGCAAAAAGAAGCCGCAGAGAATGCTCCCCGTCTCGACCGCCGACCCCGCCAGCATGCACAAAAAGGCGCGCGGGGTGCGGCGCAAAAAGCGCAGGGAGTCCTTTGTCTGCCGGGCCAACTCTCCCGGCAGCCGGCGCAGCCCCAGGCGGGGCCGCTCGCGCTGGCGCTCGGTGACTGCGGGCTCGCGCAGCGCCAGCGCTGCCAGCGCGCCGCAAAGCCCCAGCAAAACGTCGAGCCGGTAGCACCAGCGCCAGCCGATGAGGAGCGCCACGCCGCTGAGCAGGATCCCGCCGCCCTGTGCCAGGCGAAAAAGCAGATTTTGATTGGAGCACACCCGCAGATACCGACCCGCCTCGCGTTCCTGCAACAGGGAATCGTAGGTGATCGCCTCCCGGGTGCCGGAGGCAAGGTTATACTCCATCGCGCAGAGCCCCAGCGACAGGCAGACGCCGAAGAGGTCGGTGCTCATCAGCATGCCCAGGGCCGCCGCCCCGCTCATCAGCCGGCTGCAGACCAGGGTGCGCTTTCGCCCGAGCAGGTCGGCGAGCATGCCGCTGGGCACCTCGCAGCAGAAGCTGACCACATGGAAAAAGCCCTCGGCGATCCCGACCTCCAGCAGGGAAAACCCCCGCATGAGGAGGAAAATGACCCATACCCCCTCGCCCAGAGAGAAGCCGCTCAGGAGCTCATATAAATAGAGGCATTTGATCTGTTTGTTAAGATTCATCGCGTTTCCTTCCCGTCTTTCAAATATTTGTGAAAGCCGGGGCAGGAACGCCCTGCCGGCAAAACAAAAGGCCGCAGCGACGCTGCGGCCCAAAATTCCGATTGGAATTGCCGTCACCGTCTCAAAAAAGGCGCACCTGTCCCCTGGACGGCAAAAACGTTTCCTTTCTGGATCCGGACACAAACCATCTTCCACCCCACCGCGGCGCGCCTCCCTCCCTTATAATAAAACCAATTATATCGGAAGCGGGCGGGCATTGTCAAGCGCGGCGGCGGCAAACCGGACAAAAATTTGGATTATCCATTTCCAAATTCAGCAAAAAATGATAGAATAAAGGAGTAAGCTAACTCTTAACCACTATAACCGGAGGTGCTCGAGATGAGTGATTCTCATAAGCTGTATCAAACCTGGTGCGAGAAGGTGGACGATCCCGCGCTCAAAGCTGATCTGCTGGCCGTCGCAAACGATGAGCCAGAGATTGGCGACCGCTTCTACCGCACCCTGTCCTTCGGCACGGCCGGGCTGCGCGGCGTGCTCGGCGCCGGCACCAACCGGATGAACGTCTACACCGTGGGCGCGGCCACCCAGGGGCTCTGCCAGTGGCTGGGCAAGAAATATGGGGACGCCGCGGTCGCCATCGCCTACGACAGCCGGAACAACTCCACCCTGTTTGCGCAGCGCTCGGCAGAGATTTTGGCTGCCAACGGGATCAAGGTACATATCTTCGACGAGCTCATGCCCACCCCGGCGCTCTCCTTCGCCATTCTCCACCTGCACTGCCAGGCGGGGATCGTCGTCACCGCCAGCCACAACCCCGCCAAGTACAACGGCTACAAGGTCTATGGGCCCGAGGCTTATCAGCTCTCGCCCGAGGAGGCGGACGAGGTCCTGCGCGAGATCGAAACGGTGGACTATTTTAGCGGGATCAAGACCATCCCCTTCGAGGAGGGGCTGCGCACGGGAGTGATCCAGTACATTGGCAAGGATACGGTGGACGCCTACATCGACGCGGTGCTCAGCGAGCAGGTGGACAAGGATATCTGCCGCCAGTCGCCCATCAGCGTGGTTTACACCCCCTTAAACGGCGCGGGCAACCACTGCGTGCGCAAAATTCTGGACAGGATCGGGGTGGAAACGGTCGCGGTGGTGCCCGAGCAGGAGCAGCCCGACGGCGACTTCCCGACCTGCCCCTACCCGAACCCCGAGGAGGCCACGGCGATGGAGCTGGGGCTGCGCCTCTGCGAGCGGCTGGGCTATGACATCCTGCTCGCCACCGACCCGGACTCCGACCGCGCGGGGGTGGCGGTGCGCCACCAGGGCAGGATCGTGCGCCTGAGCGGCAACGAGATCGGGGTGCTCATGCTCCAGTACATCGTGGAGCGCCGCCGCGAAACGGGCACCCTGCCAAAGGACCCGATCGTGGTCAAGTCGGTGGTCTCAACCAAGCTGTGCGACCGGCTGGCAGGGGAGCTCGGCGTGCAGGTGATCGACGTGCTGACCGGCTTCAAGTACATCGGCGAGCTGGTGGCCGAGCTCGAGCAGAAGGGCGAGGCGGACCGGTTCTTATTGGGCTTCGAGGAGAGCTCGGGCTATCTCACCGGGCCGCACGCGCGGGACAAGGACGCGGTCAACGCGGCGATGATCATCTGCGAGATGACCGCCTACTACAAGTCCAAGGGCAAGACCCTGCTCGACGTGCTCGACGGGATCTACAGCGTCTGCGGGCGGTACCTCAATGTGGTGGACAGCTACACCTTCGAGGGCGAGGACGGCAGCGTGAAGATGGCCGGGATGCTGCGCGCCCTGCGCGCCGGGGCGCCGAGCGAGATCGGCGGCCATGCGGTCGCGGCCACCGGGGACTATCTGAGCGGCAAGCGGGCGCTGGCGGACGGCGGGGAGGAGACGATCACCCTGCCCGAATCGGACATCCTCGAATACACCCTCGAAAACGGGGCCAGCGTGATCGTGCGCCCCTCGGGGACCGAGCCGAAAATCAAGGTCTATTATTCGCTGAGCGCCGCCACGTTGGAGCAGGCACAGCAGCTCTATGAGCAGGTTTCGGCCGGTGTCAAGGCGCTTTTGGGCGTCTGAGCGGATTTCCTGAAACTTCTGCTTGCATTTTAAAATGAACTGTGCTATGATTAGTCGTACTACCGATATGGACGAGGTCAAGCTCCTCGTCGGCTGAAAGAGGTGAAAGATATGAAGAAGGGTATTCATCCGAAGTACGAGCCCACCACCATCACCTGCGCTTGCGGCGAGGTCATCGAGACCCGTTCCACCAAGAAGGACATCCGCGTGGAAATTTGTTCCAAGTGCCATCCGTTCTTCACCGGGCGGCAGAAGCTGGTCGACACCGGCGGACGTGTGGATCGTTTCAACAAGCGCTTCAACCTGGGCAAATAAGAATGATAAAATGGCGCGGAGGCTTCCGCGCCATTTTTGTTTTGCTCTCAAATTCATTCGGAGGAGGCGGGTTTTTGTGGATTACCGGACCATCCGGCAGGAGGCCAGCGATGAATTTACCGAGCGGCGCTCCCGCTTCATCGGCACCGCGAGACCGGTGCAGCATGAGGCGGAGGCGACCGAATGGATCGCCGGGCTTCGCCAGAAGTATTGGGACGCTTCCCACAACGTCTATGCCTATATTCTGCGTGAGGGGAACCTGCGCCGCTATTCGGACGACGGCGAGCCGCAGGGCACCGCCGGGCTGCCGGTGCTCGACGTGCTGCAAAAGGAGGGGCTCTGTGACCTCTGTGTGGTGGTCACCCGCTATTTCGGTGGGATTCTCTTAGGCGGGGGCGGGCTGGTGCGCGCCTACTCCCACTCGGCCAAGCTGGCAGTGGACGCCGCCGGAATCAAGACCATGCGCCCGTGCGCCGTGCTGGAGCTGGACTGCGACTACTCCCTCTACGGTAAGATCAGCTACCTGCTGCCCCAGTTCGGGGTAAAGACCCTCGGCAGCGACTTCGGCGCGGTGGTCCATCTGCGGCTGCTGATCGCCGCCGGGCGCAAGGAGGGCTTTGTAAAACAGCTCCAGGAGCTCAGCTCGGACACGGTCCGCCCCTACCTTTGCGAGGAATATTTCGCCGAGCTGGACTGAGATTCCCTTGACAAAAAAGCTGGAAGAGTTATGATAATACTGCCGCGTTCGGAAACGCGGCAGTCTTTCTGTTGATAGACCAATCGACGAGGAGAGGATTCTATTGCAGCGAGCCCCAAAACAGCCCGACCGCCACTCACTCCGGCAGCTCCAGCGGCGCACCGTGCTGCTGTGCTTTCTGGCTTACACCGTATCATACCTCTGCCGCACCAATCTCTCGGTGGTGCTCACCCCGCTGGGCCAGGACCTGGGCGCCAGCCGATCGATGCTCGGGATGGCCGGAACCGTCTTTTTCTGGACCTACGCGCTCGGTCAGCTGATCAGCGGCGGGTTCGCCCAGCGGCTCAACGCCAAGAACATGGTCTTTTTGGGGCTGCTCTGCTCGCTTTGCTGCAACCTGCTCATCGGGCTTTGCCGCAGCTACTTGCTTCTGACGGTGCTCTGGGGGCTCAACGGCTTCGCTCTTTCAATGATCTGGTCCTCCATCGTGCGCATCTGCTCGAGCTGGTTCACCTCCGGGCAGTACGGGCAAGTCTCGGTCATTATCTCGCTGCCGACCACCGTGGGGTACGTCCTCTCCTGGGGAATCACCGGACTGCTGATTAGCTTTGTCAGCTGGCGCTGGGCCTTCTTCCTGCCGGCCGCCTGCACGCTAATCTTTTTAATCTTCTGGATGTTCATGGTGCGCAATTTCCCCGAGGAGTTCGACCACTCCCTCGAAGAGCTGTGCACGGAGGAGGCCGAAACCGGCGGTCCCGGGGCGCCCGCCGCGGAGGCGCCCGCCAAGCCGGCAGTGGGGCTCTTAAAAATCCTGTTCAGCTTCACCATGATCATCACCGCCATCATCTGCATGGTGCAGGGCGCTGTCAAGGAGTCGATCAATCTCTGGACCCCGACCATTCTCGGCGACCTCGCGGGCGAGGGGGCAGGGGGGCTGGTGTCGATGTCCTCCATCCTGGTGCCGGTCATCGGCACGGTGGGGATCCTGCTCTCCTCCTGGATCGACAAGAAGTCGAAGGGCCGCTCGAACATCTCGCTCTTCCTGCTTTCGGCGCTGCTCCTGGCGCTCAGCCTCGGGCTGATCGTGCTGCAGCGCAGCTTCTTCGGATCGGTCGGGGTGATCAGCGCGATCATGGCGGTGCTCTATTGCATCAATGTCATCACCACCGCGATCGTCCCGCTCAAATTTGCCCACACCGGACGCAGCGCCCAGCTCTCGGGAATCCTCAACTTCCTCACCTATCTGGGCGCGGCCCTGGGCAGTATGTTCACCGGGATTTTCAGCGACGCCTTCGGCTGGAACGGCGCCTTCTTCCTCTGGGCCGGGCTATGCCTGCTCGCCTTCGCGGCGGTGGTCTTCTCTTTGTTCGAGCGAAAAAAAGTATAGTCAAAAGGACCGGAGCACATGCTCCGGTCCTTTTGCTTATAATTCCAATTGGTCAATGACCTCTTTGAGCGCCCGGGCCGACTTCTCGAGCGCCTGCTGCTCGCCCGCATCGAGCGGCACGTCGAGGGTCTGCTCGATCCCCCGCCGTCCGACGATGCTCGGCAGCCCGAGGCAGAGGCCGTCCAGCCCATAGTGCCCGCTGACCAGCCCCGAAACGGTGAGCACCGAATGCTCGTCGCGCAGGATGGCCTCGGCGATCCGCAGCACCGCCAGCGCGATGGCATAGTAGGTCGCCCCCTTCTTCTGGATGACCTCGTAGGCGCTGTTCTTGACCTCGTCGTAAATCTCCTTCATGCAGGCCATGTCCCCGCATTTCTGGCAGCTGCGGCAGAAGTCGGCGATGTCCACCCCCGAAACATTGGCGCTGCTCCAGACAGGCAGCTCGGTATCCCCGTGCTCGCCGATGATGAAGGCGTGCACATTGCGGCTGTCCACCTCCAGGTGCTCGCTGAGCAGATACTTGAGCCGGGCGGTGTCCAGCACGGTGCCCGAGCCGATCACCCGCTCGGGCGGGAAGCCGGAAAGTTTCAGCGCCACATAGGTCAGCACGTCCACGGGATTGGCCACCACCAGCAAGATACATTCCCGGTTATAGCGCACGATCTGCGGGATGATCGAGCCGAAGATGCGGGTGTTTTTCTGTACCAGGTCGAGCCGGGTCTCATTCGGGCCCTGGTTGGCCCCGGCGGTGATGATCACCAGCGCACAATCGACGAGGTCGCAGTAGTCCCCCGCCCAGACGTTCACCGGGCGCACGAACGGGTCGCAGTGGCTCAGGTCCATCGCCTCGCCCTCGGCCTTCTCGCGGTTTTGATCGATGAGCACCATCTCGGAAAAGAGCCCGCTGCGCAGCAGCGCAAAGGCGGTGGTCGCCCCGACGAACCCGGTGCCGATGATGGCGCATTTTTGGATGTTCAGCATAACGGCAAAGCCCCCTTTTTCGGTTAGTTTTTCCGAAAAGGGGGGCTTTATGTTTATCGGCCCCCGTTCAATGCGATAAAGTGGAAGAAGGCCCGCAAGGCTGAAACCCCGCTCTATCATCCCCCTGTCAAGAGGGTGACGATATATTTTCTACCCTAAGCAGGAACTCGCTCAGCGTCCTGTTCATCCTGGCGCCCGAGTTATAGGGCATCTCCCCCGCGGCAAAACCGACATTGGCGCCGTAGTTCTGGATTCCGATCACCCGGCTCTGCAAATCCAGAATCGGCGCGCCGCTCTGCCCGTGGGAGATGTCGAGCCGGTAGAGCAGGTCGTCCTCCCGCACCAGCGAAAGCATCCCGTGCGCGAGCAGCGGGCTTTGCATGGCGCCGTCATACCCGGCGATGAGCGCCTCTGTGCCGGCGAGGGCAGAATCGGGATACGTCTCCCAATCGGCCAGCTGCAGCGGCTGCATCTCCTCAAAGGGCTCAAAAAACGCGATCACCCCGTAGTCGAACCGCCAATCCCGGTCCTGCTTCCACCGCTCGGGCAGATAGAAGCCCGCGTTGTCCTCCCGTAATTCACGGCTGCCGAAGGGCGCCCCCTCCGCATTGAGTCCCGGGTAGACGGTGACCGACGCCACCTGCCCGCCCCGCCCGTAGCTGGTGTCATAGAGGCAATGTCCCGCCGTGGCGAGCAGCCCGGGGCCGTAGAGAAAGCCGGTCCCATCGCCGGTGGTCCCGTTTTGGTAGGTGATCTTCAGTTTGCAGATGGCGTTGTAGGGGGCCGCCGTGGTGTCCGCCACCGGCACACGGTCATCCTCCCCGAAGACGGTGCCCTCCTGTGCGGTGGCGCCCTGGGAAAGAAAAAGAAAGGACAGAAGAAATGAGAAAATCAAAACCAGTTTTTGCATGGCTTCCTCCCGTTTTTCTCCATCATACCGGAAATTGCCGCCCGCTTACAAGCGGTAAATCCTGGGGGCAAAAAAATTGGCCCCGGAGTGGTAATCCGGAGCCCAGAGCAGAGAATTTGGTTTATCCAGCGGTTTTGGATCAGCAAAGTTTGGGCTGCCGGCGCTGCGGCAGCGCCCAGAAAAGGGAGCCGGCCGCGATCGGCAGATAGAAGGTCACCAGCCTCCAGAGCAGCACGGCCAGCGCCACGCTGCCCGCACTCGGGAAAAAGAGGCCAAAGAGGACGAAGAAGCTGCCCTCCGCCCCACCCGACGCGCCCGGAAGGGGCACGAATGAGGAGACCATCAACACAAAGGCGCTCGCGCAGATCACGGTAAAGGCCGAGACCTCCCGCGCGCCCAGCGCGAGACAAACGAAGTAGGAAGCCGCGAAGAAGGCGGTCAGCTGCAGCACGGTCATCACGACTAAGCCCAGCAGGATCCAGCCGCTGCGGCGCAGCAGGCGAAAGCTCCTGGTGAAGCCTTCGATTTCCCGGGAAAGCTTCTCCGTCATCTCCTGCGGGCGCTTGCAAAGGCGAGCCTTGCACAGCAGCCGGATGAGCGCCATCCCGAGCGCCTTTGCCGCCCTCGGGAAGAAGCAGATGCATACGAGCCCCACCACCACGGCAAAGTTGACGCAGAAGCCCACCAGCACCAAGACGGAAAACCCGCTCACCCGGCTGGCGAAGTAGGAGAAGCGGAAGAGAAGGGTAATCAAGGAGTAAACGCTCAGCACCGTCTGATAGACGATGAACTTGCACAGCAGCGCCGACGAGGCCTCGCCCAGCGGCATGCCGCAGCGCGCGAGCCGCCAGGCCTGGACCGGCTGTCCGCCGCTGGCGAACGGGGTGATGCAGTTGAAGAGCTGCCCGATCATCGAAACGCTGACGCTGTCCGACAGCCGCTGACCAGGGTAAACCCGCTTAGCGGTCAGGTGGAGCGCCAGACTCTCGAAGAGCCAGTAAAACAGCATGCAGCCCAGCGCCCCCCACAAAAAGACGGGGTGCACCCGGCGCAGAGCGCCGAAGATGGCCGCCGGGGTATCCACCAGGAAGAGGCACCCGACCACCACTGCCGCCGTGACCAGCAGCACCAGAAGGTTAAAGATGTTTTTGCGCTTCATAGGCTTTTCCCGCCCGGTGGGGCAGGCTCCTTTTCTGTTTCATGGTCTGCCGCTCGTAGACCGTTTCATAAAACTCGTTCCACATCCGCGCCACGCTCTCGCGGCTGTAGTATATATGCCCCTGATGGGACATCTCCCGCGCTGCCTGTAGTGCTGCGGGGGATTGGCGCAGCCGCTCGATCTCGCGCACGAAATCGTCGTTGTCGTGGCCCTTGAGATAGAAATCGAAGAGAATGTTCTCATACAAGCTCAAGTCCCGCACCAGAATGGGGGTCGAGCAGTTCATCGCCTCCAGGATGGTCATGGGGAAGAGCTCGCCGTAGGAGGGTAGGAACATCACGTCGCTCAGGTTATACAGCCCGTTCATCTGCCCGCGCTCGACGAGCCCGAGCAGCCGCACATTTTCGGGCAGGTTCTTCGCCGCCTCGCGTATTTCCTTGTAGCCGTCCGAGATCGCCCCGAAGGCGAAGTCCCCGGCCCAGAGGAAGGTGACCTGCGGCAGCCTTTTTGCCACCTCGAGGAAGTCGAAGAAGCCCTTGCGCTTTTGCAGCTGCCCCACGCAGAGGACCACAAAGGCGTCGTTGTCGATGTCGTATTCCCGGCGCAGGCGCCCGCGCTCCTCCCCCGCCACCGGGTAAAACTCCTCGCTGCTGACAAAATTGGGGATATAGCGGATCTTTTCCTTCGGGATCCCGTATGCGGCCAGCTTTTCCACAAAGTCGGGATTGACCGTCACCAGATAGTCCATACTCTTGTAAAAGCGGATGACATAGCGGTAAAAGACCGCCTTGCAGAGCCCCGGGAGCTTAATGCTGCTCTCCAGCGTCTCGGGCAGGAAGTGCACATAGCCCACTGCTGCGCCGTGCAGCTTGACAAACGGCAGGGACAGGAAATAACCCAGGTTGATGGTGTGGAAATGCGTGATATCGTACCGGCCGCTTTGGTTTTCGCTGACCTGGAAGCGGCCGGCCAGCTCCCCGCTCACCAGCGAAACCTGTTCCTCATAGGCGGAGAGCACCCCCTGCCCTTTGATGGTGTCCGCCCGCGAACGCATATTGATCCGGATCAACGTCCTCACCCTCTCTTAGGTTTCCTCACTGTTTTTATCCTATCACGGAAAGCTCTAATTTTTCTTAAAACAATCCGTCAATTTTCTTACAATGTGGTTTAACTGTATTAACCGAACTAACTGTATTAATTCGATTAATACAGTTATACCATAGGTTTTTTCAATTTGCAAGCAAAACAAGGTGGAAATTTTTTAAAATTTTCCCGTGCATTTGTGAACAATGTGTGAAGTCTCGTTTGCAAAGCAAGGGGCAATTGATTATAATGGATTTATCTTTTACGGGAAGGGGGCTCGGCGATGGAACACGGTCAACCACTTGTGACGGTGATCATCCCACTTTATAACGGGGCGCGCACCATTGTGGAGACCCTGCGATCGGCCTGTGCGCAGACGGTGCGGGAGCTGGAAATCCTGGTGATCGACGACGGCTCGTCCGACGGCGGCCCGGCGCTGGTGGAAGACTTCTCCCGCGACGACGCGCGGGTGCGGCTGCTGCGCAATGAGAAGAACCTCGGCGTGGGGCGCACGCGCAACCGCGGTATGCGGGAAGCGCGGGGGGAGTATCTTGCCTTTTTGGATAGCGACGACCTTTGGAAACCACAAAAGCTGCAGCGTCAGCTGGCGCTGCTCGAAGAAACCGGAGCGGACCTGTGCTTCGCCGCCTATGCTTTCATCGACGAAGCCGGGAAGGAAACCGGGCGGGAATACCGGGTGCCGCAGTCGGTCGACTACGACGGGCTGCTGGGCGAGAATGTGATCGGCTGCTCGACCGTGGTGCTGCGCCGCAGCCGTACGCAGGGTTTTTGGATGGACCCGCACTACTTTCACGAGGATTACGTCTTCTGGCTCGAGCTGCTGAAATCCGGCCGCCGGGCCGTGGGGGTAAACGAGGTACTGGTGCTCTACCGCACCGGCGGTCGTTCGGGCAACAAGCTCAGAGCGGCAAAAAACCGCTGGATCGTCTACCGGAAAAGCCAGCGTCTCGGATTCTGGCGCTCCTGCGGCTGCTTCTGGCGGTATGTGAAGGGGACGCGAAAAAAATATTTTTAGGTTTCATTTTTACAAGTATTGGGATTCTCAAGGGTTTACAACCCTTGAGCAGGTGCGGGCAGAGCCCGCGGCCTTTCCGGATTGTTGGCACTCGCGGTTACAAATCCTTCCAAAGATCAGGAAGGGGAGCAAAAAGCTCCCTGTGGGAGGTTTTTGTGTGGGGAAACCCTATCAAGGGGTTTCCCCATGACGGCAAAGCCGTCATCTTCTTGCGTAATACAAAAGTAAGGGCCCGGGGTTTCCCCCGGGCCCTTTTTATCAAAGAATAATACAGATCAAGCCGCCGCAGCCTTCGTTGATGATCCGCTCGATGGTTTCCTGCAGCCGCATGCGCGCGTCGGTCGGCATACGGTAGAGCTTGTTGTGCAGCCCCTCGTTGACCAGGTCATGCAGGGATTTGCCGAAGATGTTCGAGTCCCAGATCTTTTCGGGGCTCTCCTCAAACTCCTTAAGCAGATACATCACCAGCTCCTCGCTCTGCTTTTCGCTGCCCACGATGGGCGAGACCTCGGTGTTGATCTGGGCGCGCATCATGTGGATGGAAGGGGCGGAAGCCTTGAGGCGCACGCCGTAGCGGCCGCCCTGCTTGACAATCTCCGGCTCCTCGAGCTCCAATTCATCCAGCGAGGGCATGACGATCCCGTATCCGGTCGCCGCCACCTCCTCGAGCGCCCCCTCGATCTTCTGGTATTTGCGCTTGATCTCGGCCAGCTCGATCATACAGGGCATGAGCGCCTCCTCGCAGGAGATATCCAGCCCCGTGGCCTCGGAGAGAATCCGGTAGAACAAGGTCGACGGCGTAACCACCCGCAGCCGCACGCAGCCGGTGCCGAGGTCCACCGAGGCCACCTTGACCTCGCGGATGTTCTCGCACTCCGCCATATCCTCGAAGCGCGGCCCCACCTCGCTGATCCGCTCGATGTCCTTGGCGCAGCCGCAGATCGCATCGTAGACCGAGGTTTTGAGCCAATGCCCCTTTTCGAGCGAGACGATCCAGCGCGGCAGGTCGAAGCGGATCTCCCGGATGGGGAACTGGTAGAGCACCAGGGAGAGGATCTCCTTGATGTCCGCTTCGCCGAGCTCCAGGCAGCTCTTGGCGATGACCGGCACCCCGTAGCGCTCGGAGAGCTCCTGCGCCAGCGCCTGGGTGCGCTCGGCGGTCGGGTGCACCGAGTTTAGGAGCACCACGAAAGGCTTGTTGATCGCCTTGAGTTCGGTGATGACCCGTTCCTCGGCCTCCTCATATTCGTCCCGGTCCAGGTCGGTGATCGTCCCGTCGGTGGTGACCACCAGCCCGATGGTGCTGTGCTCGTTGATCACCTTCTGGGTGCCGATCTCGGCGGCCATATTGAAGGGGATCTCGTTTTCAAACCAGGGGGTCATCACCATGCGGGGCTGGTCGTTCTCGACATACCCCAAGGAGCTCGGGATGATATACCCCACGCAGTCGATCAGCCTCACGTTCATCTGTACGTTGTCCCCGAGGGTGATCGCGACCGCGTCCTCGGGCACGAACTTGGGCTCGGTGGTCATGATGGTCTTGCCGCCCGCGGATTGAGGCAGCTCGTCGATCGCCCGCTCGCGCTTGAAGTCGCTTTCAATGTGGTCGATGACGACCTCCTCCATGAAGCGCTTGATGAAGGTGGATTTCCCGGTACGCACCGGCCCCACCACGCCGATATAGATGTCGCCCCCCGTGCGGCGGGCTATGCTCTGATAAATGTTGGTCTGCATAGTTGTCCTCCCCTTGTGCTGTTTTCGAAGTTTCATCCCGCCGGCCGGGCGGGGGCACCGCGGCGCTTACACCACCGGGATCAAAAGCATCCTCTTCTCGCAAAGGCGGCCGCCCTCGAGCGAATTCTCGCTCATCACCGCCGCGAGCGAAGTGTTGTACCGCTTGGCGATGTCCCAGATGTCCTCGTCCCGCTCGGCATAATAAATGATCAGGGAGGCATCCTCGCACTCGCGCTCCTTGGGTTTCGTGGTGTCGCAGACAATGCTCGCCGCCACGCTGGGCCGCGTCACCGAATAGATGCACCCGCAGAGCAGCACGTCTGCGCGGCACTCGAGCTTATCGGCGCCCACCATGCTGTACGAGCAGGAAAGGACGGCGCCGCGCGGGGCGAAGATCACGCTGTCATAGCTCTCCTCGAGCGGGATTTTGTACTCGCACTCCTCGGGCTGCTCGTGATAGGTGATCTCACCCGACTCGCTCTGGCAGAACATCCCGTAGACCAGCTTGGCGGTGATCAGCACCTCTCCCCCCTCGTAGCGGGAGGAGGCGTCGGCCACGGTGCAGAACAGGTCAATCACCGAGCGCACATCCGAAGGCAGGTCGACCATCGCCTTGTGCGCGCAGGTCTCCTCCACCACCTTGATCAGGTTCATGCAGGCCATGGGCACCTTCTCCATGTGGCAGTCGAACTCGGTGGAATAGCAGTCGGTGATCAGCTGCAGCTGCTGACGGCGGTGGGAGCGCACCCGGGCGTTCAGCGAACAATCCATCGCGAACAGCCGGCTCTCCCCCTCGAGATTGACCTTGGGCGCAAATTCGCCCGAGATAACGCCCAGCTCCACCTCGCACTGGCAATCCTCGTCCACCCCTTCCACATCCACGATCTGGCTGATGGGCAGGGAATACTCCATGATTTCGGGGGCCATGCCCTCGCCGTCGGGCTGGTAGAGCAGATGGACCATCAGCTCCCCCTTGACGACCACCTTGCCGCTGATTACCTTGTAGTCCCCGAGCCTTGCCACGCACTCCTGGCGGATCACACTCTGCACCGCCGGCTTTGCGGCGCCCAGCTGCAAGTCCTCATGCATGGTGAACTGGCAGGAGACATCCCCCGCGATCTCGGTGATCTCGCTGCTGGCGCTGCGCAGCTGGATCCCGGCCCCGTCCGCGTCGCAGACGACCTCCTCGCTCTTGCGCGAAAAGACCCGGCACTCCAGCGTGACGGCGCAGCGGATCTCAAACCGGCGCTGGTTGACCGCGCGGCAGTTGACATAATCGGTGCGGCAGCAGACGTCCACGATCGGGTCCTGCACCTGCATCTTCAGATCACAGCTCTTGGTATAGGGCAGCCTCTGCTCGCTGCAGCGGATGTTCCCGTCATTTCCCAGGTAATAGACCTTGAGCGCGCAGCTGAGATCCACCGTCAGCTTGTCGCCCACGATCTGGCTGGAGATCACCTTCGCCGTGCAGAAGCAGCGCAGGATTTTCACGATGTCCGGACAGTAATCGGGTAGCAGCACGTCGCTTTCCACGGACTGCTCGAGATTCCCTTCGTACACCATTTCGTTTATAACAACCGCCTGTCTCGAAACACTCAGCTCCATTCGGATGTTCTCCCCTTTTCCATTTTCTACTCAAATATATGAGGACACGCCATGCAATATACCCTTCTTTCTGCAAAACAGGGGGCGCAAAAGCGTAAAATACGCTTTTGCGCCCCCTGCAGGCGTTCCTATCCCGGGCATCCTCAGCGCAGCTGCGCCGCCCAGTTCCCGTTTTCAAAGACACAGATTTCATTGCCCAGCTGGTCGATCCCCACCACCGTCATATCGGCGGTGCCAATCATGAAATCGACATGCACCAGCGAATCGTTGGCCCCGGCCCTTACCAGCTGCTGCTTGCTCATCGCGGTCCCGCCCTGCAAGCAGGAGGCGTAGGCGCGCCCCAGCGCCAGATGGCAGGATGCGTTCTCATCGAACAGGGTATTGTAGAAGAGTGTCCCCATGTCCGATATGGGCGAGCAGCTGGGCACCAGCGCCACCTCGCCCAGGCGGTAGGAGCCGTCATCCACATGGATCAGCCGCCGCAGGGCCTCGAACCCCTTTTTGGCGGTGTAATCGAGCACATAGCCGTTTTCAAACATCAGCGAGAAGTCCTCGATCAGGGTCCCCTCATAGTTGAGCGGCAGGGAGCCGGTCACCACCCCGTCCACCCGCTCGCGGTGCGGCAGGCAGAAAACCTCCTCGGTCGGCAGGTTGGGGAAGAACCCGACCCCGGAGCGGGTCGTTTCCGAACCGCCGCCCCAGACATGCTTGCGCGGCAGGCCGAGCACAATGTCCGTCCCGCTGCCGTTATAAAAGTGCAGCGAATCGAACTGCTGCATATTGAGCCAATCCCGCCGTTTTTTAAGCTGGCGGCCGTGCTCCTTCCATGCCTCCTCCGGGTCGGGCAGGTCGGCGCGCACCGCCCGGAAGATCGCCTCCCAGAGTCTGCGCACGGCCTCCTGCTCCTCACAGTCCGGAAAGACCTTGCGCGCCCAGGGCTTGGTGGGGGCGGAGATGATGCTCCACTGCACGCCGTTTACATCGAGTACATTATGGAATGGTTTATACGCTTTGAAGAGCGCGCGGGTATTGACCGCCTGCTTTTGGCTATCCACATCAGAAAAGATTTCGGGATCGCCCGCGGCAATTTGCAGCACGGCGGCGCCCTGTTCGGCGTAGGAATTGCGGGAGTCGGCGAGCCAGGCGGGCACTGTCTCGAAGACCTCGAGGGCAGCGTGCTGGAAGCGGATTTTCTGAAATTTTTCGTCCGAGTAATGGATGGTCACATCGCGCGCGCCCGCACGGTAAGCCTCCTCGGCGATCAGGCGCGCGAAGGGCGCGCAATCGACGGGGGACATGAGCAGCAGTTCCTGTCCCGGCTGGAGATTGACCCCGGTGCGCACGGCGAGGGTAGCATAATTTTTGAGACAGCTTTCAAAATTCATGAAGCGACCACCTTTCCCGGTTTATCACGCTACTATTTTAACATGAACCGCCGGATTCAGCAAGCGGGTGGCGAGCCGCCACACCCGATTCGCGGTGGCGAGCCGCCACACCCGATTCGCGAAAGAACCAGGTTGCAACGCAGACATGCTCAGCCCGCGCTCTTAATGAGAGCGCAGCGAAGTGGGGTTACAAGGGGGCGACGCCCCTTTGGCGGGGCGTGGGGCAGCGCCCCACGGTCTTAAAAGCGTAGCGAGGCGCGGGGAGGGGAGGACGAGCTTCCAGTGGAAGGTCGGACGGGGAACCCCCAAGAGGGGGTTCCCCCAAAGCGGCGAAGCCGCAAAAAATTCGCTAAATGACTGAACTCAGCACACTCTAAGTAAAAATATTATTTCGTATTATTTTAATACTAAAATGCACTATTTTCTACCAATTACGATATTATTGTTTCATTAAGGAGTGAGCTATATGAGCCCGGTCACTAGCCCATTGAAAGAAAGGGTCAGCATCACACTGGATAGTGATGTTGTAAATAAAATTACTCAGTACGCCCGTATGGACGGAAGGAACTTTTCGCAGTACATAAATTTTGTTCTTATGCGGCACATCCGTGCAGTGGAGAAAAGACAGAATGAAAAGAAAACCCTTTAGGCTCTATGGCTCCTACGTCGCCGTCCTGCTCGAGCTCTTGGCCCTGCTCAGGGGCTGTACCATTCAGATTGAAAAGGAGGTATCCCCTTGCGTGCTTACCACCCGGGAGACGATTGCGGACGCATCGTCTTCGACCCCGACGAGATCATGCGCAAACGCGGCCTCACCGATGCCGGGCTCTGCCGCCGCGCCCAAATCCGCCCCGAACAACTCCGCCGTTACCGCCAAAACAAAATAAGATTCGTAACCCTCGATGTGGCCGAACGCCTCTGCTTCGCACTGGAATGTCAGTTTACCGACATTTTCCACTACCTCCCGCCCGCCGGGGAGGGTTCCGCTGCCGGAGAGGGTACCGCCGCCGGAGAGGGTACCGCCGCTGAAGAGGGTACCGCCGCCGAGGAGGGTACCGCCGCCGGGGAGCAGGCTTTTTAGGGGAACCCCCTCTTGGGGGTTCCCCCTCGGCCCTCCACTGGAGGCCCGATTCCCCCTCCCCGCGCTTCGCTGCGCTTTAAGACCGTGGAGCGCTGCCCCACACCCCGCTCAAGGGTCAGGAACCCTTGAGAATCCCTTTATACAGAACGCGGGCTGAGCACTTCTGCTTTGGATCTAGTTCTTTCGCGTATAGGGAGCGGCGGCTCGCCGCACAGAAAAACGCGGTGGATTTCTCCACCGCGTTTTTTGTTCGTTTATTGCCGTATTTTTAGTTTTCCTCTTCATTCCAAGAGTACATCTTGCGCAGCTCGCGCCCGGTCTCGATGAGCTGATGCTCGCTCTCCCTGCGCCGCATGGCGTTGAAGTGCGGGCGGCCTACACGGTTTTCCAGAATCCAGTTGCGCGCAAAGGTGCCGTCCTGGATCTCGCTTAGCACCTTCTTCATCTCCTTCTTGGTCTCCTCGGTAATCATCCGCTTGCCGACCTCATAATCGCCATATTCCGCGGTGTCAGAAATCGAATAACGCATCCGCTCAAAGCCGCCCTGGTAGATCAGGTCAACGATCAGCTTCATCTCGTGGATGCACTCGAAATATGCGCTCTCCGGCTCGTACCCGGCCTCGACCAGGGTCTCAAAGCCCGCCTTCATCAGCGCGGTCACGCCGCCGCAAAGCACGCACTGCTCGCCGAACAGGTCGGTCTCGGTCTCCTGCTTGAAGGTGGTCAAGAGGCAGCCGGCTCTTGCGCCGCCGATCCCGGCCGCATAGGCCAGCGACAAATCGAGCGCGCGCCCGGTGTAATCCTGATACGCGGTCACCAGCACCGGCACGCCCTTGCCCGCCAGGTACTCGCTGCGCACGGTGTGCCCCGGGCCCTTCGGCGCGACCATGAACACGTCCACGTTCTTCGGCGGCACGATCTGGCCGAAGTGGATCGAGAAGCCGTGCGCAAAGGCCAGCGCCTTGCCCTCGGTGAGGTTGGGCTCGATGCTCTCCTTGTAGAGCGCCGCCTGCTTCTCGTCGTTGATCAGGATCATGATGATATCCGCCGCCTTGGCCGCGTCAAAAGCGGTCATGACGGTCAGCCCGGCCGCCTCGGCTTTGGCCCAGGACTTGCTGCCCTCGTATAACCCGACGATCACCTTGACCCCGCTCTCGTGCAGGTTGAGCGCATGGGCATGGCCCTGCGAGCCGTAGCCGATGATGGCTACCGTCTTGTTGTCGAGCAGTCCGAGGTTGCAGTCGCTCTCATAAAAAATCTTTGCCAATGGTAACATCTCCCTTTTTATAATTTCAGCAGATACCTACTTTTTCCCGTTTCCTATGGTGTCCGTGCCCTTTTGCAGGGCCACGGTGCCGGTGCGCACGATCTCCCGGATCGAGAAGGGCTTGAGCATCTCGATGATCAGCTCCACCCGCTCGGGGGTGTCGCTGAGCTCGATGGTCATCGTGCCCAGCGTGATGTCGGCGATCTTCGCGCCCATGATGTCGCAGATGTTTACAATATCCGGCCGCTCGCCCTGGCGCGCGGCCACCTTGATCATCAAAAGCTCCCGGCAGACCAGCTCCCCCTGGGGGATTCGCCGCACCTTGATGACGTCAATGAGCTTGTTGAGCTGCTTTTCCACCTGCTCGGCCACGTAGGAGTTGCCCTCCACCACGATGGTCATGCGCGAAAGGGTCTTGTCCTCGGTCACCCCAACGGCCAGGCTCTCAATGTTGTAGCCCCGCCGCGCGAACAGCCCGGAAATGCGGGAGAGGACACCGGCCTGGTTTGCCACCAGGATCGAAATCGTCTGTTTCATCTCCCCCACCTCCTAAATCGAGCTCTCATCGGGATCGACCACACATTCCAGCAGATACGGCCCCTCGCTTTGCAGCATCTCGCTGACCGCCAGCGGGATGTCCATTTCGTCGCTCAGCCGCGCGCAGGGGATGCCATAGGCCGCGGCCAGCTTGAGGAAATCGGGGCTCCCGTCGAGGAAAATCCCCGAGAGGGTGCCGCCATATTGATTCTGCTGCAGCTCGCGCACCATGCCGAGCCGCCCGTTCTTCATCACGACGATCTTGACGTCCAGGCCCTCCTGGCAGATGGTCGCCAGCTCGTTCATCTGCATCTGGAAGGAGCCGTCGCCGCAGATGACCACCGTCTGGCGGCCGGGGGCGGCGAGCTTGGCCCCCACCGCGGCGGGCACCGAATAGCCCATGGTGCCCATCCCGCCCGAGGTGAGGAACCGCCCGTTTTGAAACGAGAGGTGGTTGGCCGCCCAGATCTGGTTCTGGCCCACATCCGCCGCCACCACCGCGTCGGGGGACAGCTGCTGCGAAAGCCCGCGCACGAAGACGCGGGGATTGACGCTCCCCTGCCGGGGCGAAAGGTCGTAGCGCACCGCCTGGCGCTTTTCCTCCAGCAGCCGGATCCACTCCGCGCTCTCGCAGCGCCCGGTGCAGCCCAGCAGCTGGGTCACCACGTTTTTCGCGTCCCCCACCAGGGGGATCGCGGCCCCGACGTTCTTGCCGATCTCGGCGGGGTCCACGTCGATATGTACCACCCGCGCGCGCTTCTCCACCACGCCCGGCGAGGTCATCGCCCGGTCGCCGGCCCGCGCGCCGATGATCACCAGCAGGTCGGCGTTGTGCACCGCGAAGTTGGCCGCGCTGTTGCCGTGCATGCCGAGCATCCCGTAGAAGAGAGGGTGCCCGCTCGGCACCGCCGAGAGGCCCATCATGGTCGAGACCATCGGCACCTGGCACTGCTCGGCCAGAGACAGCACCTGCCCGCCCGCCCCGGCGGCGAGCACCCCGCCGCCCAGGCAGATGAGCGGGCGGTAGGACTCCATGACCGCGTCCGCCACCCGGCGGATCTGGGGCGGATTGCCGCTGACGGTGGGCTTATAACCCCGGATATTGACGGTATCCGGATAATTGAATTCGATCATTTCCTTCTGCACATCGATCGGGATGTCGATGAGCACCGGTCCCGGACGCCCGGAGGAGGCGATATAAAAGGCCTCCTTCATGATCCGCGGGATCTGGGTGGGGTCCTTGACCAGCCAGCTGTACTTGGTGAAGGGCTCGGCCGCGCCGGTGATGTCCGCCTCCTGGAACACGTCCCGCCCGATCTGGTCGCGGCTGACCTGGCCGGTGATGGCCACGATCGGGATGGAATCCATATAGGCGGTGGCGAGCCCGGTGATCAGGTTGGTCGCTCCCGGGCCGCTGGTCACCACCACCACGCCGGGACGCCCGCTCACCCGGGCATAGCCCGAGGCGGCGTGGCCGGCGTTCTGCTCCTGCCGCACCAGTACGTGGTGGATCGGGGAGCCCGCCAGACTGTCATAAAACGGACAGATCGCCGCGCCCGGATAACCAAATACGACCGATACGCCCTCGTGTACAAGTGCTTCCACCATGCCCTGTGCCACTGTGATCATCGTCTGTCGCGCTCCTTTCGAAAGGTTTATTTCAATAATTATACGCTTTCTGCTATGCTCCCGTCAAGATATTTCACCACTTTGCACTGTAAAACGGTGAAGCGGGCCGCTCAAAAGCGCTTTGGAGCCCTTTTCATTCCAGCGCCGCCACATTTTGCACATTGACTTCTTCGGGAGGGTGTTCTACAATATTTTTAGCTTATCCGACCCCGCCGCACTGACAGAACCTCAGCCGCTGCGCGACGCAAATAACCGGCAATCTTACATAGAAACAGGAGAACACTATGATGAACGACCCTCAGCAGCTACTCTTTTCCCTGCGTTCGATGACCGTCTACCGCGGGCTGCTCCAAGACCCCGCCGTCAAGAGCCTCTTGCAGCTGCTCGACAGCCGCGAGTGCCCGCCCGCCCAGGCGGCGAAGAGCTACGGCGACCTCTTCTGCACCCTGACGAAGGCCGGGATGTCCTTAAGCGACTACCTGTATGAGCAGGTAGTCTACGACGACAACCTCTATACCCGCCTGTGTGCCGGGAACAAGCCGGTCCCCGAGGCGCTGCTCGCGGCGGCGCGCCACGACCTTTCGGCCATCGGGAGCCTCGCGTACCTGGGCGCGCAGGAGCTGAAAAGTCACCTGCGCACCTGCTACCCCACCCTGGGCGATGCGGTGGACGCGCTGCCCGAATATTCCTGCGAGCACGCCCGCTTCACCCTGCACGAGGGCGACTGGGCGGCCGAGGCCGAGGCGCTGCGCGAATTCTGCCGGGATAACGGCTACGGCAAGTTCGCCCGCCACCACGTCTTCGTACCGGACGAGGACGCCAACCTGGCGCCGCTCGAGAGCTACGACCCGGTGACGCTCGAGGACCTGATCGGCTACGAGCAGCAGATCAACACGGTCAAGGAGAACACCCTGGCGCTGCTCGCCGGGAAGGGCGGGGCGAACATCCTGCTCTACGGCGACAAGGGCACTGGCAAGAGCTCCACCGTCAAGGCGGTGGCCAACTCCTACGCCGACCGCGGCCTGCGGCTGATCCTGGTCAAAAAGTCCCAGATCCTGCTGCTGCCGCAGGTCTTTTCCCAGCTGGCCCAGAACCCGATGAAGTTCATCATCTTCCTCGACGATCTGTCCTTCTCGGACATCGACGACAGCTTCTCCGCGCTCAAGTCGATCATTGAGGGCGGCGAGCAGGTGGCGCTTTCCAACGCGGTGATCTACGCCACCACCAACCGCCGCCACCTGGTGCGCGAGACCTTCTCCTCCCGGCTGGGGGACGAGGTCCATCTCTCGGACAGCCTGGACGAGGCGGTCTCCCTGTCCGACCGCTTCGCGATCACCCTGACCTATCTCAAGCTGGACCGGGCGGAATACATCGCGATGGTCTGCGAGATGCTCGCCCGCGCGGGGATCGCCGACAGCGACGAGCTGCGCGCCCAGGCGCTGGCCTACTCGGTGCGCAAGGGCGGCTACTCGCCGCGGGTGGCGCACCAGTTCGTCGCCCAGAAGCTGCGCGAGCTCTAAACAGATTTGACTGACATCCCGGAAAGGACGTGCCCGTTTGAAAGGACTGAAAATTTGCACCCTGGCGCTCACGCTGGCAACGCTGCTGTGCTCCTGCGCGCTGGTGGACTGGATCGACGGCTTCATGGAGCGCTTTCAAAAGGACGAGAAGCCCGCCGTCTCCTCGAGCGAGCCCGAGCCGGTGGACCCCAACTGGCCGGTGGAGATGGGGGACGTGACCATCGAAAAAAAGCCCAAACGGGTGGTTTCCCTGAACCCCTCGATCACCGAACTGGTCTTCGACATGGAGCTGGACTCCGCCTTAAAGGGCGTGGACGACTACTGCGCCTACCCGGAGCAGGCAAAGGAGCTGCCCCGCTGCGGCACCGAGGCCATGCCCGAGGTGGAAACCATTGCGGACGAGGACGCGCAGCTGGTGCTGGTCTTAAACGAGCTGCCGGCGGCGCAATACGAGGCGTTGCTGCAGGCGGACGCCGAGGTGATCGTGCTCGAAAAGCCGCAGGAGATTGACAAGCTGCCAGAGTATTACGAGCAGCTCGCGACCATCTTCCTGGGCAAGGAGGACGGGCCAAAGCGGGCGAAGGAATTTGCCGAGCCGCTGCTGGCGGCCTACGATGAGATCACAGAGGCGGTGCGGGAAGCGGACGCGCCCCGGCCGCTGGGGTGCTTCATGGCGCTGCTGCCGCTGACCATGGCGACGGGGGACAGCCTGCAAGGGCAGCTGCTGGAAGCATGCGGGATCGAGAATGCGGCGGCAGAGAACAGCGACTGGCAATACCCGGAGGACCAGCTCCTGGCGTTCAACCCGGAGGTGCTGGTGTTCGACACCCGCACGGCGACGCTGGACGAGGTAAAGAATCATTATAATTATAAGACCACGCCCTGCGTGGTAAACGAGAGGCTGTTGGCGGTAGACGGTTCCGCAATTGAAAACGGAGGCAAGCGGTTGTTTGAGACGGTGCTGGAGATGGCACGGTTTGCCAACGCAAAACTCGATCTGCCCGAGCGGCAGCGGGGCGCTGCGGCCGATTCGCGAAAGGACTAGTATGCAGGGCGGCCATGCTCAGCCCGCGTTCTAAATGTGAGCAAAGAGAAGAACAAATAAAAACGCGGTGGATTGCTCCACCGCGTTTTTCGTATTATTAAAAAATGGATTCCAAGGGGGCGACGCCTTCTTGGCGAGGAGTTTGAGGGCGAGGAGCCCTCATAAAGACGTAAAAGGCGCGGGGGCGGCGAGCCGCCGCTCCCGATTCGCGAAAGAGCCAGCGTGCAAGGCGCCCGCATCCTGAATAGGGGGATTCTCAAGGGTTCTCGACCCTTGAGCAGGGTGTGGGGCAGCGCCCCACGGTCTTTAGCGCCAGCGAAGCGCAGGGAGGGGAGGCAAACCTTCCAGTGGAAGGTTTGACGGGGAACCCCCAAGAGGGGGTGCCCCACTATAGACTATATATGGTCCACATAGTTTCTTTTAATAATTATAATTAAGGACAAGGATATTCTCTAAAGAGCAATTAAAATTCTTCTATAGATGTAACCTTTCAATTTTTCATATGTTACCCTAATTTTGACAGTATTTTAGTTGACAGAGGTATTGCAATGGATATTGCCAAGCGTTTAAGACAACTTCGAGGAGAAAAAGGACTTTCAATCAACGGGCTCGCTTTAAGGGCGGGCCTTTCTCAAAGTTTTGTCCGGGACATCGAGCTTGGCAAAAAGAAACCGGGAGTCGAAAGTCTCCAGTTTTTGTGTGAGGCGCTTGGTATTTCACTCAGAGATTTCTTCAACGAAGAAGCTGAACCAGATCCAATCAGTCACAAGCTCAAGCAACAAATTTTTCGGTTGAGCCCTGAACAACAGGAGAAACTGTTAGAGTTTCTTAGTGAGATAAAGTAGGTGAATATGTTGTCCTCCTCCCCCCTCGCCTCCTACTACTGGGCGTTCCGAAAATTTTTGGAGAGCTCCGGCTGTGACCCCGAGGAATCACTGCTGCGCATAATCGCTTATTTTCTCGTTCTCATTTTTATTGGCCTTCTTTTCTCTATCTCTAAAAAATATCTTTCCATCCTCGTCCCAGAAGAAGATGACCTCTATGCGGTATATGAGCTGATTATATTTTTGCTCGCATTGACCCTGATGCTTCTGGCCTTCGGCCTGTTTTCAAAGGCCGGACCGGCTCCCGCGAAAAAAACAGTAAAAATTCGGGAGCCGGTACCGTATTCCTCTATACAGGAAGTCAGCGCGCCGGGAAATGGACTTTTAGGGGCACCCCCTCTTGGGGGTTCCCCGTCCGAGCTTTCACTGGAAGCTCGGCCTCCCCTCCCCGCGCTTAGAAGTCTTACAGGACGCGGGCTGAGCGTTACCGCACGCACGCTGGTTCTTTCGCGAATCGGGCGCGGCGGCTCGCCGCCCCCGCGCCTTTTACGTCTTTATGAGGGCTCCTCGCCCTCAAACTCCCCGCCCAAGGGTCGCGGACCCTTGGGAATCCCTTGGCTTTTCACATAACATGAAGAGGCCCCGGACCAATCGGTCCGGGGCCTCTTTCCCAATGGGGAATTAGTCTTTGTTGTAGAGCTTGGACAGTCTGACCAGGTGCTCGTATTTGTCCGCCGCAACCTTGGTCGCCTTCTCGAACAGCTCCTCGGCACGCTCCGGGAAGGAACGGGTCAGCGAGCTGTAACGTACCTCGCTCTCGATGAACTCCTTGTAGTCCGCCTTCGGCTCCTTGGAATCCAGCATGAACGGGTTCTCGCCCGCCTCAGCCTTGCGCGGATCGAAGCGGAAGGTGTGCCAGTAACCGGACTCCACCGCACGCTTCATCTCCATCTCGGACTGGGTCATGCCGCCCTTGATGCCGTGGTTGATACACGGAGCGTAGGCAATGACGATCGACGGGCCGTGGTAGCTCTCCGCCTCGACCATCGCCTTGATGCACTGGTTGTAGTCCGCGCCCATCGAAACCTGGGCCACATAGACGTAACCATAGCTCATCGCAATCGCCGCCAGGTCCTTGTTCTTGACCTCCTTGCCGGCTGCCGCAAACTGCGCGACCGCGCCGACCGGGGTGGCCTTGGAGGACTGCCCGCCAGTGTTGGAGTAAACCTCGGTGTCGAAGACCAGGATGTTCACGTCCTCGCCGGAAGCAATGACGTGGTCCAGACCGCCGAAGCCGATATCGTACGCCCAGCCGTCGCCGCCGAAGACCCAGACGGACTTCTTGCTCAGGTACTCCTTGTACTTCACAATCTCCTTGGCAAGGTTCGACTTGCTCTTCTGGAGCAGCTCCACCAGCTTGGCGGTGGCAACCTTGTTCTTGGAGCCGTCCTCAACGGTGGAGAGGTACTCCTCGCAGGCGGTTTTCAGCGCCGCGTCCTTGGTCTCCTTGGTAAGCTCGCAGACCTTGGCGATCAGGCTCTTGCGCACGGTGGCCTGCGCCAGGTACATGCCGTAGCCGTACTCGGCGTTGTCCTCGAACAGGGAGTTCGCCCAGGCCGGGCCGTGGCCGTCCTTGTTGACGGTGTAGGGGGTGGAGGGAGCCGAGCCGCCCCAGATGGAGGAACAGCCGGTCGCGTTGGCGATATACATCCGGTCGCCGAACAGCTGGGTGACCAGCTTGGCGTACGGAGTCTCGCCGCAGCCCGCGCAGGCGCCGGAGAATTCAAGCAGGGGCTGCTTGAACTGGCTGCCCTTGACGGTGGTCTCCTTGAACTTCTCGAGCACCTCGGGTTTCGGGTCGAGGCTCTGGCCGTAGGCGGAAACCTCCTGCTCGTGAAGCTGGGTGTCGAGCTTCTCCATGACCAGGGCCTTGTTGCCCTTCTTGCCCGGGCAGACCGTGGCGCAGACGCCGCAGCCGGTGCAGTCCAGGACCGAAACGGTCATCGCGAAGTTGTAGCCGGGCATGCCGGTCATCGGCAGGCTCTTGGTGCCCTTCGGGGCCTTCTTGAGCTCTTCGTCGCTCAGCACGGCCGGACGGATGACCGCGTGCGGGCAGACGTAGGAGCAGAAGTTACACTGGATACAATTCTCGGGCTGCCAGCAGGGAACGTCCACCGCAATGCCGCGCTTCTCGTAAGCCGCGCTGCCCTGCGGGAAGGTGCCGTCGGCAACATCCTTGAAGGTGGAAACCGGCAGCTCGTTGCCGTGCTGGGCGGTCGCCGGGTAGAGCACGTCGTTGACAAAGTCCACCAGGTCCTTGCGATCGCCCGTGGCGACATGCACCTTGGCGTCGTCCTTGGCGTCCTTCCAGGAAGCCGGGACCTTGACCTCTTTGTACTCCTTCGCGCCGGCCTCGATGGCGGCGTGGTTCATCGCAACGACCTTCTCGCCCTTGCGCCCGTAGGTCGCGGTGGCGGCGTCCTTCATATATTTGATCGCGTCGTCGGCCGGGATGATGTTGGCCAGCGAGAAGAACGCGGACTGCAGCACGGTGTTGATCCGGCCGCCCAGGCCGATCTTGCGGCCGATGTCGATGCCGTCGATGATGTAGAACTTGATGTCGTTGTCGGCGATGAATTTCTTCATCTTGCCGGGCAGATGCTTGTCAAGCTCCTTCTCATCCCACGGGCAGTTGAGCAGGAAGGTGCCGCCCTTCTTGAGGTCCTGAACCATGTCGTACTTGTCGACATAGGCCGGGTTGTGGCAGGCGACGAAGTCGGCCTTGTTGATCAGGTAGGTGGACTTGATCGGGTTGTGGCCGAAGCGCAGGTGGGAAACGGTCAGGCCGCCCGACTTCTTGGAGTCGTAGTCGAAATAGGCCTGCACGTACATGTCGGTGTGGTCGCCGATGATCTTGATCGAGTTCTTGTTCGCGCCCACGGTGCCGTCCGAGCCGAGGCCCCAGAACTTACACGCGGTGGTGCCCTCGCGCTGGGTGTCCGGCGCGTTCGGGTCGCGCATGAGCGAGAGGTTGGTCACATCGTCGTTGATCGAGACGGTGAAGCGCGGCTTCTCGTTGTTCTTGGCGTTGTTGTACACCGCGAAGATGTCCGCCGGGGTGGTGTCCTTCGAGCCCAGGCCGTAGCGCCCGGAGAAGGTCTTGACGCCCGCGAACCTGGAGTTCTGCAGCGCAAGGATCACGTCGAGGTAGAGCGGCTCGCCCAGGGAGCCGGGCTCCTTGGTGCGGTCGAGCACGGTGATGGTCTCCACCGTCTCGGGGATGGCGCGCAGCAGGTGCTCTTTGGAGAACGGGCGGTACAGGCGGACCTTGACCAGTCCCACCTTGTCGCCGTGGCCGTTCATGAAGTCGATGGTCTCCTCGATGGTGTCGCAGACCGAACCCATGGCAATGATCACATGCTTGGCATCGGGAGCGCCGTAGTAGTTGAAGAGGCTGTAGTTGGTGCCGATCTTCTCGTTGACCTTGCCCATGTAATCCTCAACGATCGCCGGGAGGGCGTCGTAGTAGGGGTTACAGGCTTCTCTGGCCTGGAAGAAGATGTCCGGGTTCTGGGCGGTGCCGCGCAGGACCGGGCGCTCGGGGTTTAAGGAGCGGTGACGGAAGGCATCGACCGCATCCCAGTCGAGCATGTCGGCGAGATCCTTGTCGTCCCAGACCTCGATCTTCTGCAGCTCGTGGGAGGTGCGGAAGCCGTCGAAGAAGTGCAGGAAGGGGACGCGGCCCTTGATCGCGGCCAGGTGCGCCACGGCGCCCAGGTCCATGACCTCCTGCGGGTTGCCGGAGGCCAGCATGGCGAAACCGGTCTGGCGGCAGGCGTACACGTCGGAATGGTCGCCGTAGATGTTCAGCGCATGGGTGGCAACGCAGCGCGCGGAGACGTCGATCACCGCGGGAAGCAGCTCACCGGCCATCTTGTACATATTCGGGATCATGAGCAGCAGGCCCTGGGAAGCGGTGAAGGTGGTGGTCAGCGCGCCGCCCTGCAGGGAGCCGTGCACCGTACCGGCGGCGCCCGCCTCGGACTGCATCTCGATGACGTTGACCTCCTGGCCAAACAGGTTCTTACGGCCGCCGGCCGCCCATTTGTCGGTCACCTCGGCCATAACTGAGGACGGAGTGATCGGGTAGATCGCAGCAACATCGGTAAACGCATAGGATACATGCGCCGCGGCGTTGTTGCCGTCCATGGTTTTCATCTTTCTTGCCATGTTTTTTTATTTCCTCCCTTTGGATTTTTTTGCCATTTTCCTGTCAGATAAACTCTGATTATCCATCTGAGATTTTATCACGTTTACCACCTTCTGTAAAGGGTGCGAATCCCGTTTTTTACCGGGTATGACAAGATTTTATCATTTTTTCGGCAATCTTTTGGGAAACACCCAAAGGGTGCCCGCAACCGGGGAGGAATAGTCAGCTTTTCCCCCAACAATTCGTTTTTTTCGCGCCGCGCCTTGGGGAGCAAAAATCCCCCTTGTTATGCGCGGCCGGCTTGACAGTCCTTTCCAGATGGCCTAGAATCAAAATCAGGTTGGAATTTTGAAAGGAAGATGACGATGAAACGACGGCTGCAAGCATTTTTGCTTATCTGCCTCCTGCTTGTCTTTGCCCTCCCCGCCGGGGCGGCGCAGGTCGCGGCAAGCGGCAATCTATCCTTGAGCATAACCGAGGACCAGATGGCCTTCGGGCTGGACCACTGGCTGGGGCGCGGCGACTTTTTCGGGGACCTGCTCAGAGAGAGCACCCCCAACGTGCGCACCAAGCTGGAAAGCAGGGCGCTCCCCGCTAAGGCAAAGCGCCTGGAGATCAGCGCCGACTACTGCGGCGTGCTGGTCGAGCCCTCCTCCACCGGCAAGCTGGAGCTGCTCCTCGCCGGGGTGAAGGAGGCCGACCGGGACAAGTTTTCCGTCAGCCTGAGCACCGGGGCCGACGGGGTGCTCCGGCTCACGGCCAAGGGGGACGAGTCGCTGCACTTCATCAGCATGAAGGAGGGGGGCCTGGTCAACACGGTGGTGCTGCAATTCCCCGCCGCCCGGCTGGCAGAGCTCAAGCTGAGCGCCGGGTACGGCATGGTGCGCTCCTTCGACCTCGCCGAAGAAACCACCGGGAAGACCGGCAGCGGCACCCTGGAAATCCGGGATGAGACGGTGCGTGGGAACTGCACCATGGAGAGCGAGAGCGGGGATGTGAAGGTGAGCGGCAGCGCCGCCGTCAGCGGAAAAATCCGCCTGACCACCGAAAACGGGGACGCGCAGGTCAAAGGCGGCGCGGTGGGCGGGCCGGTCGAGCTGCGCTCCAGCAACGGAGACTCCCTGCTCTTCGCCGACTCGGTGGGGCAGGCGGCGCTCAGCACCGCCAACGGCGACGCCCTTCTTGAAACCGGTGCCATGCAGGGGGACGTCACCCTCACCAGCGGCAACGGGGACGTGGCCGTGCGCTTTCGGAAGGCGCCGCAAAACCTGGGGCTGACGCTCAAAGCCGGGAACGGCGACCGTATCCTGCCCTCCGGCTGGAAGAACGGCTACTCCCGCGGCAGCGGGAGCCCCTCTCTCACCCTGGAATCGGGCAACGGGGACATCCTGGTCCGGATCGGCCAGGGCAAATAAAACCGGGAAGGATATCATTTTATGAAAACCATTCTTTTTGTTCTCTTGGACCAATGGGCGGACTGGGAAGCCGCCTATCTTTCCTCCGCGCTGCGCATGCTGGGGCAGGGCCGCTATGCGGTTAAGACGGTCTCGCTGACCCGCGATCCGGTCGAGTCGATCGGCGGCTTCCGGGTGTTTCCTGATTACGATATCCATTCCCTCCCGGCGGATTACGAGGCTTTGATCCTGGTCGGGGGCCTGTCCTGGCGGCAGGAAGCCGCCCGGCAGGTCGGGCCGCTGGTGGAGCGCTGCCTCAGTGAGCGCAGACTCCTGGGCGGCATCTGCGACGCCTCGGGCTTCCTGGGTACGCTGGGCATTTTGAACGACGTTTGCCACACGAGCAACGAGCTTTGCGACCTCGAGGCCTGGGCGGGGGACGCCTACACCAACCGGGAAAACTATGTCATGGAGCCGGCCGTGCGCGGACGAAACGTCATCACGGCCAACGGGACGGCCTCTCTGGAGTTCGCCCGCGAGGTCCTGCTGGCGCTGGAGGCAGCGCCCCGGGAGAAGATTCTGGAGTGGTACGAATTCCACAAGCGCGGCGTCTATGAGGTCCCGATCCCCAAGATGTGAACAAACGGCAAAGCGCCCGCCGGTTCCCCGGCGGGCGCTTTTTTATTCGAGCGGCAGCACACTTTTATAGAGCGCCGCGTGCCGCGGGGGAATCCGCCGGTCCAGATGATAGCAGCCGAACACCCAGAGCCTAAAGCGGCAGGTGTCCGAGACCTCCTGCAGGAAGACATGCAGCAGGTTCTGCCGGTCGGTCTCCATGTCGATGAAGCCGCGCATCCGGCTCGCGCAGTCGTGGGTGACAATGAAGTCCACCTCGTTTTGGCAGCGCGCGAGGCTTTGCCTGGCATGGGCGAGCTCCCGCTCATCCGGCAGCTCGCTTTCCCACCAGGAGACGCCGGGGATGCGCATGTCCACGTCCGGGCTCTCCCCGCCGCCGAAGGTGAACACCCGCTTGCCCTCGATGGTGTACACCTCGCCCCGCGGCAGGTAGTAGAGCCGGCCGCTGATGCTCTTCGCCTTCCCGCCGCAAAAATCGACCTGCGGATACTGCGCGAGCAGCTCGAGGTTGTCATGGGTCCCCTCGACAAAGCAGATGTTATACCGCTTTCGCCCGAGCCGGCGCAGGATGCGCTGCTCGCGCTTCGAGCCGTCCCACACAAAGCCGAAGTCCCCGCAGACGAAGAGGGTGTCCCCCTTGCGCAGCCGCCGCAGCTCCCTGCTTTTGAACCGCCCGAGATCGCCGTGCAGGTCCCCGGTCGCGTAAAGCATGGCGTTTTCCTCCTTCTCGCGCTAGCGCACCGCCTGGCGGATGGCCCCGTCCAGATCGTCGATCAGGTCCTGCGGCTCCTCGAGCCCCACCGAGAGGCGGACCGTCTGGGCCGAAATCCCGGCAGCCTTCAGCTGTTCGTCGCTCAGCTGCGAGTGGGTGGTGGTGGCCGGATGGATCACCAGCGAGCGGGCGTCCCCGACGTTGGCCACATGCATCCAAAGCTTCAGGCTGTCGATGAAGCGCATACCGCTGTCCCGCTCGCCCGACAGGCCGAAGGTGAAGACGCCGCCCGCCCCCTTGGGCAGCAGCTCCTGCTGCAACGCGTGATACTTATCCCCCTCGAGCGAGGGGTAATTGACGAAGGGCACCTTGGGATGGCCCTGCAAAAATTTTGCGACGGCCAGCGCGTTGTCGCAATGGCGGCGCATGCGCAGGGAGAGCGTCTCGATCCCCTGCAAAATCAGGAAAGCGTTGAACGGGCTTAAGCACGCGCCCACATCCCGCAAAACCAGCGCGCGCAGACGGGAGATGAAGGCGCCCTCGCCGCAGTCCTTGCCGAAGACTACCCCGTGGTAGCTCGGGTCGGGCTGGTTATAGAGCGGGTAGCGCTCGTTGCCGTAAAAACGGAACTTCCCGCTGTCCACCACCACCCCGGCCATCGAGGTGCCGTGCCCGCCCAAAAACTTGGTGGCCGAGTGGATCACCAGGTCCGCCCCAAGGTCGATGGGCCGCTGCAGGTAGGGGGTGGTGAAGGTCGAATCCACCGCCAGGACGACGCCGTGCTTATGGGCGATGGCGGCGATCTTCGGGATGTCGGCCACGTTGCAGTTGGGGTTGCCCACCCCCTCGACGAAGAGCAGGCGGGTGCGCTCATTGATGGCCGCCTCCCAGGCGCCGAGGTCGTCCGGGTCGACGAAGGTGACCTTGATCCCCAGGCGGCGCAGGGTGGTGTCCAGCATATTGATCGCCCCGCCGTAGATGCAGATCGAGGAGACGATCTCGTCCCCCTCTTCGGCGAGGTTTAAGATGGTCTGGAAGATGGCGGCATGCCCCGAGGAGACCGCCAGGGCTCCGATCCCGCCGTCCAGGTCGGCCACCCGCCGCTCGAGCAGGTCGACGGTGGGGTTGCCGAGCCGGGAATAGATGTTCCCCGCCTCCTTGAGCTCGAAGAGGGCCTTCGCGTGCTGCGAATCGTTGAAGGTATAGGCGGTGGTCTGGTAGATGGGGGCCGCCGCCGAGTGGGTGTCGGTATCGGGGGCCTGCCCCGCGTGGATCATCCGGGTGTCAAACCCCCAGTTTTCCTGCGCCATGCTTGATTTCCTCCCTTATCATTCGGTCTTGATGGGTGAATAAACTGTAAAATTTTGCGCCGTATGCACCAAAAAACGCCCCCGGCACTGTACAAAAATCAAATTTCGACTATAATAATTAGTATCTGGTGCAAAGTTCTGCCCGGCCGTCGGCGCATATACCCGGCCGCGGCGGCCATCCTAATTTTTTGCGGCTCCCGGCGGCTAAGGCCGCGGGAGCGGGGAACGTTATTACTATACTCAGCTTTTCAAAAAAGTTTTTTGAAAAGCTGAGCCCCGCCCAAGGCGGGGATTCCGCTCGTAAACTCGCTCAAATGTGGTAGGGAACCACTGGTTCCAAAGGGAATCAAAGATTCCCTATACACAAAACGCCCCCCTCCTCCCTACAGCCCGGGGCTATCGTTCTTTACAGGAAGCCTTATTACTATACTATAACATCCACAGGAGTTTGTCCATATGCGTAAACTTGCTTTTTCCCTCTGTCTTCTCCTCTCTTTGAGCCTGTGCCTGTCCTCGCTCGCCTCGGCGGCCTACATGCCGGACGAGAACAAGGACTTCAAAACCAATTCGCAGGCGGTGTACCTCTACAACACCGATACCGGCACGGTGATCTACCAAAAAAACGAGCAGATGAAGCTGCAGCCCGCCTCCACCGCCAAGATCATGACCGCGGTGCTGGCGCTGGAGAACACGGACGATCTGGACGAGGAATTCACCTACCCGTCCTACATCTTCAATATGCTCGAGCCGGGGGTCTCCCAGGCCGATGTGCGGGTGGGAGAGACCATGACCATGCGCAAGGCGCTCTATGCGCTGATGCTCCAGTCCGACTGCTTCTCGGCCCTGGCCATCGCCGACCGGATCGGGGACGGGGACATCGACGCCTTCATCCAGATGATGAACGACAAGGCCAAGGAGCTCGGGGCGGTCAACACCAATTTCGCCAACCCCCACGGGCTGTATGACGAGAACAACTACACCACCGCCTACGACCTGTTTTTGATCACCAAGTACGCCGTCGACGTGGACGGGTTCATGGAGATTGCCTCCACCCCGGTCAAGGACATCGGTCCGACCAACATCCATTCGGAAGGGTACAACATGATCACCACCATCCTGCCGATGATCAAAAGCAGCGAGTACTACTACGAGCCCATCCGCGGGATCAAGACCGGTACGCTGGACGAGGTGGGGCGCAACTATGTGTCGATGGCCTCCAAAAATGGCTACACCTACATTCTGGTGCTGCTGGGCGCGCCGATCTACGACAGCTCCTCCACCGGCGAGGACGGCAGCCCGGTGCCGCTCGCGCAGAACACCGTCTTCCAGGATGCGATCAATATCTACGAATGGGCCTTCAACGGCTTCGAGAGCAAGATGCTCCTCGAAAAGGGCAAGAGCGCGGGCGAAGTCAAGGTGCGCCTGTCCAAGGACGCCGACCACGTCGCCCTGCTCGCCTCGGAGGACTTTTCGGCCCTGGTTCCCAGCGAGTACGCCTCGGGCGTGGTGCTCCAGCCCCACATCCCCGAAACGGTGGACGCGCCGGTCAAGCGGGGAGACAAGATCGGCACGGTGGACATCGTGCTGGCCACCGAGGTGCTCGGCACGGTGGACCTGCTGGCCGAGGCGGACATCTCGCGCAGCCAGACGCTCTATATCCTCGACTACATCAAAGGACTCTTCAAATCCTTCTGGGTCAAGTTCGCGGTGATCCTGGTGATCCTCATCATCGCGCTTTATATCACGCTCATGGTACTGCGCAACCGCTACCGCAAGCGGTACCGCCGGGCGCACCGGCACCGCGGCTAATGGTTGCCGGGAAAAACATCTGGGGTGCTTAACATCCGCTATTAGCGGAAAATGAGGGGGAGCAAACATCATGTATATCCTGTCAGTTTGTCTGCTGGCGCTGAGCCTGCTGCTTTCCATCGCGGTGCTGGTCTTCCGCATCCGTGGCCTGATCCGCCAGGACGAAACGCTGCTGTCGGTCCTTGTGATTGTGCTCACCGTGATCTATTACATCGCGGTGGCCTTCCAGATCCTCAACACCTGGTGGGTGATGGGTGAAAACCTGCTGGCGAGCCCCGAGCTGATGGGCCGCTGGCAGAACGTCGTCGTCTACCTGCTGGCCTTCGTCGCCTATGCGGTGCTGCTGGTGCTGGCGCTCCTGCCCTCGTCCGGGGGCGGCCAGAAGAGCGAGAGCGTCGAGGCGGTGCTGCTCGGGCTCGACGGGGTGCTGCTCGACGACGAGCGCGCCATCCGCGAAGCGGCCATCATGGCGCTGCGCCTGCACGGGATCGAGGCGACGCCCGCGGATTTCGGCGACTTCGTCGGGATGGGCGAGGACCGGCTGATCGGCGGGGTGGCCGAAAAGTACGGCAAGCCTTACAGCGTGGACATGAAGCGGATGGCCTATGAGTTCTACGACCGCGACTGCCGCAAGTACATCACGGTGTACGACGGGGTGGTGGACATGATCTATAAGCTCAATGAGCGCGGCTACCGCCTGGCGGTCTGCTCGGACGGGGATGGGCGCAAGGTGTCGATCGACCTGGAGTGCATGGGGATCGACCGCGAGGTCTTCGACGCCGTAATCAGCGGCAACGACATCGTCAACAAGAAGCCGCATCCGGAAATCTACATCACCGCCGCGCGCAAGGTGGGCGCGGCGATCGGCAAGTGCGTGGTGGTCGAGAACACCGTGGCCGGCGTGCAGGCCGGGCGGGCCGCCGGGGCGATCGTGGTCGGCGTGACCACCGCCTTCAGCGCGGACCAGCTGATCAGCGCCGGGGCGGATTATATCATGACCAACACGGTCGAGCTGCCCGAGGTGGTCTCCAAAATCCGCTGACGCCCTTCGTGTGAATTCGCCAAATAAAGAGATGCTTGCGGGCAGCAGACCGGATCTGCTGCCCGCAAACTTATGAAAGGCGGGGGACGGCCGGGGCAATTTTTGTAGAATCCACCGAAATTTTATTTTTCCGGAAGGGATTGCGCCAAAAAAGAAGTATTACTAGTTACAATCTATTATTTTACAGAAAAAGGGGGAGTGAACATGACCATCCGGGAAAAGAGCGAGCGCGAGGAGCGCGAACGCCTGAGCCCTTACGCCAAGTGCTGTCTGGACAGTGCGGGCCGCCAGCGACCCGAGGAGCCCTGCCCCATGCGCACCGACTTCCAGCGGGACCGGGACCGGATTTTGCACTGCAAGTCCTTCCGGCGCCTCATGCACAAAACCCAGGTGTTCCTCTCCCCCGAGGGAGACCACTACCGCACCCGGCTGACCCACACGCTCGAGGTTTCCCAGATTGCGCGCACCATCGCGCGCAGCCTGCGCCTCAACGAGGACCTGACCGAGGCGATGGCCCTCGGGCACGACCTGGGGCACACCCCCTTCGGGCACGCCGGGGAGTACGCGCTGCGCGAGGTCTGCGAGCACGGCTTCGTCCACGCGCAGCAGAGCGTGCGGGTGCTCGAGCGCCTGGAAAACGACGGGCGCGGCCTCAACCTCTGCGCCGAGGTGCTCGACGGGGTGCGCTGCCACTCCTCCGGGCAGCGCGCGCAGACTTTGGAGGGACGGGTGGTGCGCTACGCAGACAAGATCGCCTATATGAACCACGACATCGACGACGCCATCCGCGCCGGGGTGCTGGGGATCAGCGACATCCCCTGGGATTTGCAGTACATATTGGGGCGCACCAAGTCGCAGCGGATCACCGCCATGGTCGTCTCGCTGGTGGAGAATTCCTCGGACGACATCCGCATGAGCGAGGATATCCAGGGTGCCTTCGACAAGCTGCACAAGTTCATGTTCGAGGCGGTCTACACCAATCCTGCCGCCAAGGGCGAGGAGGGCAAGGCCAAGGAGGTCGTCAAATCCCTCTTTTCCTATTTCGTCGCCCATCCGGACAAGCTGCCCGGCGAGTACCACGGCATTTTGGAAGAGGAGGGCGCGCATCGCGCGGCGAGCGACTACATCTCCGGCATGAGCGACCGCTATGCGGTGAGCACCTTCCAAAGCCTCTTCATCCCCAAGTCCTGGAGCCTCTAGCGGCAGGCTGTCGCTCCCGATTCGCGGTGGCAGGCTGCCACCCCCGATACGCGAAAAGACTTTTGCGGTCTCGGCCATGCTCAGCCCGCGGCGGCAGGCTGTCGCTCCCGATACGCGAAAGAGCTAGTTTGTAAAGCGGCAGTGCTCAGCCCGCGTCCTGAATTGCGGGATTCCCAAGGGGCTAAGGCTCCTTGGGCGGGGCGTGGGGCAGCGCCCCACGGTCTTTAGCGCCAGCGAAGCGCGGGGAGGGTGAATCGAGCCTCCAGTGGAGGCTCGAGGGGGAACCACCAAGAGGGGGTTCCCCAAAAGCCCGAGCGTAAAGCTCCCCCTGTCGAAACGGCGCTGCGAAGCCGGAGCGTACAGCGTGAAAAAACGCATAAAATCCGAGAATCCCGCGAAGGCGGGCACCGAAAAAAATTTTGATGTCTAAAGCCGCCAAAAGCAGCTATACTAATTTTAGAAGGACCCGAAAATCGGGCGCAAAGGAAGGAGGAATGCCGGTTTGATCCCGGAGTCGTTTATACAGGAACTCAAGTTTTACAGCGACATCGAACAGATCGTCTCCTCCTATGTCCATCTGAGCAAGCGGGGCAAAATCTCGGTCGGGCTCTGCCCGTTCCACAACGAGAAAACCCCTTCCTTCACCGTCTACCCCGACACCCAGTCCTTCTACTGCTTCGGCTGCGGGGCGGGCGGGGATGTGGTCAGCTTTATCCGGCGGATCGAAAACCTCGAATACGTCGAGGCGATCCGGCTGCTCGCGCAGCGCGCGGGGCTGCAGATGCCCGACGACACGCAGAACGACGAGGCCGCCCGGCTCAAAATGCGCATTCTCGAGCTCAACCGCCAGGCCGCGCGCTTCTTCCATCACAACCTGACCACCCCGGCGGGCGCCACGGGACTGCGCTACTTCCGGGAGCGGGGCCTTTCCGACGACACCATCAAGCGCTTCGGGCTCGGCTACTCCCTTGAAGGCTGGAGCTCGCTGTGCGACCACCTCAAGGGCCAGGGCTTTACCGAGCGCGAGCTGCTCGAGGCGCGGGTCGCCGCGCAGGGGAAGAGCGGCAAGGGCTGCTACGACCTCTTCCGTGGGCGGGCGATGTTCCCCATCATCGACCTGCGGGGGAACGTGATCGGCTTCGGCGGCCGGGTGATCGGCGAGGGCGGGCCCAAATACCTCAACTCCCCCGACACCCCGGTCTTTAAGAAAAGCCGCAACCTCTTCGCCTTAAACCGGGCAAAGTCTTCCAAACTTGATGGGCTGGTCCTCGCCGAAGGGTATATGGACGTGATCGCCCTGCACCAGGCGGGGTTCGACAACGCGGTGGCCACCCTGGGCACGTCGCTCACGGCTGAGCAGACCCAGCTGATAGCCAAATACTGCAACGAAGTCACCATCGCCTACGACTCGGACGGCGCCGGGCAGAACGCCACCCGCCGCGCGATCAACCTCTTTGCCGACGTGGGGGTGAAAATCCGGGTGCTCAAGATGGAGGGCGCCAAGGACCCGGACGAATACATCAAAAAGTTCGGCGCTACCCGCTTCAAGCTGCTGCTGGAAAATTGCAACAACGCCATTGAATTCGAGATCTCCAAGCTGCGCGCCAAGTACGACGTGGAGACCGCGGACGGGAAGGTCAACTTCCTAAACGAATTCTCCAAGCTGATGGCGGGGATCCGCAACCCGGTGGAGCGGGACGTCTACGTCAAGAAGGTCAGCGGCGAGCTCGCCGTCTCTCCCGAGGCGGTGCTCCAGCTCATCGGCACCAACGTCAAGCGCAAGGTGGGCAGCGAACGCAAGAAACAGCAGCGGGACCTTAAAATGTACGTCGGCGCGGGGGCGATGGGCAAGAGCAACCCGCAGCGCGAGCGCAACCTGCGCTACGCCCTGGCCGAGGAGCGCCTGATCGCGCTGCTGCTCAAAAACCCCGACTACTACGAATACATAGCCGCCAAAATCAGTCCCGGGGATTTTGTGACCGACTATAACCGGGAAATCTTTGAAAAAATCAGCGAGCGGCTGCAACAGAACCAGTCCATCGAGATGATCTCGCTCTCCTCGGTGCTCGACATCGAGGACATGGCCTTCGTCTCCGGGCTGTTCGCATCCCAGGTCAGTGAAAAACATCCCTTAAGTGAAGCGGATGATTATATAAAGACGATCCTGCAAAAGAAGAATGAGAAATCCAGCAGTGAGGTCGCGGCGATGGATGAGCGGGAGCTCGGGGAGTACCTGCGCACCATCGCGGCGAGAAAGAAATAGGGGGAAATGAATTTGGCAGACAAGAAACAGGTTATCAAGGAACTGATCGACAAGGGCAAGGAGAAGGGCCGGGTCACCACCAAGGAGCTCAACGACGTGCTCGAGGAGCTCGACTTCGACGTCGAGCAGGTAGATAAGCTCTACGACACCCTGGAGAGCTACCATATCGACATCGTGGAGGACATGGCCTCCCCGCTCGAGGAGGACTTCAAGGCCCCGATGGCCACCAACGAGGATTTGGAAAGCTCCCTGTCGGCTGAGGGGATCAATATCGACGACCCGGTCAAGGTCTATCTCAAGGAGATCGGCCGGGTGCCGCTGCTCACCCCGGAGGAGGAAATCGACCTGGCCACCCGCATGGCGGCGGGCGACCCCTATGCGCGCAAGCGCCTGAGCGAAGCCAACCTGCGCTTGGTGGTGAGCATTGCCAAGCGGTATGTCGGGCGGGGCATGCAGTTTTTGGACCTGATCCAGGAGGGGAACCTCGGGCTGATCAAGGCGGTGGAGAAGTTCGACCACACCAAGGGGTTCAAGTTCTCGACCTACGCAACCTGGTGGATCCGCCAAGCGATCACCAGGGCCATCGCCGACCAGGCGCGCACCATCCGCATCCCGGTGCACATGGTCGAGACGATTAACAAGGTCAAGAAGGTATCCAGCCAGCTGCTGCACAAAAACGGGCACGACCCGAGCGCCGAGGAAATCAGCGAGGTGCTGGAGATGCCGGTGGAAAAGGTGCGCGAGATCATGCGTGTCGCGCAGGAGCCGGTCTCGCTGGAAACCCCCATCGGCGAGGAGGAGGACAGCCATCTCGGGGACTTCATCCCGGATGACGACGCCCCCGCCCCCTCGGACGCGGCCAGCCACATCCTTCTCAAGGAGCAGCTTTCCGACGTGCTCTCCACCCTGACCCCGCGCGAGGAGAAGGTTTTGCGCCTGCGCTTCGGGCTGGAGGACGGGCGTAGCCGCACTCTGGAAGAAGTTGGAAAGGAGTTCGACGTCACCCGCGAACGAATCCGCCAGATCGAGGCCAAGGCGCTGCGCAAGCTGCGTCACCCGTCCCGCAGCAAGAAGCTCAAGGATTATCTCGATTAGTTGACAAAATTAGTATATTATTCTATAATAGATCTCATCGAAGCCCACGGAGGTCTATTATGCACATCACGCTGGAAGCGGATTACGCCATACGCATTGTATATTGCCTATCCCACGCCGGGAAGCGCACCGACGCGAAGTCGATTTCGGAGCAGACGGGGGTAACCCTGCGGTTTGCGCTGAAGATTCTGCGCAAGCTGGTGGCGGCGGGGATTGTGAAGTCCTATAAGGGCACGCAGGGCGGATATGAGATTGCAAAGGACCCGTCCGAGATCACGCTGCGGGCGGTGATCGAGACGGTAGAAGGGCCCTACACGCTTTCGCGCTGCGTGTCGCCGGATTTTGTCTGCTCGCATCCGGGCGAGGGGCCCTGCCGGTTCAATGCGGCGTTTGCGGAAATATCGAAGATGGTCAACGAGAAGCTGGAGACGGTGACCTTTGAGCAGCAGGCTGCTGCACCCGATTCGCGAAAGGACTAGTGTGCAGGGCGGCAGTGCTCAGCCCGCGCTGTAAATATGAGCGCGGCGAAGAACGGATAAAAAACGCGGTGGAATAATCCACCGCGTTTTTCTGTTGCGTAAAGAAGTGGGATTCCAAAGGGTTAAAGACCCTTTGGCGGGGAGTTTGAGGGCGAGGAGCCCTCATAAAGACATAAAAGGCGCGGGGGCGGCGAGCCGCCGCTCCCGATTCGCGAAAGAACCAGCGTGTGTGCGGTAACGCTCAGCCCGCGTCCTGTAAGACTTCTAAGCGCGGGGAGGGGAGGCCGAGCTTCCAGTGGCCATGTCCCAAGCAGAGCTTGGGACAGTGGGGAACCCCCAAGAGGGGGTGCCCCTTTTTCTGTAGCCGGGAACCGCTTGCACTCCGGCCGCTCATTCCATGACCTCCACCAACTGCATTAAAACCTCCTTCTGTTGGGGCGTTAGGGTAGACCACTTTTCAAAAAGCCGAAGCTCCTCGTCCGAAAGTCCATAGGCCTCTTTGCCATCGGACATAAACTCCACCATAGTGATTCCCAGGCCCTCGCAAAGTTTTTCCAGCGTGGGCATGGTCGGCAGATTGTTTTTCCGAAACAATGAATTCAGCGTACTGTTAGAAACTCCGGATAGCTGGGACAACTTATATTCTGACATCCCACGCTGATCCATTAATTCTCTCAATCGCTCCAAGACATCCATTTTGTTACCCCACCGTTTGTTAAGTTTTGTCTGGGGAACCCCCTCTTGGGGGTTCCCCGTCAAACCTTCCACTGGAAGGTTTGACTCCCCTCCCCGCGTCTTTTCGTCTTTTTGAGGGCTCCTCGCCCTCAATCTCCCAGCCAAGGGGGCGTCGCCCCCTTGGAACCCTGCATTGCAAGCAACTCCCCTAACCTAACCAGTATAAATAACTCAAAAGAAAAATATACCAACAATTGATCGTATCTCAAAAAATTTAGTCTGTTCATTTCCCCCACAATGTGCTATAATGACAAAAATGCAAATTTTCCGCCTTTAAAAGTGTGCCCTGTGAGGTCATAAGGCAAAGCCGGTTCCGGCGTTTTTTGCGTGCGTTACCGTGCCCGCGTCCTCACTTTGGACAGCGGGCTTTTTTGCGGCAAAACAAGAGAGAGAGGGAAGTCAAATTGAGAGAAGTCAAATTTAACAGCAAAAACCTTCTGCTGGGCGTGCAGCACCTGTTCGCCATGTTCGGTGCAACCGTCCTCGTTCCGGCCATCACCGGCCTCAATCCCGCCGTCGCCTTGATTACCGCCGGTATCGGCACCATCATCTTCCACCTGTGCACCAAGGGTCAGGTGCCCGTCTTCGTCGGCTCCTCCTTCGCCTTCATCGCCGGCGTCCAGATCGTTATGCAGGGCGATCCCGCCCGTATCCCCATCGTGCAGGGCGGCATTATCTGCGCCGGGCTCGTCTATGTCGTCCTCTCCATCCTGGTCAGGCTCCTCGGGCCCGACCGGATTTTAAAGCTCTTTCCGCCGGTCGTCACCGGGCCGGTCATCGTCGTCATCGGCCTTACCCTCGCCCCGAACGCCCTGGGCAACGCCTCGCAGAACTGGATCGTCGCCATCATCACCCTGGCCACCGTCATCGTGGTGAGCATCTTCGCCAAGGGCTACTTCAAGCTCGTCCCCATCCTGCTCGGAATCGTCGTGGGCTACGCCGCCGCGATCGGCTATGACCTGATCGCGCACCCGGAAGTGGCCCTCGTCTCCTTCTCCCCCATCCTGGAGGCCGACCTGATCAGCCCGTTCTGGAAGATCGGCGAGTTCTTCACCCTGCCAAAGTTTGACCTCTCCGCCATCCTCACCCTCGCCCCCATCGCGCTGGTCACCTTCATGGAGCATGTCGGCGACATCACCACCAACGGCGCGGTGGTCGGCAAAAACTTCCTCAAGGACCCGGGGCTCCACCGCACCGTGCTCGGCGACGGCCTGGCGACCATCGCCGCCGGACTGCTCGGGGGCCCGGCCAACACCACCTATGGCGAGAATACCGGCGTGCTCGCGGTCACCAAGGTCTATAACCCCTTCGTGCTGGAGCTGGCGGCGGGATTCGCCATTCTGCTCGGACTGTTCGGCAAGTTCGGCGCCACGCTGCAGACCATTCCGGTGCCGGTGATGGGCGGCGTGTCCATCCTCCTGTTCGGTATGATCGCCTCGATCGGCATCCGTACCTTGGCCGAATCCAATCTCGATTTCAGCCACTCGCGCAACCTGATCATTGTGGCGCTGATCCTGGTCGTCGGGCTCGGCCTCTCCGCCGGAGTTTCGATCGGCGGCTTCCAGATTTCCGGCCTCTTCCTGGCGGTCGTGCTCGGCGCCGTCGCCAACCAGCTCTTCCCGGCCGAGGTATAAGCAAAACATACAACGGGTATTTTCCGCCCCGGCGGGAAATACCCGTTTCTTATCTTGACATTTCTCTGCCATGGTACTATGTTAAAACCATCCGATCGAAAGAAGGGGTCCCCGTGTCAAAAACAGAGCTAAAAGACGAGGTGTCCGCCCTGGCCCAAAGCCTTGGGGCCAACCTCTGCGGGGTGGCCGACCTGGGCGCGCGAAAAGACTTCATCGCCGAAACCTACGGCGAAAAGTGGGCGGCGTATCCCCGGGCCGTGTCGCTGGCGGTGTTCTTCCCCCGCGAGGTGGTGCTCGAGCAGCTTGACGGCCCGACGCGCAGCTACAGCTATTTCTATGCGGCGATCAACCGGCAGCTGGATACCATCGGGCTGGCGGTGTCCAACCTGCTGCAAACAAAGGGCTGCCGGGCCTATCCGGTGCCGACCTCGGACTACCGGCTGGCCGGGGAGGCGAAGGGGCTGCACGAGCGCCTAGCCGCCGGGGAAAGCCCCGAACCCTTTCACACCGAGCGCGTCGGGATGTTCAGCCACCGGCTGGCCGCCGTCTTGGCGGGGCTGGGATGGGTGGGCAAGAACTGCTCGCTGATCACTCCGCAGGCGGGGCCGCGGCTGCGCCTGACCACCGTGCTCACCGACGCGCCCCTCCCGCCCGGGAAGCCCATTGAAAACCGCTGCGGCAGCTGTACCCGCTGCCGGGATATCTGCCCGCCCCGGGCGCTCAAGGGCGTGGCCTTCCGGGAGGAGGACCCGGTGGACGTGCGGCTGGACCGGGAGAGGTGCAACGCCTATCTCGACCGTGTGGCTTCGGTTTTCGGGCGGCACACCTGCGCGCGGTGCCTCGCCGTCTGCCCCTGGGGAAGAAAATAGCCGGCCACGGGTTTCACTGGGAATGAAAATGTGTTAAAATGATCTTTATCGAATCTTATCCCAAACGACGGGAGGAACCATTATGTCCTTAGAATTCCCTGAGCAATACATTCCGCGCCTGGACGTGCTGGAGACCGAGATCGCCATCAAGCTCGCCAAGGACACCTTCGAGCGGGAGCTCGCGCGCGAGCTCGGGCTCATGCGGGTTTCGGCCCCGCTCTTCGTGCGGCCCGAGACCGGGCTCAACGACGACCTCAACGGGGTCGAACGCCCGGTGCAGTTCGACGTGCTGGACATCCATTCGGACGTGCAGATCGTGCATTCCCTGGCCAAGTGGAAGCGCCTGGCTCTAAAGCGCTACGGCTTCAAGCCCGGGACCGGGCTGTACACCGACATGAACGCGATCCGGCGGGACGAGGAGCTGGACAACATCCACTCGGTCTACGTCGACCAGTGGGACTGGGAGAAGGTCATCACCGCCGCCGACCGCACCCTTGCCACCCTCTATTCGGCGGCAAAATCGGTCATGATCGCGCTGCGCACCACCGAGCGGCTGCTCGTCTCCCGCTTTTCACCCCTGACCCCCTTCCTGCCCGAGGAGATCACCTTCCTCACCTCGCAGGAACTTGAGGACCGCTATCCCGCCCTCACGCCGAAGGAGCGGGAGGACGCCGCCGCCAAGGAGTTCGGCGCGGTGTTCATCTCCCAGATCGGCGGGCCGCTGCGCTCCGGGCTTGCGCACGACGGGCGAGCGCCCGACTACGACGACTGGCTTCTAAACGGCGACATCCTGGTGTGGTATCCCCTGCTCGGGCACGCCCTCGAGCTCTCCTCGATGGGGATCCGGGTGGACGCCGCGGCGCTGAGCCGGCAGCTGACCGCCGCCGGGTGCGACGAGCGGCGCAGCCTGCCCTTCCACCGCATGCTGCTGCAGGACAGGCTGCCGCTGACCATGGGCGGCGGGATCGGCCAGTCGCGCATCTGTATGCTGCTGCTGTACAAGGCACACATCGGCGAGGTGCAGGCCTCGGTCTGGCCGGACGGGATGATCGAGGCGTGCGAGGCGAGAGGGATTCATCTGCTGTAAGAAACGACTCACAACTGGAAAGGGGAGCCCCGATTGGAGAGTAAAAAGATTTTCGGACGCAGGGTTTTCAGCGACAAGGTACAGCGCCAGCGGCTGCCGGCGGACATCTACGAAAGCCTCAAAAAGACCCGCCAGCAGGGGCTGGAGCTCGACCCCCATGTGGCCAAGGAGGTCGCCCGGGCCATGATGGAATGGGCGATCGAGCAGGGCGCCACCCACTATACCCACTGGTTCCAGCCGATGACCGGGATCACTGCGGGCAAGCAGGACGCCTTCCTCTCGCCGAGCGGGGACATGGAGGTCATCGAGGAGTTTTCAGCCACCGCGCTGATCAAGGGCGAGCCGGACGCCTCCTCCTTCCCCTCGGGCGGGCTGCGCGCCACCTTCGAGGCGCGGGGCTACACCACCTGGGACCCGACCTCGCCCGCCTTCGTCAAGGACGGGACGCTCTATATCCCGACCGCCTTCTGCTCCTATACCGGCGAGGCGCTGGATCAAAAGACCCCCCTGCTGCGCTCGATGGAGGCGCTCTCCGCCACCGCCCTGCGCACCCTGCGCCTGCTGGGAAACACGACCTCAAACGCGGTTATCCCCACCGTCGGGTGCGAGCAGGAATACTTCCTCATCGACCGCGAGAAGTATGAGCGCCGCCTCGACTTAAAGCTCTGCGGGCGCACCCTGCTGGGGGCCAGGGCCCCCAAGGGCCAGGAGCTCGACGACCACTACTGCGGGCGGATCCGCCTGCGGGTGGCGGCCTTCATGCGGGAGCTGGACCGGGAGCTGTGGAGCTACGGGATCGTGAGCAAGACCCGCCACAACGAGGCCGCGCCCGCCCAGCACGAGTTCGCCTGCGTCTACGACACGGCGAACATCACCTGTGACCACAACCAGCTGGCGATGGAGCTGACGCGCATCGTCGCCAAGAAGCACGGCCTCGCCTGCCTGCTGCATGAAAAGCCCTTCGCCGGGGTCAACGGCTCGGGAAAGCACGACAACTATTCCCTCTCGACCGACGACGGCAGGAACCTCCTTTCGCCGGGGAAGGACCCGCAGCACAACCTGACCTTCCTGCTGTTTCTGGCCGCCTTCATCCGGGCGGTGGATAAATACGCCGACCTGCTGCGCCTGTCGGCCGCCTGCGCGGGGAACGACCACCGCCTGGGCGCCTGCGAGGCGCCGCCGGCCATCATCTCGATGTTTTTAGGCTCGGCGCTGACCGAGATATTGGAGAACATCGCCGCCGAAACGGCCGGCAACGGCTACCGCCTCGGCTCGATGAGCACCGGGGTCTCGGCGCTGCCCACCTTTGAAAAAGATGACAGCGACCGCAACCGCACCTCCCCCTTCGCCTTCACCGGCAACAAGTTCGAGTTCCGGATGGTCGGCTCCTCCCAGTCGATCGCCATGGCCAACACGGTGCTCAACACCATCCTGGCCGATTCGCTCCACTGCTTCAACACCCGGCTGTCGATGGCCGACGACGTCGAGCTGGAAATCGCCGCCATCGTGCGGGACACCATGCACGACCACGGGCGGATCATCTTTAACGGCAACAACTACTCCCCCGAGTGGATCGTCGAGGCCGAGCGGCGGGGACTGGAAAACATGAGCAGCTCGCAGGCCGCCTTCCCCGCCTTCACCCGCAAAAAGAACGTGGAGCTGTTCGAGCGCTTCCACGTCTTCTGCGAGGCCGAGTGCCGCGCGCGGCAGGAGATCATGTTGGAAAATTACAACAAGGTCCTCTCGATCGAGGCGGCCACCATGATCACCATGGTCTCCCGCCAGCTCTATCCCGCCGCCGTGCGGTACGTGGGCGCGGTCGCCTCGGCCTATCGGAGCGTCCAGGAGGCGGGGGTTCCCCTGCCCAGCGCCAGGGCCCACCTGGAGGACGCCGCGGGGGAAGCCGACCAGATCGCCGCCGCGCTTCATGCGGTGGAGGAGCGCTACCGGAAGCTCTCCTCCATCGGCGACCCGATGGAGGAGGGAGCCTTCATCCGCCAAGAGCTGATCCCGGCGATGGAGGAGCTGCGCCGCCACTGCGACCGGTTCGAATCCATCTCGGACAAGGAGTCCTATCCCATCCCCGACTACATCGACCTGATCCACAGGGTCTGATCCGAAATATCGCCTGCGGGCCGCCGGTTTTACCGGCGGCCCGCAGCTTTTCTATTTGCATTCTAATGTCGTATTCTCCGTCATTTAAAAAGGACAAGTCGCATATACATGGAACAAATCCATCAAAAAGGAGCGAGAGAGTATGGGACATGAAGCAATCGGGTCCATCATCAACAGCCTTCCGATCGGGACGATGGTCGCAGCGCCTGTCCTTGCCGCCGTTGAAGCGCAAAAGAGCATCTCCAAGGGCCTGGCCGAATACGTCAACGAGGTCGGCCTGGATTCCAACGGCAATGTGCGGATGGTCACCTTCCAGTATAAAGAGCAGGTCAAGGACAACCAGGGGCAGGTCAGCGATGCGGACCGTTACATCCAGGCGCCCTTCCTCGCCTTGACCGGGCTGCCCAACTTCGCCATGGAGGAGGTCAACGTCAGCTTCGATCTCGAGGTGAACACCGCCGAGGCCGAGAAGAGCGAAACCACGGCCGGCTCGAGCTCCGACGGTAAGATCGGCTTCTTCTTCGGCCCCAAGGTGAACTTCAGCGCCAGCGTCAGCCACAAGTCGGAGCAGACCCGCACCACCGACACCCGCGCGAAATACTCCTTCAATGTCTGCGCCCGCAGGCAGGGCCCGCCCGAATCCTTTATGCGCCTGATCGACGCGGTCACCGCCACGGTCGCCAACCCCAGCCAGACCAAGCCCGCCCTCTCCGACAACCTGCTCCAGGATCCGTCCTCAGGCGGCGGTGGCGGCGGCCAGAGCTGATCGCCGACCGGGCAGAACAAGATGATCAAACCGGCATACAGGAAAGGAACGTGCAGACAAGATGTTTGAAAAATGGAAAAAATCGCCCCTCAAAGGGAAGGGCGGGACGCTCGAAACCACCCTGGCGGACATTGTGAGGGGGATCCAGTACTGCGTCAACTCGGCCTCCGAGATCGTGGACCGGCAATACGTCGCCCAGCTGGACCAGTATTTCGAGAATGGGAGGCCGCTGGTCTATCCGGTGGAGCTCCCCGACGGCTCCAGGATGGAACTTCCGCTCTTCACGCTGATGAACCACTCCGCCCTGGCGCTGGACAAAATGAAGGTTTCCATGACGGTGGGGGTCGACGAGGTGAACACCAAATCCACAGACGTTCCGATCGCGAACAACGAAAATTTCAAGCTGGAGCGCGCCTCCTTCCAGGTGCGCATGGGCGCGCCCGCAAAGAAGAACGGCGGACAGGGGGTGCGCCTGGAAATGACCTTCAAGGCGGGAGAGCAGCCCGAGGCGGTGGCGCGCCTGGCCGAGCAGCTCTGCAACGGGATCAAGCTGTATGCGGGCCCGCCCGAATCCGCCGAATAAATACTCCTGAAAGGGGGAAGCGGGATGCCCCGGCCACTGTTCGTTACCCAACCCAACGGCCGCGACGCCGGACCGCCTGCACGGCGGGCCCGCGAGCGGGCCAATCCCGGAATCAGCATCTGCTGCTACGCCTACGCCACCTTTAACGCGCTCCACCGGTTGGTGCCTCCCCCGGTGGGTTTTGCCGCCGCCTTTCCGAATACCGCCGCGATCGACGCCTTCATCAGGCAGAACTTTTGCGCCGGGCGCAACGCCCGCATGGGCGGCAACATGGCGACCGTGTTGAACGCGCTCCAGGCGCAGGGCATCGGCGCAGGGCTGCAGCTCGCCTCCTGGCAAAGCACCCTCAGCGCCCAGCAGGTCTTTAACCGGCGCGCCCGCGCAATGGTGTTCGGGGTTTCCTTCGGCGCCGACCGCCACTGGATCTTCCTGGACAATGCCTGGCAGATCGGCGCCGCGCCAAACCAGCAGGTCCTGATCCATGCAATCGACCAGCAGAACACCGGGCGGGACTACACCCTGCTGCTCGATCCCGGCACCAACGTCATCGGGCAGACCTTCGACACCTGCGAGGCGGTGACGGGGACGCCGATGTCCCCGGCCAACTACGCCGCCCTCAGGGCGGGGCCGGCCCTCACGCCGCGCAATTATGTCATCAATCGTGTCGACACCCTGCATTAGACAAAATAAACCCCCGGCGCCCCAAAGCGCCGGGGGTTCTTTTATCCGTTATTCCTCTTCCTCGTCGTCCGGCTGGGGCTCCTGCGCCTCACCGGGCTCCTCGGGTTCCCCGGCCGCGCCCGCCTCGTCCGGGTCGACCGACTCCATCTCGGCGGCATAGTAGTCCACGTCGTTGGGCTCCTCCGCCATCAGGTCGTCTTCAAAATCATCAAAATCGTCGCACAGGACGCATTTCTTCTTGCCAAAATAAGCCAGGAACGCAACGACCGCGCCGACGGCAGCGACCAGCAGCGCCAGGATCGAAATAAACGTGCTCTTTTTCATGGGTCCATACACCTCCACATCGTTACAGGCCGCGCGGACAGAAGGCCCGCGCACACACCAGTAGCTTTTCCATATTCCTCATTATAATACGATCCCCGGGAAATTACAACCGGATAACTTGTAAATATTTCATATGCAGTCTATGAATAAAGCATGTTGCCCCGCCGCGCCCGGAAAGTGCCGCATAAAAGCGGGTATCCTAATAGACAAAGCGTAAAAAGCTCTTTTAATCTTATCCAAAACATGGTATGATTCTATATTATGGCGGTCCGCGCGCCAAGGGGCGGACCGAAAACGAATGAAGGCTGCTAAAAGGGGCAAGCGAAGATGAAACAGGAAAAATCATGCGGCGCCATCGTGTACCGCAACTTGCAGGGCGCTACCCAGCTCCTGCTGATAAAGCACCGCTTCTCCGGGCACTGGTCCTTCCCGAAGGGCCACGTCGAGCCGGGGGAGCACGAAAACGAGACCGCCCTGCGGGAGGTCAAGGAAGAGACCGGGCTGGACATCCAGCTGGTGGATGGATTTCGGGAGAGCGTGGAGTACTGCCCCTCGCCCGACGTAAAAAAGCAGGTGGTCTATTTTCTCGCCACCCAGTGCGGCGGAACCCTGCAGCGGCAGGAGAGCGAGGTCAGCGAGGTGTGCTGGCTGGACCTCGAGCGCGCGCAGCGGGAGGTCACCTTCAACAACGACAAGATGCTCATCCGCAAGGTGAGCTCCTTTTTGGGCAAAGCCCAGAATAAAAGAGGGTAAGGAAACGACATGAAGGACAAGGCGCAGCGGCGCAAGAGCATTATGGCCCTTTCGCCGCGGGTCATCATATTCAGCTTTTCGGGGATCATCCTCGCGGGCACCCTGCTGCTCATCCTGCCCTTTTCCAGCAGGACCGGAGCCTATACCCCCTTTTGGGATGCCCTCTTCACCGCCACCAGCGCCACCTGTGTGACCGGGCTGGTGGTCTACGACACCTATCAATATTTTTCCCCCATCGGGCAGGGGATCATCCTCTGCCTGATCCAGATCGGGGGGCTCGGGCTGCTGACCTTCACCACCTTTTTCAACATCCTGGTGGGCAAGAAGCTGGGGCTGCGCGGCATGCAGGTGGCGAGCGACGCCATCAACGCCGACACCTTCGAGGGGCTGCAAAAGCTCATCCAGACGGTGGTCGCCGTCGCGCTGATCGTCGAGGCGATCGGCGCGCTGATGCTCTGTGCCACCTTTATCCCGCGCTATGGGCGGGAGGGGGTCTGGATCTCGGTCTTCCTCGCGGTCTCGGCCTTCTGCAACGCCGGGTTCGACATCCTGGGGCGGGAGGGGACCTTCGCTTCGCTTAGCCACTACAACGGCAACTTCACCGTGATGTTCACCATCATGGCGCTGATCATAATCGGAGGCCTCGGCTTCGTGGTCTGGCGCGACCTGCTGGAGTACCGGCGCACCCGGCATCTCAAGCTGCACACCAAGGTGGTGCTCGGCATGACCGCCGGGCTGATCATTGCCGGCTTTTTCCTCTTCCTGCTTTTGGAGTGGAACAACCCGCGCACGCTGGGGGACATGGAGTTCGGCAACCGGCTCTCGGCCGCCCTCTTCCAGTCGGTCACCACTCGTACGGCGGGCTTCAACTCGATCGACATTGCGGGGATGGAGGACATCACCAAGCTGGGCGCCTGCCTTTTGATGTTTATCGGCGCGGCGCCGGGCTCGACGGCGGGCGGCATCAAGGTGACCACCCTGGCGGTGATCATCATGACGGTGATCGCGGTCATCCGGGACAAGGACGACCCGATGGTCCTGCACCGCCGGGTATCCAAAACGGTGGTCTTCAAGGCGATCGCCGTGATGGCGCTGAGCTTTATGGCGGTGGTGGTCGCCTTCGCGGTCATCCTCTTCACTTCCCACCTGCGCGGCACCGGGGTGAGCAGTATAGACGCGCTCTTCGAGTCGGTGTCGGCCTTCGCCACGGTGGGGCTTTCGGCCGGGGTGACGGGGATCGCGAGCATCCCCTCCAAGATCGCCCTGAGCCTCACGATGTTCATCGGCCGGGTGGGGCCTGTCACCTTTGTGCTGTCCCTTGCCCTGCGCCCGAGCAAGAACCGCAAGGAAGTCATCCCCGAGGGGAAAATATATCTTTAAAGCAGGACCTCCCGTGTTTGGGGAGGCGCGGAAAGGACGTTTCATATGAAGCTGGGAGTAGTCGGGCTGCCGAACGTCGGCAAGTCCACCTTATTTAACGCCATCACCAACGCCGGCGCGGGGAGCGCCAATTACCCGTTCTGCACCATCGAGCCGAACGTCGGGATGGTCAGCGTGCCGGACAAGCGGCTGGATAAGCTCGCCGAGATGTACGAGCCGGAAAAATTTACCCCCGCGACCATCGAGCTGGTGGACATCGCGGGACTGGTCAAGGGCGCCTCGAAGGGCGAGGGCCTGGGCAACAAGTTTTTATCGAACATCCGCGAGGTGGACGCGATCATCCATGTGGTGCGCTGCTTCGAGGATGGCGAGATCGTGCATGTGGACGGCTCGATCGGCCCGAAGCGGGACATCGAGACGATCAACCTCGAGCTGATTTTCTCGGACATCGACATCCTCGAACGGCGGATCGACAGGAGCGCCAAGGCCGCCAAGGGGGACAAGAAATTCCTGCAGGAGGTCGAGCTGCTGGGAAGGCTCAAAACCTTCCTCGAGGAGGGCAACAGCGCGCGGGGCTTCGTCTGCGAGAGCGACGAGGAGCGCGCGATCCTCTCAGGCCTCCCGCTGCTTTCGGCAAAGCCGGTGATCTACGCGGCCAACCTCAGCGAACAGGATTTTGGCGGCGGGCTCGACGGGAATCCCTTTTATCAGGAGGTCTGTGCGCTCGCGCAGGACGAGGGCGCCCAGGTCATGCCGATCTGCGCCAAGCTCGAGGAGGAGCTGGTGGACATGTCGCCCGAGGACAAGATGCTCTTTTTGCAGGAGCTCGGGCTCCAGGAGTCGAGCCTGGACCGGCTGATCCGGGCCAGCTACAGCCTGCTCGGACTGATCTCCTACCTCACCGCGGGCAAGCCGGAGGTGCGCGCCTGGACCATCAAGAAGGGCACCAAGGCGCCCCAGGCGGCGGGGAAGATCCATTCCGACTTTGAAAAGGGCTTTATCCGCGCCGAGGTGATCTCCTTCGACGATCTGATGGCCTGCGGCACCATGGCCGCCGCCAAGGAGAAGGGGCTGCTTCGCCTGGAGGGCAAGGACTACGTCATGCAGGACGGGGACATCGTGCTCTTCCGCTTCAACGTGTAATCATAAGCGGAGCGCGCGAATATACATAGGTGGGACTAAGGCGCAATCGGAAAGGAGCTTTTTTATGGCATTTCAGGCGATTTCTCCCAAGGAGATCGGGGAGAACCTCATCCATCTGCTGGACGACCGTTGGGCGCTGCTCACCGCAGGGGACCGGCAGGAGTATAACACCATGACGGTCAGCTGGGGCGGCGCGGGCGAGCTGTGGAACCGCGAGGTCTGCTTCGTCTTTGTGCGCCCGAAGCGGTACACCTATCAGTTCATTGAGAAATACGACGGCTTTTCACTCGCTTTCTTTCCCGAGAGTGAGCACAGCCACCTGGCGCTGTGCGGCTCCAAGTCGGGGCGGGAGATTGATAAGGCCGCGCAGTGCGGCTTCACGCTCGCCCACGAGGGCGATGTGCCCTATTTCGAGCAGGCCGAGCTGGTAATCGTCTGCAAAAAGATCTACAAGCAGGACATCGACCCCAAGTGCTTCCTCGATCCCACCATCGAGAAGAACTATAACGGCGACTACCACCGGATGTACGTCGGACAGATCGAGAAGGTCTTAAAGAAGTAAAAAATCGCAAAGCGTAAGCGAAGCAATAAAAAGTTTGCGGGCAGCAGATTCCATCTGCTGCCCGCAAGCTGTCTTGATCCGTATGCCTTTTATTTGGCGATCAGGCCGGCCAGCGCCTTGGCCGCGAAGCCGAGGTGCCGGGGCGCGGCCTCGGTGAAGAGTCTGAGCGCCTCGGCATAGGAAAGCTCGCCGGGCTGGGCGGTATACGCGCCGCGCGCGACCTCGCCGACGGCGACGGGGGCGCTGGCATAGCCGCCGACCGCAAGGTGGGAGGCGACGGCCCGCCCGCCGGCCGCCACCTGCCCCACCGCCAGGCCACCCATGGCAAGAAGCCCGACGGCGCAGCCCCCGAGGGCGACCGCCCCAACGGCGAGCCCACCCAGTGCCAAGCCCCCGAGCGCGAGGCCGCCGAAGGCAAGCAACCCCAGCGCGCAGCCGCCAATGCTGATTATTCCGATACCGAGCCCCCCGAGGGCAATCCCCCCGCAGGCGACGTTGCCGATCGCCACGATCCCCTTGGCGACATGCAGCCCGCGCCCGAGGTTGATGTGCACCAACGGCAACCCGAAGAGGCGGCGCCGGCTCTTATATTCGTACCGGCCACATCCATATCCCAAGCAGGCGGACGGCGGGCTCTGCGCCGCACTCCCCTGCTCCATGCAGGATGATGGTTCCCGCCCGGCCAGCTCGTCGAGGGTGACGCCGTAGAGGGAAGCCAGCGCGGCGAGCTTGTCGAGCTCGGGGCGCGAGCGGTCCGCCTCCCACTTCGATACCGCCTGGCGGGAGACCCCGATCCGTTCGGCCACCTGCTCCTGCGAGAGGCCCTGCGCCCGGCGCAGCCGGGATAGCGTATTCCCAAGTTCCATGTTGATGACCATTCCTTTCCCGGGGCCTGTCCCCTTTGTTTCAGAGAGTCCTGCTGTGTCCTTTTAAAGATACTAAATTTTTCTCCCGAACGCCACCAACCGCCGCAAACAATTTGTCAACCGCCGGTTGCATATCCCCTGTAAATACTTTTGGCAGCAGCCTATGGACGGTTTTTCGCCGGCGGTGTAAAATGGCGTGGGGGTGGTCGCGTGTATCTTGACAACCAAATTGGGACGTATGTGTTTCTCGCCCTCTGCGCGCTGAGCGCAATCGGGATTTGCGTGGCGGTCTACCGGTACTTCTGGGGAAAGACCGTCTTCTGCCGCGCCACCCTGGTCGACAAGTACGAAGCCCACTATCAATCGGTGGGCAGCACGGGAGGACATATGGGCGCACAGTATGTGCTCGTCTTCGATCTCGAGGGTAAAATCAAAAAATTTACGGTCAGCGTCTGGCTCTACGATTCGGTACAGAAGGGGGAGACCTGCCGGATCACCTGCCGGAACGGACGGCTGATCAGCATAGACTGAGCGGGGCGGCGTTTACCGAATAAACGAAAAGCGTTAAAAGAATTTTCACCACTGGCTGACAATTTAAGGTATAATATCATTATACCATGCCTGTACGGCCTAATGGGCCATTCACGCAGGCGGCCATTCAGATTTGTGCAACGACAACGACCGAGCGGCATCCCCTCCCGCGAAACGGCAGGCGGGAACGGGGTTTCATGTAAAAAGTAAAGGAGTGTAGAGGAATATGTCAATGGGTAAGATTCTGGTCGCGGACGACGACAGCAACATCGCGGAGCTGCTTCGCCTCTATCTGGAAAAGGAAGGGTACACCGTGGCCATCGCCAGCGACGGCGAGCGGGCGCTGGAAAAGTTTTCGGAGGAGAACCCGGACATCGTCCTGCTGGACATCATGATGCCCAAGCTCGACGGCTGGCAGGTCTGCCGGGAAATCCGCAAAAAGAGCAACTGCCCGATCATCATGATCACCGCCAAGGGCGAGACCTTCGACAAGGTGCTCGGCCTCGAGCTCGGGGCGGACGACTACGTGGTCAAGCCCTTTGACGCCAAGGAGATCGTGGCGCGGATCAAGGCGGTCATGCGCCGCACCGGCAAGAGCACCGACGCGCCGGACGTCAAGGAGGTCTCCTACGACAAGCTGGTGGTCAACATGACCAAATACGAGCTCAAGGTGGACGGCAAGGTGGTCGATACCCCGCCCAAGGAGCTCGAGCTGCTCTACCACCTGGCGAGCAACCCCAACCGGGTCTATACCCGCGACCAGCTGCTCGACGAGGTGTGGGGGTTTGAATACTACGGCGACTCCCGCACGGTGGACGTGCACGTCAAGCGCCTGCGTGAAAAGCTCGAGGGGGTCTCGGACCAGTGGGCGCTCAAGACGGTGTGGGGCGTCGGCTACAAGTTTGAAGTAAAGGAATAACCATGCAAAAAAGCCTGTTCACAAAATATTTCGCGGTCTGCGCCACCATCATCCTGCTGGTGTCGGCCGCCTTCGGGCTGGTTCTGATGGTGCTGACGGCGCAGTACTTTAAGCAGGATAAAATGGACCTGCTGGAGAACAACGCCCGGCACGCCGCGGCCCTGGCTTTGGTGGACTACCAGTCGCACAACTTCGAGGGGATCGACAAATCGACGGTGACCGACTACTTCTCCCTGCTTTCCAAGTCGATCAATTCGGAAATCTTCCTCGTCGACATGAGCGGCAAGACCCTGCTTTGCACCCACCGTTCGCCCTGCAACCACACCGCCTACCTGGTGCCGGAAAGCATCGTCGACACGGCGGCGGGCGGCACCTATGAGGAGCTGGGAAAGCTCGGCGGGATCTATACCGAAAACTATTATACCGTCGGCGTGCCGATGACCTCGGGCGACAAGGTGTATGGGATCGTCTTTGCCTCCACCCCGGCGACCGCCTTCAGTGCGCTGCTGGCCCAGACCTTCCGCATGTTCATCCTCAGCGCCGTCGTCGTCATGCTGATCACCTCGGTCATCATCTACTTTGTCACCAAGCGCCTGGTGCGTCCGCTGCGCGAGATGCTCGACGCCACCCAGAGCTTTGCCAAGGGCGACTTCTCGGTGCGCGTGCCGGTCGAGCGGTACGACGAGATCGGCAAGCTGGCGATGGCCTTCAACAACATGGCCACCAACCTCGCCTCCCAGGAGACCATGCGCCGCTCCTTTGTGGCCAACGTCTCGCATGAGCTCAAAACACCGATGACCACCATCGCCGGCTTCATCGACGGCATACTCGACGGGACCATCCCGCCCGAGAAGCGGGACAAATACCTCGGGATCGTCTCGCAGGAGGTCAAGCGCCTCTCGCGGCTGGTGCGCTCGATGCTGGGCATCGCGCGGATCGAGGCGGGCGAGATGAAGCTGGTGCGCACCGACTTTGACATCAATGACATCGTCTGCCAGACGGTTTTCACCTTTGAGCAGCAGATCGAGCAAAAGCGCCTCGAGGTGCGCGGGCTGGACGCGGGCAAGTTCATGGTCAACGCCGACGTGGACCTGGTCCACCAGGTGGTCTATAACCTGGTGGAGAACGCGGTCAAGTTCGCCGACGAGGGCGGCTACATCGAGGCCAACTACACGCAGGAGGACGGCCGGGTCTTCGTCGGGATCCGCAATTCGGGCGAAGGACTCTCCAAGGAGGAGATGCCCAAGGTGTTCGACCGCTTCTACAAGACCGACCGCTCCCGCAGCCTGGATAAAAACGGCGTCGGGCTGGGGCTGCACATCGTGCGCTCCATCATAAATCTGCACGGCGGAGAGATAATAGTAAAAAGCGTGCAGGGCGAATTCTGCGAATTCCGCTTCTCCCTGCCCGCGGCGCAGAAAAGCACGCAGAGCCTGTTCCGCAAGATCGAGAAGAACAAGCCGCCTCTCAAGGATTGATACCGGAAATCCTATCACTTGGCAATACCACAATCTAAGCGGTAAGCTGGAGGGAAAGACATGAACGACTATAACAACCAAAACACAGGCAACGGGGAGGGGAACAATCCCTACCGCCCCAACTGGCAGACGCCCAACTCTCCCCCGAACAACGACTACAAGGCCGGTTACTACCCGCCGCAGGGGCCCGGCTCCTATCAGGGGGGCGGCAACCACTACGGAAATGACTACCAGAGCAGTCCCCCCAAGGAGCCGCAGGAGCCCTATAAATACGACTTCAGCGACTACGACAGCCAGGATAAGAGCCCGGACAAGAAACCCAAGCGCCCGGGCAAGCGCGGGCTGGCGGTCTTCTTCTCGATCGTCGGGGTGGTGGTCGCCGTTTCGCTGGTGGTCTTCGCCGGATACGGCGTCTATGCCATGATGGGCGGCGAGGTCGGGATCATCGGCGGGGAGGACGTCAGCTCCTCCTCGGCGGCCGAGCCCAAGAATCCAAACGCGCCCCAGCTGAGCATCGCCTCCTCGCCGGAGCTGGGCGGCGAGAGCGCCCTGGACGGGGGCCTCACCAACGAGGCGATCGCCGCGTCGGTCTCCCCCTCGGTGGTGCGCATCACCAACTGGCAGAGCCAGCTCGGCGTGGTTGGCGAAGGATCGGGGATCGTTATGGATAAGGACGGCTACATTGTGACCAACGCCCACGTGGTCGAGGACTACACCGGGCTGCAGGTCACCCTGCCCAACGACGAATCCTACAATGCGGTGGCCATCGGCACCGACACCGCGACCGACCTCGCGGTGATCAAGATCGAGGCCGATCCCATGCCCGAGCTGACCGTGGCCGAGTTCGGCGACAGCGACAAGCTGGCGGTGGGCGAGCGGGTGATCGCCATCGGCAACGCGGGCGGCTCCGAGTTTTCCGGCTCGGTCACCAGCGGGATCGTCTCGGCGCTCAACCGCCAGATCGACACCAGTACCACCCGCCTGCGGGTCATCCAGACCGACGCGGCCATCAACCCCGGCAACTCGGGCGGGGCGCTGGTCAACAAGTATGGCCAGGTGGTCGGGATCAACTCCGCCAAGTTCATCAAGGAGGGGTATGAGGGCCTGGGCTTCGCCATCCCGATCAATTCGGCCAAGCCGATCGTGGACGATCTGCTCAAGAATGGCCGGGTCACCGGCCGGCCCCGCCTGGGGATCAAGGGCGGGGACATCACCAGCGTGATCGCCCAGTTCATGGGGCTGCCGGGGAACATCACCGGCGTGCAGGTGGTCTCGGTCGACACGGCCTGCGACATCGCCAAGCAGGGCGTGGTGCCCGGCGATGTGCTGATCAGCATGGCCGGCGAGCCGATCGAGTCGATGAACGACCTGAAGAACCGGCTGTTTGAATACAAGCCCGGCGACAAGGTGGAGTTCGAGGTCTACCGCCCGGCCACCTCCCGCGGAGGCAAGGGCAAGACCTTCACCATCACCGTGACCCTCGACGAGGACACCGGGGAGGAAAGCTTCGGCGAGGAGAGCTCCTCCAGCCAGAGCGATCCGCAGTACGGCTACGGCGACTACGGCGGGTACGGCGGCTATGGCGACGATTATCCCTACCCCTTCCCGTTTTATTGATGATTCTTTGGAAGGCCGGTGGCCTCCCTGAAAAGGGCCCGCCCCGCGCAAGCTGTCGGCATTGCGCGGGGCGGGCCCTTTTAAAAAGAGAGGAATCTTTTAAAGTTTAAGTGTTGGCAGATGCTTCATTATCCGATGAGCCGCGGCTTGGAGGCCAGCTTGGGGACGCCCACCCGGAAGGTGTCGCCCTCCTCGTCGGTCTCGTTTTCGTCCAGGACGGCCTGGTTGGCCTCCAGCCTGGCCTGGGCGGAGAGGTACATGGTGGTGTCGGTGGCGTCCCAGCCATAGGCGTTCATCACCAGCCGCTGCAGCTCCTCATAGCCGCGCTGGATGGCCACGTCGCAGGTCCGGCCGTTGGTGTTCACGAACCAGAAATCCTTTGTCTCGGTGACGGGCCAGTTGAGCGTGAAGCCCTTGATGAGACGCACCCTAACGATAATCTTGGCAGGGATTTCGATTCCGGTCTCGCAGACCTCGCCGTCCCCCATGGTGGCGTGGACGTCGCCCATGGCCAGCAGGGCGCCGGGCACCTGCACGGGGAAGTAGACCGTCGCCCCGGCGCGGATGAGGCGGCTGTCCATATTGCCGCCGCCGGGGAAGGAGTAACCGGAGGGGACCGGCTCGCCGGCCGGCGCGGTGCCAATGACGCCGATCATGGGATCGACGGGCCACTTCACATCGTTGAAATGGGCGTAGCCGTCCTTGATGTCGATCATCTTGGTGCGCAGCTCGCAGGTGGACCAGAGGGCGCCGAAGCCCTCGATGGTCAGGATCACGCCCTGGTCGGCAATGTCGACGTCCAGCACGTCGACCGCCAGCACGTCGCCCGGCTCGGCCCCTTCGATAAACAGGGGCCCGGTTGCGGGGTTGGTGTGGGTGAAGTCGATGTTCTCCTCATGGTCCGCCTCACTTTTGATCTGCCCCTCGAAGCAGTCGTGGGAGATGAACTGGACCACGTCCCCGCTGCAGGCATGGGCCTCGGGGGGATTGTCCTTGGAAAAGCTGTAAACGAACTTTTTGAGTGTCAGCATGGTATTGCCTCCGTTAAAAGTTATTTAGAAAATGAATCCGCAGACCAGGTACAACACCGCCGAGATTCCCGCGAAGATCAGGGAATAGGGCAGGCAATTTTTCGCGTGATAGGCGGATGGGAGCCCTGTGGAGCTGGCGGTCAGGGAGGTGAAGTCGCACACGTAGCAGAAGTTGTTGCCGAAGGCGCCGGCAGAGATCATCGCCGCCGCGCACATATAGGGGTTGGCCCCGATCTGAACGGCCAGGGGCAGGATGACCGGGAAGGCGATGAGCAGCAGGTTCCAGTTGAGGCTCATGGCCGCCTCGCTGCAGCAGAAGATGACAAACAGCAGGAACGGCAGCAGATGGGGATTCGCGAACTGGCCGGCGATGCTCACCAGGTATTCCGTATAACCGATCTCCTCCAGCACGCCGCCCAGGATGTAGCTGAAAAGGATCAGGATGTCCAGATAGACGAACTCCTGCGTCCCTTCCACGATGCAGTTCTCAATATCCTGGGTGCGGATGATCCCCCGCAGCATATAGTACGCACAGAGGACCGGGAGGATGATCAGCATGGCGGGGACCAGGTCCCAGTCATAGAGGTAGGAGATGATGATCAGCGCCACGATGGGGGCGAAGAAGTCGAACAGGTTGCCCTTGCGCTTCTTCGGAGAGGTCTCCTCCTCTTCCTCGTCCTCGATGGCGTCGACCTCGCCATAGACGCTAGGATCCGGATGCTTCATCCCGCCGATGCGCGGCAGGATCCCCAAAGCAAACAGCAGCGAGCCGATGATGGCAACCCAGCAGTAAAAGCTGAAGGGCACCGTCTTGATGAAGGACATCAGCCCCTCGCCGTAGGAGCTCGCAAATCCGTCCACCACGAAGATTCCCGCCATGAAGGCCGTCCAGCCCGTGAAGGGGAACAGGGCGCGGATGGGCTCGCCCGTGGTCTGGATGATGAAAGCGCCCTCCTCGCGGGGCACCTTCTCCCGGTCGTAGATGGGGGTCATGACGCCGCCCAGCACCGTGATGTGCATGTAATCGTCGAAGAACATCGGGAACTGCATGAGCCAGGTCCAGAGGTTCAGGTGCTTGGCACCCTTGGCCTTCCTGCGGATGATGTCGCCGAAGGCCCGGGTGGCGCCGGTCGCGCTCAGGAGCTTTACCATGATGTTGAGCAGCGCACAGTTTAAAATGAGCCAGACGAAGTCGTCGTTCTCCATAAAGGCATAGATCATTTCCTGGGTGCCGTCCACGAGGTTGCTGTTGGCGTAGAGCAGCACAATTCCCATGAGGGCGCCGAAGATCAGCGTCTCCAGGATGCGCCTGGATAAGAATGCATAATAGAGTAAAAACAAAAGCAGCACTGTACCCATGGCAGCGCTGATTTCCTGCGAGGTCCTGGCAATGACGAAGCATACGATCAGCATGACGACCGCCACGCCATAGGTCATGACCTTGTGCAGCAGCGAGTTCTGATCGTTTAAAACCGACAAGAACCCTTCCTTCCCTTTTTCACCGCTCATAAAAAACGACCTTTCTTTTCCTCTCTTTTTGTCGCTTATCCCGCCTCGCGCAGAGCGAGACAAACACACCGATACAACTATATTCCTTTTGTCATAACAAGTCAAGTTTTGGAAGCGCGGGTCTCATGATAAGACATTTTGCGCCGCCCCTCCCCTGTAGCCTTTTCCCAGCTTTCCCTTGCAGGAAACGGGCGGATGTATTATGATAGAACTATCCTCTTTGGAAAGGATGCATTTTCGTGAAGAGAGTATTTTCCTTGTTGCTGACGGCGGCATTGATCGGGTCGCTCGCCTTCGCGGCGGGCTGCGCGGCCAGGATCGAGCCGGTCTCCAGCCGCACGGTTGAGGACGACCTCGCCGGCGAGCCCGACGATTCCGGCAACGAGAGGCCCGCAGGGCCCGAGGCGCCGCAGGAGGCGGGCGAGACCTTCGGCGCGCCGCCGAGCAAGACCCACGACGGGGAGGGGGACGCCTCCGGCCCAAATGCGCCCTCTGTTGACGAGGCCCCCTCCGAGCCGGAGCAACCGTCCGGACCGTCACAGGCGGACGAAGAGGCTTCCCAGCCGCAGGACGGGGTAACGGCCGAAATGTACACCGAACAGGGACAGTACCCGCTCGGCACCGAGTCGGTTCGGGTCTTCATCCTCAACAAGGGCAGCGCCGAGCTTGGCTACGACGCTTACTACTCGCTCGAGCAGCAGCAGGGCGAAAGCTGGCAGGAGGTCCCGGCCGAGCTGTCCTTCGAGGATTGGGCGGGGATTCTGCCGGCGGGCAAGGAGACCAGCCTAGTGACCGACCTGTCCCTCTTTGCCGGGCAGCTGCAGGCCGGGCGCTACCGGATTGTCAAAAAGCTCGACGGGCAGGTGTTCTACGCCCCCTTCGAGCTGGTATAGTACGATCATATGAATGGAGGTTTTACAATATGGATCAGGAACTGATGGAACGGATCGACACATTTTTGGAGGCCAACCGCGGCGCGCTGGTGGAGGACCTCTTCGCGCTGGCGCGCATCCCGAGCGTGCGCGCCGGGGCGCTGGACGGCAAGCCCTTCGGCGAGGAGTGCGCGAGGGTGCTCGACTGCGCCATCGCCATGTGCGAGCGGGAGGGGCTCAAGACCAAGAACGACCAGTACTACTGCGGCAGCGCCAAGTACGGCGAGAGCGAGCATGAGATCGGCTTCGTGGCCCATCTGGACATCGTGCCCGCCGGGGACCGCGACGGCTGGGACACCGAGCCGTTCGAGCCGGTGCTCAAAAACGGCACCGCCTATGGCCGGGGCGTGCGGGACAACAAGAGCGGCATGGTGAGCGGCCTGTACGCCATCAAATGCATCAAAGACCTGGGGATTCCCTTAAAGCATTCCCTGCGCCTGATCATGGGCTGCGCCGAGGAGACCAGCATGGAGGACATCCCCTACTTCCTCACCCACAACAAGGCGCCCGACTTCTGCCTGGTCCCGGACACCCTCTTCCCGGTCTGCCACGGGGAGAAGGGCATCTACGGCGGCGACTTTTTGATGGACGCCGGGGAGGATTTCATCGAATTCAAAGGCGGATTTGCCACCAACGTGGTGCCGGACAAGGCGCACGCCATCGTCAAGGGGTCCTTCGACCTCGCCGCCCTGCAGGCGAAGGCGCCGAAAAACATCCAACTCAGCGCGCACCAGGACGGGCTGCTGGTGAAAGCCTCGGGCACCACCGCGCACGCGGCTCTGCCCGAGCAGTCGGTCAACGCCATCCGGGTGCTGGCGGACTATATCGCCACAAACCGGCTTGTCTCGGGCAAGAGCCTCGAAGCCGTGCGCTTTATCAGCGAGATGCTCTCGGACAACTACGGCGAGCACTTCGGGGTCGCCTTCGAGGACGAACCCTCGGGCAAGCTGACCTGTATCGGCGGCATGGCGGACCTCGAAGGCGGGAAGATCAAGCTCAACATCAACATCCGCTACAGCGTCACCCACCGCGGCGAGCTGATCACCGAAGGGCTGCAGCGCTGTGCGAAGGAGCATGGGGTGGAGTACGTTTTCGACTCCGACTCCAAGCCCAACTACATCCCCAAGGATCATCCGGCGGTGGTGCAGCTGACCAAGGTCTACGCCGAGGTCACCGGCACCGAGCTGCCCCCCTATGTGATGGGCGGCGGAACCTATGCCCGCCACCTGCCCAACGCGGTCGCCTTCGGGCCGGACGATCCCGAGGAGAAGCTGCCGCTCGGGCAGGGCAACTGCCACGAGCCCAACGAGTGCCAGTCGATCGACGGGCTCTTAAAGGCGGTAAAAATCTACATCTGTGCGCTGCTCGAGCTGGATAAGACCCTCTGAGCATATCGGCCGAAAGGACCGGGGAAGCCCCCGGTCCTTTTTTGATCCCGGCTCCGCCGCGTTTTTCCATTGAATTCAGCCGGGGCAGACGGTATAATGAAGGTATTCGTATGTAGTGCTACCGCCGCGGAGGGACCCATGAAGATCAAGCGCCTGATTCTGCTCCTGCTGCTCCTGTTTATCATCCTGCCCGCCGTATTGATCTGCGCCGTGGGTACGGTACGCTTTTGCCGCACCGCCGACGCCCTCACCGGGAACAATGTGCGCGCCGTAACCTCCCTTCAGGCCCAGAGCCTGGAGGACTTTTTCGCACAGCGCGCGGCGGACCTGCGGATCTTCTCCAAATTGCCGGACACCCTCGACCTGCTCGGGCAGCATGCAAAGGGGGAGCGCCGGGAGAATTACCCGGACCTGCTGCGGGAGAGCAATATCATCCTCACCACCCGGGTAAGGGACCAGAGCTTCGCGCTGCGCATGTCCCTGCTCGACAGCGAGGGGGTCGCCCTCGCCTCGAGCGACGAGGGCTTCATCGGCGAGCGCACCCTCCTGTCCCAGGAGGACTGGGTGCGCCTGAGCCAGGACCAGGTGGTGATTTCCGATCTGCGCACCACCCCGCGCTTTCAGGACGGCCTGCCCCATTTTTTCATCGCCTATCCCATCCTGGTCGACGGCTCGTTTGAGGGGGCGGCCATCACGGTGATGGACTGCAGCTATTTCAGCCGGATGATCGGGCAGGATTTCTCCTTTGAGACCGGCACGCTGACGGTGCTGGATCCCTCGGGGCAGGTGGCCGCCAGCGGCAACAGCCAGCTCAAGGGCTCGGTCTTCGAGCTCGGGGTGGAAAACGACCTCGGAATCCAGTGGCAGGCGATCGACCCCGCCGCCGCGCCGTCGGGGAGCCTTCGCTTTTCCATCGGCGGGGTAAAGAAGCTGGGGTATTACTCGACCGTCGCCGCCCCGGGGTGGACGGTGCTCGGCGCGGTGGACCTGTGGGAGCTTGAGGCGCCCGTCCGCCAGGCCCTGATCTCCACCGGCTGGGCGGTGGGCGCGCTGGCGCTCGCCTTCCTGGTGATGTACCTGGTGCTCAGCCGGCAGTTTTCCTACCCGCTCGTCCGGCTCAGCGAGTCGATCCGCCGCATGCGCCAGGGGGATTACTCCGACCGCTACGTCTACAACAAGCCCAACGAATTCGGGGAGATTTCCACGGCCCTGGGCGAGCTGATGGATGCGGTGCAGACCAAGCAGGCGCAGCTGACCGAGAGCAACCGCGATCTTGAGGCGCTCACCGCCAACATCCCGGGCGGGGTGCACCGCTGCCTTGCGGACGAATACGGCACCTTCGACTATGTCAGCGAGGGCTATCTCAAGCTGATCGGTTACACCCAAAGCCAGCTGGAACGGGTCTTTCACAACCAGTTTTACTATACCATCTATGAAAAGGACCGCGAGCAGACCATGCGGCGGCTGCGCGAGCAGCTCGAGGCCGGGGACGAGGCCGAGCTGGAATACCGGCTGGTGCGCCCGGACGGGGCTGTCATCTGGGTCTATGACAAGGGGCGCCGGGTGCGCGGCTCAAAGGGGGAGGACCTCATCTACTGCGTGCTGCTGGACGTGACCGGGTCCAAGAAGGCGCAGGAGGAGCTGCGCGCCAACGAGGAGAGGCTGCGGATCATCCTGGACCAGACCGAGGATATCATCTTTGAGTGGCACCTGCTGGAGGACTGCGTCACCTATTCGGCCAACTGGGAGCGCAAATTCGGCCGCCCGCCGGTCTATCACAATTTCGTGGAGGAAGCGCTCGCCCAAAAGGATGTGCATCCGGACGACGTGCCGGCCTTCGTCGAGCTGATGGGAGCCATACAGGAAGGGCGCCTCCCCTACGGCCAGGCCGAGCTGCGCCTGCGCCGGGGCGAAGGCGCGTCCGGACAGTACATCTGGTGCCGGCTGCGGGTCACCGCCCAGGCCGACCGGAGCGGCCAAGTCTACAAGGCAGTGGGGGTGATCGTCGACATCGACAGTGAGAAGCGCGCGGCGCTCAAGCTGCTCCAGAAGTCGCAGCGCGACCCGCTGACCAAGCTCTATAACCGCAGCACCGCCTATAAGCTGATCAGCGGCATTTTGGAACGCGAGCGCGGCCCCCACGCGCTGATGATCCTGGACATCGACGACTTCAAGTCGGTCAACGATTCTCTGGGCCACCTCTTCGGCGACGCGGTGCTCACCGACATCGCCGCGCGGCTGACCAAGCTGAGCCGGCCGGGCGAGATCGCCAGCCGGATCGGCGGGGACGAGTTCCTGCTCTTCCTGCCGGGGGCCGGCGGAGAGGAGGCGCAGGCGCAGGCCAAAGAGATCGAAGCGGCGCTGCGCCACACCTTCAAAACATCGTTCCAGGAGTACCGGCTCACGGCGAGCCTGGGGCTGGCCCTCGCGCCGGAGCACGGCAGCAGCTACACCGCGCTGTTCCAAAACGCCGACACCGCCCTCTACGCCGCCAAAAAACGGGGCAAGGGCTGCTGCTGCCTCTACAGCGAAGGGGTGCGCGCCGAGGCGCTGCACGGTGGACAGGGCGAAACCATCGGCCATGTGCAGACCGTGATGGAAACCCGGGGCGGCTGGAACGAGCGCCTCTCCGACCAGATTTTTAAAATCCTCTATGATTCCAAGGACACCGCCACCGCGGTCCGGCTGATCCTGGAGATCGTCGGGCGGTATTACGGCGTCTCCCGCGCCTATATCTTTGAAAACTCGCCCGACGACAGCGCCTGCTCGAACACCTATGAATGGTGCGCCGAGGGGGTCAGCCCCGCAAAGGATTCCCTGCAGGACATCCCCTATTCCACCGTGGGGGACTATCCCGCCAACTTCAACGAGGAGGGGGTCTTCTACTGCGGGGACATCCACGCCCTGCCTCCCGGACTCTATGAGCTGCTCGCGCCGCAGGGGATCAGCTCGATGCTCCAGTGCGCCATCCTGGACGACGGACGCTTCAAGGGGTACGTGGGCTTCGACGAGTGTGCCGCCGCGCGGCTCTGGACCAAGGAGGAGATCGACACGCTGACCCTGGTCGCGCAGATCGTGGGGATCTTCCTGCTCAAGCAGAGGGCCCAGGATAAGCTGGCCGCCGCCTACGAGCGGCAGCGCTCGGTGATGGACAGCATGGACAACTGGACCTACGTCATCAACCAGGAGACCTACGAGCTGCTCTACCTCAACCACAAGACTCAGCTCATCGCACCGAACGCCAAGGTCGGCGAGCGCTGCTACGAAGCCTTTTTCGGCGGGCGCAGCACCCCCTGCCGCCAGTGCCCCATGCGCGCGCTGCGCGAGGAGGCAAGCAACTGCACCATGGAAATCCACAACAAGGTGCTCGGCGTTTGGAGCGCGGCCACCGCCTCGCGGCTGGACTGGGAGGAAGGGGTGAAGGCGGTGCTGCTCTGCTGCAACGACATCACCAAATACAAGGAGCCAAAAGGGCCGGTATCCCGTGGAACAACGCCGGAGGCCGGCTGACCGGAGCATCGCTGCGAACAGCTTAAAAGGGGGTATCGGCCGGAAGACCGATATCCCCTTTTGTGTTCCTTTTCCCGCGCCTGTCATTGCGGGAGCGCAGAGGCCCCCTCGCCCTTTCGCAGGGCCTTGCTTTGCCGCAACAATAAGAAGGCTATCACGCACCAATAGCCAACAAGGGCGGGCAGGGAGGCCTCTATTCCGAAGGCGCCGCCCGTGAGCAGCCGTGAATCGGTGGCGATGGTATAGTTTAAGATCGACGTCCCGCTGTGGCTCGTGCCAATGTCCACAATGCCGCCGAGCATAACCAGGTTCCAAATGCCATGCACGACGATGCCCGGACAGACAGAACCGCTTTGATAGCAGATGAGGGAAAACATAATCCCCACGCTGGTCCCCGCGACCATCAATTGGACAAAGCCTGAAAAACCGGGGCTTATCCCGATCAAATGGAAGGCGGCAAACGCGACGGAAGGAATTAAAATTGCACAAACCCTGCCGCCCCTGGCTTCAATGATCCTCATGACAAAACCCCGGAAGACCATTTCTTCCGTTATGCTGGCGGTTATGCAGGTCGCGAGCACAGCAGTAACAACCCGCTGTAAAAGCTGAGCAGAATTCAACCTGTTAAAGGAGAACTCGCCGGGTACAAATACCACAAACCAAAGGCTTACCAAAACCGGAAGCAAAATGGCGCAGGCCCACCAGGCCGGGCTCGCTAAACTTAGCTTAATGCGGCAATCCGCCATACTTATATGAAGGATCTTTTTACAGTATAAAAACAGAAACCAATAAGTAAATACAATCTGGATGCCCGACGAGACAACGATCGAAACAACCGGCTGGGAAAATAAAGACGAAACCCCGGACAGCAGCTGGCAGCCGAGCCAGATGGCGAATCCGGCCAGTACGTGCAGGGCCGTCTTGCAAAGGCCGGGCTTCATGATAGCGTTCATTCCTGTTCTGTCTCCCTCTTCAAAAGATTTGACGGTACCAATCCATATTCGCGGCTCATTTTGCCGCGGCTATCTCAGGGAATTGAAAATCCGGCGGAAGTCCTCCAGTATCTCGGTGTGGGTGAAATCCTTGTGATAGACCATGTTGATCTCGCGGATCATGCTGCTGTTCTCGATCGGCACCACCGCCAGCCGCCCGGAATGCTCATCCTCGCGGCAGGCGCTGTGCGAGATGACCGAAATCCCCAAATCGGAAGCGATCAGCTCCTTGATGGTGGCGATGTTGTCGATCTCGATCATGATGTTGAAGTCCTTGATGTTCGCCCCGTGGTTTTGCAGATAGCTCTCGAAGAGCCGGCGCGTCCCCGCGCTGCGGGAACGCAGGATGAAATTCTCCTCCCGCAGCTCCTGCAGGCTCACGCTGCTGCGCCCGGCCAGCCGGTGCTTCGGGGAGACGGCCAGGCAGAGGTAGTCGGTGTCCAGCAGCACCGAAATCAGATTGGGGTCGCTAATCTTCCCGTCCACGATGGCGATGTCCGACTCGTAGGACTTGAGCCGGTCATAAATATTTTTTATGGTATCTGTAAAGATGTTGATGTGGACCTCGGGGTTCTGCAGGCAGTAGGTGGCGATCACCTGGGGGACCAGGTACTCCCCGGCGGTTGGGGTGATGTCCACCACAAAATGCCGGATGCGCGTGCGGCTGTCCTCGATGGCCTGCTTGCAGTTGTTGTAGATGGCCATGGTCCTTCTCGCATATTTCACCAAAATGGCCCCCTCGGGGGTCAATTTCAACTCTTTTTTATCCTTATAGAAGATCTGAATTCCGAACTCCTCTTCCAGCTGCCGGATATGGTGGCTCACCGCCGGCTGGGTCAGCGACAGGATCTGCGCCGCCTTGGTATAGCTTCCCGCGCTCACCAGGGTGAGAAGGGTGCGGGTTTTGTTGTCGATCATGCTAGGGCCTCCCCGTCTCGGACAAATTATCATTAGCAGATTTTATATTACGCTTATAAAATATAATTTGATTTTATCACGAAGGAGGCCTATAATCAAGACTATCAAAACATGATTTGTGGTTTCCTCCCCACTGCACAGCTCCTTTTCCCCTAAAAAAGGACGGACGCGCCCCACCGGGCCGTTCGTTTTTTGTTTGCAGCGAGGTGCGCACTCCACCGCCCAAATTTTGAAGGAGGCAGATCCTCTTGTCCGATATTCTTGTCAGCGCAGGCCCGAGCGCCTGTATCATCCTCTCCCTGGCGGTGATCCTCTTCGCGGGATTTCTCGCCACGCGGGTCACCAAAAAGCTCAAACTCCCCAACGTCACCGGGTACATCCTTTCCGGGGTGCTCATCGGGCCGTTCGTGCTGAAGATCGTGCCGCAGCAGGTGATCAGCGGGATGGACTTCGTCACCGACATCGCGCTGTCCTACATCGCCTTCGGGGTGGGGAAATACTTCAAGCTCTCCACCCTGCGCCGCAGCGGGGGGAAGGTATTCGTGGTCACCCTCTTCGAGTCGCTGGCCGCGGCGGTGGTCATTTCGCTGACCATGATCTTTATCTTCCGGCTTCCCGTCGCCTTTTCGCTGCTGCTGGGGGCCATCGGCTGCGCCACCGCACCGGCCTCGACCATCATGACCATCCGGCAGTACCACGCCAAGGGCGAGTTCGTCAACATGATTTTGCAGGTGGTCGCGCTGGACGACGCCGTCGCGCTGATCGCCTTCTCGGTCTGCGCGGCCATCGCGCGCAGTCTGACCAGCCCCGGCGGGCTGGACTTCGGGGTGGTGGTGCTGCCGGTGCTGCTCAACCTCCTGATGGTGGCCTTGGGCGCGGTGCTCGGGGTGGTGCTCCACCGGCTGATCAACGACCGGCGCTCCCGCGAGCACCGGCTGGTGCTGACCAACGCGGTCATCCTCAGCCTGACGGGGCTGTGCACCATGCTGGACATCTCCCCCCTGCTCGCCTGCATGGCGCTGGGCACCGCCTACATCAACCTGAGCGGCAACAAGGAGCTCTTCAAACAGATCAATCACTTCGAGCCCCCCGTGCTGCTGATGTTCTTCGTCCTCTCGGGCATGAAACTCAACGTCCCCTCCCTGGTGAGCGCCGGGGTGATCGGGGTGGTCTACTTCTTCGTGCGCATCCTCGGCAAATACCTGGGCGCTTCGCTCGGCTCGGCGCTCAGCGGCTGTTCGCCCGCCATCAAGCGTTACCTCGGCCTCGCGCTGATCCCCCAGGCCGGGGTGTCCATCGGCCTGGCGGCGCTCGGGCAGCGCATGCTCCCAGCCGAACAGGGGCTCATGCTCTCGACCATCATCCTCTCCTCGGCCGTGCTCTATGAGATGATCGGCCCGGCCTGCGCCAAGGCCTCGCTCTTCCTCTCCCATTCGGTGGAACCCGAGGAGCTCCCGGACCACCACAAAGGCAAGCCCAAAGCCGGGGCGGTGGATGAGGCGGCGGCCGAGCCCGGGCACGAGCTGCCCCAGACACTGGAAAAGGTGCACGCCTAGTTGGAATCGAAGCCGGGGAGGAATATCCTCCCCGGTTTTTCCTGCCCCTTGCGAAACAGGGCAAAACCCTATATACTGGTTCCAGGAGCCAGGATGTATATTGGAAATAGGATACCATCCCCCCTGCGGGAGTACAAGGAGGATCACCATGGCAATCATGAAAAGCGATATTGTGGGCGAGGTGCTGGACCGCTATCCCCAGACCGCCGCGCTCTTTTTGGAGATCGGGATGCACTGTCTGGGCTGCCCGTCGGCGCGGGGCGAGACCATCGAGGACGCCTGCCTGACCCACGAGGAGGACTGCGACGCCCTGCTCGCGCGGATCAATGGGCTGATCGGCTGATGGACCTGCTGCACAAGCTCGACGGGCGGCTGCTCACCGCCTGTGATTTGGTGCGCCCGGGCGCGCGGGTCGCCGACGTGGGAACCGATCACGGGTACCTGATCTGCCAGCTCGTCCTGAGCAAAAAGAGCCCCGGCGGGGTGGCCTGCGACATCCGGGAGGGCCCGCTCTCCAGCGCGCGCGAGCTGATCGCCCGGCTGGGGCTTCGGGAGCAAATCTCCGTGCGGCTCTGCGACGGGCTTCGCGGGGTGGCCCCGTCGGAGGCCGACGACATCGTGATCGCCGGGATGGGCGGGGAGCTGATCGCCGATATTATAGAAGCCGCCCCCTGGCTGCGCGACCCGCACTACCGGCTGGTGCTCCAGCCGATGACCAAGGTCCCCGAGCTGCGCCGTTATCTGGCGCGGTCGGGTTTCCCGGTATTGCGCGAGCAGGGCGCCCGGGCGGGGCGGTTTTCCTATACCGTTATATCCGCCGGGTATACCGGCGAATGCCGGGAGCTGAGCGAATTCGAAGCCTTCGCGGGAAAGCTGCCCGAGAGCGGGGACGCGCTCTCGAGCGCCTGGCTGCGCCGCGCCGCCGCGCGGCTGCGCGCCATCGGGGACAGCCTGGCGAAATCCGATACGGACCGTATAAAACAATCCGATTATTACAAATTATCTGATGAGCTCCTCGCCGCGGCCGGGGAGGAGCCGAAGGGAGGAGACCGCCTTGACGGTACGGGAAATTTATGAGGTGATCGACCGGCAGATCGCGCCCTTTTCGCTGGCCGAGAGCTGGGACAACAGCGGCCTGCTCGCCGGGGACCCCCAGGCGGCCGTCACCCGGGCGCTGGTCTGCCTGGACATTACCGGGGACACCATCGCCCAGGCGGCAGAGGCCGGGGCGCAGCTGATGATCAGCCATCACCCGGTGATCTTCGACCCGCTGCGCGCCGTGCTCAAGGGGCACCCGGTCCACACATTGATCCAGAGCGGGCTTTCGGCCATCTGCGCGCACACCAACCTGGACATCGCAGAGGGCGGAGTCAACGACTGCTTGGCAAAGGCGCTGGGGCTTCGCGATCTCGGGCCCTTTGAGGAGACCGGCGAGGGGGCCTCCCTCGGCCGGTGCGGAACCCTTCCCGAGGAGATGAGCGCCGGGGAGCTGGCGCAGCGCCTGCGCGAGGCCCTGGCCCCCTGCGGCGGGGTGCGGTATCTCGATTGCGGGAAAGCGATCCGGCGGGTGGCTGTCTGCGGCGGCGCGGGCGGCTCGCTGATGGAGAGGTCGGCGGCGCTCGGGGTGGACGCGCTGATCACCAGCGAGCTCAAGCAAAATATCTGGCTTTCGTGTAAAGCCGCCGGGCTTTCCGCCTTCGACGCCGGGCATTACGACACCGAGCGGGTGGTGCTCGGCCCCCTGCGCCGGCGGCTGGGGGAGCTGATCCCGGGAGTGGAATTCCTCGAAGCCGAGGACGAGGGGATCGTGCGGTATCTTTGAGCTCGGCCCCGAAAGTTGCATTTTAAAAGGGTTTGTGCTATAGTAGGTGAGCAAAATCCACAATTCATGAATGGGACGTTTCTAAGAGCGAAGTTTGGAAGTGAACTTTCAAACATGGAGTTTCATTTCGCATGGCAAAACCGGTATGAAACATCCAGAGAGGAAGTATCTTTAAAATGGAACTGCTTGGTAAAAAGCTGGGCTGGGGCACCTTCGCCTTTCTGCTGGTGGCGATGGGGCTCTGGATGGTCCTCGATTTCGGGGACGGCAGCGCCGGGGACGCGCTGGTGAGCGCCATGGGGCTGCGCCCATACGCGCAGGGCGGGCTGCACTATACCGCCTGCTATTCCCTTGTGTTTATCATCCCGGCCTTTCTGCTGGGACAAAAGTACCGCAGCCAGCTGCTGGCCCGCGCGGCAATGTTCGGCGCGGTGGCGGTGGGCTTTGGCGTAATCGTCTCGATTTTCGCCCTGGCACTGTGAAATCTTGCAAATCGGCAGAGCTTCTGCCGATTTTTTATTTTTAACCTGGAGGAAAATTACCATGGCCATCGACGGCATTTTTTTGAGCCTTCTGGCTCGCGAGATCGAGCCGCTGTGCGGCAACGCCCGGGTGGACCGGGTTTTCCAGCCGGCGCGCGAGACGCTGATCCTCGCGCTGCGCGCCAAGGGCGGGAACCAGAAGCTCCTCATGAGCGCGAGCTCACAGACCCCGCGCATCCAGCTGACCGCGGGCAGCTATGAAAACCCCGCCGCGCCGCCGATGTTCTGCATGCTGCTGCGCAAGCACCTCTCGGGCGCCAAGCTGTGCGCGGTCAGCCAGGTGTCGCTGGACCGGATCCTCATGCTCCACTTTGAAAACCGCAACGAGCTGGGGGACCTTGTCACCCTGCGCCTGGCGGTGGAGATCATGGGACGGCACTCCAACATCATCCTGCTCGGGGAGGATGGGAAGATCATCGACGCGATCAAGCGGGTGGACCTGCAGACCTCGTCGGTGCGCCCGGTGCTGCCCGGGCTGCCCTACCAGCTCCCGCCCGGGCAAGACAAGCTCAGCCTCCTCGAAAGCGAGCCGGAACAGGTGCTCGAACGCATTTGCTCCTATCCCGAGCTGCCGCTGCACAAGGCGGTGATGAACGCCATTTTGGGCATTTCCCCGGTGGTGGCGGGCGAAATCGCCGGCTACGCCCTGCGCGGGGGCGAGGGGATTGTCTCCTCGCTGGACGCAGAGCAGCTCTCCCGGCTGCGCTTCTTCTTGCAGGAGATGAAGGAGCGGATCGCTGCGGGCGGAACGCCCACCATGCTGCTGACCAAGGAGGGGAAGCCGAAGGACCTCTGCTTTCTCGAAATCACCCAGTACAGCGGCCTCATGCTCACCAAGCATTACGAAAGCTACAGCGAACTGCTGGACGCCTTCTTCCGCGAGCGGGACCTCAGCGAGCGCATGCATCAGCGCAGCGGCGACCTCTTCCGCTTTCTGGCCAACACCAGCGAGCGGATCGAGCGCAAGCTGCAGCACCAGCGCGAGGAGCTGCTGCAAAGCAGGGACCGCGACAAGCTGCGGGTGCAGGCCGACCTGATCAATTCGAACCTCTACCGGCTGCAAAAAGGGGAGACCGTGGCAAGGCTCGAAAACTTCTACGAGCCGGATTCCCCCCTGATCGACATCCCGCTCGATGCGCGCCTGACCCCGGCGCAGAACGCCCAGCGCTACTATGCCGAATACCGCAAGGCCGACACCGCCGAGCGCATGCTCAAAACCCTGATCGAGAAGGGCGAGGCGGAGTACGCCTACATCGACACCGTGCTCGACGAGCTGCTGCGCGCCACCTGCGAGGCCGAACTCGACGCGATCCGCGAGGAGCTGATCGCCACCGGCTACATGCGCCGGCGCGGCACGGGCCGGGAGAAGAGGCCGCAAAAGCTCGGTCCGGTGCGCTACCGCTCGAGCGACGGCTTCCAGATTTTGCAGGGGCGCGGCAACGTGCAGAACGACCAGCTGACCATGAAGGATTCGCAGAAGGGCGACATCTGGTTCCACACCCAGAATATCCCCGGCTCCCATGTGGTGATCCGCACTGAGGGGAAACCGGTCCCGGAGCGCACCCTGGAGGAGGCGGCCAAGATCGCCGCTTACAACTCCAAGGCGAAGCAATCCTCGCTGGTTCCGGTGGATTACACCGAAATCCGCAACGTGCGAAAGCCCGCGGGCGCGCGGCCCGGCTTCGTGCTCTACATCAATTACCAGACCGCGGTCGTGACCCCCGACGAGGAGCTCTGCGAGCGGCTGAAGGAGAAATAAGCGGGGCTGCCGCAGCGAACCCTGAGAATGGATGCCCATGCAAAAGCAATGGGATTCTCAAGGGGCTACGCCCCTTGAGCGGGGAGTTTGAGGGCGAGGAGCCCTCATAAAAGACATAAAAAGCGTAGGAAGGGTGAATCGTACCTCCGGTGGAGGTGCGAGAGAGGAACCCCAAGAGGGGTTCCCTTGCCCTTTGCACTAATTTTCAGGTTCTGACAAGGATAAAAGCGGGAAGGCAATGCCTTCCCGCTTTTATCCTTGCATATCCCACTCCCGCTCGAGCTGGGAGAGGTCGTACGGCGTGCGCTGATAGACGAAGTAGTTGAGCCAGTTGGAGTAGATCAGGCTCGCGTGCGAGCGCCAGCAAAAGATGGGCGTAGCCCCCGGGTCGTCGCCGGGGAAGTAGTGCCTCGGCAGCTCGATCGGCAGCCCCCGTTCCCGGTCCCGCCGGTATTCGCCGGCCAAGGTCATCCGGTCGTACTCCGAGTGGCCGGTGACGAAAATCTGCCTGCCGTCGCGCGAAGCGGCGATGTAGACTCCAGCCTCGTCGGACTCGCTGAGGATTTCCAAATCCGGGCAGGCCGCGATCTCTTCGCGCCGCACCTCGGTGTGGCGGGAGTGCGGCGCCCAGAACACCTCGTCGAAGCCGCGCATGAGCATGTGGCGCGGGGAGAGGTTGCGGTGCTCGAACACGCCGAACATCTTTTGCCGAAGCGGATATTTCCCGATCCCGTAGTGAAAGTGCAGCCCCGCCTGCGCCCCCCAGCAGATGTGGTAGGTGGAGTAGACGTGGGTGCGGCTCCAGCGCATGATTTCGCACAGCTCCTCCCAGTAGTCCACCTCCTCGAAGGGCAGGTTTTCCACCGGCGCGCCGGTGATGATCATCCCGTCGAAGCGCTGCTCCCGCACGTCCTCGAAGGTCTTGTAAAACTTGAGCAGGTGCTCGCTGGGCGTGTTTTTCGAGGTGTGGCTGGCGGTTTGCAGCAGCTCCACGTCCACCTGGATGGGGGTGTTGGAGATGAGGCGCAGCAGCTGGGTCTCGGTCTCGATCTTCTTGGGCATCAAGTTGAGCAGCAGGATCCGCAGCGGGCGGATGTCCTGGCTGTGAGCCCGGCGCTCGGACATGAAGAAGATGTTTTCCTCCTCGAAGATCCTCGCCGCCGGCAGGTCGTTGGGGATATTGATCGGCATTTTCGTCGTCTCCTTATTCCAGCTCGTCCAGAGTGAGGGTGTACGCGGGGAGGAACTCTTTCATAAAAACCTCCACCTCGGGCAGGTCCATCTCCCGCAGCGCCCGCTCGGTGGCCTCGCGGGCGCGGACAAACTCGCGGTTGCCCATGCGCTCCTCCTCCAGGCATTTGATCAGCGCTCCCAGCTTGTCCGCCGCCTTGACGAGATCCAGCACCTCCCTGTCCTCACAAAAGAAGCTCGCGCGGTATTCGTCCTCAAGGTCCTGCGGCAGCATGGAGAGCAGCTTTTCGGCAGCGGTCTGCTCAATCTCGCGGTAGGCGTCGCGGATGGCGGGATTGTAGTACTTGACCGGGGTGGGCAGGTCCCCCGTGATGATCTCGGGCGCGTCGTGATAGAGCGCGCAGAGCACCGCCTTCGCGGTATCCACCTGCCGGCCGAAGCGCCGGCGGGCGATCACGCAGAGCGCATGGGTCAAAATCGCCACCTGCAGCGTATGCTCGCTGAGGGTTTCGTTGCTGGAATTGTGCATGAGCGACCAGCGGGAAATATATTTCATCCGGGAAAGATAGGCGTAAAACTGATTATCCATCGTGATCCTCTCTAATAATAAATGGTGTACCTCCCCCATTATAGCAATCCCGCCCTGTTCCTGCAATTGCCGTGGTAAAATTTACATTTGGGGAATGGTCTCAATTGGATAATTGTGATATAATTATTGAGCCAATTGTGACCAAATACAATCGCCTCACGAAAGGAGCGATTTTTGCTTGAAGCTCAAGATATTTTCCGATCAGCGTTACGCCTGGCTCCAGGCGTTTATATACGCACTGCTCATCAGCACCCTGGTCTTTTTGCCGTTCGTCATCATGGACAAGGGGCTGTTTTTCTACTACGGCGACTTCAACGTCCAGCAGATTCCCTTCTACCAGCTGGTCCACCGCGCCGTGCGCAGCGGGGATATGGGCTGGAACTGGTACACCGACCTCGGCGCCAACTTCATCGGGTCCTACAGCTTCTATAACCTCTACTCCCCCTTCTTCTGGCTGACCCTGCCCTTCCCCACCGAGGCGCTGCCCTACCTGATGGCGCCGCTGCTCGTCCTCAAGACCGCCTGCGCGGCGCTGACCGGCTGCCTTTACATCTCCCGCTTCGTGGCCGACCGGCGGTACGCGGTGCTGGGCGGCCTGCTCTACGCCTTCTCAGGCTTTGCCACCTACAACATCTTCTTCAACCATTTCCACGAGGTTATCGTATTTTTCCCGCTGCTGCTCCTGGCGCTCGAAATGCTGGTGGTGGACGGCAAGCGGGGGTACTTCGCCATCGCGGTGGCGGTCAACTGCATGATCAACTATTGGTTTTTCATCGGCTCGGTGGTCTTCACCGTGCTCTATTTCTTTGTGCGCAGCGTCAGCCGTGGCTGGCAGATGGACTGGCGCAAGTTCTTCCTTGTCGCGCTCGAGTCGGTCCTCGGCGTGATGGCCGCCTGCTTCGCGCTGGTCCCCTCGGTTCTGGCGATTCTCGGCAATCCGCGCACCACCTCGGACAACATCCTCACCGGCTGGGGCTTCTGGCTCTATGGGCATGAGCAGCGCCTGCCGGCGATTCTGGAAAGCATCTTCTTCCCGCCCGACATCCCCAGCCGCCCGAACTTCTTCCCCGACCACGGCGCGAAGTGGGCCTCCCTCTCGGCCTGGCTGCCGATGATCGGCCCGGCCTTCGTGTTGGGCTATCTCTTCTCCACCCCGCGCAGCTGGCTCAAGCGGCTGCTGCTGACCAGCCTGGTCATCGCGCTGGTGCCGGGGCTCAACTCGGTTTTCATCCTCTTCAACCACTCCTACTACGCGCGCTGGTTCTATATGCCGCTGCTGCTGATGGCCCTCGCCTCGGTGGTGGCGCTCGAGCGCTACCGCATCCGCCACGCCTCGGTGGACCTCATGCGCGGGCTGCGGTACACGGCCGTCATCTGCGGCGTGATCGTCTTCGCCATCGGTTTCACCCCCCAGGAGGTGGACGGCGAGGAGGTCGTGGGGCTGATGAAGTATCCCGAGCGGTTCTGGATCTATGCGGCGATCGTGGCGCTCGGGCTGCTCACCGTCTTTCTCATCATGCGCTACCTCTGCGACCACCCGCAGTTTTTCAAGGTGTTCGGCGTTTCGCTGGGGTGCATCTGCGTGATCTATTCGGTTTCGATGATCGCCATGGGCCGCCAGCATTCGGACGACCGGGACTGGATGAAGTCGATCGCCATGGACGGCGCCAAGGAGCTGACCCTGCCGGACGAGGGCACCTTCGCGCGCGCGGACATCTACGACAACATGGACAACCTCGGGATGTACTGGGGGCTGCCCAACATCCAGGCCTTCCACAGCATTGTCCCGGTCTCGCTGATGGAATTCTACCCCTCGGTCGGGGTCAAGCGGGACGTCTCCAGCAAGCCGCAGCCGGAATATTACGAGCTGCGCAGCCTGCTGTCGGTGCGCTGGCTGTTCGTGGACGAGAACGAGCCTCAGGAGCACCAGCCCTCCACCCCCTATTTCACCCCGGTGGACAATCAGCTGGGTTTCAACATCTATGAGAATGATAATTTCCTGCCGATGGGCTTCGGGTATGACAAATACATCACCCGCCAGCAGTTCGAATCGACCGACGAGACCCTGCGCGCCAGGCTCCTGCACAAGGCGGTGCTCATCGAGGACGACGACGTGGACAACATCCGCCAGATCATCGACCGGCTGCCGATCAGCCTGGAGGAGGACCTGACCGAGTCGGCCTACCTGCAGGACGTGGAGGCGCGCCGCGCCAGCAGCGCCGGGCTCTTCGAGCGGGACAACGGCGGCTTCACCAGCGAAATCTTCCTGCCGAAGGACGAAATCGTCTTCTTCTCGGTCCCCTATGACAAGGGCTGGAGCGCCACCGTCAACGGGATCGAGACCAAGGTGCTCAAGGTCAACGGCGGCTTCGTCGGGGTGCCGGGCGCGGCGGGCTACAACCGGATCCGCTTCGACTACCGCGCCCCCGGCCTGACCGGCGGGGTGGCGATCACCATCTTCGGGATCATGCTGCTGGCCCTCTATCTCTTTGTGACCCGCCGGCCCGGGCCCGAGGAGGGCAAGCGCCGGCCCGACCCGCGCCGGCGGCGCGCCGCGGCCGAGCTCTTCCTGGATTTGAGTCAAAAAGAAGTCCGGGAGGAAACCCTCCCGGACGCGCAGGACGAAAGTGCGGAAAACTTATTCGAAGCATTCGGCGCTTCTGGCGCTGACATTGGCCCTGCTCCCGTCCTCGGAGCGTCTGAAGCGGACCAGCAGGAAGACGGCCAGCAGCAGACAGAGCAACTCGCGCACGAAGGAGCTCAGCCAGATCCCGGTCTCCCCCATCAGGAAGGTCATGACGGCCAGGCAGACGGTGATCAGCACGATACCCCGGCTGATCGAAAGGACCATGGCGTTGCGGGGCTTCTCGATGGCGGCGAAGTAGCCGGAGAGGACGAGGTTGAATCCGCCGACGAGGAAGGTAAGGGAGTATAGCCGCAGCGACGTGATGGTGTGGGCGTAGGCCTCGGCGTTATCCGGGCTGATAAAGATCCCGGTGAGGAAGGGCGCGCCCAGCACGCAGACCAGGAAGCAGACCACCGAGCTGACGGCGATGGCGATCACGCCCAAGCGCAAAAAGGCGTTGCAGGACTGGCGGTCACCCCGCCCGTGGTTGAAGCTGACCAGCGGCTGCATCCCCTGGGTGATCCCCCCCATGACCGGGGTGACGATGTTGTTGATGTAGCTGATGACGGTGAAGCTGACCACCCCGGCCGCACCTGAAACCATCAGGATGGCGCGGTTGAAGAGGAAGACGATAAAGCCGAGCGACAGCTCGCCCACACAGTCCGAGACGCCCACCTTCATGGTGCGCAGGATGGTGCGCGGGCTCAAAGGGAAGCGCACGAAGCGCAGCCGCGCGCCCTTGCCCAGGAAATGGATCATGTAGATGGCGGCGGTCACCAGCTGGCTGAGGCCGGTGGCGATGGCCGCGCCCTTGATCCCCCAGTGGAGGCCGAGCACGAAGACCGCGTCCAGCACGATGTTGGTCACCGCGCCCGCGCAGATGCCCAAGGTCGAGAGGACCGGATGCCCGTCGGCCTTGATGAGCACCTCCATGGCGTAGGAGACCAGGAAGCTGCCGTTAAAGACGATGATCGGCCCCAGGTAGTGCTTGACATATTCCATGGTCCCGTCCGCCTCGCTGGCGCCCAACAGGGTGGCCAGCCGCTCGAGATTCAGCAGCGCAAGGGTCAGGATGACGAAGGAAATCAGGATGAGCAGCACGATGGTGCGGGAGAAGGCCTCCTGGGCCTTGCGCTCCTCCCCCTGGCCGAGATAGATCGAGGCGACGGTCGCGGTCCCCATCCCGAACAGGAGGGAGGTCGCGAAGATGAAGCTCACAAACGGCATGGAAAGGTTGACCGAGGCGAGCGCCAGCTCCCCGACCCCGTGGGCCACGAACAGGCCGTCCACCATGGTGTAGATCGCAAAAATCCACATCGAGGTGACCGAGGGTACGGCGTATTTTAAGAATTGTCTGAGACGCGATGTTTTTGCCGGTGGCATGGGTATGACCTCCAAACTAAGATGTTGTGTGTTCCGACGATTCTTATTATAAACCTTGGTACCGTCCCAAGGTCAAGGGTTTATTTTAAAAGGTTTTGAGGTGGGCGGCTTGAAGGAATATTATAAGATCGGTGAAATCTCGAAGCTCTATGACATCGGCACCGACTCGCTGCGCTACTATGAGGAGCTGGGGTTGCTGAATCCCAAGAGGGACTCCAACGGCTACCGGCTGTACAGCCTGCGGGACATCTCCAGGCTCAACGTGATCCGGGAGCTGCGCACCCTGGGGTTTTCGATGGAGCGGATCAAGAGCTATCTCGACCACCGCACGCTGCACTCCACCTTGGAGCTGCTGGACGACGAGCTGGGGATGATTGAGCGCAAGATCGCCGGGCTGCGCCGGCAGCAGCGAGACATCCAGGGCCGGATCAAAAATTTGAGCCCACGCGGCGGGGTGCGCTTCGAGGAAATCAGGGAGGAGCAATTTCCTGAGCGCCCGGTGCTGATGCTGGCGGGGGAGATCACCCGGGATGAAGAATTTGATTTTCTCATCAAACGCCTCAGCCGCCGGACCGAGAATACGCTCTATATCCTGGGGAATACCTACATCGGGGCGACGCTGCCGCTGGAATATCTGCAAAACGATATTTACAATCAGTTTAATTCTGCATTTTTTATACTGAACAACCGGCATATCAAGCCAGATTTCATCCTGCCGGGCGGAACCTATCTGACCATGACCTACCGGGGACCCTATACGCAGAGCAAACGGCTGTATGGGAGCCTGAAGGAATACGCCAGGGAGCATGGGTGGGTTTTCAGCCACGATCCGATCGAGCTGTACCGGGTGGACATCAATGAGACAGCGGACCCGCAGGAATTTGTGACCGAGATACAGGCGAGTGTGAAGGAAAAATAGGGTTGGGGGATTTCACCTGCCAGACTGCTGGTGGCGGGTGGCCCAATCTTCGCTTGGGCCACGGGGAAACCCCTTGATAGGGTTTCCCCACGCAAAAACCTCCCACTGGGAGCTTTTTGCTCCCCTTCCTGATCTTTGGAGGGCTTTTGTAATCGCGAGTGGCAGCAACCTGGGAAAGGTCGCGGGCTCTGCCCGCACCCGCCCAAGGGTTTGTAAAACCCTTGGGAATCCCGGGATTAAAACCGGCATTTTCTGCACAGACAGAAAAGAGGCCCGGGACCATCGGTCCCGGGCCTCTTTTTGTAATAATCTTATTTCAGGTTCGCCTTGAGGGTGTCGAGCTCGTCATGCAGCTCCTTGGGTAGTCTGTCGCCGAAGGTCTTGTAGAACTCCTCGATCCCGTCCGCTTCCTCTTTCCAGAGGTTCTTGTCGACGTCCAGCAGTCCTTTGACGGTCTCGACGGAGATGTCGCCGAGGCCCTCGATGTTGATGTCCTCCGCCTTCGGCTCGAAGCCGATCGGGGTCTCCACCGCGTCGGCCTTGCCCTCGCAGCGGTCGAGGATCCACATCAGGACTCTCATGTTGTCGCCAAAGCCCGGCCAGATGAAGTGGCCTTCGTCGTCGGTTCTGAACCAGTTGACGTTGAAGATCTTCGGGGCCTTGTCGCCCAGGCGCTTGCCCATCTCCAGCCAGTGGCCGAAGTAGTCGCCCATGTGATAGCCGCAGAACGGACGCATGGCCATCGGGTCGCGGCGTACAACGCCGACCGCGCCGGTCGCCGCAGCGGTGGTCTCAGAAGCCATGATCGAGCCGACGAACACGCCGTGCTGCCAGCTTCTGGACTGGTAGACCAGCGGAGCGGTCTTGGCGCGGCGGCCGCCGAAGATGATCGCAGAGATCGGAACACCGGTCGGATCATCAAACTTCGGGCTGACGCAGGGGCAATTTTTCGCCGGAGCGGTGAAGCGGCTGTTGGGATGCGCGCCCTTCGAGCCGTCGGTGCAGTCCCACTTCTCGCCCTTCCAGTTGAGCGCGTTCTTCGGCGGGTTCTTGTCGAGCCCCTCCCACCAAACGGTGTTGTCGTCGAGGTTATGCACAACGTTGGTGAAGATGGTGTTCTTCTTGGTGGATTCCAGGGCGTTGAAGTTGCTGTGCGCGTTGGTGCCCGGCGCCACGCCGAAGAAGCCGGCCTCCGGGTTGATCGCCCAGAGTCTGCCGTCGTCGCCGATTCTCATCCAGGCGATGTCGTCGCCGACCGTCCAGACCTTGTAGCCCTTGTTCTTGTAGACCTCGGGCGGGATGAGCATGGCCAGGTTGGTCTTGCCGCAGGCGGACGGGAAGGCCGCCGCGATGTACTTGACCTCGCCCTGCGGGTTCTCGATGCCCAGGATCAGCATATGCTCGGCCATCCAGCCCTCGTTCTTGCCTTGGTAGGAGGCGATGCGCAGCGCAAAGCACTTCTTGCCCAGCAGAACGTTGCCGCCGTAACCGGAGTTGATGCTCCAGATGGTGTTGTCCTCGGGGAAGTGGACGATGTAGCGCTTCTCCTCGTCGATGTCCGCCTTGGAATGGAGGCCGCGCACAAAATCGTTGGAGGTGTCGCCCAGCTGCTTGAAAGCGTCAACGCCCATACGGGTCATGATGTCCATGTTCAGCACGACGTAGATCGAGTCGGTCAGCTCGACGCCGACCTTCGAGAGCTTGGAGCCGATCGGGCCCATGCAGTAGGGGATCACATACATGGTGCGGCCCTTCATCACGCCGTCGTACATCTTGGTCAGGCGCTCGTACATCACCTTCGGGTCTTCCCAGTTGTTGATCGGGCCCGCGTCCTCTTTATTGCGGGTGCAGATATAGGTTCTGCCCTCCACGCGCGCCACGTCGTTGACCGCGGTGCGGTGCAGCAAGCACCCGGGGAGCTTCTCCTCGTTGAGCTTGAGCATTTCGCCGGTGGAGCAAGCCTCCTCGCGCAGCGCTTTGAGCTGCTCCTCGCTGCCGTCGATCCAGACAACCTTGTCCGGTTTGCACAGCGCGACCATCTCGTCGACCCAGTTGAGTACGTTCTTGTTGTTGGTCATTCCTGTTTGCCTCCATTTCCGCCGGCAGCATGCCGGCTTGTATTGCGTGCCTCCGGCGCATTGTCCAAAGGCCATTCTTGATGATGCCCGCAGAAAACATCAAATTTTCCACAACTATCATTATAGAGAAATGTAAAGCGCTTTTCAAGCGCTTTCGTTAAAATTTCTACAAAATTTCATGAAAAGTTCAAACTGTGCCCTTCCTCTTTAACGATTCCTGTATAGCCTGTCCAGCCGACCGCCAAAAAGAAGGACGGGGCGCGGCTACCGCCGCACCCCGTCCGCCCGCTGGCGAGCCTTTTATAAAAGAGGCCTACTAGCAACCGCAGCCGCAGCCGCCCTCGCAGCCGCAACCACCGCAACCGCCGCAACCATTGCCGCACCCGCAGCCATTGCCGCAGCCATTGCCGCCCCAGCCGCCGCAGCAGCAGATCAGGACGATGATGATAAGTATCCACCAGCAACCGTTGAATCCGTACATAAGAATTTTCCTCCTAAATTGAGATTTCACCATATACTATGCCTTGTGGGTAAAAATGGTTCCCTTTCGCCGTTCTTTCGGAAGAATAAGATTTGGGGCCCGCGACCATACTTGTTAATGGTTCTGACAAAGCAATTTCTGCATAAATTGGTAGAGGGCAAATCGCCTTGCAAAGCCTGCGGCACCATGCCGCCGGAAGGTCTTGCCGTCAGCCTTAGCACTGGGAGGTCATCACTCTTTGTACCGTTTTTCATCACTCACACAAAAAGCCAACGAGGCGCTCAACTGCGCCATACAGCTTGCCGGAGAGCTCGGGCATACTTATGTAGGCAGCGAGCATCTGCTCCTTGGACTGCTGCACGACGAACAAAACGTTTGCCGCCTTGCTTTCCCGGACAAAAAGGTGACCTACGAGCGGCTGTATCAGCTGATCAGCGATGCGGTCGGCCGCGGATGTCCCTGTGTGCTTACCCCTTCCGATTTTACGCCGCGGCTGCGGCGGATTCTCGAAATGGCAACCATCTACTCTAGGATATGCACGCAGCCCAATGTTGGTACCGATCATATTTTCATGGCGCTGTTAAAAGAGCCGGAATGCTATGCCCTGCGCTTTTTAAAACTGATGGAAATCGATCCGGAGCGCCTCTACCGTACCCTGACGGCGGCCGCCGCGGCCGCCGCCCCGACCGCGGCCGAGCGCGCCGCCCAGCCGAAGGGCGCCACCGGCAAGAAGGGGCTGCTCGAGCGCTTTTGCCGCAACCTGACCGCCCTGGCGCACCAGGGCCTGCTCGACCCGGTGATCGGGCGTGAGGAGGAGCTGCGCCGGGTGGTGCAGATCCTTTCCCGCAGGCAGAAAAACAACCCCTGCCTCGTCGGGGAGGCGGGGGTCGGCAAGACGGCCATCGTCGAGGGGCTCGCCCAGATGATCGCCTCGGGCGACGTGCCGGCGAGGCTGCTGCCCAAGCAGGTGCTTTCGGTCGACATCGCCCTGCTGGTGGCGGGCACCAAGTACCGCGGAGAATTCGAGGAGCGCTTTAAAAAGCTGCTCGACGAGGTGGTGGCCGCCGGGAACGTCATCCTCTTCATCGATGAGCTGCACACCATCATGGGCGCGGGCGCGGCCGAGGGGGCGGTGGACGCCGCCAACATCTTAAAGCCGCAGCTCGCGCGCGGGGAGATCCAGCTCATCGGCGCCACCACCATCAAGGAATACCGCAAGCACATCGAAAAGGACTGCGCCCTCGAGCGGCGCTTCCAGTGCGTGCAGGTGGGCGAGCCGGGGGTCGAGCAGTCGATCGCCATCATCAAGGGGGTGCGCGAGCGGTATGAGCAGCACCACGGCATGCTGATCACCGACGAGGCCATCGAGGCGGCGGTCAGCCTCTCCCGCCGCTACGTCCCCGAGCGCTATCTGCCGGACAAGGCGATCGACCTGATCGACGAGGCCTGCGCCATGGTCACCCTGGACGCCAAGAAGGAAGCGGATTCCTCCCTGGAGGGGCGCTGCGAGGCGGCGCTGCTCGAGGGCGACTTCGAGCTGGCCTCCACCCTGAGCCCCCAGCGCCTGGCCCAGGACCGGGACGGCAGTTACCAGTTCGGGCTGCTCTCGGGCGCCTCAACCCCCTGCCGCTCGCTGGGGGCGCAGGACATCAAGCGCCTGATCACCCTCTCGACCGGGATCGCAACCGACGCCGACGCGGATGAGGGGATGAGCGCCGGGGCCCTGGCCGAACGCCTCAAAAAACGGGTAATCGGGCAGGAGAAGGCCATCGAAGCGGTCTCACACGCCATCGCCCGCGCCAAGAGCGGGCTGAGCGACGAGCGGCGCCCGATCGGTTCATTCATCTTCCTGGGGCCGAGCGGAGTCGGCAAGACCGAGCTGGCCAAGGCGCTGGCCGAGGCCATCTTCCAGGATGAGCACAGCCTCATCCGGGTGGACATGAGCGAATATATGGAGAAGCACACCGTCTCCCGCCTGATCGGGGCTCCGCCCGGCTACGTCGGGCACGACGACGGCGGCATGCTCACCGACCGGGTGCGCACCCACCCCTATTCGCTGGTGCTGCTCGACGAGATCGAAAAGGCCCATCCGGACATCTTCAACCTCCTCCTGCAGATATTGGAGGAGGGCGAGGTCACCGACTCGCAGGGGCGGGTGGTGAGCTTCCGCAACACCGTCATCATCATGACCTCCAACCTGGGGGTGGGGCAGCTCGGACAGATGGCCTCCTTGGGGTTCGGCGCCGAGAGCTCGGACGGATACAAGAAGAGCGAGGGGATTGCCGGGCTGCGGCGCTTCCTGCGCCCCGAGCTGCTCGGGCGGGTGGACGAGATCGTCTCGTTCGGCACCCTGAGCGACCAGGAGATCGCCAAGGTCGCCTCGCGGGAGCTGGAGATGCTGCGCGAGCGCCTGGAGCGCAAGGGGGTCAGCGCCTCCTTCACCGAGGCGCTGGTCAAAGAGACCGCGCGCCGGGGCTATCACAAGGCGAGCGGAGCGCGCGAGCTGCGCCGGGTGATCGCCGCCGAAATCGCCGACCCGCTTTCGGATAAGATCCTGCACGGCGAGCTTTCGCAGGGGGACGAGATTGTCTGCGACTTCGACGGGAAGGAATACCGGTTCCAGATCGGGCAGGGCGCGGCGGTCTGAAGTGTCCGCGCCTTTCTGTAATTTGCAAAATAATTGGGATTCACAAGGGCCGGGGGGTCCTTGTGTGGAGGTTTGGGGGCAAAGCCTCCAAGGTTTTTTCGCCTCAATAAAAAGAGGAAAGGGTGAATCGCGCGTAGCGCGAGGGGGAAAACCCCGAGATGGGTTTTCCCCACCTCCTTAGTAAAACAAGGTCCCGGGCGCCGCCAATCAGGCAGCGCCCGGGACCTTTCGCAAAGAGGATTTACAGGTTGCTCCAGCGCAGGTTCTTGCCTCCGTCGATCAGGATGGATTCGCCGTGGATATAATCCGAGTCGTCGCTGGCGAGGAAGAGCGCCAGGTTGGCGATGTCCTGCACGGTGCCCATGCGCCGGGCGGGGATCTTGTCGAATTTGCGCTTGGTCTCCTCGGTATAGCCCGAGTTCATGCGCGTGTCGATGGCGCCCGGGCAGAGGATGTTGCAGCGCACGCCCTTGGTGCCGTATTCCGCGTCGACCTCCTGGGTCAGGCCCATCATGCCGAACTTCGCGGTGATATAGGGCAGCGGCGACAGGCCGGTGCCGCGGATCCCGCTGGCCGAGCCGATGTTGACGATGACGCCCTTGCCCTGCTCGACCATATGGGGGATGGTGTACTTGCAGATCAGGAACACGCCGCGGATATCCACGTCCATGATGAAGTCGAACTGCTCCGCGGTGATCTCGCACAGCGGGCGCGGCGGGATGAACACGCCCGCGCAGTTGACCAGGATGTCGATCCGCCCGAAGGCTTTGATCGTCTGGTCGACCATCGAGATGATATCCTCTTCCTTGGCCAGGTTCACGTCGATCCCGATCGACTTGCGGCCGGTCTCCTGGATGAGCCGCACGACCTCCTCGCCGTCCTTGCCGTCGGTCGGGGTGGCGCCGGAGTAGTAGCTGACGGCCACGTCGGCCCCCTCGCGGGCGAAGCGCAGGGCGATTTCGCGCCCCATTCCGTTGGAAGCGCCGGTGACGAGAGCAACCTTGTTTTCAAGTTTCATAACGTTTTCCTCCTCAATCTATTCAATTTGTGTTCCCCGTAGAGTCATTTCGCAGCAGCCTTCTGGGCCACCCGGCGGGAATTGATCCGCATGGCCGCCAGCAGGGCGATCAGCGCCAGCGCGGCGAGCACGCCGGAAAGCACGAACACGTTGACATAGCTCCCGAAGGCCTCCACGCACTTGGCGGCCGACATGGGCCCGATGAACGAGGCCACCGTATAGCCGCTGTACATGACCGACCAGTTGGAGGACATGTGGGTGACGCCGAAGGTGTCCGAGCAAAGCGCCGGGAAGACGGACATAATACTCCCGAAGCAGAACCCCACGACGGACAGCGCCAGCACAAAGGTCGGGAAGGAGTGCACAACCCCGAAGAAGAACATATCCGCCGCGGTGATGATAATGATGGCCAGCACCGTGCGGTAGCGGCCGATCTTATCCGAGAGCGAGCCCATGATCAGGCGTCCGGCAAAGCTCATGACCGCCAGCAGGCTGACCATCATGGCCCCCTGGGAGCCGGTCATGCCCACCAGCTCCTGCCCGATCCCCGAGGCGTGGCCGGTCATGATCATGCCGGCGGTGGCGCCCGTCATCAGCACGAACCAGAGCAGATAGAATACAGGGTCCTTGACCATTTCGCCGGTGCGCTTCTCCTGCAGGATGCCCGTTTTCACTGTGGCGACGGGCGGCTCCCAGCCCTCGGGCTTCCAGCCCTTGGGGGGCGCGGTGATCAGCCAGAAGGTGGCGGCCATCAGCACCAGGAAAATGGCCCCCAGGCCCTTGAAGGAATTCTGTACGCCGAAGCGCTCGAGCAGGAAATAGCCCAGCGGGGCGAAGGGCAGCGGGGAGAGGCCCGAGGCGCCGATAACCAGCCCGTTGGCCAGGCCCTTGCGGTCGGGGAACCAGCGCGGGATGGTGGAAACCACCGTGTTGTACCCGAAGCCGGTCCCGATCCCGACGATCAGGCTGAAGAATATGTAGAGCTGCGGCAGGCTACGGGCAAAGCCTGTCAAAAACCAGCCGCCGCCCCAGAAGATGAGCGCCACCAGCATGAGCTTCCGCGGGCCCACCTTGTTCTGCAGCTGCCCGGAGACAAGGTTTGCAAAGAACGTGACGAGCAGCAGCATGGAATAGGCCAGGGACACCTGGCTGAGCTGCCAGCCGTTCGCCTCCATCAGGGGGGCGTTGAAGATGCTCCACACATACGTGGCGCCGAGGCAGATGTTGTTGATTACCAAAGCCGCAAGAATGACCCAACGATTTCTTTCTTTTACCAAAGCCGATCCCTCCATCAAACGAATTTGTTTCTGACGGCAGCGCCGCCGCGCCTCCTCCTTTCACAAAATAATCATGGATATTTGAAATATTTTATTAAATTTCAATATTCATTGACAATATTATAACAAATTGATAAGATGAAATAAATCAACAGTTTACTGTCCAGCATGCCAACGAAATGATGTCAGAAGGGGCGGTAAAAGGGGCATAACGTTAAAAAAGCCTATTTTTCATCCATCTGTCGTCCCGGCTTCGCCGGGGCCGGGGCGGGTCCCGGGAAAGGAGTGGTCGTCCGCGTGGATATCCGGTACATGAAATATTTTTTGCAGATTTGCAAGGCGGGGAGCATACATAGGGTGGCCAAGGAATCCTACATCAGCCAGCAGGGGCTCAGCCGGATCATCGCCGCCATGGAAAGCGAGCTGGGCTTTTCTTTGCTGCACCGTTCCCGCAGCGGGGTGACCCCCACGCTGCAGGGCGAGGTGTTTTACAAATACGCCCGGCGGATCGTGAGCGAATACGAAGCCATGCACGAGGAGCTCGGGCTGATTATGGAGCCCGTCCACGAACAGGTGAGCGTGGTTTACGCCTATGGGGTGCTCAGCCAGCTCACCATGCAGATCCCCAACGCATTCCGCATCGACCATCCCGAGATCGACCTGCTGATCGGCGAATATCCCTACTTTTCCGCCGAACGCATGGTGCAGGACGAGAAGTTCGACCTGGGCTTTGCGTACCTGCCCATCGACCGGGAACGCTTCGATTTTACCCCGGTCTTTAAGGCCCCCTGGCCGCTGCTGGTCCACAAGGACAATCCCCTTTCAAAAAAGAGCACCGTCACCTGCGCCGAGGTCGCGCAGCAGAACCTGGTGCTCATGAGCGAGAGCTTCAAGGGGCATTTCACCTTCCTCAACCGCTGCCGGCAGCTGGGGATCACCCTCAACGTCATTGCCACCATCAACGACCTTTCCGAGTCCTACAAGTGGGTCCAGGACAACGAAGCCGTGGCTTTCTCGACCTTTCAGGCCTGCTCCCAGATCAACGACCCCGACATTTGCACCCTGGTGCTGGACGACGAGGTCTGCGTGGCCAACATCGGGATCATCTGCCGCCGGAGGGAGCCGCTTTCCCCTGCCGCGCAGACCTTTTACGACTACACCGTCGATTATGTGGACGACCTGCCGCCCGAAAAGCGGGAAATCCGCTGGCCCCGGACATAATAGTAGGCGGGGGAAGCTAAAAAAGGCAGCGCCGGAAGATATCTTCCGGCGCTGCCTTTTCATTTGTTTTTAGTGGATTTCAGGGCCCTGTTCGTCCTGCCCCTCCTGGCCGTAGCTCCCGTCGCCCGGTTGGCCATAGTTTTGCTCCCCACCCTCCTGGGGGAAGCCGGGAGTCTGCGGAATGTGCGGCGGCACGAAGCCCGAATAATCGGGGTGCAGCTGCTCATACTCGTCGATGGCGGTGTTGAAGAAGGCCACCGAGGCGGCGTTGATGTAGAGGCTGACCGCGAAAATCCCCGCGATGAAGACGATCAGCATGAGCATGAGCAGGGCAATCGAGCCCAGCCCCGGCCCGGCAATGGCGACAAAAACGGTCACCACCAGGAAGGGGACGATACACAGCAGCATCCAGCCGATGAAGGAAAGCTGGAAGGTGAAGTAACGCCAGACGTACTTGCCGCCGATCTTAAAGGAGCTGCCCAGCAGCTTGCCGAAGGTGATCGAACGGTTGCGCAGCGCGATGAAGTAGCTGGCCATCATGAAGGAAGAGATCAGCATGGCCAGCACCATGACCAGCAGCATGCACAGCAGGAACGAGCCCAGCATGGAGGAAAGGTTGATATTGGACTGAACCCCGCCCAGCAGCCCGATGGATACGCTGGCGAAGATGCTGCCCAGCATGATGATCATGATCGGAATCATCACCGCCATCATGATGACGGTCAGGATCAGGTTGACCCCGATGACCTTGAGCGAAACCCGGTAATTGGAAAAGAAATCGAACAGGTTGCCCACCCGGCACTGGCGCTTGTAATAGACCATATTGTTGATGTGCAGCAGCCCGAGCATCAGCGGATAGGTGATGAACAGGATGGCGATCGACCAGATGAAGGTCAGCGCCTGGCTGTTCCCAAAGAACATGGAAATTAAGGACAGCCCCACCGAAATGCCGAAATATGCAAGATAGCTGCCCACGAGCAGGCCCTTGTTTTCCCCAATCATCTGCCGGCCCACCGCGCGCGCCTCTTTTGCTTTAATCAAACTAACATCTCCCTCGTCAAAACATCGTTTTATCTATATGATAGCATGGAATGGTCTAATGTCAATCAAATTTTGGAGCTTCTTGCAGGATGGCCTCGTAAAATGCTATAATGGGCCTCATGATACGGGAAAGGGGATTTTTATGGTGCAGAAGATCGCGGGATACATGCGCAAGGCGATCGCCGAATACCAGATGCTCGAGCCGGGGGACCGCCTGGCGCTGGGCATTTCGGGCGGCAAGGACTCTCTCGCCATGCTCGCGGGGCTCTGCCGGCTGCGGGAATATCTGGATATCCCCTTCGATATGGAGGCCTTCACCCTCGACCCCGGCTTTTCGGGGGAGCAGACCGACTATTCCCCCATTGAAGCGCTCTGCCGGGAATGGGGGGTGCCCTATACCGTGCGGCGCACCGGGATTGGGGAGATCATCTTTGACGTACGAAAGGAGCAAAATCCCTGCAGCCTCTGCGCGCGCATGCGCCGGGGCGCGCTGCACGACCTGTGCAAGGAACACGGCTGCAACAAGCTGGCCCTCGGCCACAACTGGGACGACGCGGTGGAGACCTTTGTGATGAACCTCTTCCAGGAGGGGCGGATCGGCTGCTTTTCGCCGGTGACCTATCTTTCGCGCAAGGATCTGACCGTCATCCGGCCGCTGATCTACGCGCCTGAGAAGGAGATTCTCGGCGCGGTGCGCAAGGAGGGGCTGCCCATCGTCAAGTCGAAATGCCCGGTGGACAAGACCACCAACCGCCAGCAGACCAAGGACTGGCTCGCCGAGATGGACCAAAAGGACCACGGCTTCTCCAAACGGCTCTTCGGCGCGATGAAGCGCGCCCATGTCGACGGCTGGTGAGCGCACAGGGCGCGCCCGAAAAATTACTGATTCAAGCATAAACATGCCTGTTCCTTCCAATAGTAGCATTGAAAAAATCTTTGGAGGGAACGATATGGAATTCAAGGACAGCAAGACCTTTTCCAACCTGATGGCCGCCTTCGCAGGCGAGAGCCAGGCGCGCAGCAAATACAGCTCCTATGCCGACAAGGCCCGCAAGGATGGGTACGAGCAGATCGGGGATATTTTCGACATGACCTCGGACAACGAGTGGAAACACGCCGAAATCTGGCTCAAGTACCTGCGCGGGGGCGAACTGCCAGGCACGCTGGACAACCTTAAGGACGCCGCAGACGGCGAGCATTACGAGTGGACCGAGATGTACCCCGACTTTGCCAAGGTAGCCAAGGAGGAGGGCTTCACCGAGATCGCCGCCAAGTTCGAGCTGGTGGCCAAGGTGGAGAAGGAGCACCATGAGCGCTACGTTAAACTGCGGGACAACCTGAGCCAAAACCTGGTCTTCAAGCGCCCCACCTCGATCACCTGGATCTGCCGCGCCTGCGGCCACATCCACGTCGGGGAGAGCGCCCCGGTGGTCTGCCCGATCTGTGGACGCCCGCAGGCCTTCTTTGAAGAGAAGAGCGACAACTATTAATTAAGAAAAACCTGGGAGGGACCGCCGCGAGGCGGTCCCGAATAAAAAAGTATCGTACGAGCGAACGGCATAGTCAGTTGACTATGCCGTTTTGCTGTTCGTCGCGTTCGTATCCGGCAGTTCAATCACACCAACACATCAGCTCCGTTTGCAGGATAGCAACCCTTTCCCGTAGCTCCTTCTGTTCGGCTTCGTAACCGCCGGACAGCTTTGTAAACCGTTCGTCAGAGATTTTTCCAGATACGCCGTCCTCATAAAGCCGCCCCAAAAGCCTGTCCCGCTCTTTGCCCGCCACACGGCCCGGATTTTCATGAAGGAAGCCCACAAGAGAGACAGCATCAGCGCGCCGGAAAGCTCCGTGGCCGAAGAGCTCAAAAAGGGTTTAGAGGCGGCGGCGAGCTTCAAAGCAAGCGAGTTGGAACGGCTGGTCATGATTTTCTGCAAGCAGACGAGGCTGAAATACAACCGCTTAACGGAGGAAGAAAAACAGTGGCTTGTCCGGAGCGCGCACAAGCTCGAGCCGGCGAAAAGCCCGATCAGTCGGGGAAGCAAGAGGCGGTGACGGGTTGGACGGGGCTACTCAGACTTAAGTAGGTTAGGCAGGTCCATAAAATGTCCTAAAAACCTGAACTACACATAACCTAATGAGTATGGTACTATGTAAAGAGAATACATTGAATTGAAAGGACGTGCCTTATGTGTGAAAAAAGCCGCTGCTCTTGGGCGGGGGATCTCCCCATATACATAGACTACCACGACAATGAGTGGGGACGGCCCGTACATGACGATGACAAGCTGTTTGAAATGTTGATTTTAGAGGGAATGCAGGCCGGGTTGAGCTGGCTTACCGTTCTCAAAAAAAGAGAGGCGTTCCGGGAAGCGTTCGATGGATTCCAGCCAGGCAAGGTAGCTCTTTACGATGAGAGAAAAATACAGGAGCTGCTGGCAAACGAAGGAATCATCAGAAACCGTCTCAAACTGAACGCCGCTGTAACAAATGCCCAAGCGTTTCTAAAAATACAAGAAAAGTACGGGAGCTTTCATAAATTCATTTGGGCATATGTGAATGATACTCCAATTCAAAACCACTGGGAGAAAATGGAGCAGGTGCCGGCCACAACCCCACTCTCGGACCGAATCAGCAAAGATTTGAAAAAGATGGGATTTCGATTTGTCGGCTCGACGATCGTCTATGCGTTCATGCAGGCTACGGGCATGGTGAATGACCATATGACGGAGTGCTTTGTATATCAGGAGGGCAAGGCATAATTTTACATCCGATGTTGCACATTTCCATAAGGAGTATTAAAAAGAATGTGTCCCATTGTGGGACACATTCTTTGCTTATAGGGGGGATTCTCCCCAACGAAGCAAACATTTTGGTCCGTAGGGCCAAAATGGGCAAGTGTGCATACGCTTGCCGCTATTGTTTTAGCGAAACCGCCCCTTCCCCAGCCGGCGCGGTTTCCCCCGTCCCGTCCGGGACGAGTTTCAGCAGCACGGAGGCGTAGAACACCCCGCCTTTCTGCTCAAACTGCACCGTGCCGCCGTACCGGGCGGCGATCTCCCGCACCGAGGCGGCCCCGATTCCGGCCCCCTCCCGTTTGGAGGAAAGCGGCGTGTCCCCGTCGAATACCACGGGCGTCGCGCATGGATTGTCCACCAGAATTAAAAGCGTGGAGCCGCCCCGACGCTTTACCCGGAGCTTGATGGCCTGCGGCCCTCCCGCCGCCTCCCGCTTGCAGGCTTCCACCGCGTTTTCCAGCAGGTTCCCCAGCAGCACCGTGATGTCCGTGCCGGACACCGGGCAGTCGTCCGGGTAGTCTACTCCCGCTTCAAACTCGATTCCGTTATCCCGCGCCAAGGCCGCGTAATAGCAGACAATGGCGTTTACCACGTCGTTGCGGCAATACCGCTCCCAAGTGTCCGGAGGCAGGTGGTTCTGATAGAGGTCGATGTATTCCGCAAGGCCCTCCTTGTCGTCATGCTCTATGTAGGACTGTACCACGGCCAAATGCTGCCGGAGGTCATGGCGGGCCTTGCGTGTTTCATCCATGTGCGCCGCCAGCAGGTCATATTGCTTTTTCTGCGCCAGCAGGCTCCGGTCGGCGTACCGGAGCGATTCTTCCAGCTGCGTCCGGCTCCGTGAGATTTCCAGCACCCGGAGCGCCACATGGGACACATAACAGGCCCCGAACAGCATGAGGTAGCGGCAGACTAGAAACTGCCATGAGGCGAAGGCGTACACGTCGGTCACGGTACAGTAAAGCAGGCCGAACAGCGTGGAAAACAGCGGGATCTTCCAGAACCGCCGCCAGATTTCCGGGTCCTCGATTTTCAGCGCGTCCCGCACCGTATGGAGGAAAAACCGGAGAAGAAACGGACAGGTAATCAGGTAGATCACAATGCGGGCGACGTTGTAGACCAGATAGGGGTGCCGGCCGGACATGTCCGGGAAAAAACGGCTTTCAATAAAGTTCGCGTTGCCCATGACAAAAAACTGCCACGCCAGCGTGAGCAGCCAGGTAAACAGGAGCTTGGGCAGGGTGTCCTTAATCAGCGAAAAGGCGCAGGCCAGATATGCCAGCATAAAGACGTAACGGAGAATGGTCGTCCACCGGGCCGCCGCCTCATAGCCGCCCAGGTTGACGGCGTAAAAGGACGCGCTGTACGCCGTCGTCAACACCAACTGCACCAGCACCACATACCGGAAGGGAATCCGCAGCCTGCCGCGAAAAATCCAGTACCGGGGCATGGTAAAGGGAATGGTATCGAGGAACGGGAACAGCAGCACCATCAGCGTGTCCATCATGTTCATCATAAAAGCGCGTCCTCCCTTTCCCGCTGGAACAGATAGGAGCTGTACAGCCCCTCCAGCGTCTTTTTCTCCCGCTGGGCAAAGGGGACGCTGGCCCCATTGTCCATCAGGAACGCCAGGGCGTCGATGCGCTCCACCCGTTCGGCGTTGACGATACAGCCCTTGTAGCAGGTCAAAAATTGCGGGTAGGGGGCCAGCAGACCGTTCAGCTCCCCAAAGGGGACGCGGAACCGGAGGACGCCCCGCCGCTCCGTGTGGATTTGGGTATAGTGTTCGTCCTTGTCACACCAGAGGATTTCACGGAGCAAGACGCGCTCCTGCTTCACGCGGATAAAACGTGCGCCCCGTATCTTCTCCACCCCGCAAAGCTCCATTGTCTTTTCAAAATCGCCGTAGCCATAGGGCTTTACCAGATACCCGCAAGCCCGCACCCCGTAGCTCTCGACGGCGTGGCTCTCGCTGGTGGTGACGAACACCAGCGCCGCCAGCTTGTCCCTCTCGCGGATTTTCCGGGCCGTTTCAATGCCGGAAAGCCCGTCCATGTACTGGTCGATAAAAATAATGTCCCACGCCTCCGGCTGGAATTGGGACAAAAATTCCTCCCCGCTGGAAAACTCCTTCACGCTGGGTGTCTCCCCGGCGTAATGCTCGCTAAAATATTGGTGCAGGCACTTTTGTAAATCCTCCCGGCACGTTTCCAGGTCGTCTATGATTGCGGCTTTCATGTCCGAGGCCCTCCTTCCTTATCATAAATTTTTTTGATGTCAAGACCATTTTACCGCAAAAATCCCGTTTTGGCCATGCAAGTCGCGACCAAAAATGTCAAGTTACGGCCACCCTCTTGAATACCGCCATTTTTTCGATTATCGTGAAAGTGTAGAAAACGATCTGGACAGGAAGGAGGCCGCGTATGTGGAACATGATTGTCTGCGACGGTGACAAGCCGGAGCGGGAGCAGCTGATGGAGTTGGCCCGCCGGTGCTTGGAGAAAATGGAGATGGAGGCAACGGTCACGGGCTGCGCGGGCTGGCCGGAGCTGGACGGCATGGCAAAGCAGGCGCTGCCGGACGCGGTGATCGTGGCGCAAAGCGGCGTGGAGGGGCTGAACACCATCACCAGCGCGCGGCTGCTGTCCCGGAAAATCATCTGGTTTTCCGATCTGGATTTCGGGGTGCAGGCGTACCGGCTGTGTGTGCCGTTCTTCTGCCAAAAGCCGGTTACGCGCTATAAGATGGAGCAGGCGCTCTCCCGGTTCATGGAGGATTGCCAAGGGGCCGGGTAAACAGGGATTCAAATAAGCAATCAAAGCGGATTGGAAGGGGGTATACTCCCTTATCCGTCCGCATACCAAGCGATAGGCGGGAACGGTTTATGATTAGAAATGGGAAACGGATAAGGGCGGTGCTGCTGGCCGCCGCGCTGGTGTTTACCCAGCTGGGGGCCACGGCCTACGCGGCGGAACCCCCGGCAGACGCCGGCCTGTGCGAACACCACCCGGAGCACACCGCGAAGTGCGGCTATACGGAGGCCCGGCCGGGCCACGATTGCGAGCACCAACACACGCCGGACTGCTACGCAGACGAGCCAATCTGCGGCATGGACGAGGACGCGGAGCAGACGGACGCCGACGCGGGCCACACGCACGGGCAGGCGTGTTACGCGCTGGACTGCCCCCATGAGCGCGGGGAGCATGATGCCGATTGCGGCTACATGGAGGCTGTCCCGGACCGGTCCTGCGGCTTCGTCTGCAAGGTCTGCGCCGGGGAGCCGGACAAGGACATCGGCAAAGAGGAACCCGCCGCGGACAAAAACGATTTGACCCCGCCCGAGAAAACGGGGCCGAAAAACGTTTCGCCGAAGGGCGGGGAGGCTGTCACCGTCACGGCCTTTGACGGTCTGGACGACGAGGTGGAACGTCAGATTGTCCCGGCCGGTACGCCGCTGGACGATCTGACCCTGCCCGCCACGCTGGGCGCGTCGGGCTACATCGTGGCCGGCGGCGCCGACCCGGAGCCGGAGGCAATCACCATAACCGGCGTGGCGTGGGAGCCGGACAGCCCGTGGGACGATACCGCCGGGCAGGGCGGCTATACCTTCACCCCGATCCTTCCGGCCGGTTATACGCTGGCCGGCGGCGTGGAGCCGCCGGAAATCAATGTGCGGATCGGCGGGGCAATCACGTTTGCCCTTCAAAGCAGCGTTCTGACCGCGGAGTTTGACAACAACGGCAGCGGCGGCACAGACGCGGACAACAACAAAATGAACGACGCCATTGCCGCCGCGCTTGCCGTCCTCCCGGCCGACAGCTACAAAACCATTACCACCATCAAGCTCACCGGCGACGCGGCGGAGATTACAAAATGGAACTGGAAATACCTGATCGGCCGATACGACGAAAGCAGCGGCTGGGACAGCCTGACGGCCCTCGACCTGTCCGGCATGACGAACCTGACCACGGTTAAGAATGATACGGGCTATACAGGCTCCAATCCGACAAAGCTGAAAACCGTGGAGCTGCCGGGCGGCGTGGCTGAAATAGGGGATTCTGCGTTTTCGAGCTGCTCGAGCCTTAACGAGATCATCATGGAACCCATGACCGCGCCGACGCTGGGGAATGACGTTTTTAAGGGCACAAACATCACTTTCTACGTCCCCAAGGACGGAACAGGGTATAACAGCGGCGGCTGGGAGAACTTGCACACGGTGGAGTACAGCCCCACCACGGCGCTCTCCCTTCCGGCCACGCTGATACTGTGGTCAAATGGACGCCGTACGCTGACCGCCACATTCACGCCGGACGACGCTACATTCAAGGATATTAGTTGGGAAAGCAGCGATACCGGCGTCGCCACGGTGGACAAGAACGGCAACGTAACCGCCGTGGCGGCAGGAACGGCGACCATCACCGCCACCTCCCGGCAAGGAAGAAAAACGGCCACCTGCGCCGTTACCGTGAAAACCGCGCCGCCGGCCCTTTCCATCACGCTGAACATCATTGCCCCCAGCCACGGCGTCCTCACCGTCCGCGAGGGCGATTCCACCGGCCGCCTGCTGGCGGACGGGGATCGCATCTCCGACGGGACGGTAGTTTGGGCGACGGCCAGCGCCGACCCGGGCTGGCAGGTGGACGGCATCGAGATTGCGGGCAGACGTACGCCACGCGATACCGTGTCGACGATGCTGGTTGGCGACGGCGTCTGCGAGATCTCCGCCAAAATCTCCCCCCGCCCCTATGATGCGCAGGATCATACCTCCAGCCGCCATTATACCACCACCCCGGAACCGTCGAAACCCGATAACCCCGTGCTGGCCGTGGTCGAGCTGCCCGTGTCCGTGGGGAGCGGCGCGGCCACCGGCAAGCCGGACGACGGGCGCACGGCGTCGGCCATAGCCGGGGCCGGGAGGAACGCCAAGGCTAAGACAAACGGGATTGCCGTACAGTACGACGCGAAAACGTCCCTGGCCTACGACGGCTTTTCCATCGTGATTGCGCGGGCCACCCTTGACCGGCTGATCGCCGCCAAGGTAAAGTATGTCACCTTGAACACCTCCATTGTGGATATGACCTTTGACCTTGCCGCCCTGCAAGAGATCGCCGCAAAGTCTACCGGCGACATTACCCTGACCGCCGTCCGGGAAACCGGCCTTGCCGGGGACGCGCTGGACGCTGTCGGCTCCCGCCCGGCCTACCGGCTGGCCGTGGGTTATACCGGCGCGGACGGCAAGACGGCCACCGTCCAGAGCTTCGGCGCGGGCCGCGTCACCCTGGGGCTCGCCTACAAGCCAGCCGCCACCGAGCAGACCGGCGCCCTGTTCCTGGTTTACAGCGCGGACGGCAAGGACGCCCAGTGGCTGTACCAGTCCAGCTACGACAGGAACAGCGGGAATGTGATCGCCTCCACCGGGCATCTCAGCGTGTACGGCGTGGGCTATCAGACGGCCCCGGCCTTTACCGACACCGGGAACCATTGGGCCAAGGCGGATATTGATTTCGTGGCAAGCCGGGGCCTGTTCCAAGGCGCAGACGGCGCCTTGGGCACGCCGGAAGCCACGTTTTCCCCGGACGGCACCATCACGCGGGGCATGTTCGTAACGGCGCTGGGACGGTTGGCCGGGATAGACCCCGCCGCTTATCCTTCCAGCCGGTTTAACGACGTTGCCGGTGCCTCTATCTATGCCCCCTATGTGGAGTGGGCGGCCTCCAAGGGTATTGTGAGCGGCACGGGCGAAAAGACCTTCTCGCCCGATTCGGCGATCACCCGTGAACAGATGGCGGTCATTATGCAGCGGTACGCCCAAAGGCTGGGGTACACCCTCCCCGTGGCGCGGAAGGCCGTGACATTTACGGACGAGAACCAGATCACCGGCAGCATAAAGGGCGCGGTGCAGCGGGTCCAGCAGGCCGGGATTATGAGCGGCAAGGGCAACAACCGCTTCGGTCCCAAGGACGCCGCTACCCGCGCCGAGGCCGCCGTGGCGCTACGCCGGTTTGTGGAGGTCGTCATCGACCGCGGCACGGCGGGCGGCTGGGGACAGAACGACGCCGGACGCTGGCTCTACTATCTGGACGGCAAGCCCGTCAGCGGCTGGAAACAGATAGAGGGGAAATGGTACTGGTTTGACGCCGCGGGCCTCATGCAAGCCGGGGGCTGGAAGCAGGTCGGCGATAGCTGGTACTACTTCTACCCGGACGGCAGCATGGCCGTGAGCACCAAGGTGGACGGCTATGAGGTCGGGCCGGACGGGGTACGGAAGGAAAAGGAATAGTCAAGAACTGCAAAACAGGGGCGCGAATGATTCAACGTCATTCGCGCCCTTGTTTCGTTTGGAAGTGGATTTGCCCCACACTTTCCCTTGCCGCTCTTTATATCCGTCCGTGAGTTTTGGGCGGGATTTCACCTGAAACAAAGCAGCCCACAGCGCATAGCATAAGGCCAAATTGCTTGCTTAAAAGGACGCGATGATTTGCTGTTTTTACATATGGGCAGACAGTAAATCCCAGAGGGCTGCTTAAACTTGCGCTGCTTGGGTTAAGGTGGGCAAAATTGGGGGTTGGACGACCAAACTGAATCGTCTATTGTCCCCACCTACCCCGCGAACTCGGCGGGATCTTCCCGCGCGCCCTCATTGTCAAGAACTAAATTATCGCCGCCTGAAAAGAAAGTATAGTCTATGTAGCGGCCCTGCCCGTCCTGATAGTAAACGCTTTTATCGCGGCGGCGTTTTAATCCGCATACCTTCTGGCAAAAAGGGAGGGACCGCCGCGAGGCGGTCCCTCCAGTTTTATGTGTCCCGGGATCGCTGTAGCAGCCACTGCGCGGCGATCCCCGCGGCGGTAATCAAAATCATCCCGATCCCCGAAATCAAGAACCACATATGCACCCCGACCCATTCGGCCACCGGGCTGCCGATAAGCAGCCCGACCGGCATGGAAAAGGAACCCGCCAGCGCCAGGAGGGAAAATGCCCGTCCCATCTTTTCGGGCGGGATGCTCGACTGCATGTAGGCGACGAGCGGGATGCTGTGCACGTTGCCAAAGCCCCCCATCACCCCGCAGGTGACGGTGAATACGCACCACGCCCACATGGTGGGGGGCAGCATGCCGCAGAGCGCGGCCGTGACGCCGATTCCCAGGAGCCCGAGATAGGCCACCGCCAGGTGCCGCCGCACCTTGATCACGCTCCCGAACAGCAGCGCGGACACCATCATCCCCAGCGCATACGCCACTTCGACCGCGCTGCCGTGCCAGGCCGAGGCGCCGAAATAGTCGCTGGTCATCAGCGGGTAGAAGGAGGCCAGCGGCAGATAGAAGATCATGCAGAGCGTCTCCACCGAAACGATCAGCAGCAGGGGCCGGTCCTCCAGATAGACCCGAAGGCCCTCTTTAAGCTCGCCCAGCGTGCTCCTGTGCTCCTGCGGCGCCGGCTCGAGCTTCGGGACGGCGACCGCCGCCAGGAGGCCGCTCGCGGCGAGCGCCCCCAGAAGGTCGGTCAGCAGCACCACCGGCAGCGGGAAGGCGGCATAGAGCGCCGCCCCTAGCGCCGGGCCCAGCAGAAAGGAGCCGGACGCGAGCAGCTGGTTCCACCCGCCCACCTTGGTCAGTTCCCCGGCCGGAACGATCTGCGGGATCAGCGCCTGGATGGCCGGCTGGTGGAAGGTGCTGCCCACGCTGCGTAAACCCAGGATCACCAGCGCCGTCCAGACCGGCATGTCGTAGATCCAGAGCAGGACTGCGAACGCGGCGGCGACCAGGCCGATAAACAGGTCGGCCGCGATGCAGATATGCTTTCTTTGGTAGCGGTCGGCGGCTATACCCGCCGCGGGGCTGAGAAAGGTCATCGGCAAAAAGGCCACCAGCCCCGAGAGGCCCATCATGATGGCCGAGCCCGTCTCGCTGGCGATCCACCAGATCAGCGCGAACTGCACGGCCGAGCTGCCGATCAGGGAGGCCATCTGCCCGATGGCAATGGTAAAAAACTTTCTTTTCCAGGTCTTGTTCATTGGGATCTCCATAGTCGGGCCCGCCGGCTGTTATTCCTGCTTTTGGGCCGCCGGTTCGTCCTCGCGCATATTCTGCAAAATGGTGCGCATCTCCTCCAAAATGTCCTCGCCCGGGCGCAGGCGCACCGCGATGTAGGGGCGCTTGCCGCCCGAGACCATCACCCGGCCCTTTAGGCGGGAGGCGAGCAGTCCGGCCCCCTTCATGTCCAGCGGCTCCTGGAAGAGGAGCACCGCGTCGTCGCGCTGCTGGATCTCGCTGATCCCGAGGTTGGCCGCCATGTTGCGCAGCAGCGAGACGTCGATTAAGCCCAGCACCGCCAGCGGCGGCTCGCCGAAGCGGTCGATCAGCTCGTCGATCACGTCGCGCGCGTCCTCGTCGCTGCCGATGGCGGCGATCTTCTTGTAGATGTCGATCCGCTGGGTGAGGTTCTGGATATACTCCTCCGGGATGTGGGCCGACACCCGCAGATCGATCATGCACGCCTCCGAGCGCTGCTGCACCGGCTCGCCCTTCTGCTCCATCACCGCGTCGCTCAAGAGTTTTAAGTACATCTCGTAACCGACCGATTCCATATGCCCGTGCTGGGCCGCGCCCAGGATATTCCCGGCGCCTCTTATCTCGAGGTCCCGCATGGCGATTCGGAAGCCCGACCCGAAGGAGGTAAATTCCCGGATCGCGCTCAGGCGCTTGGAGGCCACGTCCGAGAGCTCCTTGCCCGGACGGAAGGTGAAGTAGGCGAAGGCCCGCCTGCTGCTGCGCCCGACCCGCCCGCGCAGCTGGTAGAGCTGGGAGAGGCCCATGTTGTCCGCGTCCTCGATGATCAAGGTGTTGCAGTTGGCCACGTCCACCCCGGTCTCGATGATGGTGGTGCAGACCAGCACGTCGATCTCATGGTCGACCAGCTGCTGCCAGATATTCGAGAGCTCCTCCTCGTTCATCCGCCCGTGCGCCACGGTGATCCGCGCGTCGGGCAGCAGCTCCTGCAGCCTTTTCGCGGTGGAGTGGATGCTGTCGATCCGGTTGTGGAGGTAGAACACCTGCCCGTCGCGGCGCAGCTCCCGCCGCACGGCCTCGGCGATCACCCCCCAGTCGTGCTCCAGCACATAGGTCTGCACCGGGCGGCGGTCCACCGGGGCCTCCTCGATGGTGGACATGTCCCGTATCCCGCTCATCGCCATGTTGAGCGTGCGCGGGATCGGGGTGGCCGAGAGGGTGAGCACGTCCACATTGGTACGCAGCTGCTTGAAGCGCTCCTTGTGCGCCACGCCGAAGCGCTGCTCCTCGTCGATGACCACCAGCCCAAGATCCTTAAATTCCACGTCCTTTTGCACCACGCGGTGGGTGCCCACCACGATGTCCACCTCGCCCTTTTTGAGCCGGCGCACCACCTCGGCCTGCTGCTTCGGAGTGCGGAAGCGGGAGAGCAGCTCGACCGTGACCGGGAAGCCCTCGAAGCGCCGGCGGATGGTGCCGAAGTGCTGCCAGGCGAGGATGGTGGTGGGAACCAGCACCGCGCACTGCTTGCCGGCCTCCACGCACTTGAAGGCGGCGCGAAGCGCCACCTCGGTCTTGCCAAAGCCCACGTCCCCGCAGAGCAGCCGGTCCATCGGCACCGGGCGGCACATGTCCGCCTTGATCTCCTGGATGCAGCGCAGCTGGTCGTCCGTCTCCTCGTATTCAAACCGCCCGTCAAAGTCCCGCTGCCAGTCGTCGTCCTCGGGGAAGGCGTAGCCCTTGGTGTTCATCCGCTGGCCATAGAGCTTGATCAGCTCCCCGGCCATCTCGTCGACCGCCTTCTTGACCCGCTGGCGGGTCTTCTGCCACTCGAGGGAGTTGAGCTTATTGAGCCGCACCGCCTTGTCGTCCGAACCGCCCACGTACCGGCTGACCATGTCCAGCTGGTTGACCGGCACGAAGAGCGCATCGGTCCCGGCGTAGCGGATTTTGATATAGTCCTTGGTGACCCCGTGGATCTCCCGCTTGATGATCCCCTCGAACACGCCGATCCCGTGGGAGACGTGGACCACGTAGTCCCCGGGTGTGAGGTCGGAGAGGCTCTTGAGCGCCTCCCCCTTCTTGTGCCGGCCCCGGCGCTTGGGGGCGACCTGCCGGTGCTTTTGGTGGGTGAGGACCGCCAGCTTTATTTCAGGGTACTCGAAGCCGGCGCTCAGCGTCCCGGCGGTGACCGAGACCTTGCCCGGCGCGCAGGCCCCGTCCGGGGAGAGTGCGGCGTCGATCCCCTCCTTGATAAGGTCGGCGCACAGGGTGGCCGCCGCCTTCTCGCCCCCGGCGTAGATCAGCACCCGGTAGCGCTGGGAGAGGAAGTTTTGCAGATCGTCCACCAGCACCGAGAGGTCCCCGCTCCAGCTCGAGAGCTGGATGGCGCTCACCTGCAGCAGCTCCTTTAGGGGGATGTCGGCCATGCTGCGCGCAAAGGTGTCCATCACCACCGAGCGGTTTTTACAAAGCCGCGCGGTGAGGGCGGCAAAGTCGTCGTAGAAGTCGCAAAGCGCCGGGAAGAGCACCCCCTCCTCCAGGAGGGCGGCGGTGTCCTCGTCCAGCTGCCACCTCGAATTTTTGAGCGCCTGCACGCAGGTGATGGGTTCGCACAGAAAGATGGTCGGCTTATAAAAATGCTCGAACAACGTCGCCGGCTGCTCGTAGAGCAGGGCGATGTATTTGTCGATGTTTTGCAGGGTGGCGCCGCCGGCGATCCGCTCGACATCCGCCTCGATGTGCTCGCGGGCTCTGGCGGCAAACTTGCCGCGAAGGGTCTTCGCCTGCGCTTGCAGCTTGCGCACCAGGGCGGCCGGCTCGCCGAGGAGCACCTCGCGCGCCGGGGTGATCTGCACGCTCTCGAGGGGGTTTTCCCGCCGCTGGCTCTCCACCTTGAAGGTCCAGATGCTGTCGATCTCGTCCCCCCAGAACTCGATCCGCAGCGGGTCGGGATAGAGGGGGGCGAAGATGTCGAGGATCCCGCCGCGCAGGGCGAACTGGCAGACCCCCTCGACCTGTTCGGCGCGGGTGTAGCCGCAGCTGATCAGGACCTCCACCAGCTCCTCGATGTTGTAGCTCTCGGTGCAGCGCAGCTCAAGGGTATGCCGGCGCAGCGCCTCGGGCGGGATGGTGTGCAGCAGCGCCGCCTCGGCGCTGGCGGTGACCACCCGCAGCGAGCCGTGCGCGAGGGAGGAGAGCACCCCGAGGCGCGCGTGCTCGTATTCGAGCGAGGCGCCCTCCACCTCCCGCAGCGTCAGCTGGCGCGCGGGGAAGGGGGCGGCGTACTCCCCGCCCCACAAAGCGTTGATGTCCTCGGCCATGCGCACGGCGGACGCCTCGTCCGGGGTGATGACCAGGGCGGGGGACTCCTCCCCGGCTGCGAGGGAATAGATGAAGTGCGCCTTGTGAATGCCGCCAAGGCCTATCACGCAGGCCGGGCAGTTGCCGGCGCGCAGGGCATGGCGCAGGGTGTCAAACTGCTCGAGGCCATCGAGCAGGGACTGGTTCTTTCGCTTTTCCAAATTCTCGGCTCCTTTGCTCAGGCTCCGTTATAGCGGTTCATGGCTTCGGCGATGTTTCCGCCAAGGATCAGCTCCACCGCGTCGGTACAGCGCTCAATGGCGTTCGCCAGTTGTCTAAGCTCGTCCGGTGTAAAGCGGCTGAGCACCCAGTCGGCCAGGTCGTAGTCCGGGTGGGGCTTTTTGCCCACCCCCAGGCGCACCCGGGGGAACTGGTCCGAGCCGGAGAGGTAGATGATGTTCTTCATCCCGTTGTGGCCCCCGTCGCTCCCGCGGCGGCGCACCCGCAGCTTCCCAGGCTCCAGGGTGATGTCGTCGTAGAGGATCAGGGTGCGCTCAGGCGGGATCTTATAAAACTGCATCGCCTCGCAGACCGCCTGCCCGGACAGGTTCATGAAGGTCGAGGGCTTCATCAGCAGCGCCCGGTGCCCGCCGATCATGCAGTCGTTGCAGGAGGATTTGAACTTGAGCCTATCCAGGCGCACCCCCGCCCGCCCTGCCAGCGCGTCGGCGGCCATGAAGCCGGCATTGTGCCGGGTCATTTCATATTTTGCCCCGGGATTTCCAAGCCCCGCGACGATATACTCCAGCTTGCCGGACGGCTGGTACTCCGAAAAAAAGTCCTTCATTTTCTGAAACATGGGGTCGTGCGCTCCTTTGCCGGTTAAAAATTTACGCTTGCGGGCATGCAATTAGCCCTTAATTCCGCGAAAGGGGGGAATTAAGGGCGAAATGCAACTGATTCTCGGGTAATCTCAGGATGGGACGGCGGGCGGCAGAATATGCGCGCCCGCCGAAAAGGACAATGAATCGTTAATGGCTACACAAAGAGGGGGGAGACCGGCTTATCCTTATAGATGCGCTCGATCGCCTCGGCGAAGACGGGGGCCACCGGCAGCACGGTGATCATATCCGAGCTCTTCTCCTCGGGCAGCGGGATGGTGTCCAGAATCACCAGCTCCTTGATGACGCTCTGTTCCAGCCGGCTGATGGCCGCCCCGGAGAGCACGCCGTGGGTCGCGCAGGCAAAGACCTCCTTGGCCCCGCCCTTCTCGACCAGGGCGCCCGCGGCGTTGCAAAGCGTCCCGGCGGTGTCGATCAAATCGTCGACGATGATGGCGCTCTTGCCGCGCACGTCGCCGATGATGTTCATCACCTCGCTGACGTTCGCCTTCGGGCGGCGCTTGTCGATGATCGCCAAGGGCGCGTCGAAGCGCTCGGCGAACTTGCGCGCCCGGCCGACCGAGCCGAGGTCGGGGGAGACGATGACGATGTCCTCCTTGTTGGGGAAGCGCTCATCGAAGTGGGGGATCAGGATCGGCACGCCCAGCAGATGGTCCACCGGGATGTCGAAGAAGCCCTGGATCTGGGGCGCGTGCAGGTCCATGGTCAGGACCCGGTCGGCCCCGGCCGCCGCGATCAGGTCGGCGCACAGCTTGGCGGAGATCGGGTCGCGGGCCTTGGCCTTGCGGTCCTGGCGCGCATAGCCGAAATAGGGGATGACCGCCGTGATCCGCCCGGCCGAGGCGCGCTTGAAGGCGTCGAGCATGATCAGCAGCTCCATGATGTTGTTGTTCACCGGCGAGCAGGTGGACTGCACCACGAAGACGTCCGAACCGCGGACCGATTCGCCGATCGAGACCGAGATTTCGCCGTCCGAGAAGGTCGTCACCTCGCTCTTGCCGACCGGCAACCCGAGGATTTTCGCCATCTGGGCCGCTACGTGCGGACAGGAGTTTGCCGCGAAGATTTTGATGTCCTTACCGTGTAGATTCATGCCTTTTTACCACCATTTCCTTTTATGTATTGCACTTTACGCCGCCCGCCCGGGCGGCGACAGCTTCCCTACCCTACCGCTTTTTGATCCTGAATTTCTGCGCCCAGCCGGGCTTTACCACCTGCCTTGCGCGCGCAATGGCCAGCGCCCCGTCCGGCACGTCCTCGGTGATGGTGGAGCCGGACGCGGTGTACGCGTTGTCCCCGATCCTCACCGGAGCGACCAGGCTGTTGTTGCAGCCGACGAAGGCGTCGTCCCCGATGACGGTGCGGTACTTGCGGTTCCCGTCGTAATTGGCGACGGCCACCCCGCAGCCGAAGTTGCACCGCGCGCCCACGTCGCTGTCCCCGATATAGCTCAGGTGCGCCACGCTGGTGCGCTCCCCGATATGGCAGTTCTTGAGCTCCACGAAGTCCCCGATCTTGGCCCCGTTCGCCACCACGCAGTCCGGGCGCAGCTGGGTGAACGGGCCGATCCTGGCCCCGTCCCCCACCCTGGAGGAATAGATCTGGCTGGAGTTGATGAGCGTGCCGTCCCCGATCACGCTGCTGTCGATCAGCGAACCGCCGGTGATGGTGCAGCCCTTGCCGATGGAGGTTTTCCCCTTGATGATGACCCCCGGATAGATCGCGGTGTCCGGCCCGACCGTGGCGTCGGGCGAGATGAGCACCCCGTCGGCGCAGACGATGTCGACGCCCTGTTCCATCAGCGTATCCAGCACCCGCATGCGGGCGATCTCGCCGAGCTTTAAGAGGCCCTTGCGGTCGTTGGCCCCGAGCACGATGTCCCGGTTCGGCGAGCAGTAGGCCCGCACCCGCCGCCCGTCGCGCACCGCCACCTTGACGGTATCGGGCAGGTAGTATTCCCCCTGCACGTTGTCGTTTTCGATTTTCGGCAGCGCCTCGAGCAGAAAATCCACCTTAAACCAGAAGGAGCCGGAATTGATCTCCCGGATCGCCCGGGCCGCGTCGTCCGCGTCGGCCTCCTCCACGATGGCGGCCACGTTCTTCTGGTTGCGCACGATCCGCCCGTAGCCGGTCGGGTCGTCCACCTCGGCGGTGACCACCGTGACGTCGCACTCCTGCTCGCGGTGCAGCCGAAGCGCGCCCCGAATTGTCTCGTCGTCAATGAAGGGCGCGTCGCCGTTCAGGACCAGCACGTCCCCGCCGCGGTGCGCCTCTAAAAATTCCTTTGCCTGCATGACCGCATGCCCGGTGCCCAGGCGCTCCTGCTGCACCGCAAAATGCGTCGTCCCGTCGAACAATCCGCGGATCTGCTCCCCCTCGGGGGAGATCACCACGCACATCTCGTCGATCTCGGCTTTCTTGCACCAGTCCCGCACCCAACAGATCATCGGCTTAAAAAGCACCTCGCTGAGGACCTTGGGCTTTTCGCTCTTCATGCGCTTTCCGTTTCCGGCCGCCAGGATCAGGGCGGCGAGCTTCGAAGAAGACGGCAAATGCAGCACCTCCGCGCATAGTGATTCACCGTTTGGGCCATATTCCCAGAGAAGGGAACCCCCAACCGGTGTCATTTCATCCATACTCTCTTTACAGCCTCTTTATTATCGCAATTTTTGGAGGCTTTTTCAAGGGGCAGGGGAGCGAAATTTAACAATTATTTGAATTCACACAAAAATGCAAAATTTTTTCAATAAAATGTGGAAATGCCGACTGGCTTTTGTTATAATGAAGAAGAGCGTGCAGACAGGCAGCAAAAATGCCGGTCCGCACCCTTTTGGCGGACGGAAAACTGTCGCGGAAGGACTTCCGCATGAACAGGTTTTCAAATAGAGCAGATTAAGATATTGGGAGGTAAAACAATGGCAAAGTATGTCTATCAGTTCTCTGAGGGCAACGGCAAGATGCGCGAGCTCCTCGGAGGAAAGGGCGCGAACCTCGCCGAGATGACCAACCTCGGCATGCCGGTTCCCTACGGCTTCACCGTTTCCACCGAGGCCTGCACCCGTTACTACGACGACGGCAAGGTCATCGCTCCGGAGATTGAAAAGGAAATCTTCGAGCATCTGGGCAAGCTGGAGGAGAAGGCCGGCAAGAAGTTCGGCGACGTGAACAACCCGCTCCTCGTGTCCGTGCGCTCCGGCGCCCGCGCTTCCATGCCCGGCATGATGGACACCATCCTCAACCTCGGCCTCAACGACGAAGTGGTCGAGGGCTTCGCGAAGCTGACCAACAACGACCGCTTCGCTTACGACTCCTACCGCCGCTTCATCCAGATGTTCTCGGACGTCGTCATGGAGCTGCCGAAGTCCAACTTCGAGAAGATCATCGACGAGATGAAGGAGAAGAAGGGCGTCAAGCTGGACACCGAGCTGGACGCTGACGACCTCAAGGAGATGGTCAAGCGCTTCAAGGCCTTCTACAAGGAGCAGAAGGGCACCGACTTCCCCTGCGAGCCCAAGGACCAGCTGATGGAAGCGGTCAAGGCCGTGTTCCGTTCCTGGGACAACCCGCGCGCCATCTACTACCGCAGAATGAACGACATCCCCTCCGACTGGGGCACCGCCGTCAACGTACAGATGATGGTGTTCGGCAACACCGGCGACACCTCCGGTACCGGCGTTGCGTTCTCCCGCAACCCCTCCACCGGTGAAAAGAAGCTCTACGGCGAGTTCCTGATGAACGCCCAGGGCGAGGACGTGGTAGCGGGCATCCGCACCCCGCAATCGATCGACGAGCTCAAGAACATCATGCCCGAGATCTACGACCAGTTCGTCGGGATCGTGAACAAGCTCGAGGACCACTACCGCGACATGCAGGACATGGAGTTCACCATCGAGAACCGCAAGCTCTACATGCTGCAGACCCGTAACGGCAAGAGAACCGCCACCGCGGCCATCAACATCGCCGTCGACCTGGTCAGCGAGGGCATGATCGACAAGAAGCAGGCCGTTTTGATGATCGACCCCAAGCAGCTCGATGCGCTGCTCCACCCGCAGTTCGACGCGGCCGCCATCAAGAAGGCGCAGCCGGTCGGCAGCGCGCTTCCGGCTTCCCCGGGCGCCGCGTGCGGCAAGGTCGTCTTCTCGGCTGAGGACGCGGTTGCGTTCAGCCAGAAGGGCGACAAGGTCGTCCTGGTCCGTCTGGAGACCTCCCCTGAGGACATCGAGGGCATGAACCACGCCGAGGGCATCCTGACCGTGCGCGGCGGCATGACCTCCCACGCGGCGGTTGTCGCGCGCGGCATGGGCACCTGCTGCGTCGCCGGCTGCGGCGATATCGTGATCGACGAGGAGAAGAAGGTCTTCACCCTCGGCGGCCAGACCTTCCACGAGGGCGACTTCATCTCCCTCGACGGCACCACCGGTAAGATTTACGGCGAGGCCATCCCGACCGTCCCGGCCAGCCTGTCCGGCAACTTCGGCACCATCATGGAGTGGACCGACGAGTTCCGCAAGATGGGCGTGCGCACCAACGCCGATACCCCGAGAGACGCCAAGCAGGCCCGCAAGTTCGGCGCCGAGGGCATTGGCCTTTGCCGCACCGAGCACATGTTCTTCGAGGGCGAGCGGATCAAGGCCATCCGCGAGATGATCTGCTCCAAGACCGTTGAGCAGCGCAAGAAGGCGCTGGCCAAGCTGCTGCCGATGCAGAGGGGCGACTTCGAGGGCATCTACGAGGCCATGGAAGGGTGCCCTGTCACCATCCGCTTCCTCGACCCGCCGCTGCACGAGTTCGTCCCGCACGACGAAGCGGACATCCGCGCGCTGGCCGACGAGATGGGCATGAAGTACGAGGAAGTCAAGGCGACCATCGACGGGCTGCACGAGTTCAACCCCATGATGGGTCACCGTGGCTGCCGTCTGGCCGTCTCCTACCCGGAGATCGCCGAAATGCAGACCCAGGCCGTGATCGAGGCCGCCATCAACGTGCAGAAGAAGCATGCTGACTGGAAGGTCGTTCCCGAGATCATGATCCCGCTGGTCGGTGAGATCAAGGAGCTGCAGTTCGTCAAGAAGACCGTCGTCACCACCGCCGACGAGATCATCAAGAAATCCGGCGTGGACCTGCACTACAAGGTCGGCACCATGATCGAGATCCCGCGCGCGGCGCTCACCGCCGACGAGATCGCGAAGGATGCCGAGTTCTTCAGCTTCGGCACCAACGACCTGACCCAGATGACCTTCGGCTTCAGCCGCGACGATGCGGGCCACTTCCTGGAGTACTACTACCAGAACAAGATCTACGAGTCCGATCCGTTTGCGAAGCTGGACCAGGTCGGCGTTGGCAAGCTGGTGCAGATGGCTGCCAAGCTGGGCCGCGAGACCAGACCGGACATCAAGCTGGGGATCTGCGGCGAGCACGGCGGCGACCCGAGCACCATCGAGTTCTGCTACAAGACCGGGCTCAACTACGTTTCCTGCTCCCCGTTCCGTGTTCCGATCGCCCGCCTTGCCGCTGCGCAGGCCGCGATCAAGTACGACAAATAAGTCTTACGGGATTCATCAAAAAAAGGGCTGTGGAATATTCCACAGCCCTTTTTTGTCCATGGGGATACCGAATTCAGGGTTTCCAAAGGGTCAAAGACCCTTTGGCGGGTGCGGGCGGAGCCCGCAACCTTTAGCGCCAGCGAAGCGCGGGGAGGGGAATCAAACCTTCCACTGGAAGGTTTGACGAGGAACCCCCAAGAGGGGGTTCCCTCCACTTTGTCCAAATATCAGGGGAATCCTATTCGCTTTCTTCTTTCCTCGGATAAGGTACCTCTACGTCGGTCAACCCCGCCAAATAGTCCATGCTGGTCCTCAATGCGACCGCAATCCTTTTGCATTGTTCAAAAGTAAAGTGACGCTTGCCATTTTCTAATTTAGCGTAATCGCTTTGATCAATGCCAGTAAGCATCTGCATTTTAATTTGGGTGTATCCTCTTGCTTTTCTCAAGTCCCTCAGTCGACTCATTCAAATCACCATCTATATTATGGCAATTTGACCTATTGACATTAGGGTGTAATTGACCTATTCTATTGAGGGGTGATTTTTTGGACGTTTGTATGGAAATGCTCTGCTGGGAAATGGGAAAGCTCGTTTTGGAAAAGCTTCCTTTGCCGCACACTGATTATTTGAAATTGGTTCAGGACCATGCGGTCCGTGTCTTGGAGGAAATTGTAACGGTTGTTCGTACACCAGACTTGAACGATTTTGAAGTCGTCGAGGAAATTGTTCGAATTCTTGAAAAGCACAACATTTCCGCGGGTTCCTGTCACGATTTTTAAAGTTGCCTATTTGTGGGAACCCCTCTTGGGGTTCCCCTCTCGGACCTCCACCGGAGGTCCGATTCACCCTTCCTACGCTTTTTACGATTTATGAGGGCTCCTCGCCCTCAAACTCCCCGCCAAAGGGGCGTCGCCCCCTTGGGACCCCGTTTTTGCACGCAACAGAAAAACGCGGTGGATTTTCCACCGCGTTTTTTATTCGTTCTTCGCTGTGTTCTCATTCAGAGCGCGGGCTGAGCTTTGCCGCACGCACGCTAGTCCTTTCGCGTATCGGGGGCGGCAGCCTGCCGCCGCGGGCTGAGCTTTGCCGCCCGTACGCTAGTCCTTTCGCGTATCGGGAGTGGCAGCTCGCCACATGCTTAGATGGCTTTGCCCATCTCAAAGGCCTGTTTGAGCCAGTCGCCCTGCTCAATATCGCCCTTGTCCAACACGCTGTCCGCGATCAGCACGCCCCGGTCCTTCCAGCCGAGATAGCCGGTCAGAATCCGGTAGACGTTCTCCACCCCCGCGAATTCGTCGCGCTCGTCGGTGGCCGCCGTCATCAGCAGCACGCTCTCCTTGATTTTGAGCTTGCGCGGGCAGTCGTCCTTATAATACGGATAGAGCCGGTCGCAGACCGACACGATCTGGGAGGGCAGATTGTAAAAATACAGCGGCGCCGCCAGCACACAGACGTCCGCCGACTCGAGCGCCGGGAAAATCGCCTGCATGTCGTCGTCCCGCACGCAGGGGCGCTGCCCCTGCTTCCAGCAGCGCTCGCATGCAAGGCACCCGCCGATCTGCTGGTGGCCTACGCTCACCATGCTCACCTCATGGCCCTGCTCCATCGCGCCCTTGGCAAAGCTCATTGCCAGCATGTCGCTGTTGCCGCCCCGCCGCGGACTGGATGTGAGCACCAAAATGTTCTTCCTCATTCCTCCTGCGCCTCCTCGCTTGTCACCGTTGTATTGACCGCGCCTTTGCGCTTCGCCTGAAAAAAGGCGCGCAGCGCCCCGGCGCACTCCTCCTCGAGCACCCCGCCCACTGCCTCCGGGCGGTGGTTGAAGGGCAGTGCGAACAGGTCGGTCACCGACCCGCAGCAGCCCGCCTTGGGGTCCCTCGCCCCGTAGACCACCCGGCGCAACCGGGAATTGATGATCGCCCCCGCGCACATCGGGCAGGGCTCCAGCGTCACATAGAGCTCGCACTCGTGCAGCCGCCAGCCGCCGAGCGTTTTACAGGCCTCGTCGATCGCCAGGCATTCGGCGTGCGCCAGCGCACTTTTCCCCGTCTCGCGGCGGTTGTGCGCCTTGGCGATCAGCTCGCCGGATCGTACCACCAGCGCGCCCACCGGCACCTCGCCGAGCGCGGCGGCGGCTTTGGCCTCTTCGAGCGCCAGGCGCATCCATGCACGGTCGTCCATCTTGCCCTCCGTCGATTAAAAAAGATTGAGTATGATCTGCACCACCAGCAAAACCACCACCGCGAGAAGCGGCACCGAGCCGAAGAAGGCGGACAGCTTGCGGCGTTCGGCGCGCGGCACGTCCCGGTGCAGCGGGGTGAAAAACTGGGGCCGGGTGCGCAGCAGGTAGAGCGCCCCGACGACCCCCGCAGCCAGGTAAACCACGTTGAGCCCGATATAGGCCCGGCTGACCGATTCCTCCGGCAAGCCCACCAGGAAGAAATTGAGCAGCAGCGGGACCAGGTTGTTGATAAAATGGCAGAGCATGGGCACCAGCAGCGTGCCAGTGCGCAGGGCCAGAAAGCCCAGCAGCATCCCGGTGATGAACGCGTTTGGGAATTGCACCAGGTTGCGGTGCAGTAGGGCGAACAGAAGCGTCGAGCAAAAGAGCGCGAACGGCTCGCCGAAGCGGCGCAGGCTCTGCAAAATGGCTCCCCGGAAAAGCAGCTCCTCGAAAATCGCCGGCATCAGCGCCGAGGAGGCCGCCGCCAGCATCAGCGACCGGACGTTGTCCGCCTCGGGCAGGCCGGGACCGGTGGGGTGCAGGTTCACCAGCGCCAGCAGCGCGGAGAGCAGCATGGCCACCATTGAGCCGATAACCGAGGAGGCCAGGACCAACCCGGCCGCCGGAAGCGCCTCGCCCGCGCGGGGCAGGCGGCGCGGGAAGACGGTGTGAGCGCCCAGATGCAAAAATGCACACAGCAGCAGGATGGGCAGGCAATAGCAGATCAGGCTGCTCCAGATGCTGATCACCTCGATGGTGTCGGACGAGGCGATAAACTGGTTGTTATAAATGCGGATGGCCGGGTTCCCCATGCGCATGAGCATGACCACCACCAGCGGCACAAAATTCTGCAATGCCAAAAACGCTATGAGCGTACAACCCAAAGCGTTTGAATAAACCCGTATCATACTGTTCATATCCGGTTTGCGGGGCCCGTCGGTGAACCCGTAGCCCTGCACGTAGACAAACTCGCGGTCCGGTCCGTCTAGATACTCATTCATGGCAGCACCTGCAGCAATCAGCTTTCGTTAGTTGTATTATACCACAGATTATGCATGAAAAAATAAATGGATTGTAAACAAGGCGTTCCTAACCAACGTCCCGGTACCACTTGCCACTTCTGAAGCGCAGGAGGTTTAATACCCCGCGCATCCCAAGATCGGTCGCCATGCCGCACCAGATCCCGTAGATGCCGAGCCCGCAGGGGAAGGCCAGGATATAAGCCGATACCAGGCGGATGCCCCACATGCAAAACAGCGAAACGAAGAACTGGTAGCGCACGTCGCCGCCTCCGCGCATGACGCCCACCAGCACGATGGAGGCGTTGAGCAGCGGCTGGATGAGCGCCTCGATGCGCAACACCCCGCTGGCAAAGTGGATGACCTGCGGGTCAGAGGTGAAGATGGACACCAGCGGCTCGGCGAAGATGAAGAGCACCACCAGCATGACCGCACCCAGGATCAGCCCCATGCGGGTGACGATCCGCCCGAAACGAAACGCCATCTCCCGGTCCTCCGCGCCCTTGGCCTGGCCGACTAGGGTGGTGGCGGCGAACTGGATCCCGTTGGCGGGCAGGTAGGAAATCCCCTCGGCGGTGTTGGCGATGGTGTGCGCCGCCAGCGCCACCGTGCCCAGGCGGGAGACCATGGTGGTGTAGATGATCGCCCCAAAGGAAATGGTGAAGCGCTCAAAGGCGACCGGCAGCCCGAAGTAGGCCGCCGTGCGCCAGATGTGCGGGGAAAAGCGCCAGTCCTGGCGCAGGCTGATGTGCGCCTCCCCCTTGCGGCAAAAGGTGGTGATGAGCAGCAACAGCCCGATCGTCCCCATCGAGATGGCCGAGGCGGTGGCCGCCCCGCGCACTCCCCAGCCCAGCCCCGGTAGGGTGATGGGCCCCAGGAAGGACTGGTAGGTCTTGGTGGGGAAGATGAAGAGGGTGTTGAGAATCACATTCAAAACGTTGGTCAGCACGTTGAGCAGCATGGGGGTCTTGGTGTCCCCCGAGCAGCGCAGGATGGCCGAATAGACCGCCGAGCCCATGTGCAGCACCATGATCGAGGAGATGATGCGAAAGTAAGCCCCCGCATCCTCCACGATCCCCGGGTCGGCCCCCAGCCAGACCGGCAGGGGAGAAGCGATCGCCTGGCAGAAGAGGGTGACGAGAATGCCGAAGGAAAACACCGAGAGCACCGCCTGCCGGATCGCCCGGCGGCACTCCTCGTAGTCCCCGGCGCCGATATTCTGCGCCACCTGGATGGAGAAGCCTATCCCGAAGGCGGCGAACAGGCCGTTGAGCATGTTGAGGCAGGAAGCCGTGATCCCCACCGCCGCCGTGGCATGCGCGCCCAGGGAGCCGACCATCGCGGTATCGACATAGTTGACCATGGTGAGCATGATCTGCTCGATGATCGCCGGCCAGGACAGCAGCAGCACCGTCTGCACCGGATTTTTCCCGAGGCTGAGGACGTTGATCGACTTTTCTGCGGCCAATGAGAACCCTTCCTTCTTCTTTTTGTGCGTCTGTTATCCGGTCAGTGCAGCGCCCCGTACCAGCGGCCGCTGTAAAAGCGCCAGAGGTTGAGGACCCCGCGCATGGCGATGTCCGCCGCCATGCCGCACCAAATCCCGTAAAGTCCCAGATCAAAGACGAACGCCATCAAAAAGGCCACCGGCAGGCGGACCCCCCACATACAGACGAGCCCGACATAGAACTGGAAGCGCGCGTCGCCCCCGCCGCGCATGGCGCCGGCCAAAACGATCTCGCAGTTTTGCAGCGGCTGGACCAGCGCCTCGATCCGCAGAGCCCCCGCGCCCAGCGCGATCACCGCGAGGTCCCGGGTGAAAATCCCCACCAGCCCGCGCGCGCCGAAGAAGAGGAGCGCGAACATCACAACCCCCATCACGATCCCCATCTTGGTGACGATTTTCCCGAACTGGAAGGCCATGTCCCGGTTTTCGGCCCCCTTGGCCTGGCCGACCAGGGTGGTGGCCGCAAAGGAAATCCCCACCGCCGGCAGGTAGGAGATGCTCTCGGCGGTGTTGGCTAAAGTGTGCGCCGCCAGCGCCACCGTGCCGAGATGGGTGACCATCATGGTGAAGATGATCTGCCCGCAGGAGACGGTGACCCGCTCGAAGGCCACCGGCAGCCCGAAACGAAGCGCCAGCCGCCAGACCAGCGGATCGGGCCGCCAATTTTGATGAAAGTCGATGTGCGCCTCGCCCTTGCGCAGGAAGGTGGTGAGCAGCAGCAAGAGCCCCACCGTGCCCATCGAGATGGCCGAGGCGATAGCGGCGCCCCGCACCCCCATCCCGAGCCCTGGCAGGGTGAAGCTGCCGAAGGGGGTGTGGTGGACCGAGGGCTCGAAGATAAACAGGGTGTTGAGGATGATATTCATCACGTTGGTCAGGATATTGAGGAGCATAGGGGTCTTGGTGTCCCCTGAGCAGCGCAGGATGGCCGAAAAGACGGCCGAGCCCATGTGCAGCACCATGACCGAGGTGAGGATGCGAAAGTAGGCCCCTGCCTCCCGCGCCACCTCGGGCGGGGCGCCCAGCCACAGAGGGAGCTGCCCGCCGATCAGCTGACAGACCAGGGTGGTCAGCGCGCCGAAGCCCAGCACCGAGAGCACCGACTGGCGGATGGCCTGGCGGCAGCCCTCGTAGTCCTCGGCGCCGATGCACTGGGCCACCTGCACCGAAAAGCCCACCCCGAAGGCGGAAAACAGGCCGTTGATCAGCCACATGGTGGAGGTGGTGACCCCCACCGCGGCGGTCGCCTGCGCGCCGATGGCCCCGACCATCGCCGTGTCCACGTAGCCCACCAGGGTGAGCATGATCTGCTCGATGATCGCCGGCCAGGCGAGCAGGATGACCGTATGGACCGGGGAGCGGCCCAGTCCCAGCACATTGACCGATTTTGGCGCCATTGCCTCCACCTCCCGCTCTGCTAATTCTCCTCGGATTGCGCGAGCGCCCGCTCGCACAGACGCTCAAGGTCGCTGTAAACCTCCAGCTGCCCGGCCTCGCGCCGCAGCGCGGCCGCACCGCGCAGCCCCTTAAAATACCAGGCCGCGTGGCTTCTCGCCTCGCGCAGGGCGATGTACTCCCCCTTGTGCGCGACGGCCATCTTAATCTGCCGCAGCAGGATCTCCATGCGCCGCTCCATCGGGGGGGCGGGGAGCAGGGCGCCGTCGCGCAGGTACCGCTCAATCTGGCCGAAGACCCAGGGCGCGCCCAGCGCGCCCCGCCCGACCATGACCAGCGCGCAGCCGGTCTCGTCAAGCATCCGTTTGGCGCTTACCGGGTCGCAGACGTCCCCGTTGCCGATCACCGGGATCGAGAGGCTCTTTACCACCTGCCGGATGGCGGCGAGGTCGGCCCTGCCCGCGTACATCTGCTGGCGGGTGCGCCCGTGCACCGTGACGGCCGCGGCCCCGCTCTCCTGCGCAATGCGCGCCAGCTCGACGGCGTTTTGGTGCTCGTCGTCCCAGCCGAGACGCAGCTTGACGGTGACCGGGATATCCACCGCCCGCGCCACCGCTTCGATGATTTTCCCCGCCAAAACGGGGGTCTTCATCAGGGCGCTGCCCGCCCCGCCGCCCACGATCTTGGGCGCGGGGCAGCCCATGTTGATGTCGATGATATCGGGCGAGAAGCGCAAGGCACTCCTCGCGCAGTCGGCCATCAGGGCGGGCTCGGTGCCGAAAATCTGCACCGCCATCGGGTGCTCGGGCTCCGTCACCTCGAGCAGCAGGGCGGTCTTTTTATCGCTGTAGTGCATCCCCTTGGCGCTGGCCATCTCGCCCACCAGATAGGAGGCCCCGAGCTCCTTGCAGATCGTGCGGAACGAGCGGTCCGCCACCCCCGCCATCGGGGCCAGGGCGGTGTGCCCTTCGATGGTAACATTGCCGATCTGCAAAGAATTTCCCTCCCATTCGCCCCCGTTTTTTTGGAGCGATTTTACACGCGCTATACGAACCATTTTAACGGTTTGCACTTTCAAATGCAAGGGGTTGTTTTTTGTGGTATACTACTTCTATAGATTCGGACCATCCTTAAATTTTGGAGGCAATTTGTCATGAAGCTGCTCTGTCTGGACTCCAACAGCATACTCAACCGCGCGTTCTACGGGATCAAGCTCCTCTCCACCAAGGACGGGGTTTACACCAACGCCATCTTCGGCTATATGAACATCTTCAAAAAGCTGCTCGACGAGGTGCGCCCCGACGCGGTGGCCTGCGCCTTCGACCTGCGCGCGCCCACCTTCCGGCACAAGATGTACGACGGCTACAAGGCCCAGCGCAAGGGGATGCCCGAAGAGCTCGCCATGCAGCTTCCCCTGGTGCAGGAGCTGCTGCAGCATCTCGGCTACAAGATCGTGCAGGTCGAGGGGTACGAGGCCGACGACATCCTGGGCACCTTCTGTGCCCTGTGCGAGCGCCAGGGGGCGGAGTGCGTGATCGCCACCGGGGACCGCGACTCTCTGCAGCTGGTGAGCGAGCAGACCACCGTGCTGCTGGCCTCGACCAAGATGGGCAAGCCCGCCACCACCGTCTGCACCCCCCAGTATATCAAGGAGACCTACGGGATCGAGCCGCGCCAGCTCATCGACGTCAAGTCCCTGATGGGCGACAGCTCGGACAACATCCCGGGTGTCAGCGGAATCGGGGAGAAGGGCGCCCTGGGGCTCATTTCAAAAAGCGGCTCGCTGCAAGCGCTCTACCAGAACCTCGACTCCCTGGGGCTGAGCCCGAAGCTGCGCGAGAAGCTGGAGGCCGGGCGGGAGAGCGCCTTCATGAGCTACGAGCTGGCCACCATCTGCCGCGAGGTACCGCTGGACGGGGAGCTGTCCCACTATCTCCCTGGCGAGCCGGATTACCCGGCGGCGGCCGGGCTGCTCTCGAGGCTGCAGATGTTCTCCCTCATCAAGCGCCTGGAGATCCCCGAGGGCGCGGCGGCCGCCGCGCCCGCCAGCGAGGAGGCTGTGCCGGCCGCGCCCGCCAGCGAGGAGGCTGTGCCGGCCGCACCGCTATGTAAGGAGGTGGCCGACGGGAGCGCCCAGGACCTTGGCGCGCTGCTGGCGGAGAAGGAGCGGGTGCTGGACCTCTGCCCGCTGATCGCAGAGGACGCGCTGCGCGCCTTCGCCATCGACACGGACGGCAAGGTGCTGCGCTTTACAGAGGATCTGCCGGATTACCAGGCCCTGGCGAAAAAACTGCTGGAGTCACCCAATCCCAAGCGGGTGCGGGACCTCAAAGCGCTCTACCGCTATTCGTATAAAAATGATATTAATCTACAAAACGTAATATTCGATCTCGAGCTGGCGGCCTATCTGCTCAGCCCGAATTCCACCGAATACACCGTCGGGCAGCTGATGGGCGAATACGCGCTGCCGTCCTGCGAGGCGGTCTTCCCCGACGGGGAGGAGGAGCCCGAGCCCCCGGAGAAGCCGAAGGGCAAAAAGCCGGCCGGCGACCCGCTGCGCGCGCTTTGCCGGGACTGCGCGCAGATGGGCGCGCTCTGCGACAAGCTGCAAAGCGAGGTGGAGCAGGGCGGGCTTTCCACCGTGCTGGACACCATCGAGCTGCCGCTGGCCGGGGTGCTCGCGGCGATGGAGCTCTGGGGCTTTCGGGTGGACGGCGGAGGGATCGAGGAATTTGGCAAGGCGCTGGACGGCGACATCGCGGGGCTGGAGGAGAGCATCTACGCTTTAGCCGGCGAACAGTTCAACATCAACTCCCCCAAGCAGCTCGGGGAAATCCTCTTCGAGAAGCTCGGCCTGCCCGCCCGGCGCAAGACCAAGAGCGGCTATTCCACCGACGCGGCGGTGCTCGAGTCGCTGGAGGACTATCACCTGATCGTCCCGCAGATCCTCGAATACCGCAAGCTGACCAAATTAAAGTCCACCTACGTGGACGGACTCTTAAAGGTGGTGGGCCCGGACGGGCGGATTCATTCGGTCTTTAAGCAGACCGAGACGCGCACCGGGCGGATCAGCTCGACCGAGCCGAACATGCAGAACATCCCGGTGCGCACCAAGCTGGGCAGCCAGATGCGCCGCTTCTTCGTCTGCGAGCCGGGCTGGGTGCTCCTGGACGCCGACTACTCCCAGATCGAGCTGCGGGTGCTGGCCCACATCTCGGGGGATAAGGCGATGCGCGAGGCGTTTCGCACCGGCGAGGACATCCACACCCAGACCGCTGCACAGGTGTTCGATCTGCCCCCCCTGATGGTCACGCCCGAGATGCGCTCCCGCGCCAAGGCGGTCAATTTCGGGATCGTCTACGGGATCGGCGCCTTCTCGCTGGCCAAAAACATCGGCGTCTCGGTGGCCGAGGCGGACCGGTATATCAAGAGCTACCTTGCCACCTACAGCGGGGTCAAGCGGTATATGGACGAGACAGTGGAGAAGGCGAAGCGCGACGGCTACGTCACCACCATCCTGGGAAGGCGGCGGTACCTGCCCGAGCTGCAGAGCTCCAACAAGAACATCCAGGCCTTCGGCAAGCGGGTGGCGATGAATACCCCCATCCAGGGGACGGCGGCGGACATCATCAAGCTGGCGATGATCAAGGTCTATAACCGCCTGAAAAAGGAGAACATGCGCGCCCGCCTGATTTTGCAGGTACACGACGAGCTGATCGTCGAGGCCCCGAAGGATGAGCAGGACCGCGCCGGGATGATCCTGCGCGAGGAGATGGAGAACGCCGTCCATCTCGCGGTGGACATGAAGGTGGACCTGGGCGCGGGGGAGAGCTGGTATGACGCAAAGTAGCCTTCGTCCCGCGCGGGAAAGCGACCTGCAAGCGCTCCACGAAATCGAGCGCGCCTGCTTCGGCAGCCAGGGCTGGAGCGAGGAGAGCCTGCGCGCGCTGCTGCAAAACCCGCTTTCCGACGTGCTGGTGCTCGAATCGGACGGAAGGGCCTGCGGCTACGCCGGGATGAACAGCGTGCTGGACGAGGGGTATATAAACGACATCGCGGTGCTGCCCGAATTTCGCCGCCGGGGCTTCGGCCAGGCGCTGCTGGAAGGGCTCATCGCCCGCGCGGGGGAGCGGCAGCTCCGCTTTTTGACCCTGGAGGCGCGGGAGTCGAACCGCGCGGCGCTCGCCCTCTATGAAAAAAACGGCTTCCTGCGCGCCGGGATACGCAGGGGCTTCTACGCGGCGCCCCGGGAGGACGCCATTTTGCTGACCCGATATTTTGACTGAGAAGGGATGGACAGCCATATGCCTTTGGATATTCTGGCGATCGAGAGCTCCTGCGACGAAACCGCCGCCGCCGTGGTGCGCGACGGGCAGCAGGTGCTTTCCAACGTGATTAACACGCAGGTGGCCGAGCACGGGAAATACGGCGGGGTGGGGCCGGAAATCGCCTCCCGCCGGCATATCGAGAACATCGTCGGGGTGGTGGACGAGGCGCTGTCCGCCGCCGGGCACACGCCGGACACGGTCGGCGCCATCGCGGTCACCGCCGCGCCGGGCCTGATCGGCGCGCTGCTGGTGGGAGTCAACTACGCCAAGGGGCTCTCGCTGGTCTCGGGGAAGCCCCTGGTGCCGGTGCATCACCTGCGCGGGCATGTGGCGGCCAACTACCTGGCCCACCCCGAGCTGGAACCGCCCTATCTCGCATTGGTGGTCTCGGGCGGGCACAGCCATATCGTGGAGGTGCTGGATTACACCGGGTATCGGACCATCGGCCAGACGAGGGACGACGCGGCGGGCGAGGCCTTCGACAAGGCCGCGCGGGCGATGGGGCTGCCCTATCCGGGCGGGGTGAGTATCGACAAAATCACCCCGCAGGGTGACCCGCATGCCTTCGAGCTGCCCACCCCGCATGTGAGCGGGAGCGAATACGACTTCAGCTTCTCCGGGCTCAAGACGGCGGTGGTGAACCTTCTACACAACGCGCAGCAGAAGGGCGAGGCGGTGCCGGTCCCCGACCTGGCCGCGTCCTTCGCCTATAAAGTGGTGGACATTTTGGTAAACAACACCCTGCGCGCGGCGGAGGATTTCCATTACCGCACCATCGCCCTGGCGGGCGGGGTGAGCGCCAACTCCACCCTGCGCAAAAGGATGGAGGAGGAATGTGCCGGACGGGGGATCGCCCTCTACCTGCCGCCGCTCTCCCTGTGCGGGGACAATGCCGCGATGATCGGCGCGCAGGCTTACTACCAGCTGCAGGCGGGCTACACGGCGGACCTTTCCCTCAACGGCGCGGCCTGCATGGACATCCAGGCCGAATTTTCCTAATACGGACCATTTTCCCAAGGCAGGCCCGGCGGGGGAACGTTTTTTTCTTCGGGGCAAAGGCCGGCGCTGCGCGCCCTGTTTATGAAAGGAGGACGACAGGTGGAGCAGAAGAACCATATGCAGGGCAAGGCCGAGCTCTGGCTGATCCTGGTGTCGGCCATCTGGGGAAGCGGCTTTATCGGGACGCGGATCGCCATGGACCAGGGCCTCTCACCCTCCTTCGTGCTGATGACCCGCTTCGCCATCTCGGTGCTGATCTTTGGCGCGGTGTTTTACCGGCACCTGCGCCAAACGCTCGACCGCCGGCACCTCATCGCCGGAGCCAGCGCCGGGCTCTTCCTCTTTTTGGGCTACTTCGTACAGACGCTGGGGCTCAAGTACACCACCCCGGCCAACACCGCCTTCCTCTCGTCCACCAGCGTGGTGATGGTCCCCTTCCTGTGGTGGGCGGTGGCCAAGAAGCGCCCCGGGGTACTGACTGTAATTTCCTCGATACTTTGCTTCATCGGCGCGGCCATCCTCTCGGTGGATTTCTCATCCGGGTTTTCGATCGCCGTCGGCGACCTCTTTTCGCTGATGTGCGCCGTCTTTTACGCCGTGCAGTGCGTGCTGGTCGGACGGTATGTGCTCTACCTCGACGTGCGCACCCTGCTCTTTGTGCAGTTTGGCACCACCACCCTGCTCTCCCTGGTCACCTTCCTGCTGGGGGAGCGGGACTTCGGCTCCTTTTGCTCCCTGCCCGGGATGGCGGCGGTGCTCTATCTCGGGGTCTTCGGCACCTGCGTGTGCTATTTCATCCAGACCTCGGCCCAGCGGTACGTCACCCCGATGCGTATGTCGATCATCATGACCACCGAGTCCCTCTTCGGCTCGCTCTTCTCGGTGCTGCTCGGGTACGACAAGCTGACGCTCAGCATGGTCACCGGGGGGCTGATCATCGTGGGGTCGATCCTGCTGCCCGAGCTCCAGGAGCTGCTGCAGCGCCGCGCCCCCGCCCAAAGCGCCACAGGGGAGGAGGCGCCGCCTGCGCCCCCTCCCGGCGAAGGAAACGATTGACAACATTTCTCCATTACGTTATAATACGTTATGTACATAGGTGTCTTGAAACAAATGGATAGGAGGCCGTATGCCGAACAAAATGACTACGAGAAGGAAGAGCGAGCTCTCGCTCTGGCTGGTCGCCATTGTATGGGGGACCGGGTTTGTGGGGACCAAGTTCGCGATGGACGCGGGGCTCAGCCCCTCCTGCGTGCTGATGCTGCGCTTCGGGGTGGCGACCCTGACGCTCTGGATCATCTTCCGTAAGCACATCCGCGCCACGCTGGACCGCATCCACGTAAAGAGCGGCGTCTTCGTGGGGGTATTTCTGTTTTTGGGCTTCATGCTCCAGACCATCGGCATGAAGTACACTACCCCGGCCAACAACGCCTTCATCACCGCCACCAACGTGGTAATGGTGCCCTTTTTGTGGTGGTTCCTCATCAAAAAGCGCCCGGGCTGGCAGACCTTCCTCTCTACGTTCCTCTGCTTCGTGGGGGTGGCTATCCTTTCGGTGGACTTTTCCGGCGGGTTCTCGGTCTCCCCGGGGGATCTTTTGACGCTGCTCTCCGCCTTCTTTTACGCGGCCCAGATCGTGCTCACCGGGCGGCTGGTGCTCTCGCTGGACGCCACCACCCTGCTCTTTTTGCAGCTGGGGACCACCTCCGTCCTCTCGGCCGTCAGCTTCCTGCTGTTTGATCACGACTTCTCCTCCCTGCTCTCCCTCTCCGGGATCGCCGCCGTGGTCTACATGGGGATTTTCTGCACCTGCCTGTGTTATTTCTGGCAGACCCACGCCCAGCAGTACGTCCCGCCGGCCGAGACCTCGGTCATCCTGGCCTGTGAGTCCCTGTTCGGGACCCTCTACTCCATCCTGCTGGGCTACGACCCGCTGAGTGTGAACATCGTGCTCGGGGGGCTGATCATCTTCGTCGCGGTGCTGCTGCCCGACCTGCTCACGCGAAAGCACCCGCCCGCGCAGGAGCAGGAGGCCTCCGCCGAGGCCGCAGGCGAGCCGTAAAATTTTCATCAAAATCTTGGCAAGCGCCCCGCGCCGTGCTACTATAAGGGAGCAAGCGGGCATTGACCTCCCGATCGGAACGGAGGGATTCTGATGAAGCTCAAGGCACAGGTCATCCGGCGGCGGGACACCGGCCGCCTGACGGGGGAAAACTGCAAGCAGGTCCTGGCGGTGATCGACTACCTGCAAAAGGGGCAGCACCTGCCGCTGGACGAAAAAAACGGCGAGCTGCTCATCCTGCACCTCTGTGACGCGCTCGAGCGGATCGAGCACCGGGAGACCCTGCCCGCCCTCGGCCAGTCGGTCTATGAGGAGGTCACCCGCGAGCCCAATCTCGAGCGGGCGGTCTCGATCTGCCGGGATATCCAGGAGATGATCCCCGAGCTGCAGGCGAGCGAGGCCGAGTACATCATCATGCACGTCGGCGCCATGCTCGGAAATATGAAAAACTGAAAAGTCCCCCGCCGCCCCAGGGCGGCGGGGGACTTTTATTTCTTTACTTCCTGAGCCCGGAGATGAGGTAAAAACCGCTGGTGTCCGCCAGGATGTCCACCGTGAAGTAGGGGGCGAGCTTCTTTGCTTCCTCCTTGGCCGGCAGCAGCCGCTCGGAGAGCTCCTCGACCTTGCCGCCGCTGTGGCGCGCGTTGATGGTCTCCTTGCTCTCGCTGTGGGCGATCATCAGCCGTCCGCCCGGCACGAGCATCTCGTAAACCTTCCCAAAGAGCGCATCCTTATCCGGGAAGTGGGGATAGGCGCAGTAGAGGGTCGCGACCTCAAAGCCCCGCTCCTCCACCGAAAAGAGGTCCCCGGCGACGAGGTGCAGGGCGGGGTCGCTGTATTTCTGTCCCGCACGCTCGATCATCCTGTCCGACAGGTCGATCCCCAAGACCTCCCGGGCGCCGTGCGAAAACAGCGCCGGGAAGAGCACTCCCGTGCCGCAGGCGATGTCCGCCACCCGCTTGCCCCGCACGTCGGACAGGGCGACGATGGCGTCCAGCTTTTGCGGGTCATGGGTACAGGTTTCATCCCAGTGCTCGGCCCGCTCGTCGAAAAAGCGCTTGGTCTCCTCGAGTTTGGTCATTTACGCCACCTTCCTTTCCTCCCGCACACGGCCTTCTATCAGCCCGGCGCGCTGCAGCGCCAGCACCAGCAGCGGGATGACGATCAGCTGCAGCGCGATCCCCGGCAGCGCCGTGGCGAACGCGCCCGTCAGAAACGCCGCGAGCCCGTAGGGCTTGCCCGCCACCCCCATGAAGAGGGCGTTCGCCAGCCCCGAAACCAGCCGTCCGCCGAGCATGGCGCCGATCAGGGAGAGGTAGACATTCCGGCCCTGCTTGCGGTAGAGCAGCCCCGTCAGCGCGCCGTAGGCGCAAAGCTCGCACATCATGGCCGGGGCGGTGGGGAAGATGGGGGGCATGCCGGTGATCACGCTCGAGAGCAGCGGGACGATCAGCCCGCAGATGGCCCCGTACTGCCAGCCGCAGATGAAGCCGCACAGCAGCACCGGGATGTGCATGGGCAGCATGACCGGCCCCGCGCCGATGGCGTGGAACATCACCGGCAGCAGCAGCCCGAGCGCCACAAAGAGGGCGGCTAAAATAAGATCGCGGGTGGTTGGCTTTTTCATTACATTCTGTCCTTTCCCTGAGAAAACAAAAAGCACAGCAAAGCAGGGCCGCTTCATGCGGCCGCCTGCCTTACCGGCTCTCGTTTCAATCGCTTTATATTGTGTCGCCGGCCGCCTTCGTGGCGGTCCCAGCTTGTCGACTTTTCCGACAAGCTGCACGAGGCAACCACCAAGCGCTGCGGCTGACGCCTTGCTCCGCCGGTTTCCCCGTGAGGCCCCTTCCCCTCGCAAACCGGCTCCGCAGGCCCGCCGGGCCTGCTCACCGCCGCTTTGCTCTAGAAGTGTCCCTTCGGCGGGCGAAGCTCGCCTGCGGGACCGATTTTCAGTCTTTCGACACACGCCGGCCGCCTTCATGGCGGCCCTATCTTTTTAAAGTATACCAGCGAGCGCAGAGGGAGTCAAGAATTTAGTTCTTGAGGCTCTGGATCGGGGCGGGGATCTGCCCGCCGCGCCGGATCAGCTTCATGGGAGAATAGCGGCTGACCTTCATCACCGGGCCGCTGCCGAACAGGCCGCCGAACTCGAGCTCCTCGCCCTCCTTGTGGCCGATGGCCGGGATGACCCGCACCGCCGTGGTTTTGGAGTTGATCATCCCGATGGCCGCCTCGTCGGCGATGATCCCGCCGATCACCTCGGCCGGGGTGTCACCCGGGATGACGATCATGTCCAGCCCCACCGAGCAGACGGCGGTCATCGCCTCGAGCTTCTCGATACACAGCGCCCCGCAGCGCGCCGCGTCGATCATCCCCGCATCCTCGCTGACCGGGATGAATGCGCCCGAGAGCCCGCCCACACGGGACGAAGCCATCACGCCGCCCTTTTTGACCGCGTCGTTGAGCATGGCCAGCGCCGCCGTGGTGCCGCAGGCGCCGCAGCTCTCCAGCCCGATCTCCTCGAGGATGTGCGCCACCGAGTCACCCACCGCCGGGGTCGGCGCCAGCGAGAGGTCCACGATCCCGAAGGGGATGCCAAGCCGCCGCGAGGCCTCGCTGCCCACCAGCTGGCCCATGCGGGTGATCTTGAAGGCGGTTTTCTTGATGATGTTGGCGATCTGTGTGAGGTCGTAGTCGTCCGGGGCATTTGCGATCGCCGCGCGCACCACGCCCGGGCCCGAGACGCCGACGTTTAAAACGCAGTCCCCCTCGCCCACGCCGTGGAAGGCGCCGGCCATGAAGGGGTTATCCTCCACCGCGTTGCAAAAGACCACGATCTTGGCCGCGCCGAAGCAGCAGTTATCGGCCGTGAGCTTGGCGCTCTCGAGCACGATGTTTCCCATCAGGGCGACCGCATCCATATTGATCCCGGCCCTGGTGGAGCCCACGTTGACCGAGGAGCAGACCACGTCGGTCTCGGCGAGCGCCCGCGGGATCGAGTCGATCAGCTCGCGGTCCCCGGCGGCAAAGCCCTTTTGCACCAGGGCCGAATACCCGCCGATGAAGTTGACCCCGACCGCCTTGGCGGCCTGGTCCATGGCCTTGGCATAGCGCACCGGGTCCCCGCCGCTGATCCCACAAAGCAGGGCGATCGGGGTGACCGACAGGCGCTTGTTGATGATCGGGATCCCGTATTCCTTCTCGATCGCCTCGCCGGTGCCGACCAGGCGCTCGGCCCGGTGGCAAATCTTTTCGTACACCTTCTGGCAGCTGCGTTCGATGTCGCTGTCCGCGCAGTCCAAAAGGGAAATTCCCATGGTAATGGTGCGGATGTCCAGGTTTTCATCCTGGATCATCCGGATGGTTTCGAGTATTTCAGTGTTGTTGATCATGACGGATGTTTCCTTTCCCCTGCGCTAGATGCGGTGCATCGAATTGAAGATGTCCTCGTGCATGACGTGGATCATCAGCCCCTGCCCCTCGCCCATGCGGCGCATGATGTCGGCAAGCTCGCTGAGCCCACAGGTGAGGTGGTCGATGTCCACCAGCATGATCATCGCGAACATGTCCTGCAGCACGGTCTGGCTGACCTCCGCGATGTTGGCGTTGTACTTGGCGCACTCGTTGCTGACCTTGGCTAAAATCCCCACGGTGTCCTTACCGGTGACGGTGATGACTGCTCTCATATGTTCTTTGTTCCTTTCTGTGATGGCGTTATTCTTCCCCGCGCGCCAGTTCGTCGAGAAAGACCTGCGGGTTCATGTCCGACGGGATATAGAATCCGCAGAGGTTCGGCCTGCAAATCTCGGCGCTGTCCGGCGCACAGGAGCGTTTAAACTGTTGGGTATAAAAGCGGCGGATGAAAATCCCCAGCTTATCGCGGATGAAGGCGGGATCGTATTCCCCGGCGAAGGCGATCGAGGCGTAGTTGTAGACCTTGAGCGGCGCGAAGTGGTAGCGCAGGGTATAGTGCAAAAAGAAGTCGTGCAGCAGGTAGGGCCCCAAAATCTCCTCACTTTTCTGGTGCTGCTCCCCGCTCTGGGCCGGGGGCAGCAGCTCGGGGCTGACCGGGGTGTCCAGGATGTCCTGCAGCGTCTCGCCGACGCCGGGCAGCCAGTCCCGCTGCGCGATCAGGGCGACCAGCTCCCGGATGGTGGTCTTATTGAGGCAGATGTTGACGTTGTACCCCGCCAGGTGGTCCCCCCCGAAGGTGGAAAACCCGAGCGCCGCCTCGGAGAGGTCCCCGGTCCCCACCACCAGGCCGTTTTCCTGGTTGGAAAGGTCGAACAGGATCTGGGCGCGCTCGCGCGCCTGGGCATTTTCATAGACCGCGTCCCGCTTGGCCGGGTCGTGGGCGATGTCCTCAAAATGGGAGGATACGGCGTTGCGGATCGGGATGTCCCGCGTCTCGATCCCCAGCTGCTCCATCAGCAGCAGGGCGTTGTAGTAGGTGCGGTCGGTGGTGCCGAACCCCGGCATGGTCACCCCCAGGATCCTCTGGCGGGGATAGCCCAGCAGGTCGCAGACCCTCGCGCAGCAGAGCAGCGCCAGGGTGGAATCGAGCCCCCCCGAAACCCCGAGCACCAGCCGCTCGAGCCCGGTGTTGTCCAGCCGGCAGGCGAGGGCGCGCGTCTGAAGCGTGAAGAGCTCCTCGAGGTAGCGTTCGCGCTCGCCCGGCTTGTCCGGCAGGTAGGGCGTGCGCGAAACCTCGCGCAGCAGCCCGGCCTTCGCTCCGGTGCAGGGATGGGCGCACAGCGCCTCGCGCTGGCGCTGCGGGGCCGGACGGGCGGCGCGCAGCAGGTCGCAGTCAAAGTCGTGGTAGAGGGCGATCCCCTCCTGCTCGGCGCACTTCTGCGCGAGCAGGTTCCCCTCCTCGGCCACCAATATGTAGCCGCCCCACAGATGCGGCGAGGAGGTGTCCCCCACCCCGCCGTTGACCGCCGCCACGGCGCACGAGGCCGCCGCGGAGAGCGCGCACATCCCCTTGGCCGCCGCCCGGCGGCTGCCGGCATAGACCGGCTCATAGGAGGGGACCAGCACCAGGTCGCACCCGCTGTCCTCCACCTGCGGCAGGTAGTGCGGCAGCCTATGGGGATCGCAGGGCAGCACGGTGAACGAAAGGTCCCCCACCCGAAAGAGGGGAAGCTCCCCCTCATCGGGGGAAAAGCAGTAGAGCTCTCCCTTGTAAATCACCGCGCCCGCCTCATAGGGAATCCCGTTTTTCTGCAGGGGCAGGGTGAGCACCAAAAAGCTCTCCAGCTCCTTGGAGCGCAGCAGCAGCCCGTTTAGGGCCTCCTCGCAGGCGGCCAGCAGCGTTTTGGAGCGCATGAGCTCCCCCGACGAGGGCGGGCAGAGCGCGAAGCGGGGCAGCAGCACAATGTCCGCCGCCGCGCTGCCCGAGTCGGACAGCAGGTCCAACAGGTCCTCCAGCGCCGCCATCGGGTTGGCGGGCGGGGTGCGGTTGACCAGCCCCAGAAGCCGTATGATCGAATTCATCGCAGGCACCATCCTTTCCTGCTTTTACGAAAAGTTTGTTGCCTCTATCTTAGCACATTTTTTACAATCTATAAACCAGAAATTATTTTACACCCCTCATTTTCTGTGCTATGATGAAATCAGAAATTTACAGCGTCTTTTGGAGGGACTCATATGCTCAATATATTTGACAGCCATTCCCACTCGGACAACTCCCCCGACGGGCATCATTCGGTGACCTACCTCTGCGAACAGGCGGTGGATAAGGGCCTGATGGGGCTGTGCATCACCGACCACTGCGACATCGACATCTACAAACGGGACAACTTCGAGCTGCGCATGATCAACTCGAACTTCGAGGTGCGCAAGGCCCAGCTCTTCTTCGGCGACCGGCTCATGCTCACCGCCGGGATCGAGCTCGGCCAGCCGCTGTTCGACCCGGCTCTGGCCGAGCGGGCGCTCGGGCTGCTCAACTACGACTTTGTCCTCGGCTCGGTCCACGTCACCCGCGGCTGGCCCGATTACTACGAGGTCAGCTACAAGGGCCGCCCCATCGAGGAGGTCAACGCGGCGATGGATGCCTACTTCGGCGAGGTGCTCGAAACCGCCAAAAAGGCCGACTTCGACTCCCTGGCCCATCTGACCTATCCGATCCGCTACATCTCGGGGCGGGACGGGATCGAGGTGGACCTGAGGCGCTGGGACGATTTGATCGACGAAATCCTGCGCACGCTGATTGCCCGCGGCAAGGGGCTGGAGCTCAACGTGGCGGGGCTCCACAACGGCTGGGGCCAGCTCTGCCCGCCGAAGGAAATCTTTGCGCGCTACCGGGAGCTGGGCGGCGAGATCGTCACCCTCGGCTCGGACTCCCATCTTGCGCAGGACCTCGGGGTCGGGATCGCAGAGGGGATGGAAGTGCTCCAGTCGTGCGGCTTCGAGTATTTCGCCTTTTATAAGAAGCGCCAGGCGCGCATGCTTGGAATAAGGTAAATGGGGCTGTCCGCCCCAAACCCCGAGGTCTTTTCTTTGTTTGAAAGAAAAGACCCAAAAGAAGCAAACAAAGGAGGGGACACCCCTCCTTTGAGACTACCCCTCGCGCGACCACGCGCGGACGATACACACTTTGCGCCCGCCGCAAAATGCGAAGCCCCGCTCCGGTTTTCCGGAGCGGGGCTTTTTGCCCGCGCAGGCAACTGATGGCAACAACGATTGCACCCCCTTCGGGGGCCCTTTCCCGCGCAGGGGGTCTCCCTCGCCGGAGCTTTTCTGGGAGGGGCGCAAAGTAATCGGGATTCTCAAGGGTTTGACAAACCCTTGAGCGGGTGCGGGCAGCGCCCGCGGCCTTTCCGGGTCGCTGCCACTCGCGGCCACCAATCCCCCCCGGATCAGGAAGGGGAGCTTGGGCGCACGCATTTTTGGCGCCCGACCAAAAATGCAGGCTCGCTTCGCGAGCGGTGCGCCTCACGGGCGGGAAACGAGGCGTTTCCCCCCGTATACCCCCTTTCGGGGCGGTTAGCTGCCACTCGCGGCCACAAATCCTCCCCCGGATCAGGAAGGGGAGCAAAAAGCTCCCTGTGGGAGGTTTTTGCGTGGGGAAACCCTATCAAGGGGTTTCCCCATGGCGGCGGGGCCGCCCTCTCCGCGCTCCTTTTCCTGAATTCGCCTTTTTTCTTGCTTTTTCCTGCCTGCCGTGCTACAATGTTCTTACAGGGGTTTCCCCTTAAAAAGAATAGCCATGGCAGGCATAATGTGCCGCAAACACATTACGCCCTGCATGAGGTGAGGCACCACCCCATACAACCGGTATCCCGGCACCACGACTGATGCCATTATAACACATTCTTTTCCCTTTGGAAAGAACAGTGTTTATACCGGTTTCCTTGCGACCAGAGCGCATGGATGGGGCTTTGCCCTCTCCATGCGCTTTTCTTATGCGCCCCGCAAGGGGCTGGGGTGGCGGGATTCCTACGCCCCGCCACCCCAGGGAGGCCCCTGACCATATCAGGTCAGGGGGTATCAAGATGGGAGAAGTATTATTAAACCTTTATTACGGAAAACATCCCTTTTATTCCTGGAAGACAGAGGATGAGCAATATATCATCCTGGAGCGTGAGAGCTCGTACCGGGAGCTGTTTTTAAAAACCAGCCTCCCGGATGACAAGCAAGAAGAGCTGATTGACTATCTTAACGTCCACCAGGAGCGGGACATCTATGTGGAGGAGCTCATCTTTAAAAAAGCCTTCGCCCTGGGGCAGCGCGTCATGTACGAATCCCTTTCCTGCTCCGGCGAGGAAGCTCCCGAATACGACGACTAAAAAGGCCTCCCCGCTCGGGGAGGCCTTTTTCCGGAGCCGCTCATGAGAGGCAAAGCGCCCCTTTGCTTTATTCCTGGTAAGTGAATATCTTGAGCTTGGGGGCGGTGACGTGCACCCGCTCGCCGGGCTTGCCGTCCTTGTGGTTGTAGTACCACACGTCGCCCATTTCCCACAGGCCGTTCGGATCGTTCAGGCCGAAGCTCGCCGGGAAGTTGGCGGGATTCGAGAGGTTGGCGCTGCTCAGGGCGTAGCGCTGGACGTTGACGGCTTTGGGCGGGGCCTCCGTGCCATAGGCGTTGGAGGGACCGTCAAACCAGCGGCAGTCGGTCAGGCTGCTCGCTGCGGTGGTGCAGCCCACGATGCCGCCGGTGTAGGTGGCTTGTCCGCCGCTGATCGCGCAGACGCCGTAGCAGTACCTGACCGAGCCCACCAGGTTTTGGACCAGACCCGCCTGATGGGATGCCGCCGCCTTTCCGTAGGCATAGCAATCCGTCACCAGGCTTCCATTTTGTACCAGGCCGCAAAGGACGCCGGCATGGCCGGAAGAGGCGGTGACCGAGACATTGGCGTAGCACTGGGAGAGCGTCGCGCCCGGCCGGCCGTCGCCGACGATGCCTCCGCCGAAGGCCTCCGAGGAGGTGAAGGCATAGGGAGTCTCGATGGCCAGACGTTGGATGGTGGCCTTTTCCACATAGCCGAAGAGACCCGACGAGTCCGAGGCGGCGATGCTCATATTCCTCACCCAATGTCCGTCCCCGTCATAGGTTCCGTTAAAACGGGTCGCGAAGCTGCCGATGGGGGTCCAGCGGCTGGTGCCCTGCTCGGCCTCGACGTCGATGTCCCGCACCTGTAAGAAGGATTGCCCTTTGCCGAGATGGTTCGGGCTGTTGATGTGCTGCAGCTGTGCGGCGCTCGCCACCTGGTACGGGTCGGCCGCCGTGCCCTTCCCCACGTAGAACGCGCCCGCCGTCCCGGCCGGACACCCGCAGCTCGGCGGGATGGCGAGGGGCGTGTCCACCCCCGCCTCCCGGTCCAGCCCCTCCCGTCCCGGAAGGACGTGGCCGG
>NZ_FWCH01000004.1:0-1921 GCF_900169495.1 Provencibacterium massiliense
CCATCCTGCTCGGCGGGCCGGGGGTGGTCTTCTGGATGGTGGCCAGCGCCTTCCTGTGCATGATCCTCAAATATGCCGAGACCCTGCTGGCCGTGCGCTACCGTACCAGGAACGAGCGCGGGGAGACGGTGGGCGGCCCGATGTATTACATGCGCGACGGGCTCTCGCTGCGGCTGCTCCCCGCGGTGTTCTGCCTGCTCTGCCTGGCGACCGCCCTCTTCGGTGCGGGGAACGTCACCCAGATCGGTACCATTTCCCATGCCGTGGAGGACACCTTCGGGATCGGCGGGCTGTGGGTGAGCGCGGCGTGCGCCGTCTGCATATTGCTGATGACCGGCGGCAGCGTCAAGCGGCTGGGGAACGTCTTCGCCATCCTCACTCCCCTGATGTCCATCCTCTTCATGGCCGCCTCCCTGCTGGTGCTGCTGCGCAACATCCAGCGCCTGCCCGAGGTACTGGTGCTGATCCTGCGCAGCGCCTTCTCGCCGCGCGCCGCGGCGGGCGGCGTGGGGGCCTATACCCTGCTCTCGGCGGCCAAATACGGCGTTTCCCGCGGCGTATTTTCCAACGAGGCGGGCCTGGGCAGCTCGCCCATCATCCACGCCGCCTCGGGGAACACCCCGGTGCGCCAGGGGATGTGCGGCGCGTTCGAGGTCTTTTTCGACACGGTGGTGATGGCCGGCCTGACCGCATTGACCATCCTGTGCAGCGGGGTCGACCTCGGCGCGGGGATGTCCCCCACCGCGCTGACCGCCGCCGCCTTCGGCACGGTGTTCGGCAGGGCGAGCAGTGAAATCCTCACCGTCATGCTGGTGGTCTTCGCCGTCTCCAGCGTGCCCTGCTGGTACTTTTACGGGGAAAAATGCGTGGAATACCTCTGGAAGCGCGCGGGGGCGAAGCGGGTCTACCGTATTTTCTTTTTTGCCCTGATGGTATTCTGCCCGCTGCTGCGGCTGGATGGGCTGTGGGACTTGGCCGACAGCCTCAACGGCCTGATGGCGGTGCCCAACCTGATCGCGGTGGTCATGCTCTCGCGCGAGGTGATTGCCGCCACCCAGGGCGAGCGCGGCCGCCGGGACGCCGTGCGCCTGCTCGCCGGACGGACCAGGGACAACATTTGAAAAGTTTCCCAAGGTATGGTATGCTAGGGGCAGGAACTCAACCATATGGGAAAGGGGCCTTATGATGAAACGGATCATTACCATCAGCCGGCAGTTCGGCAGCGGCGGCCGGGAGATCGGCCAGGCGCTGGCCAGCGAGCTGGGGCTTGAATTTTACGACAAGAAGATCATCACCCTGGCGGCCAAGGAGAGCGGGATCGACGAGAAGCTCTTCGAGCACGCCGACGAGAAGGAGACCGACAGCTTCCTTTACTCCTTCGCCATGGGCGGGCACGGCATGGGCGGCGCCATCGCGGGCTACAGCGACTATATCACCAACGACAAGCTCTTCATCGAGCAGTCCAAGGTGATGCGCAAAATCGCGGCCCAGGGCCCCTGCGTGATCGTGGGGCGCTGCGCCGACTACATCCTCAAGGACATGGACTGCGTCAACGTCTTCATCCACGCCGACCTGGAGGCGCGGATTGCCCGCGTCATGAAGGAATACGGCCTCTCGCACGGGGACGCCAAGGCCTTCGTCAAGAAGACCGACAAGCGCCGCTCCAACTATTACAACTACTATTCCGACAAGGCCTGGGGGAGCGTGTCGAGCTACCACCTCTGCCTGGATACCGGCATGCTGCCGCCCGCGCGGTGCGTCGAGCTGCTCCGGGAGTACGTCAGTCTCATCGAGGAATCTTAAAGCAGGACAAAACGGGAGGGGGAGGCCGCCACGGCCTCCCCCTCCCCTGCGTTTCCCCGCATTGGCGCACGGGTTATCTTCGGCACCCGCCGGTGCCGGGGTTTTGCTTCTCCTTGCC
>NZ_FWCH01000010.1:0-278415 GCF_900169495.1 Provencibacterium massiliense
TTATACCGCTAGGGGTATCTGTATCTCATATTATCGGGCAAATCAATTTATTTGTCAAGAAATTTGCCTCAAACATCTTAATATCAAACTTTGAATTTACCACTTGACATTGTGGCAAAGAGCTGATTGAAAAGGACGAGCAGGAGCGCCTGCAGAGCGCCGGGCAGGAAGGCGTAGGCGAAGGGGGCGGCGAAGAGAGCCCCGCCGGCGGCAAGACCGGGATCCAGGTTGATCCGAATACCGGGGCGATCATCGTCGGGCCGAAGGACCCGCTGGCGCCCGAGAGCGGCACCGATCTCGGCGGCTTGTCCTCCTCCGAGGGGGAGGGCGCGTCGTCCTCCGAGCCCGGGACAAGCTCTCAGCCTGCGCCGTCCGATGCGTCCGCAGGGGATTCCTCCTCGTCCGCTTCGTCCTCGTCGCGTTCGGAGAGCTCCTCATCCAAGGAGAGTTCCTCGAAGGAGGAATCCTCTTCTTCCTCCAAGGAGAGTTCTTCCAAGGAGAGCTCCTCGAAGGGCAGCTCCTCCAAGGGGAGCGGGTACGACAAGAAGGATTATCTTGTGGTTTGACCCCCGCGCGAACACTCTATATACCGTATGATGGATCAAAACCGCCATGGGACCGGCAAACGGGCACAATATCTTGTATTTTTACGCGAATATCTCGCAATTCCGTATTGATTTCAGGTATGAAATCTGATAACATATATTTATATGATTGGAATAATTGTGACAGAACCGATTTTTCGCTTGTTCTTCTAGAAAATAGAGTGTAGGGGGCAGAGGATTCTATGAATTTTGATATGGATTCCGATTTCGAGAAAGTTGTTTCGATAAAGGTCGTCGGCATCGGCGGCGGCGGCGGGAACGCCGTGAACCGGATGGTTTCTTCCGGCATGAAGAGCGTGGAGTTCATCTCGGTGAACACCGACCTGCAGGCGCTGAACACCTCCAAGGCGACCGTGAAGATCCCGCTGGGCGAGAAGCTGACCAAGGGCCGCGGCGCGGGCGGCTCCCCCGAAAAGGGCCAGAAGGCCGCCGAGGAATCCCGCGACGAGATCGCGGCGGCGCTCAAGGGCACCCAGATGGTCTTTATCACCGCCGGTATGGGCGGCGGCACCGGCACCGGCGCAGCCCCCGTGGTGGCCGAGATCGCCAAGGATATGGGAATCCTCACCATCGGAATCGTGACCAAGCCCTTCCTGTTCGAGGGCAAGCGGCGCATGGACCAGGCCGAATCGGGGATCGCCTCCCTGCGCGAGCATGTGGATGCGCTGGTGGTCATCCCCAACGAGCGCCTCAAGCTCATTTCGGAAAATAAGATCACCCTGCTCAACGCCTTCCAGGCGGCGGATAACGTCCTCAAGCAGGGCGTGCAGAGCATCTCCGACCTGATCAACATCCCCGGAGTGGTCAACCTCGACTTTGCGGACGTGACCGCCATCATGAAGGATGCCGGCTACGCCCACATGGGCATGGGCGTCGCCGACGGGAAGGACAAGGCCGAGAAGGCCGCCGCCATGGCGATCGCCTCCCCGCTGCTCGAAACCTCGATCAACGGCGCGCGCGGTGTGATCATCAACATCACCGCCTCGAGCGACATCGGCCTCGACGAGATCGACGTGGCCTCCACCATGATACATAACGCGGCCCATCCGGACGTCAACCTGATCTGGGGCGCGGCGTTCGACGACAACCTCAAGGATCAGATGATGGTCACCGTGATCGCGACCGGCTTTGACAGCGGCAATAACTTTGAACCCCCTGTCGCCCGCCAGCAGCAACAATTCGGCGCCAAGGCCCAGGAGAGTGAGAAGGCTCCCGAGGAGCAGAAGAAGGAAGAGGAAGAGACCGGAATCGACGACGATGCCTTCTTCGATATCATGGAGCTGTTTAACAAGAAATAAGAAAAATGCGACAGGCGGCGTGAAGGATTCACGCCGCCTGTTTTTCTGTCGTCCGCCTCTTGGTAAATTGGGAAGGGCGGGCAGCCGAAGCGCCGGGCCCAAGGGGCGCCCACAGGCCGCGGGTTGACGCCCCGCTTTGGGTGCCCCGGAATGGTCCGGCGCTTTAGCTGAAATCATTTTAGGAAGCATCCTGTACGGATAGTGCGTTGGTTCATATGCGGGAGCTGTCCGGTCTTGCGCCGGAGCGGCCCCGCAATACAGTATATGCGCGCACCCCCAAAAAGTTGCCAGAGAAAAAGAAAAAATGGTCGCTTTTTCCGGCACAATGCTTGACAATTTTTTATGGGCATGGTAATATATTAAGGCTGACATGAAAAGTAAATACGCGCCAGTAGCTCAGTTGGATAGAGTGTTTGACTACGAATCAAAAGGTCGGGGGTTCGAATCCCTTCTGGCGCACCAGCGGCGAGCCGCCGCTCCCAAACGCGCTCCTCACAGTTGTGGGGAGCCGTTTTGTTTTTTGCACGCGAAGAAGTGCTCGTTTGTTTTGGGTGCAGAAGGCAAAAAACACGTTTAAGCGAAACGCTTAAACGTGTTTTTTCTGTGGTGTGACCGATCGCCTTATGCGCCCTCCCGATACGCCGCGAGGACATAATCGGTAAAATAGGGCCAGGGCGCGTAGCTGTCGCTTGGGTAGTTGCTGGTGATGACCGTCACCAGGTCCAGCTCGGGCACGACAAAGATATACTGCCCCCATGCGCCGAAAGCAAAATAGGTATCGTAGTTTTTGGCGCCAAAGGAGTTGATCCACCACTGGTAGCCGTATTGGCCGGTCCGCCCGCCGGGACCGGGGTTCTGCACCGAAGTGGAAGCCTCAACCCAGTTAGCCGGCACGAGCTGCTGGCCCTGCCAGCTGCCGCCCTGTAAGTAGAGCTGGCCGAAGCGGGCGGCGTCCCGCGCGCTCATAGAGATGCCGTTGCCGCCGTCGCAGATGCCCTGCGGGTCGCGGCCCCATTCGACGCTCTCCATCCCGAGCGGGCCGAAGAGGTTCTCCTCGGCGTATTGCAGCTCGTCCATCCCGGTTGCCTCCGTCAGCGCGGCGGACAGCAGATGGGTGTTGCCGGTGCTGTAGTTAAAGAGCGTGCCAGGCTGGGCCACCAGGCTGCGCCCGAGGATGTATTCTACCCAGTTCTCCGCCGACTGGAACTCCATCCAGTTGCTGCGCCCGCCGCCCCACTCGTACCACTCCAGGCCGGAGGTGTGGGTCAGCAGGTGGCGCAGGGTGAGTTGGCGCTTGCCCTCCTCCAGGGAAGCCACCTGCGGGAGGTAATCGGACAGAAGGTCGTCCACCCCGCCAAAGTATCCCTGCTCGATGGCGATTCCCACCAGCGCCCCGGTGAACGACTTGGAGCAGGAGTGCAGCGCAAACACGCTGCTTTCATCATAGCCCTCCTGGTAATATTCGTCGATCAGGACTCCGTCCTTGGCGGTGACCATGGCGTAGATTTGAGAGCCGGCCAACACCGCGTGCAGCTGCTCGAACAGCGCCGGGTCCATGCCGTGGTTTTGCGGCGCGTCAAGCTGCCAGCTGTTGTCCGCCTCCGGTTCGGGCTCCGGATCCGATTCAGGTTCCGGCTGTCCTGAAGCGATAGAAACCTCTGAAGCCGCACTCACGGCTTCGTGCGGCGCCTGTGCCGGACCTTGGACAGCGCAGGCGGCCAGGATCAGGCAGGCGGCAAAAAGCAAGGAAATGATTCTTTTCATAATGGTCTCCTTTTTGTCTGCTGCGGTCTACCCCTCGTCCTCCGGGCCGAAGCCCGCGAGGCCGAAGAGGGGCGGCGCGCTGGGTTCCATCGGCGGCAGCGCGCCATGCTCGCTTTCGTAAGCGGCGAGCTCCTCCCGCACGCGCTGTTTCAGCGCCGACAGGTTCGGTGCGGGCGCTTCGGCGAGGACATGCTCCGGGGGAGTGGGGTAGTCCTGCGGGCAGGACGGCGCGAGAAAGTTTTCCTCAATTTCAGCGTTCTGCTCCGGTGTCAGCAGCCCGGAGCCGATGAGGCTTTGCCCCCAGACGTGGGAGCGCGCCATGCTGGCGTCGCTTTTCATAAAGTAGCGGTAGCGGATGGCGCCGTTGCGGGAGACGTTGTCCTCCAGCTGGCTGTCCAGGTGGTACCAGACCCCGTCGACCTTGACCATCGTCCAGGCGTGGTCCACCAGGTTCCCCTGCAGCGAGTAGGTCAGTCCCGGGACGTATTCCGCCTCCAGTCCCAGCCCCTGCAGCAGCAGGGCCAGCGCGGCGGCGTAGTCCTCGCACATCCCCACGCCGAAGCGCAGGGGGCTCAGCGCCCGCTGCTCCACAAAGGTTGGCGCTTCCTCACCGTCGGCGCGGACACGCCACAGCTCCAGGCCGATGGGCGCGTCGAAGACGGTGTTTTCGATCATGTAATCGAACGCCGCCTTCGCTTTTTCAAATTCCGTCATGTCCGGCGTCGTAAGCTCCGAGGCGGTGTCCTCCACGAGCCGGTCGAGATAGGAGCGGACAGACGGTTCGGAAAGGTCCTGCGAAGAAGTGGGCGGGTCCGCTGCGTCATAGTCCGGCTGCTCCTGCGCGGGCGGCTCCTGGGGCTCGGAGGGCGTGGGTGCCGGGGATTTTGCCGAGCAGCCGAACAGGAGAAGCAGGGCTGCCGCGGCCAGGATCCATCTTTTCATAAAAGCCTCCCTTCTTGAGACACCCACATTTTAATGCAACGCTTATGATATGTCCAATACTTAGATTACATTGCTGGAAATGCTGTCTGGGCATGGGCATGTTCGGGCGCTCTCCGGGCCGTCGGGTGGGAAGAGGCGCTCCATCGCCGGGGCGGCCAGCAGAACCAACTGCCGAAGGCCGTCGTGCAGCTGCCGGCGGTCCCTCTCCTGCACGCCCCGGATGATCCCTTCGGCCTCGGCGCGCATGAGGGTGCACTCGGGCAGCGCGCCGGCATGCGCCTCCAGCAGGGGCAGGCCGAGCAGCAGCACCTCGCACAGCTTCCCCCAGATCTCTTTTAAGGGCTGGTTCCCGCAGCCCTCCAGCAGGTACTCTATACAGATGAAAAAGGGCTGGAGCGCGCCCCCGCGCGCCTGCTGCCGCTTGAGCTTTGCGACACAGGGGCCCACGTCCGGCAGCGCCTGTGGATATAAAAGCAAAAAGACCTGATCGAAGCTCAGGCGAACAATCTGTACCGCCTCCAGGAACATGGAGGCGATTTTTTTCACCGACTTGTGGCGCAGGTCGATCTCCTGCTCCCCCGGCGGCGTGACCCTGGTCCCCGCGCCTTGGCTGGCAAAGACCAGCCCCAGGCGCTCCAGCATGGCGACCGTGCGCCGGATGGTGCTGAACGAGACGCCGTATTTCTCCGCCATCGCCCCATAGGAGGGCAGGCGGTCGCCCGGGGAGAGCTGCTGCCCGACAAGGATGCGCCAGATCAGCTGGGAGCTCAGCGAATAACATAGCTGCGGACGCTCCCGGTAGACCCTCCACTCGAACGGGACCTGCTCCGGCGGCGCTGGCCGCTCCTTGGCGGCCTGCTCGATATAGGAGAAGACCGTCCCGTCCAGCAGCCACTGGATCTGGAGGTATATGCTGAAGAGCTCGCCGCGATCCCCTCCTTCGCAGGCCTCCACGGTCTGCCGCGCCAGCTGCCGGTAGCGCCGGTTCTCCCGCTCCATGGGGATGATCCTTGGGAGGGTGTGGACGAACTGGTAATAGGAGACGATCTCGTGATAGAGGTCGAGCAGCAGCTGGTTGTCGAGCGCCAGCAGCATCTCCCGCCCACAGAAATAGGAGATGTAGAATCCCCCGTCCTCCAGGGCGAGGGCCGTTTCTTTGATCTGCTGCATATTATGCTTTTGCAGCCGCCGGCTCCCCTCCCGCAGCAGAGGGACCAGCAGGGCGCGCAGCAGCTGCCCCATCGCGCGGAAGGTTTCCCTCCGCGCCAGGAAGTAGTCCTGCGTGTTGGCGATGCCCGCTTCGGGCGGGGCGCTGTAGGTCACCACGGTTTTGCGCCCCGGCGAGAGGCTGATGTAGCCCTCCTCCTCGAGCTGCAAATAGGCGTTGCGCGCCGTGCGCACCGCGACGCGGTAGACCTCGTGCAGCAGTTCGATCGAGGGCAGGCAATCGCCGCTGCGGTAATATCCGAATTGGATCTGGGATTTGAAGAATTTGTAGATCAAACCATACCGTCCCTGCTTCATCGGTTCCTCCCAATCAGTTATCGCTTAAATTGTAACATTTTGAGCCAGCCCTTGCAATGCGGCGGCAACTTTGATAAAATCTAACTAAAGTTACCTACATGAACAAAGTGAAAACTTCAGGGAGCGGCCCCGGGCGGGCCGCTTTCAGCATGCGGGCTCTAAGATCGGGAGGAGAACAGGATGGCAAAGATGCCGGAGGAAAAACCCATGGAACGGCCCGCGATGGCGCTCGCTGCGGACTATGAATACAACACCCTAATGCGCCTGCTGGGGGTCAGCGTGAGCAAGCATCTGCTGGACGAGCACTTTACGGTGATCTGGGCCAACGATTTTTATTACCAGCTCATCGGCTGGCCCCGGGAGGAATATGAGGCGACCTTCCACAACCACTGCGACTTATACTACAGGAACGACCAGGCCGAATGGAAGCGCCTGACGGATATGGTCACGGACTCGCTGATGAACGGGCGCAGCGGCTACAACCTGGTCACCCCTTTGCGCCGCAGGAACGGCGAGTACATCTGGGTGAAGTTTTCCGCCGCCTTCTCGGATGAATATGTGGACGGGTACCAGGTGGCCTATACCGTCATGACGAACATCGACGACCTGGTGCGGATGCAAAAGGAGCAGTCCGTCACCTACGACAACATCCCCGGGTTCGTGGCCAAGTTTTGCCTCCGGGGGGACGGCCTGCACCTGCTGGACGCCAACGACCGCTTCCGCGCCTTTTTCGGCTGCGAGGGCCAGTGCGGTCCGGCCTGCGGCCTGTCCAACCTGGACACGGTCCAGAACCGCACGACCTATGTCCAGAACCTGCCGCTCATGCGGGAGGGCAAGCACGTCCACTTTACCCTGCAGGCGGTGGACCACGGAGGCGGCAACGTCTGGCTGCAGGTCAACGGCGACTGCATCGACCACATAGGCGGGGACCCGGTCTACCTGGTGATCTACATCGACATCACCGACATCACCGAGCAGCGCGAGCTGCAGCGCCAGCTCGAGGAGCGCTCGCGGCTGCTGCACGAGGCGCTCGAGGCGGCCAAGAAAGCCAACCGGGCAAAATCCGATTTCCTCTCCCGGATGAGCCACGACATCCGCACCCCGATGAACGCCGTCATGGGGATGTCGGCCATCGCGGCCTCCCACATCGACGACAAGGAGCGCGTGCTCGACTGCCTGGCGAAGATCGACGTGTCCGCCAAGCTCCTGCTCAGCCTGATCAACGAGGTGCTCGACATGTCCAAGATCGAGAGCGGGCGGATCACCATGGCGCAGGAGGAATTCGCCCTGGGGGACGTCATCCAGAACATCGTGACCATCACCCAGCCCTCGATTTTGGAGAAGGGGCATTCCTTCGACATCCACGACTACGGGATCCGGCACGAGCGGGTCGTCGGGGACCCCAACCGCCTGGAGCAGGTCTTTTTAAACGTCCTCTCCAACTCCATCAAGTATACTCCGGACCGGGGCAGCATCGTGCTGGAGATGCGCGAGACGCCCTGCCAGCGGGAGGGGTACGGGCGCTATGAATTCATCTTCCGGGACAACGGCTACGGCATGACCCCGCAGTTTTTGGAGAAGCTCTTCACCCCCTTTGAGCGCGCCGACGACGAGACGGTGCACACCATCCAGGGGACGGGGCTGGGGATGGCCATCAGCCAGAACATCGTGCGCATGATGGGCGGGGAGATCGAGGTGGAGAGCGCCTACGGCAAGGGCTCCGCCTTTACTGTGAGCGTCTGCCTGCAGCTGCAGGGGGAGGAGTCGGAGGACTTTGAGATGCCGGATTCCCGGCCGGTGCTGGTGGTGGACGACGACAGGATCGCCTGCGAGACCACCTGCGAGCGGCTCGACGAGATGGGCCTTGATGGCCGGTGGGTCCTCAGCGGCGGCGAGGCCGTCAAGCGGGTGAGCGAGGCCCACCGGGCGGGGGAGGACTTCTTCGCCATCCTCATCGACATGAAGATGCCGGGCATGGACGGGATCGAGACCGCCCGACAAATTCGCGCCGAAGTGGGTGCCGGGGTGCCCATCATCCTGCTTTCCGCCTACGACTGGACCGATTATGAGGCCGAGGCGCGGGCGGCGGGGATCAACGGCTTCGTGGGGAAGCCCATGCTCAAGTCCAACCTCGTCTACGCCTTCAAGCGGTACGTCCTGGGCGAGGCGGCCCCGGCGGCCGTCACGCCGGCGGAGCCGGCGCGCTCCTATGCCGGCAAGCGGCTGCTGCTGGTGGAGGACAACGACCTCAACCGGGAGATCGCCACCGAAATCCTTTCGGGGACCGGCGCCGCGGTGGAGACGGCCGCCAACGGGCTCGAGGCGGTGGAACGCTTTAGCGCCTCCTCCGAGGGGTATTACGACCTGGTCTTTATGGACCTGCAGATGCCGATCATGGGCGGGATCGAAGCGAGCGTGCGGATCCGCGGGCTGCAGCGCAAGGATGCAAAGGCGGTACCAATCGTGGCGATGACGGCCAACGTCTTTGCCGAGGATGTGGAGCAGAGCAAGGCGGCGGGGATGAACGACCATCTGCCAAAGCCGCTTGATCTCGGGCAGATCGCCCGGGTGCTCGAGCAGTATATCGGCTGACAAGGCCGAAGGACAGGACGCAAAGCGCCGCAGAAGGCTTTCTGCGGCGCTTTGCTTTCTTTGGCGGGGGGCGGATTTTGCCAAAGGGTCGGGACAGGGGAAAAAATAGATGATATAATGACATTAATATTGCAGTCTCGCCAACACGACCTGAGGAGGGGAGCGCCATGGTCTCCAGCCGCTACCAGAAAAAGCTCAACCGGCAGATCACCCAATACGGCATATTGACAGTTTTCATCTGCTTTACCGGCTTCTTCGCGACCCTGATCGCCTACACCGGCTTTTACAACTCCTACCTGTCCTACCGCTACAGCGCGCAGCTCGAGGCGTCCTTTAACCGGGTGGTGGGCGGATACGAGGGCTATCTTCGGGACGGGGACCAGCAGCGGACCATGCTGGACTTCCTCGATGGGGCGATCAGTGAAAACCACCTGTCCTACCTCTTCCACGATGCGCTGCGGGACATCCCGGTCGGGGCTGACCTGATCCTGCGCGACGCTGCGGGGAAGGTGCGCTTTACCACCTTTTCCGAGCGGGAGCGCACGCGGCATCTGCTCTACTTCGACGAGATCGTGCAGGCGGACCATGCAAAGGGCAGGAGCCGGGAAATCTACCGCACGGTCTATTACATCGGCGGGGAGTTTTCCCGCTATCTGCTGGTGGAGAGCCTCTACGATGGGGACGGGACGTACCGGGGCGGCGCCGCGCTCTACCTGGACGGCCAGGAGTGGAACAGCCAGCTCAACAGCAACCACTACACCAGCGTGATCACCGGCCAGGGCGGCCGGGTGATCGCCAGCTCCAACCGCTCGATGGTGGACGGGATGAACCGCTTTTTGCCGGTCCAGGGGAGGAGGATCACCCTAGGGGGCCAAAGCTACTGGCTCCACGGGCGCACGCTGCCGCGGGAGGGGGCCTCGGTCTACGCCTTCGTCTACTCCCCGCCGGCGGGGGGCTACCTGATGACCGGGTGCGTGGTGATCGCGGGCATATTGCTGCTGACCATCGCGCTCTGCCGGCGCTTCTCGTCCAATGTGGCGAACATCAACTCGGCCTCCCTCACCGCGCTGCGCGACGAGATCGCGGTGATCAAGGAGGGGAGGGTGGACCACCGCATCAAGCTGCGCAGCGACGATGAGTTCGAGGCTATCGCCGCCCAGATCAACGCCATGCTGGACAACATCGAGGCGCTCTCCTCGCGCAACCTGGAGCTGCTGCGCCAGAGCACCGAGATGGAGATGCGCCAGCTGGAGGCGCAGTTTAACCCCCACTTTTTGTATAACACCCTGGAGAGCATCCGCTACTCCATCAAGCTCGACCCGCAGGCGGCCGACCGGATTATTTTGAAGCTCACCGGCCTGCTGCGCTACAGCATTCGGGACAGCCAGCATCTGGTGCGCGCCGAGGAGGATTTTTACATGCTGCGGGATTACCTGGAAATCCTTTGCTACCGCTTCCAAAATCGGCTGAGCTATCATATGGAGATCGCGCCCGAATGCCTTGGGTACCCAATCCCGAAGCTGCTGCTGCAGCCGGTGATCGAAAACAGCATGAAGTACGGCTTCCTCTCCCGGCGCGAAATCCGGATCGGGATCTGCGGCTGGGTGGAGGAGGGGTATCTCTATTTCCGGGTGACGGACGACGGACGGGGGATGGACGAGGAGCAGCTGCAGGCGGTGCGGCGTCAGCTCGGGGAGGACGGGGGCGAGCACAAGGGGCTGCACCACATCGCCCGGCGTCTGCAGCTGCAATACGGCGCCGAAAGCGGGATCAGCATCCAAAGCGAGCGGGGCTCGGGCACGCAGGTGACGCTGAAGATCAGGTGTGGGGAGGGGTGGCAGTCAAATGAGCTATAAGCTTCTGGTCGCTGAGGACGAGGATGTCATCCGGCGGGGGCTGATCTATTCCATGAACTGGCGGGCGCTCGACTGCAGCGAGCCGCTCGAGGCCGGGGACGGGGAGGAGGCGGTGCAAAAAATCCTGGAGCACCGTCCGGACATCGTGATCCTGGACATCAACATGCCGGTGCTCGGCGGCTTGCAGGTGCTGGAAAGCACCCAGGAGCAGTGCGGCTACGCGCCGATCATCCTCAGCGGCTACGCGGATTTTGAATTCGCGCAGACGGCCATGCGCTATGGGGTGAGCAGCTACCTGCTCAAGCCCGTGGACTTCGGGCGCCTGGGCGAGGCGATCGAATCGGCCAAGGTCGAGCGGCAGCGCACCGCCATGTTCCGGCAGACGCTAGCAAAGCAGGACGAGCTGCGGCAGGTGGACCTGCTGGCCCAGCTGCGGGACGCGCGGGTCAAAAACGAGGCGGTGCGCGCTATGCTGGAATATGTCGAGGGGCACTATGCCGAAAAGATCACCGTCTGCGACCTGGCGCGCCTGCTCTGCTACAGCGATACCTTCCTCACCCGCAAATTCAAGGAGGTGGTGGGGATCAACTTCAACGATTACCTCAACCGCCTGCGGATCCAAAAGGCGATCGGGCTGCTGCTGCATTCCGGCAAGCGGGTGCAGCAGATCGGGGAGGAATGCGGCTTCCACGACTATAAATACTTTAACACCGTCTTCCGTAAATATCTGGGATGCAGCGCAGGGGAGTTCTTGAAATATATCAAATAGAGCAGAATTTTCCCCAAAACAGACAGTTTTCTGGTATTTTCAACGAAATACCGCGATGGTATCATGAAGACAAGAAATCCAGATAACAAAGGAGGAGACTTCATGAAACGGTTTAGAAGGTTGGCGCTGGCGCTTTCCATCGCGATGATCGCGGCCTCGGCCGCCGGATGCAAGAGCGGCTCGTCCGAGCCCTCGCCGCAGCCGGAGAGCGGATCACAAGCCCCGGCGAGCGAGGCGGACGGACGGGGGGACGGCGGTACGGTGGGGGATGCGGAAAAGAAGCTCGTGATCTACTCCCCTTCGACCGAGGCGCAGATCAACGCGGTGGTCCCGCTCTTCTCGGAAAAGTATGGGATCGACTGCGAAGTGATCACCGGAAATACCGGCGAGATCGTGGCGAGGGCCGATGCCGAGAAGGAAGCGCCCTATGCCGACGTCATCTTCGGCGGCGGAGCCTCCACCTACAGCCAGTACCGCGACGTCTTTGAGGATTATGTAACCTCAAACGACAGCGAACTGATTGATACCTGCAAAAACACCACCGGCTATATCACCAATCACAACGTGGACGCCACCATCATCGTGGTGAACACCGACCTGATCGGAGACATCGAAATCAACGGCTACGAGGACCTGCTCAACCCCGCGCTCAAGGGCAAGATCGCCTTTGCAGACCCGACCGTGTCCTCCAACGCCTACGCCCACATCGTCTCCATGCTGGAGGGCATCGGCGGCGGGGATGAGGCGGCCGGCTGGGATTTCATCGCCAGGTTTATTGAGAATCTCGACGGGAAGCTCCAGTCCGGCTCGGGCGCTGTCTGGAAAGCCGTCGCGGACGGCGAGATGGTGGTCGGCACCTCCTATGAGGAGGCGGGGATCACCCTGGTGCGGGACGGCGCGCCCATCAAGGTGGTCTATGCCAAGGAAGGGGTCAGCGTGGACCCGAGCACCTCGGGGCTGATCAAAAACTGCAAGCACCCGGAAAACGGCAAGCTGTTTTTGGATTTCATCATGACCAAGGAGGTGCAGAACATCTTCTGCTCCGAGCTGGGGATCCGCCCGGCGCGCGACGACGTCGAATATCCGGACTACTTCGTGCCCGCGTCGGAGATCAATGTGCTGCACGAGGACAAGGAATTCTACGACGGCAACAGCCAGACGATTGTCAACCGGTATATGGATGTGTTCCAGGATGTATACCCCGGCTGATTCGGTTTTCGGAAACGGTGAGGCTTTGGAACACTCCAAAGCCTCGCCGCTTTTAAAGGGACCCATCAATATGAAATGCAGGTGTGCAGGATGAGTAAAATTAAAATATCCAACGCGGTAAAAAAATATGGGAACAATACGGTGATCTCCGGGCTGAACCTGGACATCCGGGACGGGGAGCTCTTTACCCTGCTGGGGCCCTCCGGCTGCGGGAAGACCACCCTGCTGCGGATGATCGCGGGCTTCAATTCGATCGAGGGCGGGGATTTCTACTTTAACGAGCGGCGGATCAACGACATCGACCCGAGCCGGCGCAACATCGGCATGGTGTTCCAGAACTATGCCATCTTCCCTCACATGACGGTGCGCCAGAACGTGGAGTTCGGGCTGAAAAACCGCAAGATTCCAAAATCCCAGGTGACCGCCGAGGCACAGCGCTTTTTAAAGCTCATGCAGATCGACCAGTACGCCGACCGGCTGCCTGAAAACCTGTCGGGCGGGCAGCAGCAGCGCGTGGCGCTGGCGAGAGCGCTGGCGATCCGCCCGGACGTGCTGCTCATGGACGAGCCGCTCTCCAACCTGGACGCCAAGCTGCGCCTGGAGATGCGCCAGGCCATCCGGGACATCCAGAAGGAGGTGGGGATCACCACCGTCTACGTCACCCACGACCAGGAGGAGGCCATGTCCATCAGCGACACCATCGCGGTGATGAAGGACGGCGTGATCCAGCATCTGGGCACCCCCAAGGACATCTACCAGCGGCCCTGCAACCTCTTTGTCGCGACCTTCATCGGGCGCACCAATGTGCTCGAGGGGGAATACCGCGACGGGAAGCTGCGGCTGGACCAGGGGTATCTGCTGCAAAACGGCATGTGGGACAAGATCGGCGACCAGCCGCTCAAGGTATCGGTGCGCCCGGAGGAGATCGTCATCGCCGACGGGGAAACCGGGCTGCGCGGCACGGTGCTGGACAGCATCTATCTGGGGCTCAACACCCATTATATCATCCGCCTGTCGGGCGGGGAGAAGATCGAGCTGATCCAGGAATCCACGATGGAGGAGCTGATCCCCGCCGGGACCGCGGTGAACCTCATGGTCAAAAAGGAAAAGATCAACCTGTTCACCGGGGACGGCAGCCGCAACCTCCTCAGGGGGGAAGCGTCATGAAAAACAACAACAAATTCCGCCTCGATGCCTGGGGCGGCATAACGCTGCTGATGCTGGGCTTCTATGGCCTGTTCCTGCTGTTCCCGCTGGCCAACCTGACGGCGATGGCCTTTACCAGCACCGAAACCGGCCGGTTTTCCTTTGAGCATTTCATCCGCTTTTTCTCCAAGCCCTATTACTCGTCGACGCTGAGCAATTCCTTCAAGGTGTCGATCGCGGCGACGGCCACCTCGCTGCTCGCCGGGGTGCCCTTGGCCTATTTCCTGACGGTCTATAAGATCAAGGGAAAGAAGCTGCTGAGCATCCTGATCATCATCTCCTCGATGTCCGCCCCCTTTGTGGGCGCGTATTCCTGGATCCTGCTGCTGGGGCGCAACGGGGTCATCACCAAGTTCTTTGGCAGCCTGCTGGGGATCCAAATGCCGGATATCTACGGCTTTGGGGGGATTCTCCTGGTCTTTACCACCCAGCTCTACAGCCTCATCTTCCTGTATGTGCAGGGGGCGCTGCGCAAGGTGGACAACTCCCTGATGGAGGCCAGCGCCAACATGGGCCGCACCGGCTTCAGGCGTTTCTTTACCGTGGTGCTGCCGCTCATCATGCCCACCGTGCTGGCCGCCGCTTTGATGGTGTTCATGTGCGCGCTCTCCGACTTCGGCACGCCCATGCTCATCGGCGAGGGGTACCGTACCTTCCCGGTCATCCTTTACAGCGAATTCATCGGCGAGGTCTCCAAAAACAAGGGCTTCGCTTCGGCCATCGCGATCATCGCGCTGGCCATCACCACCGTCGTATTCCTGATCCAGAAGTATGTCGGGACAAAAAAGGCCTTTTCCATGAATTCCCTCCACCCGATCGAGGAGAAGGAGCTCAAGGGCGCGGCAAAAATCATCGTGCACGCAATCTGCTACCTGGTGGTGGGGATTTCGATCCTGCCGCAGGTCTACGTCACCTATACCTCCTTCCTCAAAACCAAGGGGGTCACCTTTGTCAAGGGCTACTCGTTCGACAGCTACGTGAAGATGGTCGACCGCCTTGGCAACAGCATCCGCAACACCCTGATCATCCCGGTGGTGGCGCTCGCATGCGTGGTGCTCATCGCCGTGCTGATGGCCTATGTCACCGTGCGCCGGCGCAACCTCGTCACCAATACAGTGGACGTGATCTCGATGATCCCCTATGTGATCCCCGGAACGGTGGTCGGTATCGCCATGCTCACCGCCTTCAACACCCGGCCTATCCTGCTCAGCGGCACCATGACCATCATGGTCATCGCGCTGATCATCCGGCGCCTGCCCTATACCACCCGTTCGTCGGTGGCGATTTTGCAGCAGATCCCGATCAGCATCGAGGAGGCCGCCCTGTCGCTGGGCAGCAGCAAGATCAAAACCTTCTTCAGGATCACGGTGCCGATGATGGCCTCCGGCGTCCTCGCGGGGGCGATCCTCAGCTGGGTCACCATGATCAGCGAGCTGTCCACGGCGATCATCCTCTACACCGGAAAAACACAGACCCTGACGGTGGCGGTATACACCCAGATCATCCGGGGCAACTACGGGATCGCCGCGGCCATGGCGACCGTGCTGACGGTGCTGACGGTCGCCTCACTGCTGATTTTCAACCGCCTGAGCAACGGAAAAGAAATCACCATGTAAACGATACTTTGACGGGGAGGGCCGCTCATGCTGGATTTACATACCCATTCAGACTGCTCCTATGACGCCGACGATCCGCCGCTGGCGATGATGGAGGCGGCGCTCGCGCGCGGCATTGGCACCCTCGGCTTCACCGAGCATGTCGATCTCGACCGCGCGGGGGTCGCCGAGGGGAAGGCGCCCGCCGACTTCACCCGCTGTAAACGGGCGGTGGAGGAATTCTCTCCCGAAGGGAAGGGGCTCACCGTGCTGCGCGGGGCCGAGGTGAGCCTGGAGGATAGCGGTACCTCCGCCCGCTCCCGGGCGCTGATCGAGGGGATGGAGCTCGACTACGTCATCGGCTCGGTCCATTCGGTCGGCGGGGTGGGGGCCTACGTCCCGCAGTTTTACAGCCGCGGCGGGAAGCGGGAGGTGGTGCGCTGCTACCTCGAGCAGACGGCGAAGCTCCTCGGCACCTGCCCCTACTTCCAGGTGCTTGGGCACTACGACTTCGTCTGCAAGCACGCCCCCTGGGAGGACCGGGCGGTCCGCTACCGGGACGCGCCTGACGCCTTTGACGCAATTTTTAAACACCTGATCACCCACGGCCAGGCGCTGGAGGTCAACACCTCCGCCTGGCGGGAGCACCCCTGGGGGCTGGATGTGCTGACCCGCTACCGCGAGCTCGGCGGCGAGCTGCTGAGCGCCGGCTCGGACGCGCACAGCGCCTGGGAGCTCGGCAACCGGATTCCCGAGGCGCTGGAGCTGGCAAAGGGGGCGGGGTTTCGCTATATCACCCGCTTTCGCGCCGGGGGGCCCGAGCAGATCAAAATCACCTAGGAGCGAAAACGCTCCCTCCAGTTTTAAAGCGGCCGCAAGGATTGTCCTTGCGGCCGCTTTTTTGCGCCGGGCCGGAAAGACGGGCAATTTCTTGCCGTCGGAACCCTTTTTTTCCGTTTTGGCATAGGATGATGAGAAATCATTGGGGGTGTCCGATATGCGAAACGAACACAAAGACGGCCCGTCGCCGCAGGCCGGGCTCAGGCGCTGCCTGGGGCTGCGGGAGACCATCACCATCACCGTGGGCACGGTGATCGGGGTCGGGTTGTTCACGGTGGGGGCCAACGTGGTGGGGATGCTCGGTCCCGCCGTGATCCTGGCGACATTGGCGGCGCTGGCGGTGAGCGTCTATCCGTCCCTGCTCTACGCCGAGATGGGCGCCTCGCTCCCCTTTGCGGGCGGGACCTATCAATACGCCTCGCTGGGGCTTGGCCGCCCGATGGGAATGCTCGCGGGATGGAACTTCATCATCTCGATGGTGTCGGTGGCCAGCGGTGAGGCGCTGGCCTTCAGCTTCTATCTGCGCACCCTGCTTGGGGCGCTGGGGATCGCGCTGCCGCTGAGCGATCGGGCGCTCGCCTGCCTCGCGCTGGCCGCCTTTTTGGTGCTGGCGCTGTGCGGGGTCGAGCTGACCGGGCGGCTGCAAAACGGTTTTCTTTTCTTCTTCTGGGGGGTGGCCGCCGTCTGGATCCTCTCCTCTTTGCCGAGCATGCACTTCACGGCCTCGTTCGCGGTGGAGGCGCGCTATCTGACCCCGGGTGGCTTTCTCGGGTGCGTGGCCTTAATCTGGTGGTGCTTCGCCGGGTTCGAGACCTGCTGCGCGATGGGGGAGGAAATCCGCCATCCGCAGATCAACCTGCCGAGGGCTCTCTTCCTGGCCCCCTTTCTGGTCTTTGCGGTCAACGGGCTGTTCCAGTGGGCGCTGCTCTGCCTGGTGCCGTCGGGGGATTTGCATGCCCTGGCCGAGGCGGCGGCGCCCTACGCCGAGGGGATGCGCCTGGCGGGGGTGGCGGGGCTGCCGCTGGTGCTGCTCTGCGCCGGGATCGCCTTCGGCGGGGACTTCTCCACCCTCAACGCGAGCGTCAGCGCCCCGGCGCGCTACCTCTACACCATGGCGCGCGACGGCGCTCTGCCCGCCTTCTTCGGCAAGCTCCATCCGCGCCGGCAGACGCCCGTCCCGGCGATCCTCGTCCTGGGGGTGCTGATGATCGCGCTGGTCTATACCGACTCGATCCCCTACATCGCCTCGCTCTCCCTCTTTGCCACCCTGCTCTACTATGTGATCGGGATCCTTTCCGCCTGCGGGCTGCGCCGGCGTATGCCGCGCCTCGCGCGCCCCTACCGCGCGCCGGGAATCCGGGTGGGCGCGCCGATGAGCGTCGCCATCTACCTGCTGCTGATGACCCAGCTGGACCGGGGCGCCGTGCTGGCGGGCATAGCGTGGTGCGCGCTGGGGCTGCTGCTCTGGGCGGCGTGCCGCAAGCGGTACCCCGCGCCCGCGCGGGAGGAAGCGCCCCTGCCCGAGCCCCCCGGCGCGGATGAAAAGGCGAAGATGGACCGGGAATACCGCTTCTGGACAGCCGCGGTGGCCTGCCTTGCGGCAGTGGTGCTGGCGCTCAATCTCTGGGTGCTGCTGCGCTGATACATAACCCTTTCCCCTGCGGCATAAAGATAAAACAGCTTATTTTTTGCCGGGAGGGGGATGAAGGCCATGGCGGGGCAGACGCGCCTGACGCAGGGGAATGCCTTTTGGACCCTGGTGCGCTTTTCATTGCCGTTTTTGCTCTCCAACATCCTGCAGGCCTGCTACGGGGCGTCCGACCTGTTCATGGTCGGGCGCTTCTCGGATTCGGTGGGGGTCTCGGCGGTCGCCACCGGGGGGCAGATCATGCAGACCATCACCGGGCTCTCGATCGGGCTGACCAGCGGCGGCACCGTGCTCATCGGCCAGTATTACGGCGCGCGCCGCAGCCGGGACGTAGCCCACGCCATCAAGACCGGGGTGCTGGTCTTCGGGGCGCTCTCGCTGCTGATGAGCGGCGGGACCATCGCGCTGCTCGGCCCGATCTGCCGGTGGATGCGTGTGCCGCGGGAGGCGGTGCGCACCACCAAGGAATACCTCTTCATCTGCGCGTGCGGGATCCTCTTCATCGTGGGCTACAACGTCATCAGCGGGGTGCTGCGCGGGCTGGGGGATTCGCGCACTCCGCTGATCCTGATCGCGGTGGCCTGCGTGATCAACGTCTCGACCGACCTGCTGTTCGTGGGGGTCATGCGCCTGGGGGCGCCGGGTGCGGCGGTCTCGACCGTGATCGCCCAGGCGGCGAGCCTGCTGCTGGCGGCGCTCTACCTGCTTCTGAGGGGCTTCTTTTCCCGCTACCGGCAGCATGAGCCCTGCTTCAAGCTCTACGCGGCCAAGGGGATCCTCATGGCCGGACTGCCCATCGCGCTGCAGGAGGGGCTGGTCAACGTCTCGTTTTTGATCATCACCGCCATCATCAACGGGATGGGCCTCGTCGCCTCGGCCTCGGTGGGGATCACCGAGAAGCTGATCGCGTTCAGCATGCTGCCCACCACCGCCTTTGCTGCGGCCCTCTCGGCCATGACCGCCCAGCACAAGGGCGCGGGCCTGATGGAGCGCGCGCGGCGCTGCCTCAACATGGCCGTGGGGCTCTCGCTCTTCTTCGGTCTATGCTGCTTTGCGGCCGCGCAGCTTAACGCCCCCGGGCTGATCGGGCTCTTCACCAAGGACCCGGCGGTAATCGAGAGCGGCGCGTGGTACCTGCGCTCCTATAGCCCGGACTGCGTGCTGGTCTGCTTCGTCTTCTGCATGAACGCTTTCTTCAGCGGCGGCGGCCGGCCCGTCTTCCCGCTGATCCACAGCCTGGCGGCGACCTTCCTGGTGCGCATCCCGCTTTCCTACCTGTTCAGCCACGGAGCGCACCCGTCGATGTTCAAGATCGGCTTCGCCGCGCCGGCGGCCACCCTGTGCTCGCTGGTGCTCTGCGAGTGGTACCTCTCCCGGCGCTTCCCCTCGGGGGCAAAGCCGCGCGGGTCGGCCCTCCGGGCGGGGCTGCTTCGTGCGGGGGAGCGCAGCGGGGCAATATTTAAAACGGGGTGCGGCGACCATCGGTCGCCGCACCCCGTTTTGCTTTCGGGCAAAATCCATTTGCCAAGAGCGGCCGGGAGGGATATAATGGTGGCAGAATCCATCATGAAACGGAGGCCCATCCATGAGCGAGCTGCTGCACACCCTGACGCGCGAGTCCCTGGCACAGTATTTCGACCACACCCAGCTTGCGGCCAGCGCCACCGAGGCGGACATCGAAGCCCTCTGCCGCGAGAGCCTCGAGAACCGCTTTAAAATGGTGGCGATCAATCCGGTCCAGGTGCCGCTTTGCAGCCGGCTGCTGCACGGCAGCGGGGTGCATGTGGGGGCCGCCGTCGGCTTCCCGCTCGGGCAGAACACCATCGAGGAGAAGGTCTTCTCCGCCGGGAAGTCGATCGAAAACGGCGCGCAGGAGATCGACTACGTCATCAACATCACCGCGCTTAAATCGAAGGACTACGCCTACCTCGAGCGGGAGATGGCGGCGCTCGTCGCCGTCTGCCGGGAGCAGGGGGCGATCTGCAAGGTGATCTTTGAAAACTGCTACCTCACCGGGGACGAAAAGTGCGCGATGTGCGAGATCGCCCTGGCGGTGGGGCCGGATTTTGTCAAGACCTCGACCGGCTTCGGCAGCGGCGGGGCGACGCTCGACGACGTGCGGCTGATGAAGCGGCAGGTCGGGGACAAAATTAAGGTCAAGGCGGCGGGCGGGATCCGCACGCTTGATTCGGCGCTTCAGATGATCGAGGCCGGGGCCGAGCGGATCGGCTCCTCGGCGAGCGTCAAAATTCTGGGGGAGTTTTGCCGCCTGCGGCAGGAATGATAAAGAAAGAGGGGATTTGGATGATGCGTGACCCAGTGTCCACCATCGGCAACCTGATCGACAAGCAGAGCACCGCCTACCTCGGCTCGGTGGACGGGGAGGGGTTCCCCAACGTCAAGGCCATGCTCGCCCCGCGCGTGCGCGAGGGGATCAAAACCTTCTACCTGACCACCAACACCTCCTCGCGGCGGGTGGCGCAGTTTCGGGAAAATCCCCGCGCCTGCCTCTACTTCTGCGACAGGCGGTTCTTCCGCGGGGTCATGCTCAAAGGGAGCGTCGAGGTGCTGGAGGACTCTGCCGCAAAGGCGCTGATCTGGCGGGAGGGGGACACGATGTACTATCCTGAGGGCGTAAACGACCCCGATTACTGCGTGCTGCGCTTCACGGCCAGCGCGGGGCGGTATTACAGCAACTTCAAGTCGGAGGACTTCGCCATCGGGTAGCCGCGCCGGCGGCTGCTAGCGGGCTTATATTTATTTAAACGGAGGACGGACCATGGAGCGAAGCAGACCGGCCGAAAATACAGGCAGAGCGCTAAAGCTCTGCCTTGCCGCCATTGCGTCCGCCCTGCTCGTGGTCTGCGTCTGGTTCGTGGCGCAGCTGGGGCGAAGCATGTCCCGTCAGACCAACCGCACGCTCGAGGAGACCGCCACCTTCCTCACCTCCCTGGCGGACTACCGCACCGAGTCGAACTTCTCGGTGCTGGAGTCGCTGGCCGACGTCTATTTTCAGCTCCGGGACGAGGACAGGGAGGACATTTTGCAAAAGCGCGCCGGGCAGAGCAACTTTTCCGGGATCGCGGTGCTGGACGCCGCGGGCAGGATGGCAAGCCCCGAGGGCCGGGAATACGACCTCTCGGGAATCTCCTCGGTACAGGCGGCCCTGGAAGGACAGACACAGGTGAGCAACCTGATCGAGGACCCGCGCACCGGGAACAAGGGGGTCGTTTATGCGGTGCCCCTGCTGCAAGAAAACAGCATAGTCGGGGCGGTGGCCGGATGGGTGCCCCAGGAGCACATGCGCAGGGTGGTGGACATCGGCAGCTTCGGCGGAGAAGGGTATTTCCAGGTCATCGATTCCGAGGGGAATATCGTGGTGGGCTCGACGCAGAAGAACGCGGCGGGCGGGGAGGAGAACTTCTTCGACCTGATCGAGCGGCGCGGCGAGCTCGGCCGGGGCAGCTCGCTCGGGCAGATGAAGCGGGACATCCTCGAAAAGCAAAACGGCATGCTCTATTACACGCTGGACGACGGGATGGCCAGGGTGCTCAATTACCATGCCCTGCAGCACTCCGACTGGTACCTGCTCTCGGTGGTGCCGCAGCAAGTCGCGCGCAGCCAGATGAAGCAGGCGTGGCTGATGGTGGGCGTGATCGTCCTGCTCTTCCTCCTGCTGATCGGGATGATCCTGATTTTAAACAAGCGCGGCAGCGAGCAGCTGCAGAGGCTTGCCTTTGTGGACCCGGTGACCGGCGGCTTCAGCCGTACCCGGTTCGAGATGGAGGGCTCCAAGGCGGTGCGCGCGGCCCCGCCCGGCAGCTATACGCTGGTTTCGCTCGATCTGCAGAAGTTTAAACTGATCAACGACGCCTTCGGCAGCGCCGAGGGGGACCGCACATTGAAATATGTCCACGAAGTCATCAAGGGCAGCCTCGGCCCCGGCGAGTACCTTTCCCGCACGAGCGCCGACCATTTCAACCTGCTGGTGTACAAAAAGAGCCAGGAGGAGACCCTGCGGCTTGTGCGCGGGATCGCCCGGACGGTCAATCGGTATAACGAAAAGCTCGAACAGAAATACTACCTGCCCATCACGGCGGGTGCCTACCTGATCGACGATCCGCAGCTGCCCATGGTCTATATCCAGGACCGGGCGAACGTGGCGCGCAAATTCGGCAAGGAGTCCCGGGTGGGACAGATGTACTCCTGCGTGTTCTACAGCGACCTCGAGCGCAGGCGGATGCTGCGGGAGAAGGAGCTGGAAAACCGGATGGGCAGCGCTTTGGATAACCGCGAGTTCGTGGTCTACTTGCAGCCCAAGGTCGAGCTGGAGCACGACGCCATCGTGGGGGCCGAGGCGCTGGTGCGCTGGCAGGACCCCGAGCGGGGGTTGCTGCCGCCCTCCGAGTTCATTCCATTTTTCGAGCGCAACGGCTTCATCGTGCAGCTGGACCTCTACGTCTTCGAGGAGGTCTGCCGCCTGCTGCGCCGGTGGATCGACTGCGGGGTGAAGCCGGTCCCGGTGTCGGTCAACCTCTCCCAGCTTCACCTGCGGGATCCGGATTTTTTGCGCAAGTATCAATCCATCCAGCAGCGCTTCGACGTGCCGCCCGAGCTGTTGGAGATCGAGCTGACCGAGTCGCTGGCCTTTGAAAGCATGGACCGGCTGCAGGAGATGATCGACGAGATCCATGCGATCGGCTTTTGCTGCTCGCTGGACGACTTCGGCAGCGGGTATTCCTCGCTGAATATGCTCAAGGACGTGTCGGTGGACGCGATCAAGCTGGACCGCGAGTTCTTCAGCGGCCTTGGTGGGGAGAGCGAGCGGGAACAGCGGGTGATCGAGTCGGTGATCGAGCTGACCAAGAAGCTGGGGGTGCGCTCGGTCTGCGAGGGGGTCGAGACCGCTTCGCAGCTGGAATTCCTGCGCCGCGTGAAGTGCGACGCGCTGCAGGGGTATATCGTCTCGAAGCCTCTGCCGCCCGAGGCGTTCGAGAAAATGGCCTTCGGCGCCCCGGTCGGCCGGCCGGGCGAGGATGGGGCAGATATACCAAATGTAAAATGAATTCCTGAAACGAAAGGAAGTATACAATATGTATGAATTGGTGCAGGCCGGGGAGCGCACCTATTACATCAACAGCCCCGCCAAGATCGGGCTTTACCTGGAGGGGGAGCGGGACGTATATCTGATCGACAGCGGGAACGACAAGGACGCTGGGCGCAAGGTCAAAAAGCTGCTGGAGCAAAATGGCTGGGAGCTGCGCGCGATCATCAACTCCCATTCGAACGCCGACCACATCGGCGGGAACCGCTTCCTGCAGGAGCGCTACCACTGCAAGGTCCTCGGCACCGGGCTGGAGAACGCCTTCACCCGCTACCCGCTGCTCGAGCCGTCCTTCCTCTACGGAGGGTATCCCTGCAAGGAGCTGAAAAACAAGTTCCTTATGGCGCAGCCGAGCGAGCCGCAGGTCATCACGCCGGAGGACCTTCCGGCGGGGATGGAGCTCATGGAGCTGCCGGGGCATTTTTTTGAGATGATCGGCCTGCGCACGCCGGACGACGTATGGTTCCTGGCCGACTGCCTGGTGGGGGAGGAGACGCTCTGTAAATACCACGTCTCCTTCATCTACGACGTGCGCGCCTATCTCGAGACGCTGGAGCGCGTCGAGCAGCTGGAAGGCAAGCTCTTCATCCCCGCGCACATGCAGGCGGTGGAGGACATCCGCCCGGCGGTGCAAAGGAACCGGGAGAAGGTGCATGAGCTGCTGGGGCTCATCGAGTCGCTTTGCGGAGAGCCGCTCGTATTTGAGCAGGTGCTCAAAGGGGTGTTCGACCACTTTAAGCTGCGGCTCGACTGGAGCCAATACGTCCTGGCCGGGAGCACGGTGCGTTCCTATCTTTCCTATCTCTACGACGAGGGGCGGGTCGTGACCGAGGTGCAGGACAACCTGCTGCTCTGGAAAAGGGCTTGAAGGACAGGAAGCAAAAGGACCACTTGGAAAGGCTTTCCGGTGGTCTTTTGTTTTATTGTCGTCCCGGTGACAAAAGCCGTCTCAAAGGGAGTGGTTTCGCCTCCCGCCGCGACAGCTTTGCACTTTACGTCAAGGCGGGGTTGGAGTATACTGGTCTTATCAATCAAAACGGGGAGCGATTCGTATGGAACTTTCGGCTTATAAGGACTATCTGTTTGACACGGTGCAAAAAATCCTGCTCACCGACAGCCCGAGCGGCTACTGTGACGAGGTGATCGGCCTGATCGAGGGGATCGCCAAAGAGAACGGCTTCCCCTTCGCGCGCACCAACAAGGGCTGCGGGGTGATCACCGTCGAGGGGAAGGACAGTGGGAAGGTCGTCGGGCTCTCGGCGCATGTCGATACCCTGGGGGCGATGGTGCGCTCGATCACCGACAAGGGGGAGCTCAAGTTCACCGTTGTGGGCGGGCCGATCCTGCCGACCCTGGATGGGGAGTACTGCAAAATCCGCACCCGCGGCGGGTGCACCTACACCGGCACCATTCTCAGCGAGTCGCCCGCGGCGCACGTATTCCTCGACAGCTCGACGAGGGTGCGGGATGAGGAGAACATGATGATCCGCCTGGACGAAAAGGTCAAGTGCAAGGAGGACGTCGGGAAGCTCGGCATCATGGCCGGGGACTATATTTTCTTCGACCCCAAGACCACCGTTACCGAAAGCGGCTTCCTGAAGTCCCGCTTCATCGACGACAAGGCCAGCGTCGCCATCCTGATGACCCTGCTCAAGGTCATGAAGGAGGAGGGCCTGCGCCCGCAGCACACCACCAAGATATTCATCTCGATCTACGAGGAGGTCGGGCATGGGGCGTCGTATATTCCGGAGGACATCGAGGAGTTCATCGCGGTGGACATGGGCTGCGTGGGGCTGGATCTGGGGTGCACCGAGTATGACGTTTCGATCTGCGCCAAGGATTCGGACGGCCCGTACGACTATGAGCTGACCACCCGGCTGATCCGGCTGGCACAGGAGCATAACCTCCAGTTTGCGGTGGACATCTATCCGAAGTACGGCTCGGACGTGGGCGCGGCGCGCAGCGCGGGCAACGACGTCAAGGGCGGGCTGATCGGCTCGGGGGTGCACGCCTCCCACGGGATGGAGCGCACCCACTATGAGGGAATGGAGAACACGCTAAGGCTCCTGCTGCTCTATCTGGGCTGCTGACAGAGGGCGTGCTTTGACAGCCCGCAGGCATTTTGCCTGCGGGCTGTCTTTTTGTTTTACAAAAAGAAAATATCGAAAATTAGATAAAATTTATTGACAAACGATAAAAAGCATGTTATCTTAGTGCCAGTGAGCAATCAAAGGGAAGGACGCGCGGCCTGGAGTCTCTTTGGCGGCGTTCCCGGGAAAGGAAGGATTGTGTTGTTGAAAATTTTGGGGGAAGGCAGCTTGTGCCGCCTAATGGAGCGTTTTTGCAGGCTGCTGATGATTGCGGGCGGGTTGTTCCTCGTGGGGCTGCCCTGGATTTTGCGGTTCTATTTTAACTTCAAGGGCCACGCGGGGATGACACTCTACGTCACCATGCTGGTGGTGCTCTACGTTTCGGGGCTCTGCGGGATGCTCATCCTGTGGCAGGGCAAGCAGATACTGCGCAACATCAATGCGAGCGACCCGTTCACCGGCGACACGGCGCAGCGTATGCGCCGCATCGCCCTGCTCTGCCTGCCGGTGGCGGCCGTCTATCTGCTGGCGACCATCCTGATGCCCTCGATGCTGGTGGTGCTGGTGGGGATTGTCTTCCTCTTCCTGGCGGCGCTGGCGGCCATCCTGGCCGAGGTCTTCCTGCAGGCGGCGCGCTTTAAGCAGGAAAACGACCTGACCATATAAAAAGGGGGAGCGACATGCCGATCATAATCAACATCGATGTGATGATGGCCCGGCGCAAGATGAGCGCCAGCGAGCTGGCCGAGCGGGTCGGGATCACCCCCGCCAACCTGTCGATCCTAAAGAACAACCGCGCGCGGGCGATCCGCTTTTCGACGCTCGAGGCGCTCTGCCGCGCGCTGGACTGCCAGCCGGGGGAGCTGCTGGAATACCGCCCGTATGGTGAGGAGGATTAAGGATGGATCAGGAGAAAAAACTGCCGCAGGCGCAACAGCCGAAGGAAGGCGGCGCGCTGCCGCCCGCCGCACAGGGACAAAAGCCGCCGCTCCCCCGAAACGACTACCTGAGCAAAGAAGCTCCCCGCACCGATGCGGACGGGGCGGACGCCAAGACGGCCGAGCTGCGCCGCCGGTGCTCCAACGAGCGGGCCATGCTCTGCACCCTGGGGAGCCTGCTGCTGGGCGTGATCTTCTGCGAGACAATGCTGTTCGGGGGCCTGGGGGTGTCGGTACCTGTCTTCACGCTGCTGTGCTACCTGCTCGTCTTCTGGTACCTGCACCGCGAGGGGGAAAAGGCCCCGCGCGCCGTGTGGTGGATGATGGTCCCCAACTGCCTGCTGGCGCTGAGCTTCCTGCTGCACCACAACCCGAGCACCATGTTCCTTGCGGTGCTCACCATGCTGGTACTCTGGGCCGGGCAGCTGCTGGTGCTGGGAAAGGTGCCCATCAGCAGCCTATTCTCCTTTGAAACGGTCAGCCAGTCCTGCTTTTGGCTGATCGGCAAGCCGGTGCAGCACCTCTTCCTGCCGCTGTACACCTTGCGCAAAACACAAAAGCACAAGTCCCGCCGCCTGGCGATGGCGCTGCTCGGCGTGCTGGCGGCCCTGCCGGTGCTGGCGGTGCTGCTGATCCTCTTCGCGCTCGCGGACCCCATCTTCGGCGAGGGGCTGTACGCCGTCCAGCGGGCCATCGGCCTGCGGCCGGTGAACCTGCTCGGCGATCTGCTCTTCGGCACATTTCTGGGACTGGGGCTGGCAGCTCTGCTGCTGGGCCTGCGCGAGGAGGAGAAGCAGCCTGCCAAGGCGAAAAGCCTGAGCGTACTCGACCCGGTGCTGGTTTCTTCCTTTTTGATCCTGCTGGATTTGGTGGTGCTCAGCTTTGTGGGGGTGCAGCTGGGCTACTTCTTCGGCGGTGAGGAGCGCCTGAATCTCGACTGGCTGACCTATGCCGAGTATGCGCGGCGCGGCTTCTTCGAGCTGGCGGCCGCCTCGGGGATCGTCTTTACAGTGGTCCTGCTCGCTTTGATCCTCTGCCGCCGCCGGGAGGGCGGGATCCCCCGTCTGGTACGGGCGCTGCTGGCGGTGCTCTGCCTTTCGGACGGAGTGGTCCTCCTGTCCGCCGTGCAGCGCATGCTGCTCTATGTCAGGGCATATGGATTGAGCCTCAAACGGCTGCTTACCCTTTGGTTCATGCTGGTGGTGGGGGTATCCCTGATCCTGCTGCTGGTGCGCTGCCTGTATGAGCGCTTCCCGGCGGCCAAGTGGGTCTGTGTGGCTTTGATCGCCGGGGTCTGCCTGCTGCGCTGCGTGAACGTTGAGCGCCTGGTCGCCCACTACAATGTCGAACGCTATCTCGCCCCGGATTCACAGGTTGAGGTGGATAGTGGCTACTTTTCGCGGCTCTCCTACACTGCCGCGCCCGAGTTGCAGCCCCTGTTCGATGCCGGGCTGGACGATGGGCTTTACGATGTGCTGGTAAGTTGGGACTTACAGCTGGAGAGGAGCCACCCGATCTACGGCTTTACACTGGAGCGGCCCGCCGCGAAACGGATGCTGGAACAGAACTGGGGCCTCGTCGAGGAATATGATTGGTACGGCCCGAAGGCCGAGTACTGGGATGACGACTGGGACGAATAGGCGAAAAAGGCCCGCAGGGGAACCCCCTGCGGGCCTTTCGTTTTGGATCAGGTCAGACCGAGAGATGGCCAGCCGCACGCAGTGAAGCGAGCAGGTTATTGACCGTGGTGACGACGTCTGCGGTGGTGGCGCCGACCGGGAGATCGGCGACCGCAGCGGCAGCCGGAACAGCCGGGCCAGTTGGGCCGGTGGGCCCGGTGGGGCCAGTGGGGCCGGTTGCCCCGGTCGCGCCAGTCGCCCCGGCGGCACCAGCCGCACCGGTTGCCCCGGTCGGGCCGACAGGGCCCTGTACGCCCTGGATGCCCTGCGCGCCAGTCGCACCAGTCGGGCCGGTTGCCCCGGTCGCGCCCACAGCACCGGCCACGCCGGTCGCGCCAGTCGCTCCGGCCGGGCCGATGGGGCCCTGCACACCCTGGAGACCCTGCGCACCGGTTGCCCCGGTCGCGCCGGTTGCACCAGTCGGGCCTACGGCGCCAGCAGCGCCCGGAGCACCCTGCGCACCGGTGGCACCGGTCGCGCCGGCAGCGCCAGTCGCACCGGTCGGGCCGACGGGGCCCTGAACGCCCTGCAGACCCTGAACGCCCTGCGGGCCGGTCGGGCCAAGCGGGCCGGGAACGCCCTGGATGCCCTGCGGGCCTTGGGGCCCACGGGGACCCATCGGGCCCATGGGCCCGGTCGGGCCGGTTGCCCCGGTCGCAATGCCGGTGGGGCAGATGGGCGGACACGGGCAGGGGGGACAGGGAGGCGGACACGGCGGGCACGGCGGCGGACAGGCCGGCGGCCGACAACAGGTCGACGGCTCAAAGCCATGATAGATATTCATAACAAGTACCTCCGTAAATGTATAGTGGAATCCCTCGCATAGAGGTATCCTATTCAGCATATTCCATAGCAAAGGGTTTGGTGAAGGTGCAGAAAAAAGGAGGGATGAAACTGCGCAAAAATGATTGTGAAACCGACAAAAATATGGTACAATCGACCTAGTTTACCGGAGATTGGCAGGGTTGACAATGTCCTATTTCAAAAAGGAAAACCTTCTTTTCTATGCGTTCAACGTGGTCTATTTCGCCTGCAGCAGCCTGTATTTCGGCTTTATCGTGATGTACCTCACCGCGCACGGCTATTCCAGCTTTGAGTGCGGGGTGATCAACACCATCATCAGCCTGGTGGAATTTTTGTTCCAGCCGGTGGCGGGGTACATCACCGATACCTTCATGAGCATCAAAAAATATATCATCCTCTGCTCGGCCGGGGCGATCCTGACCACCTACCTGCTGCCCCTCACAGTGCATAATATGCTGGGCGCCAGCATTTCGGTCATGCTGCTCACCCTGTTTGCGTATCCGTTGACCTATCTGGCCGACACCTGGTCGGTCACGCTGCGCGAATCCCTAAGCTACATCGACTACGGCAAGAACCGCTCGGGCGGTTCGGTGGGCTATTCGGTCACCTCCGCGCTGGCTGGCGTGCTGATCGCCAAATTCGGCTACGACCTGCTCTTCTTGCTGCATGTCATCCTCTTCGCGGTGGTCATCGTCATTGTGCTGTTCATCCCTGGCGTCCCCTGCGGCAACGCCCGCAAAAAGAAGGTGGAGGGGGCGCAGCTCCAACCGGAGCAGGGGGAAAGCCTCTCCTTCGGCGGGATCATCAAGATGCTGCTGCGCAACCAGAAGTATATGGTTTTCCTGCTGAGCACCTTCTGCTTTTACATGGCGCTCAAGGCCTGGTGCACCTACATCCCCTACAAGATCATCGAGCTCGGGGGCGCGGACAAGGAGCTCGGCTACGCCATCGCCTTGGCTGCGGTGGGGGAGATCCCGATTTTGTTTATCATGAACCGGTGCGTGCAGCGCTTTCGCCTGAGCTTTATCTACATCACGGCCACCCTTTGCCTCTTCGCGCGCGGGCTATTGATGCTCACGGCGCAGTCGATGTCGATGGTGATGCTCTCCGAGCTGCTCGAGGCGTTCACCTACGCCTTCTTCATCGCCGTCTCACTCGAGATGATCAACCGGATCGTCCCGCGTTCCATCCGCACCACTGCGGTCACGGTGGAGGTGGCGGTGACCAACGGGCTGTCGGGGATCATCGGCACCTTCATCGGCGGGATTCTGGTGGACCGCTTCGGGGTGGACATGATGTCGCTGGTGATGTGCGTAATGAGCGCGCTCGGGGTGTTGCTCTTCGCGGTGCCGACCTATATACAGTTCCAGCGCGACCGCGAACTGGTGGTTTGACGCTGAGCGCAAAAAGTGCCCGGAACCGCTCGGTTCCGGGCACTTCACATGTTGTTAGTCTGGACTTACGAATTCACGGGCCGGGTGGATTCCCCGACCACCAGGCGGGGAGGCAGCTTGAGAAAGCGGGAGGTGAGCTCCCTTCCGGCGAGGAGTTGCAGCAGCATCTCCACGCTCTTTTCAGCGATTGTTGGAACCGGCTGCTCGACCGAGGTCAGGCGGGGGGAATAGTTGTTGTAAAGCGGGATGTTGTCGAATCCCACCACCGAAATGTCCTGCGGCACCCGGTAGCCGTGCTCCTTAAAGGCGCCGATTGCCCCGGCCGCGACGCTGTCGCAGACGCCGATGACCGCGCTGGGAATGGTCCCCCGTTCGATCCAGCGGTTTGCCACCCGGTAGCCGACCGAGAAGTCGTAGATGTCCCCGCCCCCCTCGCACAGCAGCCTCAGCCCGTGCTTTCTCAGGGTGTCGATCGCGCCGGCGCGCCGCTCGTGGCAGCAGAGCATGTTCGGCCCGTCGATATAGCCGATTTGGCGGTGCCCCAGCCCGATCAGGTGCTCGGCGGCCATGACCCCGCCGAGGTAGTCGTCCACCTCGACGTAAGGGTAGTCCGCCAGCGCGTACTGGTTGTCCAACAGGATCACCGGCAGGTTATAGCGCTTTAGCTTCTCGAGCACCGGCGATTCCAGCCCGGGGGCGATAACGAAAAATCCGTCCACGCGCTGCTCGTCCAGGATGTAGCGGGCGTTGTCCTCTCTTGTGATGTCGTCAAAGAGGAAGAGGGAGAGAAAGTACCCCTTTTCCAGCAGCTTTGCCTTGGCGGCTACCACCACCCGGCTGGTGTAGAGGCCCTTGAGGTCGGGCAGCACCACGCCGATCAGCCCGGTCTTTCCGCGCACCAGGCTGCGCGCGGCGGCGTTGGGCGTGTACCCGAGCTCCCGGATGGCGGCCAGAACCTTCTGGCGGCTCTCCTCCTTGACGTTTCCGGTATTGTTGATCACCCGCGAAACGGTGACGGTGGAAAGCCCGCATCGCTTCGCCACATCGAGAATACTGACGCTCATTGTGTTTCCTCCTGTCCGGCGCCATTCTGGATCGGTTGATGGCCTTTAAAAACAGTATACCATCATTTTTTCAAATGTGCCACTGGTATTGTCAGGTTATGGGGGATTTTAGGAAAACCGGCAGGGACCGCCCTTTCGGGCGGCCCCTGCCGGTTGGAGATATTCCTTTCTTTGGAAAGGAGTGAGTAAGTAGGTTGTCCTATTGGATCCCCAGGCGCTTCATCATCTCGCGGATGCGGCGCACCGACAGGGACATGTAGAACTCGGGATCGCCGTGGGCGCTGTCGCCGCCGAGCTCAATGCTGCAATAGCGGTCGTACTTGTAACGCTCGATCATCAGCAGCAGCTCCTCGAAGACTACCTCGCCGGTGCCGACCACCATATGCGCGTGGCTGATCCCGTTGCCGTCGGTGAGGTGGATGTGGCCCATCTTATCGCCCAGCTTCTCGAAGTAGTTGGAGTAGGACTCCTGCATGACCAAGGGGTTTACGCAGTCGAGCATACCGTACATCCTGGGGGAGGGCACGTCGTTGATCAGGCGCTGCAGGTCGTCGGCGGTGGTGATGATCAGGCTCTCGTAGGGGGAGAGGGATTCCATCACCACGTCCACCCCGACCTTCTCGGCGTGGGCGCAGACCTCCTGCATGCCCTCGACGAGGTGCCGCCAGTCGTCCCGCTCGTTCCCCTCGTAGCCGGGGTCGCCGGGGGTGATCTGGATCAGCTTCGCCCCGATCTGGGCGGCGACGTCCAGCGCGAGCTTGTAGTATTCCACCGTCTCCCGGCGCTCCTTCTCGGACTGGGAGCACAGGTTGTACGGATAGACGCAGTTTTCGGGGGTGTAGGCGCAGACCGGCACGCCGGTGTCCCTGGACATCCGGTTGATCTCATTAATCATCTTGTCGTCGCAGTCATAGACGTAGGCGTGCGGCCGTCCGCCCCAGACCTCGATCCCATCCATTCCGAGGCGCTCGGCCTCCGAGAAGGCCTTGGAAAGCGAGTAGCGCGAGTAGGCCATTGAAAGAAAAGAAAGTTTCATAATCCACCTCGATAATAAAATTTCTGACCGGTTGGCGGGGCCAAACGGTAATTAACCCTTGACGCCGCCCGCGGTCATGCCGCGCACGAACTGCTTCTGGAAGGCGACGAAGAGGATGATCACCGGGATCGCCGCGATTACCAGTCCCGCGATCAGCGCGCCCCAGTCGGTCGACAGGGTGCCCTTGAGGGTGGCGAGCCCGAGCGGGATGGTGCGGATCGAGTTGTCGGACGTGAAGACCATCGCCATCATGAATTCATTCCAGAAGCTCATGACCGCCAGCAGCGAGGCCGAGGCCAGCACGGGCTTGGAAACCGGGAGGGTGATGCTCAGGAAGATGCGGAAGGTCGAGCAGCCGTCGATGATGGCCGCCTCCTCGATGTCCTTGGGGAAGTCGAGGAGATACGCCCGGATCAAAAAGACGGTGAAGGGGATACGGAACGCCACATAGGGCACGATCATGGCGAGATAGGTGTTATAGATTCCCATCGTGCTGAGGATCCGGTAGAGCGGTACCAGCGCGACCTGGGGGGCCAGCAGCAGGCCGGCCAGGATGACCATGAAGAGGACCTCGCGGCCGCGAAACTTGAAGCGGCTCAGCCCGAAGGCGCAGGCCGCGCTCAGCGCGAGGGTCAGGATGGTGGAGACCAGCGTGACAAAGACGCTGTTGCCGATGAAGCGCCCCACGCCGACCCGCCAGGCGGTGGCGTAGTTTTCCACCTTCCAGACGGTGGGCAGGCCGAAGGAGTTGCTGTAGAGGTCCTTGTTCTCCTTGAAGCCGCTGATGATCATCCAGTAGAAGGGCAGGAAGATGGAGAGGACCAGCACGATCAGCATGATCCAAAGCAGGATGTGGACAATTTTAGATTTTATATTTTTTTCCATTTTTCGCCCCTCCTTATTCCTTGCCGGAGCCGGATACCTTCATCTGCAGCAGGGAGAGGATGAAGGTGATGATGAACAGGATGACCGCGATGGTGCAGGCGTAGCCCATTTCATCCTGCCGGAAGGCCGCCTTGTAGATGTAGCCGGCGAGCACCTCGGAGGAGTAGCCCGGGCCGCCGCGCGTCATGATGTAGACCTCGTCGAAGAGCTTGAAGGAGCCGACCACGCAGACGATGGTGTCGACCAGGATCATCTCCTTGATGTTCGGGATGGTGACGTGCCAGAAGATCTGCACCTGGTTGGCGCCGTCGATGACGGCCGCCTCGTTGAGCTCGTCGGGAATCTTCTGGATCCCGATGATCAGCAGCATGGCCATGTAGCCGAACCACATCCACTGGGAGACTGCGATGACGCCGAAGATGGCGGTCTCGGGGGTGCCCAGGATGTCGAGGGCGGTGGTGTCCATGCCGGTCAGGGCATGCACGATGGTGTTGAACGGGCCGACGTTCGGGTTGTAAAACAGGTAGAACAGCAGTCCGACCACCGTCATGGACATGATGGACGGGATGAAGTAGACCGTCCGGAAGAACCCGGAGTAGCGGCGCATGAACTGGCTTTCCAGGATGGCCGCGATGACCAGGCCGAAGCCCACCTGCCCGAAGAGGGAGATAAACGCATAGAGGGAATTGTTTTTCAGGCAAATCCAAAAGTTTTCATCCTGGAAGAGCCTGGCGTAGTAGTCAAGCCCGACCCAGTTCATGCCCGGGGTAAACGCGTTCCACTGGAAAAGGCTCCAGAAAAAGTTGAGGATGATGGGGACATAGACGAAGACAAGAAGGATTGCGAGAGCTGGAATGATGTAGAGAAACGGGGTGTATTTCTTAGCACGCAAGAAATATCTCCTCCTTTACCATAGATTTCGTCTCTACGGCCGACCAGCGGCCAAGGCCGTACGGTTATCAATCAGGGCCGGGCGGTCCGCCCGGCCCTGATTGAATGAATGCGAAGCGTTTGGTGTGAGACCAATGTTTCGAGCTGAAATCCCGAGGCTGTTTACTCGGCGGCAGCTTCGCCGGCATATTCGGCACGCACGGCGTTGGCGGCTTCCTGCATCTTGCCGATGTACTCCTCGGCGGTGAGGCGCTCGTCGATGTAGTCCTGGCCGTTCTTGAGCAGGACCTCGGTGATTCTGGACTCGAAGCCGCAGTCGCACCACTCGATCATGCCGGAGGTCTCGTTGAGGACCCAGTCCATGGCCTCGAGCGCCTGGGCGCAGAAGTTGTCGCTGGTCATGGCGCCGATCAAGCTGGAGGTGTGGCCGGCGTCAGCCTTGCGCTTCTCAGCGTCGGGGCTGGTCAGGTGCTTGAGCACGTCGACGGTCACGTCGGGGTTCGCGGTGTAGCCGGAGACGCACAGCCCTTCCGGTCCGCCGTGGATGCGGTCCTGGTCACCCTCTTCGCCGGGGATGTCGGGCATGGGGAACCAGCCGAAGTTGTCGCCCATGTTGTCATAGACGGTCTGGAATTCGAGCATTTCGAGGTAGGCCATCGCGCCCTTGCCGGCGTAGAAGTTCTGGCAGAGCATCTCATGGTCGGTGGAACCGACGTTGGGGGTGAAGTAGGGCTGCAGCTGCTTGAAGTACTCCAGGCCCTTGATGTAGCCGGGATGGTCGATCTTGACGGTGGTCACCTCATAGTCCTGGCCCTGCATGATCTCTTCGGGCACGCACTTGCCCCAGAGAGCGCCGTACCAGTGGGGCGCATCCCAGACGATGCCGTTGCCGAAGGAGAACGGGGTGATCCCGGCGCCCTGCAGCTTCTCGCAGATGGCTATAAACTCGTCCCAGGTTTCGGGGGTCTTTTCGATCCCGGCCTGCGCGAAGAGCTCTTTGTTGTAGACGTAGAGCATGGCGTCGAAGCGGGTCGGGATGCCCCAGGTCTTGTTATCATAGGTGAAGGAGCCCAGCGCCGCGGGGATGTAGGAATCCTTCCACTCGGTGTCCTTGGCCAGGTAGTCGGTCAGGTCCAAGGTGGCGCCGGCGCGGATGAACTTCTTGGTGTACTCGCCGGACCAGACCTGGTAGATGTCGGGCATGTCGCCCGAACCCATCAGGACGCGCAGCTTGTCCTTGATCTCGTCGTCGGTGGTGGTCTCGATCTTGATGGTCACGTTGGGGTTCGCGTCGGTGTACTCCTTGCACAGGTCCTCAAAGAGCTGCGGGAAGGGCTCCGCCACATACTTGTGCAGGAACTTGACGGTCACCTTGTCGCCGCTGGCCGCCTTGTCTCCTCCCTGTGAAGTCTGGGAGGCCTCGGCGCCGCCCTCGGAGCCGGCCTGTGCCTGTCCGCCGCCGCCACAGCCGGCAAACACGGACATGGTCATGATCGCAGCAAACAACAGCGCGAGCATTTTCTGTTTTTTCATTCTCCTCTTCCTTTCTCAAACGAAATGTACTTTCACGTTTTATCGCACTGTGCATTTTCCGGCCGCGTGGGCACGAAATAGAAAAGCACAGCTGGGACCAATGCTTTACTCGGCGTACTGGTAGCAGAACTCGAGGCTCTTCTTCATCGCGTCCTCGGGGTCCATCGCGTACCGGGTGCCCCAGAGCTCGGGGGTGAGCACGCCCTTGTAGCCGTGGTCGGCCAGGATCTGCATCCATTCGGCCATCGGCAGGACCCCGGTGCCGGGGATCAGGGAATAGGCGTTCTCGGTGGCGTCGATAAAGTGCATATGTACCAGGTCTTCGCCCAGGAGCTTCACGCAGGTTTCAAAGTCCTCCTCGGCCTTATAAAGGGCGTTGGTGTCGATCATCCCGCGCAGGTTGGGCAGCCCAATTTCGTCGATCATCTGGCGGATGTGGGTGCAGTTGTTGACCACCGTCGAGGTCATGTAGGACGAGGCTTCGAGCACGATGGTGATCCCGTAGCTTTTGGCCCGCTCGGTGATGAGGCGCAGGGATTCCTTCGAACGCTCCCACGCGCCGTCGAGGTCCCCGTCGAAGTAGCCGCGCCCGCCCACGATCTGCACCAGCGGGGAGCCGAGGATGGCCGCGTATTCCAGGGTGTAGTCGTAGTAGTGCACCGAGTAGCTGCGCGCATAGTCGTCGTCCAGCGCGATGTTGATCGGGTAGGAGCACTGCTCCGGGGTGAAGCAGGCCACCTTGATCCCGCTGTCGTCGAGCCGGCGGCGGATGTCCTTCGCCCGCTCGGGGGTGCAGTTCTCCACATAGAGGTGGGGGTCCGCCGCGTAGAATTCAATCTGACGCACGCCCAGGCGCTCCATGGATTTCACGAAATAGGGCAGGCTGTAGCGGGTGTAGTGGTAGTTTGCACCCACAATCTGGTCCTTTTTGAGCTTCAATGTATGTTCCTCCTTGCGCTTAATCGTCGAGGCAGCCGCGGCAGAAGTCGAGGCTCTGCTGCATGGCCTCGTCCGCGCATTCCTGGTAGCGGAAGCCCCAGAGCTCGGGGGTCAGATACCCCTCATAGCCGTACTTGCCGAGGACGTCGAGATATTCCTTCATCGGCAGGATCCCGCTCCCCGGGACCAGGCAGCCGCCGTCCGGCTTAAGGTCGATGAAGTGCAGATGGCGCAGATGGGGCCCGAGCAGCTTAACACTCTCCTCGAAGTCCTCGCCGGCGTGGTAAATCGCGTTGGTGTCGATCATCCCGCTGAGGTGGTCGCTGCCGATTTCCTTGATCATCTTGAGCTGGTCGGGGGTGTCCTTCACCGTGCAGGTGCGGTCCGCCTCGAGCACGATGGTGACCCCCACCCGCTCAGCGGTCTTCATAAGACGGGCGATCCCGTCGGCCGAACGCTTCCAGTCCTCCCCGGGGTCGCTGCCGATCAGCCCGGAGCCCGAGATCATCTGCATATAGGGGGACTCGAAGGCGGCGGCCAGCTCGAGCGCCTTCTCATAGTAGCGCAGCGAGCGCTCCCGCACGATGGGATCGTCGATCGCGGCGCTGACCGGGTAGAGGCACTGCTCGGCGGTCAGGCAGCAGACGGTGATCCCGGCCTCGCGCAGCAGCTTCTGCTGCCCGCCCACCGTGCCGGGGGTGTAGTCGTCGACATACAGGTGGGGGGAGGCAGCGTAGAGCTCGATGTGATGGACGTCCATGCGCTTCATCGACTCCACGAAGTGGGAGAAGGGGTGGCGGGTGTATTGGTAGTTTCCGCCGGCAATCTGTTCTTTTCTCAGTTTCATAGCGGTTCCTCCTGACGGTTTCACTTATTTGAGGAGCTTGAAGAGGTAATCGACGCTCTGCCTGACCGAGGCGGTCGGGTCCATGTAGTACCGCCCGGAGGTGATCTCCAGCGAGAGGTAGTTTTCGTACCCACCCGCGGACAGCTCCTCGAGGTACTGCTCGGCCGGGAGGTTCCCGTCCCCCCAGGCCAGGTGCCCGCCCGGGGTCCCGTCGATGAAGTGGACGTGGATGAGGTCCTTGCCGAGCGCGTCGAGGTAATCCTTCGGCGTCTCGCCGGCGAAGCCCATCGGGGCGTTGTCGATCATGCCGCCCACGTTCTTGTGGTTCAGTTCCTTCAGCATCTTGCACAGCGAGGGGAGGTTGTTGACCAGGTTGCTCTCATCGGTGCGCAGCACCTCCAGCGCGATCTTTACCCCATGCTCGAGCCCCAGCTCGCACAGGTCGTAGATCCCTTCCCGCGCGTGCTCCCAGGCTTCCTCCTTGTTGCTGTCATCGAAGTAGCCCCAGCCGGTGGTGACCAGCATCTTCGGGCAGTGCAGCTCGCCGGCCACCCGGATCGAATCCTCGAAGAACTTGAGGCTGCGCCGGCGTTCGGGCTCGGTTTCGGCCGCCATGTTGATCGGGTAGACGCACTGTTCGGGGGTGTAGCAGACGAGGCTCAGATTTCTCGTCTCGATCTCGCGGCGCACCTTCTGGATGTCCGCGTAGGTCATGTCCTCGGGATGGAAGTGCGGGGCGGCGCCCCACAGCTCGATGTTCTGTACGCCGCAGTCTACCGTGTCATCCAGGAATTTCTTCAGCGGCCAGTATTTGTACTGGATGTTCATCGTCACCAGTTTGTCCTTGCCAATGGTAATCATAAATCTACCTCCTCGTTTTGATAAGGTCGGCTGTGTTTATATTGCGGACACCTGCCCGCCTCCTGATAATCTGCATTATACGCATGGATGAGGACTTTTGCAAGGGTTTTTAGCTAATTCCTCCATAGTAACGAATGAAAACGTATTAATTTATGGCATTGTGACTAAAATATTTTTATATTTATTCCCTTGAACGAATATTTATTCCATGAATTGTATTTTCTTCCAGGAGCGAACGCTGTTTAATTTCTTTCAGATTATTTGACGAAATCTGACGAAAAAGGACGAATGGTACTTTTCTGGGAATAGAAACTGTGATATAATCGGTTTTAGTAAAATTAAGTAAAAAGGGGGCGGAAATTTGAAGCTGGTTCGTTTAAAAACACGGGACGGCATCCGCTATGGCGTCATCAAGGGCGGGGCAATCTACGAGGTGCAGGGGGACATTTTCGAGGGGCTGCGCATGAGCGGCCGTTCCTTCCCGCTCGAGGGGGCGAACCTGCTCCCGCCGGTTCAGCCGGGCAAGGTCGTCGGGGTGGCCTATAATTACAGGGAGCATGCGCAGGAGCGGGGGCTTCGGGCGCCCAAAGAGCCGCAGCTCTTTTTAAAACCTCCTTCGGCGGTGACGGCGCCCGGCTCAAGGATTCCCTGGCCGCCGCTGTCCAAGCAAGTGGAGTTCGAGGGGGAGCTGGCGGTGGTCATCGGCCGCCCGGCCAAGAACATCGACATGAAGTACGCGCAGGACTACATCCTCGGGCTGACCTGCGCCAACGACGTCACGGCGCGCGATTTGCAGCTTCCGGGGAGCCAATGGGCGCTGTGCAAGGGGTTCGACGGCTTTCTCCCGCTCGGGCCCTGTGTGGTGACCGGGCTCGATTATAAGGAATTGCAGCTGACGGTTTCCCTCAACGGGAAGGTCCGGCAGCAGGCAAATATGGGGGACATGCTCTTCGGCATCCCCGAGCTGGTGGGGTATGTTTCGCGGGTCATGACGCTGCTTCCGGGGGACGTGATCCTCACCGGGACCCCGGCGGGCAGCGCTCCCATGCGCCGGGGGGACGAGGTCAGCGTGGAAATCGGGGGGATCGGCACGCTGCGAAACACAATGGGATAAACGACTTGACAACACAGACTGGAGCATACGACAGATGGAGATCCCCATAATAGGCAACCTTTTAAAGTCCGCCGGGTGTGGCGTTGTGGCGGCGGCATTGCTCGCCGCCTTTTTCCTGTCCGATTCATTTTGCTTTCTCCTGCCGCCGGTGCGCATCGGGGATTTCAAGGAGATCGAGGATTTTGAGGATTCGGGAAACTACTTTACTCTCGCGATTCCCGGAGCGCAGGACACCGGGATTTGCACCTACAGCGATACGATGAGCGGCGCGGTGTATGAAGAGATGATCTACTATTGCGAGCTGGAAGAGATTGGATTTCTGATCGCGAAGCCGATCCGGGAGGGGTACGAGACGCCCGAGGAGATGCCGCTCTCCCTGCCCGGGGGAGATATGATCGCCAAGGTCGGGCCGGATGAGGACTACCGCGGGGTGGCCGGCGACGTGGACCGGGAACATGGGTATTCGGAACATAAGCCGCTTTATGAAAACATCCTGGTGGAATCGGAATTTTATTTCCTGCGCGGGCGGGTCAACACCATCCTGATCCTCGCCGGTTCGGCCGCCGCGCTCGCTTTCATGCTCGCCTTCTTTTGGCAGTGGCAAAAGGAACGCGGCCTGGCCCGCCAAAGGGAGCGGGCGTCTGCCTGTGCGTAGATGGGGGAGGCGCCGCGCCCGGCCCGGATAAAAGCTGAGGGCGGGGGCTGCCCACATCGGCAGCCTCCGCCCTCAAGCATTCGTGATTATTCACTTGGCCTTCGCCCCTGCCGCGGCCCTTTTGCGCAGGCGCAGCTTGTGCAGCGCGCAGGTGACGGCGGCGGTACAGGGCACCGCGCAGAGGATCCCTATGCTCCCCGCCACCGACTGGAGCACCTCGACGGCCACCATCTCCCGGTTGAGCACCGCCGAGAGGGAATGGTTGTAGGCCATCAGCAGCAGGATCACGTTGAGCGAGCTGCCCACGTAGGCCAGGATCAGGGTGTTGGCCATGGTGCCGATGATGTCCCGCCCGATGTTGAGCCCCGAGCGCATCAGCTCCCCGGCACTGAGATTGGGCTGATAGGAAAGCAGCTCGTCGAGCGAGGAGGCGATGGACATCGCCACGTCCATCACGGCGCCCAGCGCCCCGATGGCGATGGCCCCGAAGATCACCCCGCGCAGGTCGATCATGTGGTCGGGGTTGATCAGCCGTACAAACATCGAGTCCTCGTCCACCAACCCGGAAATCTTCATGCTGTATTCCATGACCACGGTAAGGATCCCCGCGACCCCCACCCCGCCGATACACCCGGCGGCCGCCGCCAGGCTCTTGGAGGAGGGGCCGGCCACGATCCCCAGGGTCATCACGATGATGAACGAGGCGATGATAAAGGTGAGCAGGTAGATGTTCACCCCCTTGATGATGGCGGGGATCATCACCAAAAAGACGGAGGCGGTGGTAAAGATCAGGGTGATTACCGTGTTGACCCCTTTGCGCCCCCCGAAGAGGACGAGCAGCAGCAAAAACGCCCCGATGAGCAAAAAGAGGCTCTTGTCCCGCACATGGTCGCTGGCGAACCACACCGGGTCGTCGTTTTCGTCGAAGTCGAAGGTGACGAAGATTTCGTCCCCCGCCCTGTAGGGGTAGAAGCTGGCCGAGGAATTCTGCTCGATGTGCTGGCCGCGGATCTCCACCGTTTCGCCCGTGAGAAACCCGTCGAGCAGCTTGACGGTCAGGTCCATCTTGGGGGTGACGATCTCGGTGTCGCCGTAGGTGGTGCTTTCGAGATGCACGTCGGAAGCGGTGAGCACCTTTGCCCGGTAGTAGTCCTGCGAGAGGGTCTGGCCCGCGAAATAGGCGTTGTCCCCCGTCGCCAGCCGGTAGCCGGTGAAGAGAAAGATAAGGGAAAAAAGAATGAGAACGATGGTGCAGACCGGATTCCGGTGCCCGGCGATCCAGCCGGGCAGCTTGGCTTTGTCCAAGGCGCGCCTCCTTTTGAATTTGGATTATTTCTGTTGATCCTTCCAGACGAGGTAGTCGTCGTAGGTGGTGCTGCGGTCGATCAGGCCGTTGTCCGTCAGTTCGATGATCCGGTTGGCCACCGTCTGGATAAACTGGTGGTCGTGGGAGGAAAAGAGGATGATCCCCTTAAAGTCGATCAGGCCGTTGTTGAGTGCGGTGATCGACTCGAGGTCGAGGTGGTTGGTGGGCTGGTCGAGCAGCAGCACGTTGCTTCCCGCGAGCATCATCCGCGAGAGCATGCAGCGCACCCGCTCGCCGCCCGAGAGGACCGAGACCGGCTTTAGGGGCTCCTCGCCGGAAAAGAGCATCCGCCCGAGGAAGCCGCGCACATAGCTTTCGGCGTCGTCAGAAGAGAACTGGCGCATCCAGTCGATGAGGTTCAATTCAGACCCGTCGAAGAAGGCGGAATTGTCCTTGGGGAAATAGGACTGGGAGGTGCTCACCCCCCATTTATAGCTGCCGGAGTCCGGCTCGAGCTCGCCGCTGAGGATCTGCAGCAGGGTGGTGGTGGCCTGCTCGCTGCCCAGAATGGCGACCTTGTCCTCCCGCCCGAGGCGGAAGGAGACGTTTTGCAGTACCGGGACGCCGTCCACCGTTTTTGAGAGGTTCTCCACCGCCAGGACCTCCTTGCCGACCTCGCGTTCCGGCTTGAAGGAGACCCAGGGGTAGCGCCGCGAGGAGGCGGGCATCTCGTCGATGGTCAGCTTTTCGAGCAGCTTCTTGCGGGAGGTGGCCTGCTTGGATTTGGACTTGTTGGCCGAGAAGCGCTCGATGAAGCTCTGCAGCTCCTTGATCTTGTCCTCGGCCTTCTTGTTCTGGTCGCGCAGCATCTGCTGGACCATCCGGCTGGACTCGTACCAGAAGTCGTAGTTGCCCACATAGAGCTTGATCCGGTTGTAGTCGATGTCCACGATATGGGTGCAGACGGTGTTGAGGAAGTGCCGGTCATGCGAGACCACGATCACCGTGCCGGCGAAGTCGAGCAGGAAGTCCTCCAGCCAGTCCACCGAGCGCACGTCCAGGCCGTTGGTCGGCTCGTCGAGCAGGATGATGTCCGGCTGCCCGAAGAGGGCCTGGGCCAGAAGCACCTTGACCTTTTCGGGCTGGGAGAGGGCGTGCATGGGGGAGGAGAGCAGGTCCTGGCTGAGGCCCAGTCCCTGCAAAATCCGTCCGGCCTCGGTTTCGGCCTCCCAGCCGTTTAGCTCGGCGAATTCGCCTTCGAGCTCGGCGGCGCGCTCGCCGTCCGCTTCGCTGAAATCCGGCTTCTCGTAGAGGGCGTCCTTCTCCTTCATGATCTCATACAGGCGCGGGTTGCCTAAAATGATGGTGTCCAGCACCGGGTATTCGTCATACTGGAAGTGGTCCTGCCGAAGGACCGACATGCGGCAGCCCTTGGCGAATTCCACCTCGCCGGTGTAGCCCTCCAGCTCGCCCGAGAGGATTTTGAGGAAGGTGGACTTCCCCGCGCCGTTGGCGCCGATCACCCCGTAGCAGTTGCCGGGGGTGAATTTGAGGTTGACCTTGTCAAACAGCTTGGCGGCGCCAAACTGAAGGCCCACATTGGTTACCGTAATCAACGAGTCATCATTCCATTTCAAGTAAAATACAAGAGCCCGGCGGCTTTGGCCGCCGGACCGCAGAACCTTGTCCATTATAACACATTTGCGGGGGAATATGCTACCTGTTCTCTAGACAAAGACGAACTGCACCAGCGCCATGTAGAGCAGGGTGCCCCCCGCGATACTCAGCAGGGTGTTGCGCCGCCAGAGATGGAGCGCCACCACCCCCGCCACGGCGATCAGCTCGGGCAGGGCAAAGGGATAGCGCAGCGGCGTGATTCCTTTGAGGCAGTAGACCACCAGCATCCCCATGATGGCGAAGGGGAGCACCTGCCCGAGGTAGCTCACCAGCGCCGGGGTCTGCTTCCCGCGAAAGAGCAGGAAGGGCAGCGCCCGGGTGAGGAGGGTGCAAAGGGCGATCACGAAAAAGACGATGAGCGACTGCGAGGTGGTCAGCACTGTGCCTCGCCCCCTTTCCGGAGCCGGCGGCGCAGCAGGATGAGGGAGAGCAGGATCAGCCCCATGGCGGGCAGCAGGAAGTTCTGCGCCCCGAAGAGGAGAAGGCAAATAACGCTCGCCAAAAGCCCCACCAGCGCCGGGGGATGACTGCCGGGCGTGCGCCACTGGTCGGTGAAGATGACCACGAACAGGGCGGTCATGGCAAAGTCGATCCCCTTGGTGTCGAAGGAGAAGGAGGACCCGAGCACCCCGCCCAGGAAGGAGCCGGCGATCCAATAGATTTGGTCGAGCAGCGAGGTGAAGAGGTAAAACCACCCCTTGTCCACCCCCTCGGGCACCTTGGCCGAGCAGAGCAGGGAGAAGGTCTCGTCGGTCAAAGAGAAGACGAGATAGGGCTTCTTTTTCCCCGTGTCCGCATATTTGTCGAGCATGGCGATCCCGTAGAAGAGGTGCCTGGCATTGACCAGCAGGGTCATCAGCACCGTCTGCACCAGGTGAAAGCCGGAGGAGAGCAGCCCCACGGCGACGAACTGCATGCTTCCGGCATAGACGATCAGGCTCATCAGCGCCGACCAGCCGGCGTGGTAGCCCTTTTGCTGCATGAGGATGCCGAAGGCGATCCCCAGGAACAGGTACCCCGCCATCACCGGGATGGTGAGCGGGAAGGCGGCCGCGAGGGCCTTACGTTGTTTTGTCATCCGTTGTCGCTCCCGAAATTGGTTTCTATTCATTGTACAATAGGAACGGCAAAATGTCCACAGCCTGTCCGGCTTGCGTTTGCGGGAAGCTGTGTTAAAATAGAAAAAACGGGAAGCGGGAGGAAACGATGGGAAAAACGACGACGGTGATTTGGGACTGGAACGGCACGCTGCTCGACGATGCGCCGGTCTGTGTCGCTGCGATCAACGATATGCTGCGCGAGCGCAGTCTGCCGCAGCTGAGCGCCGAGCGCTACCAGGAGATATTTTGCTTTCCGGTGAGCGAATACTACCGCAAGGCCGGGTTCGATTTCAGTAAGGAGCCGTTTGAGCGCCTGGCGGTGCTCTACCATGAGCGCTACCTTGCGGCGAGCGAGCGCTGCCCGCTGTGCGAGGGGGCGCTGGACACGCTGCAGGAGCTGCAGCGCCGCGGCGTGCGCCAGGCGGTGCTCTCCGCCTCGCACCGGCGGCACCTGCTCTGGCAGATGGGCCTTTTCGGCCTCCTCGGCTACTTCGACGAAATATTGGGCGTTTCGGACATCTACGCGCGTAGCAAAGCGGAGCTGGGACAAGACTTTGTCCGCCGCCGGGGGCTGGACCCCGCCGGGGTGCTCCTGGTGGGCGACACCGAGCACGATTATGAGACGGCGCGGGCCATCGGCTGCCGCTGCCTGCTGATCCCCGGCGGGCACCAGTCCCCCGGGCGGCTGCGCCGAAGCGGCGCCACGGTGCTCTCCTCGCGGAAAGAGATACTGGAATATCTATAAAAGCCTGCCCCCTTCGGCGAAGCCGAAGGGGGCAGGTTTTGATCAGCGGGCCGCCCGGCGCCCCACCTTGTGCCGGTACATCCGCTCGTCGGCCAATTGCAGCACCTGCTCGGCCTCGATCTTTGTGCCCGCAGGGAGGTGCACCACGCCGTAGCTCAGCGACATGTCGTACCCGGGGTGGTAGAGCCCGGAAAACGCTTGCAGCCGGCCTGCCGCGTCCCCGCAGCGCGCATGGGCCTCCTCCTCGCGCACTCCGGGCAGTAGCGCCATGAATTCGTCTCCGCCCATCCGGCAGAGGAGCGCCTCGCCGCCGAAGGCCTCGCGCAGCGCCCCCGCGGCGGCGAGGATATATTCGTCCCCCTCCTTGTGGCCAAACCGGTCGTTGACCAGCTTGAGGTGGTCCAGATCGAGAAAGCAGACCGACAGCTCCCGCCCCCGTGAGAGCATCTCCTCCAGATGTCCCTGGCCAAACCGCCGGTTATACAGCCCGGTCAGCTCGTCGTTGAAGGCAAAGGCGCGCAGCTCCTCGCTCTCCCGGGTCCGCAGGCGCAGCAGCTGGCGGGAGCGGGAGCGGTATTCCAGCAGCACGCACATCCGGGTGCTGTGCCGGAAGATGGTGTAGAAGGCGGCGAACAGGATGAAGGCGGTGCTCAGGTGGAACAGCGGCAGCAGCCGGTTTGGGGAAGGGGCGTCGAACCCGAGGCTGAGGATGAGCAGATAGAGGTTCATGCATCCCAGTGAAAACACCACGAAGCGCAGCTGGTCGGGGGTGCCCAGCAGCAGGAGCATGGTCTGCAGCTCCATCACCTTTCTAAAGAACAGTACGAAGAGGGCGCAGCCGAACATGGTGGTGCAGAGCGAGGCGTAATAAAGCTCCCTCTGCGCGAGGATTTCCCAGGGGGTCGCCCCGCAGATCAGGGAAAACAGGGAGATGACGATCATCCGCATACAGATCAGGTGGAAGAGGAACATTCCGGTGGCGAAGAGGGTTCCGAGGAATCCGCAGCGGTAAAGCAGAAGGTGTTCGACGAGCAGCACCAGATAGGTAATGAGATAGGTTAGCGCCAGGGGAAGGCCCAGCGCGCTGTAAACGCCCATGATCAGGCAGTTGACGGCGCAGGAGACGAGCAGGCAATCCCCCTCGCGCAGCCGGGCGCCGAACAGGGCCCCCATATAGGAAAAGGATAACGCCGTATAGGCGATCAGGCCGCAGAAAGCCGGCAAGCTTTCCCAGTACATAATCATCCGTCCCTTTTTGAATCCTTGCCCCTTGCTGCGTATTGCTGTGTATATGCGACGCATACGCAACAACGCGCCAGGCACGCAAGGAGACTGATACATCCTATGCCTGTAAATGGGGAACGGTGAAAAGCGCCCTTGCGCCCCGCGGCAAAAACGGCGGCCCGACATCATGTCGGGCCGCCGTTTACAAATGACCGCAAGATAAGGTTTCCTGTTGGCAAATTTTGATTCTGTTTTGAAGGATGGGCGAATAAACCCCCCGCCTTTTTTTAAAACCATCCTAATTATATCCTCTTCTGGCGATTTTTGCAAGGGAATATGCCTCCTTCCCCCTGCCTCCCGGCCCTCATATGACCGCTGGCAACCTTATCTAGCGGTCTATTATGAGGGAGGGAAAACGGCATTGAAACTACGAATATCGGCGCTGCTCCTGGCGGCGGCAGTCCTGCTGCCGGTCGTCCCGGCGGATGCCGCCGGGACGGGGATCACGGTGACGGTGCGGGAGGGCTACCAGTGTGATTACGGGGTGGACATCCCCTTTACCCCCTCGCCCCGCACGGACAGCTACACCTTCGCGCTCTACGAGGGCAACAGTACGTCGGGAAGCCCCGAGGTGAGCGCCGAAGTGACAGTCCCCTCGGCCGGGACGGTGCACCTGCCGCTGCGCTACGACGTGAGCGGCCCGAGCACCTGGACGCTCAGCGTGACGGCGCATGTCCGGCCGGGGCGGGAGGCGTTCGACCAGGAATCAACGGCCACAAAAGTTTTCACCACCGCGCCGGTCTGTGGCTGTCCGGCAGGGACGGAGGGGGCCTTCTACGCCGGGGACGGGAGCGAAAGGAGCCCCTACCGGGTCGGGACGCCCTGGCAGCTGCAGCACCTGAACCATACCCGGCATCTCGCGGCGGGCCAGCATTTCCGCCAGACGGCCGACCTCGACTTTTCCTCCTTCGGCAACTGGACGCCGATCGGAAATGCTACGGCCGCCTTCACCGGGAACTACGACGGGGACGGGTATGTGATCTCGAATTTGTCCTGCGTGCAAAACGGCCTTGATCTTGAAGGGCTGTTCGGGTTGGTGGGGCCTGCTAAAATTGAGCGAATGGGGATTGTAGATTCCCAATTTATAGAAAACAAATCTACAGGAACCCAGCTTTGTATGGGAGCGTTCATAGGGCAGTCTTCCGATACTACGTCACTCGATCAGTGCTATATCAAAAACTGTACCATCTCCGCCCCTTATGCCTCGACTCTCGTCAGAGTAGGCGGGCTGGTTGGGCAGAGCCTTGGAGCCATCTCCGATTGCTATGTGGTTGATTCTTCCGTCACGGGAAGCGGCCGAGAGGACGACAGCTTCCATGTAATTGGCGGCGGACTGCTCGGCACCAGTTGGACCCATTTGACCACGGCGCCCAGAACCTCGAGAAGTTATACCCTTTCCACTGCCGTTTCCCGGTTCTCGACTTCGACCATGGGGGTGTTCTGCGGCGCCACCCTTGTCGGAAGTGTCGATTCTTCCTGCTTCTTCACCCCGACAGCCGGACTCAATCTTGGAACCGGATGGAGCGGCTCCGAAGAAGGTCTTTTTTCCGCCACCCAGCTCATGAGCGAAGCCGAGTTCGGGAACCAATCCAATTTTACTGCCAAGGGGTGGGATTTCAGCTCGGTCTGGCGGATGGACGCCGCCCTCGGCTATCCCGTCCTGCGCGCTTTCGACCACTGAACGCCTAAGCCATATAAAACGGGAGCCCGCAAACCCATAAGGTTTGCGGGCTCCCGCGGAAAGACAGGGAAGCGAAATCAAAGGTCGGTCTTCCACAGCCCGTGCAGATTGCAGTAGGCGTAGACCGCCACTGGCTCGTCGTCCACCACCGCGAACTCGACCACCGGAGCCCCGTCGACCGGCAGGCTCTTGCGCTGGCCGCCGTGCTTGGTCTGCAGATAGACAAAGCCGATGTGGTGCTCCTCTGACATCGGATGATGGGTGCTGCCCACCTCGACGCGGATCTTGCCCTTGTCATTGCTGACCACCGGCAGGTGCTTTTCGGCGGCGCCCTCGCTGGTGTTGGCATGCAGCTCGCTCATCGGCTCGCCGCAGCAGATCAGCTGGACGCCGGCGTTGTAGATCATGCCGACCAGGTTGCCGCAATGCTTGCAAATAAAGAATTTCTGTTCGTTTTTCATAACAATTCCTCCTGTGTCTCAATTCCCTGCTGTTAGTATGCCCAGTATACCAGTATTTGTCGCAAAATTTAAGTCAAAATCTATGAATGAATTGAAAATTAGTCCAGACTAACAAAATCTCTTGCGCCTTGGGGAAAGAGATGCTACAATGGGGGAGAGGGGGCGGGGAAGATGGAGCTGGGCGAATCGGCGGAGAACTACCTGGAGACGATCCTGCTGCTGCAGCGTGAGCATGGGCCGGTGCGTCCGGTGGAGATTGCCAACCGGCTGGGCTTTTCCCGCCCGAGCGTCTGCCACGCGGTGGGGCTGCTGCGTCAGGCAGGATACCTGGAAAGCGAGGACGGCCGGCTGCGCCTCACACCGAAGGGCGAGGCGGCGGCCGGGGAGGTCTTCGAGCGGCATTTGCTGCTTTGTCGGATGCTCCGCTCCTTCGGCGTGGGGGAAGAGGCCGCCGGGAAGGATGCCTGCAAAATGGAGCACATCGTCAGCGAGGAGACGGTGCGCTGCCTGCGCGCGGCGTTCGGGGAAGCGCCCCGGCGCGGGCCGATCGTGCGCCAGGGCGGGCACAACAGGAGAGGATAAAAACACCCTTGCGGCTTAGCGGGGTGTTTGTAAGACAGTAAATAAGCAAACGGCGTGACTTTCGTGGTCACGCCGTTTCTTTTAGCAGATAGCCGCAAAGCGGCGCAAGGGGTGCGATCACTTGTTCAGAACACAGTGACGAAAACGCCCCGGATATTCAGAGGTCTGGAACGTTTGCCTCGTAGAGTGCGCATACGGGGTTGCCCCGTATAGAAGCGCGCCCTTGCATCTGCTCGACAAATAGTAATTTGAATATCAGTAAATTATGACCTCTCAACAGAGGTTACAGTGTTTTAATAAAATCCTCCAAAAGCCTTGAAAATAAAGGATTTATCGCAATGTGTCTGCCTTATCTCTTTATACGGTTACACACAAGTTTACTCTTTCCCTCATTGCTCATAAGGGCAAATACAAGGGCAAGAAAATCTCATAACAAGATATAACAAAGTGTGGCAATCGGAGAACTGTGATGTATGTGCGAATATATTATAACGGAGGATTTTTCAATGGACAAGTACATTTACGATGATAAAAATGGTCTGTGGTATGAACTGCAAGGAGATTATTATATCCCATGTCTTATCTTACCAGCCGAAAAAGAACAGCCTATTGGTTTGTGGGGACAGCGGCACTTGCGGTATCTGAAAGAATACCGCCGAGCCACCTACATAACCTTGTTCACAAGCGGCAGACTGAACAATTACCTTGCTGACATCGACAGGCAGGCGCAGGAACGCATGGAAAGGCTCACAGAGCAGATGAAACGGGTGCAGGGTATTACGGAGCAGTTAAAGGCGGAAAACGCTTTGGAATGGACACAGAGAATGAATAACATACGGGCGTGTGCAAAGGAGATTGTGGAAAAAGAAATCATCTTTGCATAAGAAGACAGCGGTAGGATTTAGTTTTCCTACCGCTGTTTCACTTAAATCAAAAAAATATATTGACATTTTTCTATGTGTTGCATATAATAACACATAGACATTTATCTATAGGAGGTGATTGAGAGAGATGGATGAAAAAAGAATTGCGGCAATTTTCAAAGCGTTTTGTGATGAAAACCGCATTAGGATTATAAAACTGCTGCGTTCAGGTGAAAAATGTGCTTGCAAGTTGCTAGAAGAAATCAATGTCACGCAGCCTACGCTTTCCCACCATATGAAAATTCTTTGTGACGCTGAAATAGTTGTCGGGCGCAAAGAGGGAAAATGGACACACTATTCTATTTCAGAAAAAGGTGTGGAGCAGGCAAAAGAATGTTTGCGGCAGTTGACAACACTTGATGTTGAAAGCGAAAACAAGTCGTGCTGTGAAAAGTGAGGAAGTTTATTGATTGCTTTTCCGCACGGCTTATATTCGGGACGATAAATCGACATATTTCAATATAACTATATGAAAGGGGCTTTTTATGGAGACACTAAAAACAATTTGGGACTTTTTTCAAAATGAAGTCCTTGGTATGAACTGGCTGAATCGCCTCATTGAAACATTTTTGAACGCTTGCGGTTTAGATACCACGGGCAAAATAGGAGGAAGTGTTCAGTTTTTCATCTATGATACTGTAAAAATTATGGTACTGCTCGGCGTTTTGATTTTGATTATCTCGTATATTCAAAGTTATTTCCCGCCCGAAAGAGCTAAAAAGATACTCGGCAGATTTCACGGAATATGGGCGAATATCATCGCCGCTCTGCTCGGTACGGTAACACCGTTTTGCTCGTGTTCTTCCATTCCGTTGTTTATCGGGTTTACAAGCGCAGGTTTGCCGCTTGGCGTTACATTCTCCTTTTTGATTTCTTCGCCGATGGTTGACCTCGGAAGCCTTGTCTTACTGATGAGTATTTTCGGCTGGAAAGTTGCTGTTTTATATGTAATATTCGGTTTGGTAATCGCTGTGGCTGGCGGAACGCTAATTGAAAAGTTGCACCTCGATAATCAAGTGGAAGAATATATCCGAAACGGTCACTCGATTGATGTTCCGCAGGAGGAACTGCATTTCAAAGACCGTATGAAATTTGCGTGGGAACAGGTTGTTGAAACCGCTAAAAAGGTTGCTCCTTATGTTCTGATCGGCGTGGGCATTGGTGCTTTCATTCACAACTGGATTCCTGAAGAATTTATTGTCAAAGCACTTGGCGAAAATAATCCGTTTGGCGTAATTCTTGCTACGATAGTCGGTATTCCGATGTATGCGGATATTTTCGGTACAATTCCGATTGCAGAAGCCCTGCTTGCAAAAGGTGCTTTGCTCGGCGTTGTCCTTTCCTTTATGATGGGCGTTACTACGCTTTCGCTCCCTTCAATGATTATGCTTCGCAAGGCGGTCAAACCGAAACTGCTTGGTATTTTCATTGGAATATGTGCTGCTGGTATTATTATTGTAGGCTATCTTTTCAACGCAATACAATATTTAATTGTTTAATTTTAGGAGGTTATTATTATGGCATTATTTAACTTTGGAAAGAAAAAGGAAGAAGAAAAGAAAACACCTGCTTGCGCTTGTAGCTGCGGTTGTGCTGCCAGCGAAGCAGAAAGCATTACAAACGATTGCTGTCCTGATTTGAAAGAGGGAGAAATCTGCTGTATCAAAGTGTTAGGGGCAGGTTGTAAATCCTGTCACGAACAATTTGAATACACAAAGCAGGCAGTAAAGGATATGGGACTTTCCGTAGAGGTCGAATACATTACCGATATGCAGAAAGTAATGGAATACGGTGTTATGAGTATGCCTGCCCTTGTTGTCAACGAAAAGGTTGTTGCTATGGGTAAGGTTTTGAAAGCTGCTGATGTGGTTGCTCTGCTGCACAAGCTGGGGTTTTAACGATGGATAAGAAAAAGGTAGCCTTTATTTGTGTGCATAACTCCTGCCGCAGTCAGATTGCAGAAGCACTTGGAAAACATTTGGCGGGAGATAAGTTTGATTTCTATTCTGCCGGAACAGAAACAAAATCACAAATCAATCAGGACGCTGTGCGGCTTATGAAACAGCTTTATGGGATAGATATGGAGCAAAGCCAGTATAGCAAGACGATTGATAAAATCCCTACGCCCGATATTGCGATTTCAATGGGGTGTGATGTCGGTTGTCCCTATATCGGTAGAGCGTTTGATGATAATTGGGGACTTCCCGATCCGACGGGCAAAAGTGATGAATGTTTTATACAGGTCATTGAGAGAATATCTCAAAAAATAAAAGACTTGAAATTAGAAAAGTAACATGAAAGCCACAGAATGGATATATTGCCCTATCTGCGGCAATAAAACTCGCACAATGATACGGGAAGATACAGAATTAAGAAACTTCCCTCTCTACTGTCCGAAGTGCAAAAAGGAAACAAGCATCAATGCTCAGGATATGAAAGTCACGCTTGCAGAACACAAATAAGATTTTTATGTATGCCGCCGCATGGGTGATACCATAGCGGCGGTTTTTCGTGCCTATCGGCTGTCTCTGTCAAAGGATTTCTTTCTCTGTCTCGGCTGGTTTCTCTGCTTACCCTCCGCCTGAAGCTGACGCAGGCGTTTCAGCACGCTCTCTCGTTCAGGCGGCTTTGCCTGCTCTTTTTTGGCGGGTTTCTGTTTTTCCCTGACCTGTTGCTCCCATGCGGCAAGGTCACGATTGAACTGCTCCACAACAGCCTCCGCCTTACGGTAGGTTGCCATGTACGCCTGCACATCGGGATAACCGTCCTCTTTCAGAACATCGGGCAGTTTATCCAGCTTTTCAGCGATTTCCTTTTCTGTCCGCTGTATCTGCTCTGTGAGCGCCTTGCGCTCCTTACCCTTGAAAATCCCTTTTGTATCGGCAAGCTGTTGTTTCAGCTTCGGAAGTACCGTATCCTGCAAATGCCGGATTTCTTTCGCCTTATCCTGCGCCTTTATCATCAGCTTTTGCATGGTACGGAACTCTGCCATATCTATTTCAAGGACAGGCTTCGGCGGCATATCGTGTTCACGGATTAAGTTTTGCAGGAAGTCCTTAGCCTTGTTTACGATACTGCGGAACAGACCCGGCAGCCAGCCCTTGCTTTTGATAGACTGGCTCGCCTTTTCGTGTATCTCTGTCTGCTTGACTTCTAAAATCTTTGCTTCGGAGATACCTGATAATAACGCCATATCCGCTGTCCTGTTCCATTCCTGCCTTGCGGCATTATCGGCTTTGATTTCGTCCTCTTTGGGATTATTTTTGCCGATTTTCTTGGCCGGAAGATAGACGCTGTTTTTATCAAATACCTTTAAGTGCTGCTCAGGATCGGAGATATGGCAGTTAATAAGTTCTGTATACACTTCCTTTATCTCTCGGAGAAAAGGCTCTCCCTTAAAGCGTGTATCTTTGGTAGTAAACAGATGGCTTTCGTATACCTCGCCTTTTTTGATGACGGTACAGCCTTTCCGTATCTGCCCGTCCTCCCCCGTGATTTCCTTTTTGGTGCGGACACGCTTTCCAGTCTCGTCAAAGAACACGCTGCGGGAAGCAACCTTTACATCAGGTTCGGGGAGCAACCTCCTCTCGCTGAAAATCAGATGGATATGATAATTTGTCTTGCGCTTGTTGTGGTGGAGGGCGGACACGCACTCCACACCGTACCGCCTGCGGAACTCCTCTGTAAAGTCCGTGAGTACCTGCTGCGGCTCGTATTGCGTATAGATTTCGGGCAAGGCGATAATCAGTTCCCTTGCTTCGATACATTTGCCCTCTGTGCCGCTGCGCTGAAACTCCTGCTGGCTTTCCCTTGCAAGGTTGCTCCAAAAGGTGCTGTCGGCGGTGCGGTAGGTGGCATAGAGATTTTCCTGCCTTGCATGGCTTGTAATATACGATATTCGCCCTTTGACATTGGGCAGTTTTGACATCTGGATAAAACTGTGTCTCGGCATACATCATCTCCGTTTTCTGTTGTCAAGGTGCGTCCTTTTTTTGCAACCGTTTACGGTTGTGGCTGTCGCTGCGGCAGCGGTGACAGCCCCGTATCATACGCCGCAGGCGGTTGATACGGAAGCCCCCTGCAAGGGCGAAATACCCGGAGTACAAATCGAAGATTTGTGCGAGGGGTGTATTTCGCTCTCAAACGCCGAGGGCTTAGGGTTACTTTCCGAAAAGAGAATGGATGGTCATTCCACTCTGCGGACATCATCGGGCTTCAGAAGATTTCTTCCCTGATTGACCGTCAGAAACCGTTCCAGCGTGTCCCTGCGGATAATGGTCTTGCGCCCCACTTTGAGGACGGGCAGCTTTCCCCATTCCACCAGCTTCCGCATGGTGTTCCTGCCGATACCCGTACATTCTGCGGCTTCCTCTATGGTAAGTCCCATTTTGACTGCGCTCATTCTATCAACCTCCTTTTAGAATACTCATTTTGCAACTACTGTTTTATCATTATACTTATTCTGCCATCTCTTGTCAACCTATTTTGCAACCATTCATAGTTTATTTACAACTTTCATTGAGATAAAGGTTGCAAAATAAGTATCGGCGTGTTATACTGATACCAGTCAGGAGGTGAACACCTTGAAAAAAGAAACCACATTCACCGCAAAACAGGTCGGTAGGAGGATTAAGGAACGCCGCACAGAGTTAAACATTACCATGCCGGAACTTGGCAGGCGTGTAGGCGTGAACAAATCCACCATTCAGCGGTATGAAGCGGACGGAGTTGATCCGAAGCGCACAATGGTTATCAACGGTCTTGCGGAAGCGTTGCTCACAACTCCCGAATGGCTGACAGGTCTTTCCGATGATAAGGAATATGACACCTATACTCTTTGCCAGCGGGATATTGAGGAACACATCAGGAAATATCTGGACACAGTTTCCTATACAGTAAAGGGCGAGCCGCACCAGCAGCTTCTCACGACATTTCTCGGCAAGATGGTTGACCTGTATACGGTTATGACCTGCTACTTTGCTGATGCTATGGAGGAAGTTGACCGTGTGGCGGAGGACAAAGGGCTGAAAGAGTCTCTTGGACGGTACGCCATAGAGTCCGGGGCAATCATGGAACAGGTATACCGCAAGAAGATGGAAGTACCGATTGAGGATATGAAACGGTTTTTAGACGGGATTTTACATATCCACGATGAGGGGCGCACAAGAATGTCGATGGGCGCACTTTTCGGGATAGTGGAGGAAGCCGAAGAAAGGCTTTCCGAAAAAGAAAATTCCGTGGCACCTTGACAAGTAAAGACGCCAGTTGACTTTCACTGGCGGAAGTGACACAATTACTTTACGCACACCATATGTCACAGTCCCGATTGCCACGGATAGAAAGGAGTTTTTTATCTATGGCAAAAGGTTCTGTAAGAAAGAAAGGCAAAAAGTGGTACGGACGCTTTTATATTGAAGATGAAAGCGGCAGAAAAGTGCAGAAAGAGTTTGCAGGCACAGAGAGCAAGGCGGAAACAGAAGCCATGCTCCGCAAAGCGATAGCGGACTATGAGGAAAAGCAGTTTGTCGGGAAAGCGGAAAACATCACGGTAGGCGATATGCTGGATATGTGGGTAGAGGAAGAACTGAAACCCGGCAACTTAAGCAACGGGACGGTCATGTCCTATCAGGGAACGGTCAACCGTATCAAGCAATATCCCATTGGCAAACGCAAGCTGAAAACCGTGACCGCCGACCATTTGCAGGCGTTCATTGATTTTCTGAGCTACGGTGGGACAAACCCGGACGGGACAACTTCAAAGCCCATGAGCAAAGGATATATGCTCCTGTTCTCGGCGGTGTTGCAAAATTCCTTCCGCTTTGCGGTTTTCCCGAAAAAACTGATTACCTTTAACCCTATGCAGTATGTGAAGCTGAGGGGCAGGAAGCAGGAAACGGATATTTTCTCGGACAGTGAGGAAGATACTTCCAGTATTCCTACTATCACCCATGAACAGTTCCAAAAGCTGGAGGAATTTCTCAAGGCAAAAGATAATCCCGCCTTGCTGCCTGTGCAGATAGCGTACTACACGGGGCTTCGTATCGGGGAAGTATGCGGCTTGACTTGGCAGGATATTAACCTTGAGGAACAATATCTCACGGTACGCCGAAGCATGCGCTATAACGGAACAAGGCACACAACCGAAGTGGGAACGACAAAACGGAGCAAAGTCCGCACCGTTGATTTCTGCGACACGCTGGCGGCAATCCTGCGGGCGGCGAGAACAGAACAGCGCAAAAACCGTTTCCGCTACGGGGAGTTTTATCACCTGAACTACTACAAAGAAGTAAAGGAAAAAGGGCGCACCTATTATGAGGTTTACAGCCTGCAAAGGACAGAGGAAGTCCCGGAGGATTACAAGGAAATCTCCTTTGTCTGCCTGAGAGCAGACGGGGCGTATGAAGCGCCGAGTACGGTAGGGATTATGTGCAGGGCGGCAAAGAAGAAAGTGAAAGGGCTTGAAGATTTCCATTTCCACACGCTCCGTCACACCTACACAAGCAATCTGCTTTCCGGCGGCGCAAAGCCGAAAGATGTGCAGGAACTTCTCGGACACTCCGATGTCAGTACCACAATGAACATCTACGCTCACTCTACAAGGGAAGCGAAGCGCACTTCCGCAAGGCTGCTGGATAAGGTGGTCGGCGGGGAATAAAAAGTTGCCCTTGTTTCGGCTCGTAAGGGCAAAAACAAGGGCAAACAGATAAGGTTTGAATGAAAAACAGGCGTGAAGCCTTGAAAAATCAATGGTTTTTGAGGATTAGATAGTTAAATCTGAATTTGACGGTAGAATGCGGCGAAAAGGAGCACCAGAGAATGCGTTTTGAAAAAACGGATGTTCAATCGGCAGACGCACAGATGCTTTTGTATGAATTGAATGTGGCCTTGATGGGTATTCTTGGCCATAATGGAACAAAACATGTTTGTCTGGACGATTTCAATCATGACAAGTCTTTTTTTGTGATAGGCTATGATGAAGGTATGCCCGTTTGCTGTGCGGGGATTCGTAAATTTGATGATACCACTGGAGAAGTCAAACGAGTTTTTGCAAAGAAGAATCGTCGGGGATATGGAGCGGAGTTAATGGCCGCAGTTGAAACACTGGCGCTGGATTGTGGCTACAGACGGCTTATCCTAGAGTGCCGGGAAGGTAATCCTCATGCGATTGATTTCTATAAAAGAGTAGGCTATTTGCCCTGTGAAAATTATCCTCCTTATAAAAATGAAACGGACGCCGTCTGCCTAGAAAAGAAATTGCTGTGATTACGAATATTTCATAAAAAAATTTTCAGTTTGACAATTTAGAATTTAAAGATCTGTTCGGTTCCACATTATCATATGGCCGGACAAACTACAAGAACAGCCACAGCAGTTTGCACTGCTGTGGCTGTTAACTGTCTTACGAACACCGCCCATTACCGCAAGGGCGTTTTTTTGCAGGTCGGCCACAAAATAAAACGGCCATGGCCGTAGGCCGGTCGTAAGAATCGTAAAAAATAGCTCGGAGAGATATTTTTTTACAGCTCGATCCATTCCAGCGCGCGGTCGGGGAGGGATATCCCGTCGAGATGGTCCAGCTCATGGCAGAAGCACTTGGCAAGCTCCCCTTCCCCCTCAAGCAGCAGCTCGTTCCCCCATTCGTCCAGCGCCTGCACGCTCACCCAAAACGGGCGCATGGTGCTCGCCCAGTGCCCGGGGAAGCTGAGGCACCCTTCCAGGCAGAGCTGTTCCCCGCTCGCGCCGACCAGGCGGGGATTGACCAGCTGCAAGAGGCCCTCTCCCAGATCGATCACCACCAGCCGCCGCAGGACCCCAATCTGGCAGGCGGCCAGTCCCGCGCCGTTTTGGGTGTGGTACATCGTCTCGGCCATGTCGCGCAGCAGAGCGCGCACCCTGTCGTCCACGGCCTCCACCGGACGGCAGGGGAGGTGCAGCGCCCGGTCGTCAAACAGCCTCAATTCTCGCAGCGCCACTGGCTTACCCCCTTGCTTTTGTCCACCCGGGAGCGCCGCACGCTCTCTTCGAAGAGGAAAACCTCCTCGATCCGGAGGCCGAACACCTGTGCAAGGTCGTGCGCCAGCCAGATCGAGGGCTCGAATTTTTCGGTTTCGATGGCGTTGATGGCCTGGCGGGAAGCGCCTGCCAGCTCGCCCAACTGCTCCTGGGTGAGCCCCCGAGCCTCCCGCAGCTGAAGGATACGGTTTTTCATGGAAGTCCCTCCGATTTGTCGTGTTAACCTTACAAACAGGATAACAGATACAACCTGTCTTGTCAAGTTGACCTGACAGACAGTCCCCCATTGGGGGATGGTGGAATAGGATAGAGTGGGGCAATCCAATCCACGAAAAGGAGACTATTTATGAATCGGGAATTTCCCTTTTATAACGGGTGCTGGCGGTACTGCTGCTGCCCGCCGTCCGACAATGGCAGCCCGGCAAACGAGACTGGAGCCACCGGGCCGATGGGCCCTCCGGGCCCACCTGGTTCCCCCGGCGCAAACGGCGCTCCCGGGCCGAGGGGCGCCACTGGCCCGGCCGGAGCGGCGGGCGCCACCGGAATGATGGGAACGACCGGCGCGACGGGCCCCACTGGGGCGACCGGGGCCACCGGCCCCACCGGAGCGACCGGGCTGAGGGGCGCCACCGGTCCGACAGGTCCGGCCGGTCCCGCTGGCGTGACCGGAGCGCGGGGATTTATCGGCGCGACCGGGCCCACGGGGGCGACCGGAGTTACCGGTCCCACCGGACCGACCGGGGCCACCGGGACCGTCCCGGGCGACTCCTACGCATCCTTCATCAATTTTGGCGCGTCGTTCGCCGATGCCACGCTGATCCCAATGCGGATGGCGGTGGCGGACCCGGCCGGGAACATCACGATGGCCGACCCCAGCCGCGTGTCGCTCGCGCCGGGGGTGTACGCTATTTCCTATGAGGTGTCGACCCTACTGGACGCTCCGGGGTTTATCCAGGTGACGCCGTATTATAACGGCGCTTCCCACATCGAATACGGCATCTATTTCATGACCGGCACCGGCACCGGGCGTTCCAGCGCCAACGGCGCGGTGTCGCTGATCATCGAGGTCCCGGCGCAGACCATTTTCAACCTGACCTTCAACAGCCCCGTGAGGGCCACCGAGGGCGCCCTCACCATGGTGATTACCAAGCTGAGAAGCGGGACCTGACCCTGCCATGCGGCTCTCGCTCAGAGCACCAGGGTGGGCGGGGCGTAGACACGCGCGGCCAGCTCGCTGTCGAGCAGATAGAGCCCCTTTGCCTCGCCGCCGAAGAGCTCCATCTTGGTGATCAGATCGTGGGCGCTCTTCTCCTCCTCGCCCTGCTCCTTGATGAACCAGTCGAGAAACTGCATGGTGCGGAAATCCTTGGCCTCCTGCGCGGCGGCGTAGATGGCGTGGATCAGCCCGGTGACGTACTCCTCGTGCGCCAGCCCCGCTTTGAGCGGGTCCATCGGGGCCTGCGGCGCCTGGTCCGGCTTCGCGATGGCCTCGAGTACCACGCGAAAGTTGTTGTTGTGCAGGTACTGGTAGAAGAGCATGGCATGATCGCGTTCCTCCTGGGCCTGGACCTGGTACCAGTTGGCGAAACCGTCCAGACCCTTGTCGGTGAAGTAGCTGGCGAAATCGAGGTAGAGATAGGCGGAATAAAATTCCTGGTTGACCTGGGCGTTGAGCAGCCCGGACACTCTGTTGTCCAGCATGGGGAAAACCTCCTTTGACGTATTCTCACTGTCAGTATGGGACAGGAACGGGCGAAACAATCTGTTAGTTTTAACTAACGATTGCGGTCGCGGCAAATTTACGTATTTGCCCGCTGGACAGATTGGCCAAAACCGCTTATACTAGAGACAGGGAAAATTTGCCTGTTGACCGTGCCCACCTTGAGGACAGCGGAGGGATTCGATGAAGATCGAAAAGGTTTTGAATAACAACGTGGCGGTCACCCGGGACGAACGGGGAAGGGAGAGCGTGGTCATGGGCCGCGGCCTCGCCTTCAAGGGGAAGCCGGGGGATGTGATCGACGAAGGGCTGATCGAGAAGGTGTTCACCATCTCGGACCAGGGCGTGCTCGACCGCTTCCAGCAGCTGCTTTCCAATATCCCGATGTCCCATGTGCTGCTCAGCGAGCGGATCATCAACTATGCCAAGATCAAGCTGGGAAAGAAGCTCAACGACAGCATCTACGTCACCCTGCCCGACCATATCTCGATGGCCATCCAGCGCCAGGAGGAGGGGATCGTGCTCAAAAACCCGCTGCTCTGGGACATCCGGCGCTTCTACCGGGACGAGTACGAAATCGGCCTCAAGGCCAACGAGGTGGTCAAGGAGGAGACCGGGGTCGAGTTCCCCGAGGACGAGGCCGCCTTTATCGCGCTGCACTTCGTCAACGCCCAGCTCGGCGAGCAGATGGCCAACGTCTACGATATCACCTACCTCATGCAGGAGGTCTGCGGGATCGTCAAAAGCTATTTTGGGATCGAGTTCGACCTGGAGTCGCTGGACTATTACCGGTTCATCACCCATTTGAAGTTCTTCGCCCAGCGCCTGCGCAACAACCAGCACTACGAGGACGACGACGAGGACCTGCTCGAGGTGGTGCGCTTCAAGCACCGCGCGGCCTACCTCTGCGCGCAGAAGGTGGCGGCCTTCGTGCTCGATAAGTACGGCTACCGCCTGAGCGGGGAGGAGCTGCTCTATCTCACCGTGCATATCGCGCGGGTGACCCGCAAGCCGAACGAACCATAAGAAAAGCGCCCATCTCCTGGGAGATGGGCGCTTATTCGCGTGATAGGGCGGACAGGAGCTGTTATTTCATCAGCTTCTTGAATTCGTCGGCCACATGCTGGACCTGGGTGCCGACGATGACCTGTACGCTGGTCTTGCTCGGGCGCATGACGCCGGCGACGCCAGCGGACTTGATCAGCTTTTCGTTGACCTGGGTGTAATCCTTGATCTCCAGGCGCAGGCGGGTGATGCAGTTGTCCACGCTGGTGACGTTTCCGGCCCCGCCGAGGCCTTCGAGGATAACCCGGGCGACCTCGGTGAAGTCATTGTTGGAAAGGACCACCTTGGTCTCGTCCTCGTCGTCGTCCTCACGGCCGGGGGTCTTGAGGTCGAACTTGGTGATGGCAAAGCGGAAGACCAGGTAGAACACCGCGAACGCCGCAATGCCGAGCGGGATGATCATCCAGGTGTTGGCCGCTGCCGGCAGGCTGGCGGAGAAGAGCAGGTCGGTGGCGCCGGCGGAGAACGAGAAGCCCGCGCGGAAGCCGACCAGAACGGTGATAAAGGTGAAGATGCCGTACAGCAGCGCGTAAGCGACGTAGAGCAGGGGCGCCAAGAACATGAACGCGAACTCAAACGGCTCGGTGACGCCGCAGATGAAGGCGCACAGGGCGGCGGAAGCGACGATACCGACGGCGACCTTGCGTTTGTTGGTCTTGGCGGTATGGATCATCGCGAGCGCGGCGCCCGGGATACCGAACATCATGCACGGGAAGAAGCCGGACATGTACATACCGAGGTCCCAGCCCACCTGAGCCGAGGTTTCGCCCGCCCAGAAGTGGGTCAGATCACCGATACCGATGGTCGGGAACCAGAACACGTTGTTGAGCGCGTGGTGCAGGCCGACCGGGATCAGCAAACGGTTGAGGAACGCGTAGATACCAGCGCCGATGGCGCCCATGCTGAGGATGCCGTTGCCCAGGGCGACCAGGCCGCCGAAGATGATGGGCCATACGAACAGCAGGATCGCTGCGGCGACGATCGAGACGACCGCCGTGACGATGGCGACGCAGCGCTTACCGCTGAAGAACGCCAGGAAGTCCGGCAGCTTGGTGTTTTTAAACTTGTTGTAGCAGGTCGAACCGATGATACCGGCCAGGATACCGATGAAGGCGTTCTGAATGCTGTTGAACGCGATCGTCTTGGAGGCGTCCTCGGCGACACTCGGGATCAGGGTGGTGACCACTCCGGTGCTCAGCAGCTTGGTGATCATCAGCCAGGAAACCAAGCCGGCCAGCGCCGCGGTACCGTCGTGGTCGTCCGACATACCGATCCCGACGCCGACGGCGAACAGCAGCGCAATGACCGGGCCGTCAATGATGGCGAGCGCCGCCTGGACCATGAAATAACCGATCAGCGGGATCGCCCCGGTGATCTCTCCGCCCTGCATGGACGCCGGGCAGAGCAGGTAGCCGAGACCGGAAAGGATACCGGCGATCGGCAGCACTGCCACCGGCAGCATCAGGGACTTGCCTAATTTTTGCAGGTACTTCATCATAAGTGCATACCCTCCTCATTGTTTGCGCGGCTTCGTTGGCCGCGCTCTTTGTTTTTGGCCCGCCCCGCGCCCGTCCACCCCTCAAAGGGCCCGGGGGAGCGCTTTATCAGAACCCGTTTGCCTTACGGGATTCCAACCTCTACAGGTTGCCCTGGAAGAAGGCCTCCAAATCCTTGGCGGCCGTTTCCTCGTCCCCGCCCTCGCAGGTCACGCTCACGGTGTCGCCCTGTTTTACGCAGAGCCCCATCAGGGCCATGATCCGGGTGGCGTCCGCCTCCTTGCCGCCGGCCGCGACGCGGACCGTGCAGGAGTATTTCTTGGCCTCCTTGCACAGCAGCCCCGCCGGCCTCGCGTGGATTCCGAGCTCGTCGCGGATGGTGTAGGTAAAGCTCTTCATGCGCCGTCTCCTCCTTTTAGGGATTATTTCTTCAGCCGGATCAGATCGTCCAGCTCCCCGACGTGGGCGCCGGTGAGCGGCTCGAACCCGGCGTAGGCGTCCGAATTGCAGATGACCACCGGAGTGATGACGTCGTATCCGGCGCCGGTGATCCCCGCGATGTCGAACTCGATGAGCAGCTCGCCTTTTTGCACCCTCTGTCCGTTTTTGACGTGGGCGGTGTAGAACTGCCCCTTGAGCCCCACGGTGTCAAGTCCCACATGAATGAGAATTTCGACCCCGTCGGCGCTGGTCAGGCTCACGGCGTGGCCGGTGTCGAACATGGTCTCGATCGTCCCGTCGGCGGGGGCGACGATCCGGCCCTTTCCCGGCCGGATGGCGACGCCCTTGCCGAGAATCTCCTGCGAAAAGGTGGGATCGCTGACCTCACTGATCGGGACCGCTTCCCCTTCCAGAGGGGCCTGGATGACAAGCCCGCTCTCGCCAAAACCGAACATATCCTTTAGTTTCCCGAACATTTCTCCCATCATCCTTCCCGGCTGCCTCTGGAAATAAAAACTTGGTCCCGGCTTTTTTATTGCCCCACTGTGCTTGGCAATAAAAAAGACCAAACCCCGCCTACCGCACCCCGCGGCTGACGAAATTTGGTCTTGCCTGCATTACCAGTAACAACCCATTCGTATTAAATTATACGTTTAACAACGGTATTTTCATGCCGATCCAGCAACCCAAATTTATAGATTGAAGCCGAAACGAAGCGAATGAATGCTTCGTTTTTTGTGCGTTTTACTGGAAAAACACACCAGTCGCTGAATCTATAACTAGTATAACAGCGGAAAAAACCAAAATCAATTGGAACATGCAACAGTGATTTTGTTAATATCTTGTACATATTTGCCAAAACAAATATGGCATACTTGTCTTCATTGCACGGACAGGTTTTCTTCGAGGACCTGGACGGCGGCGGCCACCGCCGCCGGGTCGGTGCGCCAGAGCTGGTATTCGTCCAGGGAGGCGACCCCCATGCTCACATTGGGGTTGCGGTAGGTCATGCCGCTCTTTAGCACCCGTTTGCCGGACATATGAAAGCTGCGCAGGGGCGTGTCCCGCAGAAAATCGGAGATCACTCCGGCGTTCACCCCGCCCCCGACCAGGATGTCCGGCCCGTTTTCGCCCGCGGCTTCGGCCAGGCGGCAGAGCAGCTCTTTGCCCGCGGTGCAGCTGTTTTGCTGGCCCGAGGTCAGGATGGCGCCGATCCCGAGGGACCGGGCCTGCTCCAGCGCCAAAAAGGGATCGCGGCACATGTCGAAGGCCCGGTGCAGGGTGACGGACATCCCGCCGGCCTCCTCCATCAGCGCCCGCATTTGGGGAAGGTCCAGCTCTCCGCCGGGGGTCAGGCAGCCGATCACGAGCCCCTCGGCCCCGGCCTCGCGAAAGAGGCGCGCCTCCTCGCGCAGCACCCGAAGCTCCTCCCCGGTGTAGAGGAAATCCCCGAAGCGGGGGCGCAGCAGCACATGGATGCGTATCCCGCACTGCCTGCGGATCTCATGGAACAGGGCGAGGCTGGGAGAGAGCCCGCCGGTGATCAGGCTGCTGCACAGCTCCAGGCGGGTGGCGCCGCCCTGGTATGCCGCCAGCGCGGACTCCACCGAATCCACGCAGCATTCGAGCGTATAGGTTTTTTTCATATGAACCTCCATTCTGTGAGGGCTATTGTTCGTTCCACTTCGTCTTCTCAAAGGTCCAGATACATTCCCTGCATTGGGGGGAGTAGTCGGGGGAAGGGAAGATATGCAGGAAGATGCACTCGCCGTCTTTCTTTCGGTAGAGCAGCTGGGGCTCCTCGCCGCGTCCCAGGCGCTTCTCCAGCGCCTGGTAGTCCAGCAGCGCCAGCAGGGCCTTGCGGTCCATGGCATCGACGCTCTTTTCGGCGTAGCTCTGGAGCGCGGCGCTGAACTTCCCGCCTGCGGCCTGCACGGCCCGCTGGAAGTAGGCGGGGATATAGATCGTGCGCAGGGAGTCCATGCGCAGGTCGACGATGTACACCCCGATGTACTTGGAGGCGAGCGCCGAGCGGAACACATCCAAATCCCGCTTCTCCTGCAGCAGATCCTCGAGCTGGCGGTTCATCTCCCGCGCCTGCTGTTCGCCGTCCCGGTTCTGGTAATATAGCCGCTTGGCCTCGTACATCTTTTCCTCGGCGCGCTTCACCATCTCGAAGACCAGCGGCGCCCGCTCGCGCCGTTCGACCCCCAATGAGACGTGGTAGCCGCAGTCCGCGATGGCCCGCTCGAGCGCCTGTATGCGCCGGCCGACCTGCTCCTCGTCCTCGCCGAGGCAGAAGGCGGCGAATTCGTCCCCGCCGATCCGGTAGGTGTTCTCCTCACCGAAGCATTCCTTGAGCGCCTCGGCGACCGATTGCAGCATCCTGTCGCCCGCGATGTGGCCGAACTGGTTGTTGATCTCGTGCAGCCCGTCCGCGTCGAGATAGACGCAGCAAAGGGAGAGGTTCCCGCCCTTTTCGTACTCCTCCATCGCCTTTTGGAAGCTGTTGCGGTTGAGCAGTCCGGTCAGGTGGTCCATCATGCCCATCTCCTTGATGGTGAGGAAGGATTCCATATTGTACAGCGCCATCGAAAAGCTGAGCACGACGCTCTGCAGCAGCTCGGCCGAGGAAAAGCGGCGGCCGAGGTTATAAGCGCCCAGCACGCCCGCGTGCACGCTGTCCGGGTTCCTGACGCTGACGAGCATAAGGCTCTCCACCCCGGCACCCTGAAGCAGCTCATATTCCCGGGGGCTTTCCTCAGCCAGGGATGAGAAGTCGTAGCACACGAGACTGCCCTGCCGGGTAAGCATCGCGCTCAGGCGGGGGAAACGCTTGGCCGAAAGGTTTTCCCAGAACCCGTTGGGGGCGTCGTCCCCGCCCGTCCAGACGTAGGCATGCCTGCCCTCGTGGCTGCCGTAGAGGAGGAAAAAGGCGCCCTGCGCCTGCAGCATGCCGGCGACCTTGTGCAGCGCTTCCTCGAACAAGCCGGGGTCGCGCGCGGCGTTGAAGAGGACGTTTTCGATCTGCAACATATACTGCACCCGGTCCAGCTGGGCATCCTTTTCGCGGGTTTCGCGCCGGGTGCGCAGGAGCAGCCAGACAAAATAGAACACCAAAAAGAGCGCCTCGAGCCCGGCCAGCAGCATGAGCATGCGGCGGATTTTTTGGGCGTCGGCCAGGGCGACGCTCTCGGGCAGGGAGAACATGAGCATCCAGTCGTTGATCCCGGCCGGCTCATAGGCGCAGTAGAGATATTCCCCCGCGGTATTCGAAAAGAAGGCCGTCTGGCCGGATTTCCCCTCGTCCATGTCGCGGATCACCTGCTCCAGGCTGTAGCCCTCCTTGATCTTGCGCGAGCGGAGGCCATGGATATTCCCCAGGTAGTCGTGTACCGTGTCCACCAGGAAATTGCCGCTTTTCCCCTCGATGACGCACAGCCTCGAGCCCTCCTGCGACAGGTTGTCGCTGTAAAAATGGGGCAGCGTTTCGAGGTCGATCACGGCGCAGAGCAGCGCCTGCGTTTCCCCGTCTTTGACGATCGGGGCATAGCTGCGCAGGATCATCCCGCTGCCGTCAAGCTCGTTTTGCCGGCCGGAGATATGTTCGCCCAGCGCCTTCTCCCGCTCGTAGGAGAGGGCGTCCGAGGCGTCGGTAAGGCTGCCGTCCATGCTTAGGATTTGGTCGCCCGGCAGCAGGATTTCCAGACGGGAGATAAGGGAGCCCCCCTCGAAGGAGGAGAGCAGGCGCAGGGCCGGCTCGGAATCGAGCCCATCAAGCTCGGCGAACTGCCGCGCGGTCAGCTTCAGCAGCTGGCGGCTGCCGGAGACGTTGCTCTTGAGCTCCTGCCCGAACTGCAAGGTTGCTTGGCGCAGCATACGAAAGCAGGAATCGGTCGCAAGGGCCGTGATCTCCCGCGAGGCGAAGAAGAAGGCGGCGCCCAGGCAGAGGGAGAGGAAAACGGCCGCAAGAATATGCGGTTCGCTGCGCCTGCGTTTCGCTTTCACCGTCCATGCACCTCCCGGATGAAAATAGCGGCCATAAAAGTCCGTATCATTGCTTTTCTACCGCCATTATACCATGAGCGCAAAGCGCGAATGGTATAATCGGCCATCGCCATGGGCGGGCCAGTGAGATCTGTATAATAGTCGCTCTGCGACTGTTATACCATGAGCGCAAAGCGCGAATGGTATAATCGGCCATCGCCGTGGGCGGGCCAGTGAGATCTGTATAATAGTCGCTTTGCGACTATTATACCATGAGCGCAAAGCGCGAATGGTATAATTGGCCATCGCCGTGGGCGGGCCAGTGAGATCTGTATAATAGTCGCTCTGCGACTGTTATACCATGAGCGCAAAGCGCGAATGGTATAATTGGCCATCGCCGTGGGCGGGCCAGTGAGATCTGTATAATAGTCGCTCTGCGACTATTATACCATGAGCGCAAAGCGCGAATGGTATAATCGGCCATCGCCGTGGGCGGGCCAGTGAGATCTGTATAATAGTCGCTTTGCGACTATTATACCACAGCGGCGGGGGCAATGACAGATTTTGGCTGTACCTTCCCGGAAAATGTGAGAATTTTCGGGGGCCGCTCACAGGGAGGCACGGCTCTGCATATTTCGGAGGATTTCCCGATAGCGGTTGGTGGCGGGCCCGCTGGGCCGGCCCTTGCGGCAGAAGGAGAGCCGTCCGAGCTTTGGCACCACCCGCTCGACGATTATCTGCCCATCCGACAGCTTCCCGTCGAGCACCCGGAGCGCTTCCAAAAACCGCGGGTCGCTGCAAGCGCACGCGTAGAAGGAGAGTACATAGAGATAGTAGAAGAGGTTATATCCCCGAAAGGGGTACTCGACTTGCAGGAAGAGGGAACCGATCCCGTAGTGGCAGGGCCCGGCGGGCTTGCGATAAGTCCAGTGCCAGAGCAGGAACCCGACAGCGCGTTCGAGCGCCGGCTCGGCGCGAAACGTTTCGCTCTGGCGGAAGGCGTCGAGCGCCACAAGGGTCGGGAAGGGGTTGGAATACTCGGTTTCCGGGCCGCGCCCGTAACTATACTTGTTGCAGCGCCAGCCTCCGTCGGGCTGCTGAATGTCCAGCAGGTGACGAAAGGTTATGTGCAGGCGCGGATCGTCGGCATAGCCCAGCCGGCAGAGCGTGGCGGCGGCGTGGGCGGTCTGGCAGGGGTAGATGGCGCCGGTGGGGTACAGCTTAAAGCGCCCGTCCGGCTGCCATGCGTCGAGGATCAGTTCGGCCACCTCCCGCAGCGGCGGGTCGCCGGGGTCCATCCCCAGCTCGAGCAGATAACTGGCGCTTTCCAGCGCCGAGAAGGGCGCCCCCTTGATCAGACGCTTGTCCGGCGTGGTCCAGAAATCCGCCCCGCCGTCATGGCGGTGGGAGAGGATCTCCTGAACGTCCGGCAGATATTGCTGTGAAACGGACATGCTGGCCGCCCCCCTTTACAATTCAGTTTATTTCTGTGCGTACGCGACATCCTGCTCTAAAGTTTAGAATATCCGGATATGTCTTGTCAATTTATATTTTAGCCCGGGGGTGCCGTTAGCGCCCCGCCGAACGGCTTGGGGCGCTTTCCCCTAAGGGGACGTGACAACGTCAAGAGGGGGATCATCCCCCTACGAAAAAATAGTCGTTAAACCGAACCGGTTTAACGACTATTTTTGGTTGGGCTGGCTGGATTCGAACCAGCGGGATGAGGGAGTCAAAGTCCCTTGCCTTACCGCTTGGCTACAGCCCAATGTTTATATAGAAAATCCCCAAGTACAGAATACTGCAATTGGGGATTCACTTTTAAATGGGGTGGATAGTCGGATTCGAACCGACGACCTCCAGGGCCACAACCTGGCGCGCTAACCAACTGTGCCATACCCACCATATATCATTTTTTGGCGCGCCAGGAGGGACTCGAACCCCCGGCCTACTGCTTAGAAGGCAGTTGCTCTATCCAGCTGAGCTACTGGCGCATAAGAGCCCGCCGATCGGTGGGCCGTGGAGCGGGTGATGGGAATCGAACCCACGCTGCCAGCTTGGAAGGCTGGAGTTCTACCATTGAACTACACCCGCGCACCTGTCCCAAGCCGGGTCCTCCCGTTTTGCGACGAACTATATTTTAACAAACTTTGTAACCGATGTCAATACAAGAATCGCGCTTTGTGCTGAGAAAAAGCAAATTGGCTGTACAAAACAGGGAAAGGGTGGTAAAATAACTCTAGTTAGGCTGTCATCGCCAATACCTGTCCGGATACGCGTAAGGACCCAAAGGAGAGATGTGAAAATGAGCCCCCAGGATAAGCTCGGCAGAAACCTGAGCATGCTGACCGATTTTTATGAGCTGACCATGTCCAACGGATATCTGCAAAACGGCATGAAGGATACGGTCGCGGTCTTCGATATGTTTTTCCGCAGGATTCCGGACGGAGGAGGCTTCGCCATCTTCGCCGGGCTCGAGCAGCTCATCGAATACCTCTCGAATCTCTCCTTTACCGAGGAGGACATCGGCTATCTGCGTTCCAAGAACTGCTTTTGCGAGGAGTTTCTGGACTACCTGCTCCACTTCAAATTCCAGTGCGACATCTGGGCGATGAAGGAGGGCACCCCCATCTTCCCCAGCGAGCCGGTGGTGGTGGTGCGCGGACCGGTCATCCAGGCCCAACTCGTCGAGACGATGGTGCTGCTTACCATCAACCACCAGTCCCTGGTGGCCACCAAGGCCAACCGCGTGGTGCGCGCCGCGCAGGGGCGCTCGGTCTTCGAATTCGGCTCCCGCCGTGCGCAGAGCTACGACGGCGCGGTGCTCGGCGCGCGCGCCGCATACATCGGCGGGTGCGACGCGACCGCCTGCGTCATCGCCGACCGGGACTATGGGATCCCCGCCGTGGGAACCATGGCGCACAGCTGGGTGCAGATGTTTGGCAGCGAATATGAGTCCTTCGCCGAGTATGCGAAGCTCTACCCTGATAATTGTACCCTTTTGGTGGATACTTATAATGTGCTTTCGAGCGGGATCCCCAACGCCATCAAATGCTTTAACGAGGTGCTGCTCCCGATGGGCTACCGTCCGAAGGGGGTGCGCATCGACAGCGGCGACATCGCCTACCTCTCCAAGAAGGCGAGAAAAATGCTCGATGAGGCGGGCTTCGACTACGTCAACATCGTGGCCTCCAACTCGCTGGACGAGTATATCATCCGCGACCTGCTCATCCAGGGGGCGAGGATCGACCTGTTCGGGGTGGGGGAAAACCTGATCACCAGCAAGTCCGATCCGGTGTTCGGCGGGGTGTATAAGCTGGCGGCGGTGTGGAAGGGGGAGGAATACCTCCCGAAGATCAAGATCAGCGAATCGATCGAGAAGATCACCACCCCCGGCTTCAAGATGGTCTACCGCTTCTTCAGCAAGGAGACCACCCTGGCGGTGGCCGACCTGGTGACGCTGCACGATGAGGCGGTGGACGCCTCCCGTCCGGTCACCATCTTCGACCCGATCGCCACCTGGAAGAAGAAGACGCTGCAAAACGTCGAGGCCGTCGAGCTGCTGACCCCCATCTTTAGGGGAGGGGAGCTCGTCTACCGCTCGCCCGAGCTTTCGCAGATTCGCAGCTACTGCCTCGACCAGGTGGACCACCTCTGGGACGAGGTCAAGCGCTTCGAGCACCCGCACACCTATTATGTGGACCTCTCGCACAAGCTGTGGAGCATGAAGAACGCCCTGCTGGAGGAGATTTCCTCTCAAAATACGGGCGCCCCTCAAATCAACGAGGGGACATCATTTTAATTTGAAACGGGGAACAGAATGTTTGTAGATATTGCAAAAATCCGCGTTAAGGCCGGCGACGGCGGCAACGGGGCGGTGACCTTCCACCGTGAAAAGTACGTTGCGGCGGGCGGCCCGGACGGCGGCGACGGCGGACGTGGCGGCAACGTCATCTTCCAGGTGGATACCAACCTGTCCACCCTAGTGGACTTCAAGTTTAAAAAGCGCTACATCGCCCCCAGCGGCCAGAACGGCTCGGGCAGCCGCTGCTACGGCAAAAAGGGGGAGGACCTTCTCATCAAGGTGCCGATGGGCACCCTGGTGCGGGAAGCCGAGAGCGGCCGGCTGCTGGCGGACATGTCCGACTTCGAGCCCAAGGTGATTGCAAAGGGCGGCAAGGGCGGATGGGGGAACAGCCATTTCGCCACCCCCACCCGCCAGATCCCGCGCTTCGCGAAGCCCGGGCTGCCGGGGGAGGAGTTTGAGCTGATCCTTGAGCTCAAGCTCCTGGCCGACGTGGGGCTTTGCGGCTTTCCGAACGTCGGGAAGTCCACCTTGCTGTCCATGGTCAGCTCGGCGAAGCCGAAGATCGCCAACTACCACTTCACCACCCTGTCCCCCATCCTGGGGGTGGTCCGCGTCGGGGAGGGCAGCTCCTTCGTGATGGCGGACATCCCGGGGCTGATCGAGGGGGCGGCCGAGGGCGTGGGGCTCGGGCACGAGTTCTTGCGCCACATCGAGCGCTGCCGGCTGATCGTGCATGTGGTGGACGTCTCGGGTGTGGAGGGGCGCGACCCCAAGGAGGATTTCGAGGCGATCAACCGGGAGCTCCAAGGCTTTAGCGAGGAGCTCTCAAAGCTTCGGCAGATCGTGGCGATGAACAAGACCGACATCGCCACCGGGGAGCAGGTGGAGGAATTCCGCCAATTCATCACCGGGCAGGGGTATGCCTGCTTCGAGGTGTCGGCGGCCACCGGAAAAGGGCTCCAGGAGCTCATGAACGCCGTCTGGCAGGAGCTGCTGACCCTGCCGCCGATCAAGCAGTACGAGCCCGACCCGGCGCCGGTGGTGGACCCCGGGAGCCTTTCGGGCCGCCGCTTCGAGGTGAAAGTCGAGGACGGCGTCTATTTTGTGGACGCGCCCTGGCTCTCCCAGGTGCTCGGTTCGGTCAACATGGACGACTACGAGTCGCTGCAGTACTTCCAGAGGGTGCTGCGGGACAGCGGGATCATCGACAGGCTGATCGAGCTTGGGATCAAGGACGGGGACACGGTCTCCATCTTGGACTTCGAGTTCGACTACGTCAGCTGAGGATTGGAGGCGGTCGGAATAGAAAATCCGAAGCTGCTGAGCCCCCTCAACCTGGCTTTCGTGGGGGATGCGGTCTATGAGCTGATGGTGCGCCGGCGCCTGGTCGAAGGCGGCAGCCGCCCGGTGAGCGAGCTGCACGCCGAGGCGGTGCGCTACGTGCGCGCCGGGGCGCAGAGCATGTGCTATGAAACGCTCTGCGCAGTACTTAACGAGGAAGAAACGGCAATTTTGAAGCGTGGGCGCAACGCGAATTCGGTGCGCCCGCCCAAGAGCAGCACGGCGATCGACTACCGCCGGGCCACCGCGGTGGAGGCGCTGCTGGGGTATCTTTTTCTGTGCGGGGAGCATGAGCGCCTGCAGCAGCTGGTCGGGCTGATGATGGAAACGATCCGGCGGCAGGCAGAAAAAATGGAGGTATGTGAAGGTGAAGATTAGGAAGGAAACGGGGAAGGAGCTCGCGCTCGACTTCCTTTATGACATCGTGGGCGGCGGGATATTCGCCATCGGGACGCACTGCTTCGTCTCCCCCAGCAACATTGCTCCGGGCGGCGCGTCCGGTATCGCGATCATGTTCAATTACCTGTTTAATTTGCCGATCGGCACCATGATCTTCGTGGTCAATGTGCCGCTGATGATCCTGGCCTATAAATACATCGGCAAGGGCTTCACCCTGCGCACCTTAAAGTCGGTGGTCGTCAGCTCGCTCATGCTCGACGTGGTGGTCGCGCCCTTCTTCCCGCAATATGTGGGGGACGAGCTGCTCGGCTCGCTCTTCGGCGGCGTTATCACCGGCGCGGGGCTGGCCATCGTCTTTATGCGCGACTCGACCACCGGCGGCAGCGACATCGCCGGCAGGCTGATCCAGGTGCGCTGGCCGCATATCCCCATCGGGCAGGCCATGCTCTTCTTCGACGTGACGGTGCTGCTCGTCTCGATCCTGGTCTTTGGCTCGATCGAGTCGGGGCTCTATGGGCTGATCTGTATGTTCGTCTGCTCCAAGGTGATCGACGGGATCATCTACGGCATGGACAAGGGCACCATGGCGGTGATCGTCTCGGACAAGACCCGGGAGATCGCCGAGAAGGTGATGGAGGAGATGGAGCGCGGCGTGACGCTTTTAAAGGGTGTCGGCGCCTATTCGGGCGAGGACAAGGAGGTCGCGCTGTGCGCGGTGGCCCGCTCGCAGTTCCACCGGCTCAAAACCATCGCCTACGAGGTGGACCCCAGGGCGTTCATCATCGTCTCCGAGGCGGGGGAGATCCTGGGCGAGGGCTTCAAGGACATCAAAAAGGATTGATCGGAATAAAAAGAGAGGGCCGCCCGGTTGGACGGCCCTCTCTCTGATTTCAGGCGGTTAACGAATAGGTTCCCTAACGGATAAACACATTTCGAACAGCTTACTTGGAACTCTTCGGGCAATTGTTGTTTTGCTCGTTGCTGTTCTTGTTCTCGGAACGGTTCTGGGAATTCTGCTGGTTGTTCTGAGAATTGGAGAAATTGGAATTGTTCTTGTTCTTGCTGTTGTTGCTGTTGTTATTGTTGTTGGACATTTTCATTTCACCTCACTTTTGTTAGTATTATCTGTCCGTAAAAGCGTTTTATACGCCCTTGGCAAGGAAAAATCCAATTTTTTTGTTTTCCGTGGTTGACAAAAATATACCATTATAGTATAATTAAACCAAACAAAAAAGAGTTTAGGGAGGAAAATATCATGAAAAAGTTTATCTGTACCGTTTGCGGCTACGTATACACCGGCGACGCTGCGCCCGAGAAGTGCCCCCAGTGCGGCGCTCCGGCTTCCAAGTTCACCGAGCAGAAGGAGCAGGCGGGGCTTTCCTATGCGGATGAGCACAGGATCGGCGTGGCCAAGGACGTGGACGCCGAGGTTGTCGAGGGCCTGCGTATGAACTTTACCGGCGAATGCACCGAGGTCGGCATGTACCTGGCCATGTCCCGCCAGGCGGACCGCGAGGGGTATCCCGAGATCGCCGAAGCCTTCAAGAGATACGCCTTCGAGGAGGCGGAGCATGCGGCCAAGTTCGCCGAGCTGCTCGGCGAGGTCGTGAATGCCGACACCAAGAAGAACCTCGAGCTGCGGGTCGCCGCCGAGAACGGCGCCTGCGAGGGCAAGAAGCAGCTCGCCACCCGCGCCAAGGAGCTCGGGTACGACGCGATCCACGACACGGTGCATGAGATGTGCAAGGACGAGGCCCGCCACGGCTGCGGTTTTGCGGGCCTGCTGGGCCGCTACTTCGGCAAGTAAGAATCGAGAACAGTGATACATAAAAGGAATCGCCGGTCATTGACCGGCGATTCCTTTAGGTAGGGACGTATGATAGGAGGAAGCCCGCAGCCTGTGCGGGGCTGCGGGCGGACAGGGGGGATATGGCAACCCCCATCGTCTGTATCGTTATGCGCTTGGTTGCGGATAACCAAAGATTAAAGAGAGACGAAGTCTCCGCCGAGCTTGCGGCAGGAGGCGAGCGCGTCGTCATCCGGGGTTTCGTGGGCCATCAGCCCCTCGTCCCCGCAGAGGATGGCGCCCGCGGCGGCCGTTCGGTCCTGCCAGTCGCGCATCCACTCCCCGTCGCCCCAGCCGTAGGAACCAAAGAGAAGCACCTTCTTGCCGGAGAGCTTGCCCTCAAGCTCGGTGAAAAAGGGCTCGAACTCGCTTTCCTCGAGCACCTCGGCCCCCATGGCGGGGCAGCCCAAAGCGAGCTTTTGATATTCGGCGGCCTTGTCTGCCGTGATTTCGGAAACGGTGAAAAGCTGAGCCTGCGCGCCGGCCGCGTTGATCCCCTCCGCAATGGCGTTGGCCATGGCTTCGGTGTTGCCGGTCTGGCTCCAGTAAATAACCGCGATGTTTTCCATAAAACAGCCTCCTGACTTCGTTATGTAGCATGCATTTGGTATTATGCGGCGATAAGCACCTGCCGCAGGGTCTTTCCCTGCGCGATCTGCGCGCAGAGGGCATGACGGCAGCGGGTGAAACTTGAGAAGAGCTTCCGGGCCTGCTCCTCGTCGGAATAGACCTTCCAATAGCCGCAGAGCTTGCAGTTTTTCCCCTTATTTTTGAGAAAGCCTTCCACATCCGCGAGCGGGTAGCCCAGCAGCACGCCGGCCTCGTGGGGAAAATCCCCGTCCTGAGCGAGCCTGTGCTCAAAACAGTGCAGCACATCCTTCAGCCCTCCGCCGGGGTAGCCGCGGCGCCGTAGAAATTCGCTCACCTTCTCCTGCGCCAGGTGGCGCTCGAGCAGGTCCTGCCGGTAGACCAGCAGAAGAGTGCGTTTTTCGCAACGGCAGAGGAGGCGCAGATGGATTCTCTCGGGATTCAGCTGCTCGTCCAGAGCTTCAATCTGTCTTTCCAGATCGCGATATTGCCCGTGAGGGCAGCAGATCAGGTTGGCAGGCTTGAGCCCGCAAAGCGCCGGCGCGCAGTGGAAGGCGAGCGCCTTCTCCAGAGACTGTGTCATCCGCTCCTCCTTTTTGTAGCTAGCAAATGCTAACTACGTGGGTGAAAGAATGGCCGCTCTGAGACGGCCTGTATTGTGTTAGAGTTAGCAATCGCTAACTATGTGCTTATATTACCATGGGGAGAACAGGCTGTCAAGGGTGAGCGGAAAAAAATTTTGCGCAACCGAAAAAAAGTAAGCCGCGGGCAGCAAAAAGGGCGCGACCTTGCCCGGATTGACGCTGCGAAGGCGTCCTTTGTGCCTTCGGCAGGGTTTCTTTGCCGAGGCCGCAGCATGTTCCCGCACCGCTAAAGAAAGCAGGCTGCGGACCAAGGTCCACAGCCTGCTTTTTACTCAGCCGGCCTCCCGGCAAAGTGCGTCATTTCCCCATGATCCCCTTGGTTTTCAGCGCCCGCGAGGCGTTGAGGATGGCGATGACCGAGACGCCCACGTCGGCGAAGACGGCCTCCCACATATTGGCCATCCCCAGCGCGCCCAGCAGCAGCACCAGCGCTTTGATCCCCAGCGCGAAGACGATGTTCTGGCGCACGATCGCAAGCGTTTTTTTGCTGATCTGCATGGCGGCGGCGATCTTTACGGGATTGTCGTCCATCAGGACGATGTCCGCCGCCTCGATGGCGGCGTCCGACCCCAGCGCACCCATGGCGATCCCGATGTCGGCGCGGGAGAGCACCGGCGCGTCGTTGATCCCGTCGCCCACGAAGGCCAGCCGGCCCTTGGGCGACTTCTCCCGCAGCAGCTGCTCGACCTTCTCCACCTTCCCGGCGGGGAGCAGCTCGGCATAGACCTCGTCGAGCCCGAGCTGGCGGGCGACCCCCTCGCCCACGGCCTTGGCGTCCCCGGTGAGCATGACGGTGCGGCGCACCCCCTGGCGCCTCAGCGCGGCGACGGCCTCGGCGGCGTCCGGCTTGACCTCGTCCGAGATCACGATGTGCCCGGCGTAGGCGCCGTCCACCGCCACATGCACGGTGGTGCCGATGTGGTGGCAGGGGTGCCACTTGACCCCGATCTCCTCCATCAGCTTGTCGTTGCCCGCGCAGACGACTGTGCCGTCCACCTGCGCGCGCACCCCGCGGCCCGAAAGCTCCTCGACCTGCTGCACCCGCTTGGCGTCGAGTTCGGCGCCGTAGGCTTCCTTCAGCGAGCGGGAGATCGGGTGGTCGGAATAGCTCTCGGCGAGCGCGGCCAGCTCAAGGAGCCGCCCTTCGGAAAACTGGTCGGGATGGATGGCGGTGACGTTAAAGACCCCCTTGGTCAGGGTACCGGTCTTGTCGAAGACCACGATTTCCGTGTCGGCGAGCACCTCGAGGTAGTTGCCGCCCTTGACCAGAATCCCGCATTTCGAGGCCCCGCCGATCCCGCCGAAGAAGCTCAGCGGCACCGAGATGACCAGCGCGCAGGGGCAGGAGATGACGAGGAAGATCAGCGCCCGGTGAATCCACTCGGACCAGGCCCCGCCGAGCAGCAGGGGAGGCAGCACGGCGAGCAGGGCCGCCGCGATCACCACCGCCGGGGTGTAGTAGCGCGCAAAGCGGGTGATGAAGTTTTCGGCCTTGGCCTTCTTGCTGCTGGAGTTCTCCACCAGGTCCAGGATCTTCTGCACAGTGGATTCGCCGAAGGCCTTGGTCACCCGCACGCGCAGCAGGCCGCTCTGGTTGACGCAGCCGCTGATCACGTCGTCCCCCGGCTGCACGTCGCGCGGGAGGCTCTCGCCGGTCAGCGCGGCGGTGTTCACCGCCGAAGCGCCCTCGAGCACCACGCCGTCCAGCGGGATCTTTTCGCCCGCCTTGATCACGATGGTATCGCCCACCGCGACCTCGTCCGGGTCCACCTGCACCAGCTTGCCGCCTTGTTCGATGTTGGCGTAGTCCGGCCGGATGTCCATCAGCGAGGCGATGGACTGGCGCGAGCGCCCGACGGCATAGCTCTGGAAGAGCTCGCCCACCTGGTAGAAGAGCATGACCGCCACGCCCTCGGGGAATTCCCCGGTGAAGAAGGCGCCGATGGTGGCCAGCGCCATCAGGAAGTTTTCATCGAATACCTGCCCGTGGGAGATGTTGCGCACCGCCCGCCAGAGCACGTCCCAGCCGATCACGGCGTAGGGGAGAAGGAAGAGCGCCATTCGCAGATACCCCGTGGCCGGGACCAGCAGAGCTAGCCCTAGGAGCAGGAAGCTGGCGACGATCCGGCAGAGCATCTTTTTTTGTTTCTTGTTCATGGAAAGGTTCCCTCCGTCAAAAAGATTGGGAAGAGCCTGTAAATTTCATGGAGTCCCGAGGGGCCGTCAAAGCTGGATGGTGCAGTCGGGTTCGACGCGCTTGCAGGCCTTGACGACCTTCGCCATAATTTCATCGAAGCGGCCCTCGTCGGCCTCGATGGTCATTTTCTGGCCCAGAAAGCTGACGGTGGCGGAGTGCACCCCGTCGATCCTGTTGATGGCGTCCTCCATCTTGGCGGCGCAGTTGGCGCAATCCAGGTCGATCAGCTTAAAATGTTTTTTCATGGTGTTTTCCTCCCGAATGTAAATTTATAGTAAAACAGTTAAGGAATCCCAAAGGCAAGCTATTCCGCGACGTGTTCCATCCCCTGCCCGAGGATGGTGCGCACATGGCTGTCGGCCAGGGAGTAGAAGACCGTCTTCCCCTCGCGGCGGTATTTGACCAGCTTGCTCTGCTTGAGCGCGCGCAGCTGGTGGGAGATGGCCGACTGGGTCATGTTCAGCAGCTGCGCGATGTCGCAGACGCACATCTCCGACTCGAAGAGCACATAGAGGATTTTGATCCGCGTGGAATCGCCGAAAATCTTGAAGAGCTCGGCCAGGTCGTAGAGGATTTCATCGTCGGGCATCTGTTCGTTGACCTTTTTGACGATCTCCTCGTGCGCATGGATGAACTCGCAGCGCTCGACGCCGTTTTGATCGATCACGGAAATGCACGTCCTTTCATATGATCTATTGTTCATATGTTATTATATAAAACTCCCTCACGGATGTCAACCCCATATTTTAATTTTTTGTGCCCGCCCGTGCAGGCGCTCCTCTCATTATACTATGCGGGCGGACCAAAAATGAAGTTCGCATGAGAAGGGGTCATAAAAAGAAAAAAGAATTTCGCTCGCGTTACCGGAATGTGACTGCGGCGTGCCATAATGGGCCTATAGAAAGAAAAAACCTGCGAAGGAGGATTCACGATTGCCAAACACAACCGGGATTCCACCCAGCAATGTGACCCGCACCCTGGTGTGCATAGACCGCTATGAAAACTGTGAGATTTACGGCAGGCTGATCAATCCCTTTGAAAAGGCGCCGATGGATTTTAACGGCGTGCTGGATATGGCCGGGCAGATGGAGGCGCTCTTCGACCGGCTGGCGTTCCCGCAGGCAAGCTTTCGTTACCGCAGCTTCAGCGAGGACAAGAAACCACAATCATACCGCCCCGGGGAGGTGCGCAGATATATGGACGAAATCATCTTTGAAAACGAACGCGGCGAGAAAGCCACCTTTATCATACAGGTGCAATTCCGCCAGAACGCCACCTGGCAGGGCACCATCCGCTGGGCGGACAAGAAAAAGGTGCAGCGCTTCCGCAGCACCCTGGAAATGATCAAACTGATGGACGACGCTCTGGGCGGCTTGGGCAGCGAGGTCGATCCGTCTTGGCAGGATGAAGACTGAGATAGCTTGTGATGGAGGCATAATTTAACATGAAAAAGAATAAGATCTTGGCGGCTGTCGCGGCTGCGGCCTTGTGCCTGAGCGCGCTGCCCGTCAATGTGTTTGCTGCGCCCTCCGATACCCTGAGCAGTGGTGCCGCGCTGACCGCGGCCCCGGCCGCCGGGGCCAACCGCGCGGATTATCCCGAGTATCCCAAGGAGGGCTCGGTGCAGATGCAAAAGAGCGCCGAGTGGACCGATTATCAAAAGGGCGAGGCCACGATCCACTTTTCAGTCGCCGGCGTGCCGGCCAACGCGGGGGTGGACGTGGTTCTGATCCTCGACCGCTCGGGCACCATGTCGGCCCCGGCCATCCAGGACGCCGTCTGCGGGGAGCCGACGGCGAACTACACCGAACGGGATATGCCGCCGGTCGGCCTGCCGGCAGGGTACTATAGAAAATACTATACCTGTCCGGTCTGCGGTTACGGCAGCACCATCACCTACAATGAAAAGGGCGGGCCGGTCAAGGTCAAGCAGAACGCCCACGGAGACGTGATCAAGCCGGTGCAGTACGTCCCCGCCGAGGGGCTGCCCGAAACCTGTCCGGGCAACACCTCCAAGATGCGCATGCAGGTGGTCAAGGGCGCGGCGAAAAACTTCGTCGAGATCATGATGAAGGAGAACGCCGACGGCACCCCCTCCCAGAACAAGGTGGGGATGGTATCCTTTGACACCTACGCCCAAGTCGATGTGGAAATTTCGGGCCGGGATCAGAAATCGCGGCTCCTCGGCGCGATCGATGAGCTCTATCCCCGCGGTGACACCGATTACACCCGTGCGTTCGAGGCGGCCGAGCGGCTGCTCGCCGCCCGGGGGGAGAGCGACCGGCCGGCCTATGTGGTCTTCCTCACCGACGGCCTCCCCGACCCGGCCAACAAGACCGGGGTCGACGCCGCGGCGCGGATCAAGCAGGACCTGAACGTCAAGATCTACACCGTCGGGATCGGGGACGAGGCGGGGGACGGCTCGCTGCTGGGCCGGCTCTCCTCCGGCGCGGGCTACACCTACCTGGTGGGGGATTCGGACGACCTGAGCGGGCTGTACGCCACCATCGCCGGGAATATGAAGGTGGCGGGCACCGAGGCGGTGCTGCGCGACCTGATCGACTCCAAATACTTTTCCTATGACAGCTCCCGCGCCGACGAACTGGTTGCCAGCGCCGGCGAGGCGTGGGAGGAGAACAACAACGTCGAGTGGTCCATCGGGGAGATCAACGAGAACGGCGCGACCCTCTCGATCCCGGTCAAGCTCGCCCCCTCCTATGTCAACAAGACCGGCAGCTACCCGACCAACATCCCGGGGGCCAGACTGCGGTACACAAACTTTGCCGGCCATCCCTGCGCGCAGACGGTCGCCTCCCCTTACCTGCCGGTGCAGGGTGGGATGATCCGGGTGGTGCCCTATCTCGTCGACGCCGAGGGACGCACGGTCAACAGCGAGGGTACGGTCGTCCCCTTCACGCAGCGCGTCGAGATTTCGCCCTACTACGTCGAGGACCCCTCCTCCACGGGGACGGACAAGAGGCTGCTTCCCATCGGGACGCACATCGTCACCGCGCGGGAGAGCGTCCGCTACGGGAATATGGATTGCCAATATGAGCCCGCCAGCGCCCAGCACAACGGCAGCGCAAATCCGACGCGGGGCGTCGTCAAAAACGGGCAGACCGGGATTATTTTCTTCGGCTATCGCCTCCCATCCTACCCGGTGAAGGTGGAATATTACTACGGCGACATTCGCAGCGAGCACTTCCTCGGCGAGGCGGCGCTGGGCGATTACGCCTACGGCACCTCGATCGAGCAGCTGCGCGCTCAGGTTTCCCTCACCGCCCCCGCCGGGAGCGTGCTGCCGGACGGCTATCAGACCAGCGGGACCATCCATGAGACGTCCATGCAGGCCGTCACCGAGTTTGCCGAGCGCAACGTCATCCGGGTGGTCTTCCTGCCGGGCGCCGAGACCGGCTACACCGTCAACTATTACCGCGACCGGGTGAGCACCATCGGCGAGAGCGGATACCTGGGCAGCTACCAGGGCAGCGCCGTCGCCAACACCACCCTGTCCTTCGGTGAGACGGCGGACGAGGGGCAGCTGCTGTATAAGCTGCCGCAGGGCTATCACCTCAGCGAGGGGCAGGCCCGAAGCCTGCGGATCACCGGGGACGCGGCGGCCAACGTTTTGGATGTGCTCTATCTGCCCGACCCGGTCCTCCCGCCCGAAAAGATAAAATACACCGTGCGGCTGATGACCACCGACGGGGCGTACGAGATGACCGTCTATCAGGACTCCGCCGACGAGGACACGCTGCTGACGGAGGTCGACCAGCAGAAGCTGGCCCGGTCTGCCGCGGCCCTGCCGGGCGGCAAATACCAGTTCAGCCACTATGAAAACCTCCCGCTGCGGCTGTCCAAGGATGGGGAGAACGTCGTTATCGCCTACTTCGCCCCGGTACCCGAGCCGCGCGCCGAGCTGGTGGTGAAGCATGTTTACCGGGAATATCCCCAGTTCGACTATACCGAGCAGGGACTGCAGGCCACCATTGGCGAGTCCTTTGCGGCGGGCAAATATGAAAATGACGCCCCCAATGGGAACACCGACCCGAAGCTGAGCTTTTCGCTCGAGCAGATCGAGGCCGACGAGGAGGACCTGCCCGAGGTGACGAACGCCCTTGCTGCGGCGCCGCAGGAGGAATACGACGCATTGGCGGCGCTCGAGGACGAGCGGGACGAGGCGCGGCGGCTTTATGATCTCGCCGCCGGCGTGCCGGAATTGATCGCGGGCTGCCGTGAGCAGGCCGCTGGGGAGGAGACTGCCGGGGAGGAGCCCGCCGGGACGGTCGATCCCGAGGAAGACGGCGGGGAGAACAGCGGCCTCGCGGCGCTTGAAGAGGCGGTGCGCGCGGCCGAGGAGAAGGTCCGGCTGCTGCGGGAGCGCCTGGACGCGCTGGACGGGGACCCGACGATCGGGGAATCGGAAGGCGGGTCCGAGGAAACCGGGCTTGCGCTTAAGGAAGCAAAGCAGGAGCTGGAAGCGGCCCGTGCGGCGCTGAACAGTGCCAAAAATGATTCCGATCCGGACGTGGACAGCGATCAGGAGCCCGCGGATACCGGCAAGGAGCCGCCCGAGGGCGGGCGCGACTGGACAGGGGAGCTGGAAAGCGCGGCCGGCGAACTGGGGCTTTCCCTCTCGCCGGACGATCTCGACGGCTTCGCCGCCTCGGCTCAGGCGCTCATGGAAGAGCTGCAGGGGCAGATTGAGGAGCTGGACAAAAGGATCGGGCGGCAGGAGGAGCGCATTTCTTCGCTCGGGCAGGCGGCCAACGCCGTGCTGCTGGCCCTGCCCCTTGCCGGGGAGGTTTCACCCCACGATCCGCTCGCGCTGTCCCCCGGGAAGCGCCTGATCGTCACTTATTACTATAAGGCGACGGTGCAGAAGGACGATCCGCCCACCCCGCCGACGCCTCCTGATCCGCCGACGCCCCCCACTCCGCTCCGGTGGAGCCGGACGACTACCGCCCCTCCCGCCCGAACGACCGGGACGATGACGAGGGCACCCACGGCCCTTACGCGCCGGTGCGTGTACCGTCCCAGGGTGAAACGGTGACCATCGAGGACGAGGCGATCCCCCTGGCGGCGCAGCCCCTGCTGCCGCAGGCCGGCGATCTTGTCACCATCGAGGACGAGATGATCCCCCTGGGCAAGCTGCCGGTTTCGGGCGGGCAGGCCGCCGAGGCCGCCTGCGGGCTTGGGATATTGGCTCTGGCCGCCGGGGTGCTGGTCCTGCGCCAAAGCAGGAAATAAGGTGCTCCCTGCGCAGCAGGGTAAAAATAGAAGCGGCTTGCCGAAATTGCGGCAGGCCGCTTTTATATGGTCCTGTGCAAAATTTGCCGCCGTCCTGGTTGCTTAAGTAGGGTGGATGGGCTACAATAGGGAAAGTAAAGAAAGGTTACTTTCAAGCATAGAGTTTTTGTGCCTATGCCGCCGCTGGCGGCAATTTCGCGCGGCGAAACCGGCACGAAACTTCCAGAAAGGGATGGTCATTTTATGCCGGACGGCAAGCTTCGAAAGGACATAGCCCCCGGGGCACTGGTGGACGTCGTGTTAAAATGCGACCAGCCCACCGGTAAGCTGACCCGCGGGCATGTCAAACGGATTTTAACCAAGAGCCCCAACCACCCGCACGGAATCAAAGTTATGCTCGAGGAGGGCGGGGCGGTCGGCCGGGTGCAGGCAATCATTGAGCAATAGGAAGGAGACGTGTAAAAATGGGAATGGTACCGACGATGGAACAGGCGCAGGAGCTGCTGCGGCAGTACAACAAGGAGGACTTCCACCTGCGGCACGCGAAGATCGTGTCCGGGGTGATGGGCTATTTTGCAAAGGAGTATGACCCGCAGAACGTCGAGTTCTGGAAGGTGGTCGGGCTGCTGCATGATCTGGATTTCGAGCGGTTCCCGGACGAGCACTGCATAAAGGAGCAGGAGCTGATGAAGGAGGCGGGGATCGACGGGAAAATTATCCGCGCGGCGGCCTGCCACGGCTGGCCGGCCTGCACCGACCTGAAGCCCGAGCATGTGATGGAGAAGGTGCTCTACGCCACCGACGAGCTCACCGGGCTGATCGGGGCGGTGGCCATCATGCGCCCGTCCAAAAGCGTGAGCGACCTCGAGCTCAAGTCGGTCAAGAAGAAATTTAAGACCCCCGCCTTTGCCGCGGGCTGCTCGCGCGAGGTGATCGCACGGGGGGCCGAGCTGCTGGGGATGGAGCTCGACGAGCTGATCAGTAAGACCATCCTGGCCATGCGCAGCCTGATGGGGGAGATGGAAATTTGAAAGATGAATCTTTCAAACTTATGGTTTTACGTTTTAGTGGTCTTACAACCGTCATTTCGGCTTTGCCGAAACCGACGCAATTCCCGGGAAAGGAATGATTAAAGATATGAAGACGGTTTTGTTCGTGTGGTATCCCAAGTGCTCCACCTGCCAGAAGGCCAAGCGCTGGCTGGATGAAAACGGCGTCTCCTATCAGGAGCGGCACATCGTGGAGGAAAGGCCCACCGCTGGGGAGCTCGCCGACTGGCATTCGCGCAGCGGCCTGCCGCTCAAGCGCTTTTTCAACACCAGCGGCATGCTCTATAAGGAGCAGAACCTGCGCGAGCGCCTGCCGGACATGAGCGAGGAGGAGCAGCTTGACCTGCTCGCGACCAACGGCATGCTCGTCAAGCGCCCGCTGATCGTGGGGACAGATTTCGCGCTGGCGGGCTTCAAGCCGGCCGAGTGGGAAGAGAGGCTGAAGGCTTAGATGAAGGACACCATGCTGGCCCTGGTCTGCCGCGAGGGAGGCGCCCTTTCGCTCGAGGAGCGGCCGGTGCCGCGCTTGCAGGACCGGCGCGATGCGATCGTGCGGGTGACCCGCTCGACCATCTGCACGAGTGATTTGCATATCCGTGCCGGGGCGGTGCCCAGGGCGCTCCCCGGGGTGGTGCTCGGGCACGAGTTTGTGGGCGAGGTCGTGCGGGCCGGGGAGGATGTGCCCCTGCGCCCCGGCGCGCGGGTGGCGGCCAATTGCATATCCTTTTGCGGCTCATGCTGGCACTGCCGCCGGGGGTACATCAACAACTGCGAGCGCGGGGGCTGGGAGCTCGGCTGCCGGATCGACGGCTGCCAGGCGCAGTATGTGCGGGTTCCCTTCGCCGACACCGGCCTTACCCCCATCCCCGATTCGGTGCGCGACGAGGAGGCCCTTTTCGTAGGGGACATCCTCTCCTCAGGCTACTTTGGGGCCGGGCTCTGTGAAATTCGGGAAGGGGACACGGTCGCGGTGATCGGCGCCGGGCCGGTCGGCCTTTGCGCCATGCAGTGCGCCCGCCTGATGGGGGCGCGGCAGATTATAGCGGTGGAGCCCATCGAAGCGCGCCGCCGGCTGGCGCTGCAGCGGGGCTTGGCCGACGCCGCCCTCGACCCGGCAGAAAACGTTTGCGAACAGGTCCTTGCCCTCACCCACGGCCGGGGCGCGGACGGGGTGATCGAATGCGCCGGGGCGAAGGGGACCTTTTCCCTCGCCTGGCGGTTGGCACGCGCCAACGCCGTGGTGGCGCTTTTGGCGATGTACGAGGAGGACCAGACCCTCCCCCTGCCGCAGATGTACGGCAAAAACCTGGTCTTTAAGACCGGCGGGGTGGACGCCGTCCACTGCGCGCGGCTGCTCGGACTGATTGAAGCGGGGAAGCTCGACACCAGCTTTCTTATCACTCACCGCGGCCCGCTGCAAAACATCCTCGAAGGGTACCGGGTCTTTGAAAACCGGGAGGACGGCTGCCTCAAATGGGTGGTCACCTACGGCGAATGAAAGGGAACGAAAGAATGGAAAAGCTGACCGGGCGGGTCTATTACCTGCCCCACGATGCGCGCACCGACCGCCCGGTGTTGGGCTACATAAGGGGCGAGCGGTACGCTCTGATGGTGGACGCGGGCAATTCGGCGGCGCACGCCGCCCTGTTCGAGCGGCAGCGCAGGGAGCTGGGACTGCCCGCCCCGGCCTTCGTCGGGCTGACGCACTGGCACTGGGACCATGTCTACGGGCTGCATGCGCTCGGTGCGGTTTCGGTTGCCAGCCGCCAGACCGGGGATTACCTCGCGCGGATGGCCCGCTGGGGCTGGTCCGACGAGGAGATGGAGGGGCGGATCGCCTCGGGGGAGGACATCCCCTTCTGCTGTGACAACATCAAGAAGGAATATCCCGACCGCTCGCAGATCGTGGTGAAGAACGCCGACCTCCTGTTTGAGGGCGGGCTGCGCCTCGATTTGGGCGGGGAGGTCTGCCGGGCGTGCCAAGTCGGCGGCCCGCACAGCCCGGACAGCGTGGTGTATCTGCTCGAGCGGGCGGGGGTCCTCTTTTTGGGGGACTGCGCCTGCGAGGACTTCCACCACGGCCCGGCGCACTACCCGCAAAAGGAGCTGGGGGAGCTGATCGGCCGGCTGGAAGCGCTGGACTTTGAGATTGCCCTCACCGGGCACTGGCAGCCGCAGAGCAAGGAAGAGATACTGCACGATTTAAAGGAGCATATATGGTGATGGATTGGAACGAGCTCTATGAGCTGGCAAAATCGAAGCGCGGTTCCCGCATCCTTTCAAAGCATTCCGAGGCCGGGTCGGTGGCCGCGGCGATACTAAGCGAGCAGGGCCATGTCTACTGCGGGGTATGCATCGACACCCCCTGTTCGATGGGCTTTTGCGCCGAGCACGCCGCCATCGCGGCGATGGTGACCGCCGGGGAAAACCGGATCCTGCGCATGGTGGCGGTGGGCGCAAACGACCGTGTGATCCCGCCCTGCGGGCGCTGCCGGGAGTTCATCTGCCAGGTGCACGACGACAATTACCGCTGCGAGGTGCTGCTCGACGGCGGACGGGTGAGCACCATCGGCGACCTGCTGCCCGAGCGGTGGTAGGCTCTGAGCGGCTGCGCCTGCTCCCGTTTCTGTGCGCAATTTCTGTTGCTTCGCTCACGCTCAACAATAAAAAAGCCGCGGGTCCCGGTTTCAAACCGGGGCCCGCGGCTTCCTGTATGGTCAGAATATCTACCAGCGGTCATAGTGGATCTTTTCGGGATCGAAGCGCTCGGGACGCTTCTTCTCCTCGCCGCCGTAGCCGATGGCGATCAGGCTGAAGGGGAGCATACCCTCCGGCAGGCCAAAGCGTTCGGCCAGCGGCTGCAGGCGCTCCCCGGCGGGATAGACCCCCAGCCAGCAGGTGTCCAGTCCCAGGCACTTGGCGGCGAGCAGGATATTCTGGGTGGCCGCGGCGCAGTCCTCGGGGAAGTAGCCGGGGCAGCAGCGCTTGCTGTCGGCGCAGACGAGGATGCATGCCGGCGCACTGGAGAGCATGTTGGAATAGGGGTGCACGCTCTGGATAAACGCGAGGTCCTCGCGCTTTTGGAGGACGACGAAATGCCAGGGGCGGCAGTCCATCGCCGAGGGGGCGTACATCCCGGCGCGCAGCACCTCCTCGAGTGCCTCCTTGGGAACCGGTTTATCCTGGTATTTGCGCACGCTGCGCCGGTCATAGATGATGTCCAGCAACAAAAACCACTCCTTTGCCGTTTTCTTCATTATACCGCAGGAATGTGAACAAATATAGTCTATTTTAAAATTTGTGTGTTTTGGGGCGGATATGGTACAATGACAGTATTCTGCGAAAAGAGGAGGGCACACGGTATGGCGCTGTATGCGAGCCGGCGGCAGCTTTGCCGGTACATGGTGGAGTACCATCACCTGAGCGCCGCCAGCGCGCTGCACGGCATGGAGGAACTGGAGGGGTACTTACGCAAGGTCGGCTGCGTGCAGTACGACCCGCTGGACGTGGTGGGGCGCAATCCGGATCTGGTGTTCCAGTCGCGCTGGTCCGGCTACCGCAAGGGGCAATATGAGCGGCTTCTCTATCGCGAACGCCGCTTTTTCGATATGTGGGACAAGAACATGTCGATCTGCGCCGTCGAGGATTGGCCCTGCTTCGCGCGCACTAGGGAGCGCCCGCTGCGCTGGTGCCGTGAGCACCCGGCGGCAATCGAGGAGATCACCGCCTATCTGAAAAAGCACGAATCCGCCTGCTCCTCCGATTTTGTGATGGAGGAGCGGGTGCTCTGGTGGTACGGCCAGCAGCGCCTGGCCAAGGCGGCGCTCGAGGCGATGTGCTACGCCGGGCTGGCACTGGTGCACCACAAGAAGGGCACGCGACGGTACTATTGCCTTTCGGAACGGGCGCTGCCGCCCGGGCTGCTGAGCGCGCCCGACCCCAACCCCACGCCGCAGGACTACGCCCGCTGGCAGGTGCTGCGCCGGGTGGGGAGCGTCGGCGCGCTGCCCGACCGCCCGGGGGACGCCTGGCTGGGGATCGGCGGGATGGACGCCGCCGCGCGCAGCCGGGCCTTCGCCGAGCTGGAGGAATGCGGGGCGCTCGCCGCGGTGGCGGTGGAGGGGATGAAGTCCCCGCTCTATGTAAAAACACAGGACCTGCCGCTGCTGGAGGGCTGCCAGCGGCCGCTCCCGCTCGGTACGGCGCGGATTCTGGCGCCGCTGGACAATCTGATCTGGGACCGCAGGCTGATAGAAGCGCTCTTCGGCTTTGCCTACCGCTGGGAGGTCTACACCCCGGCGCAGAAGCGGCAGTACGGCTACTATGTGCTGCCGGTGCTGGCGGGCGAGCGCTTCCTCGGGCGGATCGAGCTTGCCACCGACCGGGAGCGCGGGAGGCTGATCGTGAAAAACTTCTGGTGGGAGGAGGGCGCAAAAAGGAGCGCCGCCGCCCGGGAAGCGGTCACACGGGGCCTGCGGCGCTTCATGCGCTACAACCGCTGCGGGGAAATCGAGCGGGACTGTGAAATCTGAGGGGGGATCGAATTGCAAAGCGGCAGGCTGTTTGAGATCGTCTATCTGCTGCTCGAGCGCGGACAGCTGACGGCGCGCGAGCTCGCCGCCCGCTTCGAGGTGAGCGAGCGCACCATCTACCGGGACATCGAGGCGCTGAGCATGTCCGGGGTCCCGGTCTACTGCGCCAAGGGGCGGCACGGCGGGATACGGCTGATGGAGGGGTTCGTGCTCGAGCGCTCGCTGCTCAGCGAATCCCAGCAGGAGGACATCCTGCTGGCGCTGCAAAGCCTTAGCGCCGCGCAGTACGGCGATATGACAGGGGTGCTCTCCCAGCTTGGGGCCCTCTTCCGTAAGGAGAATCTCGACTGGCTGCAGGTGGATTTTTCCCCCTGGGGCAGCGGCCCGCAATCCCAGCAGGCCTTCGAGCTGCTGAAAAAGGCGGTGGCGGGCCGCCGGGTGATCGAATTCGATTACTGCGCCTCGAACGGGCAGCGCACCCACCGCGAGGCCGAGGGGCTCCAGCTTCGCTTCAAGGACAAGGGCTGGTACCTGTGGGCGTACTGCCGCCGGCGGCAGGAGCCGCGGCTCTTCCGGGTGACCCGCATCAGGAACCTGCGGCTGCTGGGCGAGACCTTCGAGCGCCGCCCCTTAGAGCAGGAGCCCGGGGAGCAGGAGCCGGCAGGTATGATCTGCCTGCGGCTGCGGGTGGACCGGGAGCTGTCCTACCGTGTCTACGACGAGTTCGACGAGACGGACGTGCGGGAGAACCCGGACGGCAGCTTCGAGGTGCGCGCCTATCTGCCACAGGACGGCTGGGTCTACGGCTATGTGCTCTCCTTCGGCCCCTATGCCGAGGTGCTGGGCCCTCCCGGGGTGCGCGAGGGTCTGGCGGCCCTGCTGCGGGAAATGAGAAAAATCTACGAACCGTAATAAAATATGACAGACAGGTGTCATAATAAGAGTGATAAGATCATATCAGACCACACGAAGGAGGGGAAATTATGCTGGAGCTGCCCGAGGCGGCGGTGATCAGCTGCCAGTTGCAGGAGCTGATCGGCGGCAAGCGGATTCTAAACGTCATGGCGGGGAAGACGCCGCACAAGTTCGCCTGGTTTTTCGGCGACCCCGAGGGGTACCATGCGCTGCTCGCCGGGAAGACGGTGGAGGAGGCGCGCGCCTACGGCGGGCATGTCGAGCTCAAGATCGGGGACTGCCGGTTGAGTTTTAACGACGGGGTGAACCTGTGCTACCTCGCCCCCGGGGAGGAGCGCCCGAAGCGGCACCAGCTCCTGCTGGAGTTTGAGGACTTCTCGGCCCTGGCGGCCACCGTGCAGATGTACGGCGGGCTCTACGCCTTCCGGGAAAGGGAGAACGACAGCTTTTATTACCTGGTGTCCAGGGAGAAGCCCTCGCCCCTTGGCGACGGCTTCGACGAAGGGTATTTTCTCTCGCTGTGCGGCTGCGAGGACTATGAAAAGCTCTCGGCGAAGGCCTTCCTCGCCACCGGGCAGCGGATCCCGGGGCTCGGCAACGGCGTGCTGCAGGACATCCTCTTTCGTGCGGGACTGAGCCCCAGGCAAAGGATGGGCGCTCTCGGGACAGAGGAGCTCTCCCGCCTCTTCGATTCGTTAAAGGTGACGCTGGCCGGGATGACCTTGGCCGGCGGTCGGGACACCGAGCGGGACCTCTTCGGCTGCAAGGGGGGCTACCGCTGCCTGATGAGCAAAAACACATACGGCAATCCCTGTCCGGTCTGCGGGGAAAGAATCGTCAAGGAGACCTATCTTGGCGGGAGCGTTTACTACTGTCCGAACTGCCAACCAAACAAAAAAGGAGAATGAAAATGGAAATGGAAAACATGATTTTCTGCCAGTCCTGCGCCATGCCGATGATGAAGGATGAGGACTACGGGACCAACCAGGATGGGAGCAAGAACGAGGAATACTGCACCTACTGCTATCAAAGCGGCGCCTTCACGGCTGACATCACCATGGAGCAGATGATCGAGGCCTGCGTGCCGATGGTCTCGAAGGGCAACCCCTATCCGGACGAGGAGAGCGCCCGCAAGGCCATGCAGGAGATATTCCCCACCCTGCGCCGCTGGAAGAAATAGCGGTGGCAAGGATGGCCCCCACCGCGCAGCCCACCGCCGGGGAGCTGGCGCTGGCAGGCGGCCCCCTCTGGCGGCGGCTCTGCGAGGAACTTGGGGAGCGTTACTGGATTCAGCCAAAGATCGAATACAGCGGCTGTTCGATGGCGCCGGGCTGGAACGTCAAGTACCGCAAGGGTTCGCGCGCGGTCTGCACCCTCTATCCGGCGAAAGGGATCTTCACCTGCCTGGTGGTGATCGGCCCGCGGGAGGAGGAGCGTGCGCGGCTGTTGCTGGACGGAATGTCGCCCTATCTGCGAGATCTTTACAGGAACGCCAAGCCCATGATGGGCGCGCGCTGGCTGATGATCGAAATTGCGGACGAGCGCACCCTCTCGGAGGCCCTGGCCCTGATCGCCCTGCGCATGGAGAAGGAGAAAATGGAGAAATAGAAAAATGCGGAGAAAAGGGCGCCCCTCTTTTTATGCAGGGCGGAGCTGGCGTTGCGCCCCTTCATAAGGATACGGGCAGCAGATTTTATCTGCCGCCCGTATCCTTTCTTATGTGTGCTTCCAAGTTTTACGAAGCTATTTCTGACTTTCGATCGCCGCGGCGGCGCCGTCCAGCCAATCGCCCTCGAACAGCTCGATCATCCCGCGGTCGCACGCCGCGCTGAGTCTCGGGTCGATCGGGATGCGCCCGAGCACCGGCAGCGAGAAGTTGGCGGCCACCTCGTCGATGTGGCTCTCGCCGAACACCTTGAGCTGCTTGCCGCAGTCCGGGCAGGTGGCGTAGCTCATGTTTTCGATCAGCCCGAGGGTCGGGATGTTCATCATCTGCGCCATCTTGAGAGCCTTGGAAACGATCATCGAGACCAGCTCCTGTGGGGAGGTGACGATGATGATCCCATCGAGCGGGATGGACTGGAAGACGGTCAGCGGTACGTCGCCGGTCCCGGGCGGCATGTCCACGAACATGTAGTCCACCTCGCCCCAGATCACCTCGCTCCAGAATTGCTTGACCGTCCCGGCGATGACCGGACCGCGCCAGACCACCGGGTCGGTGTCGCTCTCGAGCAGGAGGTTGACCGACATCAGTCCGATCCCGGTCTTGCTGTAGGCGGGCAGGATCCCGTTTTCATTCCCCTGCGCGCGGGAGTGGATGCCGAACATTTTAGGCACCGAGGGGCCGGTCACGTCCGCGTCGAGGATGGCGCTGGTGTGGCCCCGGCGGTTCATCAGCACCGCCATCAGACCGGTGACGAGCGACTTGCCCACGCCCCCCTTGCCGCTGACCACGCCGATCACCTTTTTGATCTGGCTCATCTCGTGGGGGCTCTCCAGCAGGCTCTGCGGGTTCTGGCGCTGGGCGCAGTCCTGCGAGCAGCCCTCGCAGTTGTGATTACAATCCATTCGCATTCAGTCCTTTTTCAGTATTCTTTGATATATTCCCTCACCCGCAGCGGGATATCCATCTCCTGCGCGAGGGCGCGGCAGCGCTCGATCTCCTGCGGGGAGATCACGTCGACCACCGTGAAGAGCACATTGGGCACGAAGCGCTTGCAATCCAGGGCGAATTCGAGCATGCTTTGAAATGAGCCGGGCCCGAAGATCGGGCTCGTCACCTCGAGGTAGCGCTCTTCGTCCGGCGCGTTGAGGCTGATCGACACGGTGTCCACCAGCCCTTCGAGCAGGTGGGCCGTCTTGCGTTTGTGGATCAGGTCCCCCAGCCCGTTGGTGTTGAGCCTAATCGGGATGTCGCTTCGCGAGCGCACCAGGTGGCAGACCTCCAGCAGCTTTTCCAGCGCGCAGATCGGCTCGCCGTAGCCGCAGAAGACCAGCTCCTTGTAGTTTTTCAGCTCCACCCCGTCGAAGGCGGCGAGCACCTCGTCGAGGTGGGGCTCCAGCTCGAACCAGAGGTTTTCGGCCGAACCGACATGGCTGCCGTTTTTGCGGATGCAGAAGCTGCACCGGCAGGGGCAGCGGTTGGTCAGATTGATATATAGGCTGTCGCCCAAGGTGTAGAGAATATCGGTCATCAGAAAGCCTTCCTTTACTACAGTCAATTTCAGGGCTTCCCTTTTATTTTAAACCCTGGCCGCCATAATGTCAAAGGGGGGCGGGGAGCATATGAAACGGAGGATAGCATGGCGATAAGAAAAGATGCCGGCGGCGGGCTGATTGCATGTTTGGACCGGCTCCATACGACCCGGCTCGGCGGGCAGCGGATCAGGAAAAACCTCTCGCTGGACGAGGGGGTGGATCCGGTGGCCTGGTGCGGGGAAAAGATCGGTGCGCCGCAGAGCGTGATCCGCCAAAGGGGAAAGAACTGGTATATCGCCGCGGACGGCTGCGAAATCACGGTCAACGCCCAAAGCATGACGATCATCACGGCACATAGGCGGTAAATATGGAGGTCCACGCACGCGTCAACTTTTATAGCCCCTCTTCGTGCAAAGGCTTCCCTTTTCGACAGGGGTGGGTTATAATGGAAGGCGTAACAGGAAACCGTGCGAAAGGCCGTGCCGGCACGGCCCTTTCGCACAGGGGAAAATACCGCCAAAGGAGAATCCGTTTCATGGGAAAAAATATGCTCATTGCCCAGTCCGGCGGGCCGACCGCCGCCATCAACGCCTCGCTGTCCGGGGCCGTACAGCAGGCCAGATGCAGCGGACAGATCGGTAAGGTCTATGGCGCGCGCTTCGGCGTAGAGGGGATCCTCAAGGGGAATATCGTGGACCTGGACGGGTGCCTTCGGAGTGAGGAGGACTTCCATGTGCTGGAGTGCACCCCCTCGATGGCGCTGGGCTCCTGCCGCTACAAGCTGCCCGCGCCCGGGGAGGACGGCGAGGTGTACCGCCGGCTGCTGCAGGCGCTGCACGAGTATGAGATCGGTTATTTCTTCTACATCGGCGGGAACGATTCGATGGACACGGTGGCCAAGCTCTCGCGCTACTTTGCCGAGCAAGGCGAGGGCATCAAGGTCGCCGGGGTGCCCAAAACGATCGACAACGACCTGGCCGAGACCGACCATTCCCCGGGCTTCGGCTCGGCGGCCAAGTTCATCGCCACCGCCGTGCAGGAAATCATCCGCGACGCGAGCGTGTATGATACCCGTTCGGTGACCATCGTGGAGATCATGGGGCGGGACGCGGGCTGGCTGACCGCTTCGTCGGCGCTGGCGCGGGACGAACACACCGGGGCGCCGCATCTGATTTATCTGCCCGAGGTGCCCTTCTCGGTGGCCGATTTCCTCGGGGACGTCGAGCGGCTGCACAAGGAGGTCAAGAACGTGGTGGTCGCCGTCAGCGAAGGGGTGCGCACCGCCGACGGACGGTATGCCGCCGAGAGCTACCAGAGCGGGGTGGTGGACACCTTCGGGCACCGCTACCTGTCGGGGGTGGGCAAGTACCTGGAAAACATGGTGCGCCACAACATCGGCTGCAAGGTGCGCTCGGTCGAGCTCAACGTGTTGCAGCGTGCGGCCGCGCACGTCCTTTCCGCCACCGACATCGACGAGGCGCGCGGGGTCGGACAGGCCGCGGTGCGCTTCGCGCTTGAGGGGAAGACCGGCTTTGTGGCGGTCATCCGGCGCGCGTCGCAGGAGCCCTATGAGGCAAGCTATGACTGCGCCCCGATCGAGCGGATCGCCAACGTCGCGCGCAACGTGCCGCCCGAGTGGATCACCCCGGAGCGCAACGATGTGACCGGGGAGATGCTGCGCTACCTCGAGCCGCTGATCCTGGGCGAGGTTCGTTTTCCCACCGAGCGCGGCCTGCCCAAGCATTTTTTGCTGCGGGCATAGGCCCGCCCCTCTCCCGCCGCGCGGTATGCGTACCGCGCGGTGCGCATAACCGGCGCGGGGGTTACCCATACTATTGGGTGAGGAAACGGCCTTGGCGGTTTCCCCGCCGCCATTTCGGCTTTGCCGGAACCGGCGCAATTCCCGGGAAAGGAAGATTTTAAAATGTCCAACAGCATTATGTTCAAGGTGGAGGGGATGTCCTGCCAGAGCTGTGCCAGCCGGATTGACACCACCCTGCACGCCTACGACAACGTGGACATCGTGACGGTGAGCATCCCTGACAAGAGCGTCACCGTGATCGGGGAGAACCTGGACGAGAACCGGCTCCGGCACACCATTGAGGACATGGGCTTCGAGGTCCGCGACGAGCGGGAATAAGAGAGAAAAACAGGGAGCGCAGCGATCGCTGCGCTCCCTGTTTTATAATATTATTCGTCTTTGGGCGGCTGCTGGGGAGTGTCCCCCTTCTCTTCGGGCGCGGTATAGGGGTTCGGGAGCTTGGCGCCGCCGTAGAGCGGGGCGGCGGACGTGCGCGTGCGCTCCTTTTTGACCAGCCGGCGTATCAGCAGCACGGCAAGCAGGACGACCACGCCAAGGATCAGCAGGTAGGGCAGGTTCACCACAAAGCCGACGAACAGGTTGGTGCCCGCCTCCTTCATATCCCCGAAGGTGTTCGACAGGCCGGTGCTGATCCGCTCGGGCACGGTTTCGGGGGTCTGCTCGCTGACCTTGCGCACCTCGTGCAGCTCCATGGTCACGGTGCTGTAGTCCACCAGGTTGTCGTACCCGCGCAGCTCGGAAGTATAGCCGTCGAGCTGGTAGCGCACCTCGCTCAGGCGTTCCTCGAGCTTGATGATCGACTCGAGGTCCTCCGCCTTTTCCAGCAGGGCCAGCAGACGCTCCTGCTCGACCTCGAGGGACTTTTTGCGCGTCTCGGTGTCGGTATATTGCAGCGTGATGTCCTCGCTGGACAGGTTGCTCGAGAGGACGTTGCAGATGCCACCCACCTCGCCGATGAAGCCGTCCAGCTTGTCAGAGGGCACCCGGGCCGTCAGGGTGCCGTACCGGCGGGAGGGCCCGTAGCTTTCAATGCTGTTCCCCTCGACCGAGGAGCTTTCCAGGTATCCGCCCGCGGCGTTTACGGCGGCGGTCAGCTTTTCGATGGCGCTGTCAAATTCCAGCGTCTCCAGCGAGAGCCAGGCACGCCAGATTTTTTTTCGGTTGGGCTGATTCTGTCCCGAGACAATGGCGGCGGGGCCGGCCCCGGCGTCGGCGGCTTCTTCCTCGGGCACGGCCTCGTCATAGGCCATGTCTTCGACGGCCGCCTCCTTTGAGTAGAGGTTCTGCGCGGCCGCGGACGACGCGGCGGCGGTCTCCCCGCCGGACGATGATCCCCCGCAGCCCGCCAGCGTGGCCATGCAAAACAGACAGCAGAGCAGTACGGATAGCTTTTTCATATTGATCTCCCTCCTCGTTGGTTCTGGCTTCTGACTGATAGGTGGCAAAAAGTTGGGGATTTGCTGCCTGCCGGGGCCCACCGGGCGCATAAAAATTTTACAGAACGGTAAGAAGTACAGCGCCCGGAGCAAGAAAGGGTGCAAAGCACCCTTTCTCCCGAAATGCGGGGTTGGGCGCGCAGAATGATTCTGAACGGGGAAAGGGGGCTGCACCCGGACTAGCGGGACTCCTTGGCGGTGCGCTTTAGCTCATCCAAAAAGTCCAGGACAACATCTTTGGAGATGGTGGAAGCGCGCTGGCAGTTTTCCTCAAATTGGTCCATTCCGGAATGCGTCGCGGTGTCCGTGATGGAACGTATGGCAATGAACGGAATTTTATTGACATAGCATACATGTGCGATGCCCGCCGTCTCCATATCCACGGACAGCGGCGCGTATTTTTGATTGATTGCGTCACGAAAATCATCTTCGATGAATTTTTCTCCCGTCACCGTCCGCCCCAGGCGCACCGACGGGTTCCTTTCGCTGATGAATGCCGCTATCTCCAACAGCGCCGGATCCACATCAAAATAGATCGAGGGCATCCATGGATGGAATTCGGTCAGGATTTCGTCATCCATGTCGTGATATGCGACCTGGGCTGAAACGACGGTGTCAAAAAGGTTGACGGACTGGTCCATTCCGCCCGCGGTACCGGCGTTGATTATCGCACCGACGCCATATTTGTCTATCAATATCTGCGTGGCGATAGCCGCGTTGACTTTACAGACGCCGCAATACAGCGCAACGACCGGAATGCCGTGGACAGAGCCTTGATGAAATTTCAGCATGGCGTTTTCCGTCACTTCATCATGGTCGATATGCGGCAAAAACGGTTCGAGCTCGTCATCGCTTGCGCAGATGATTCCGATCTTAGGCATGGGACTGGCTTGATCCATAATTGATCTCCTCTCGCTGTCTGTTGCATTTTTACGGACGGCTTACTCTTTAGCATAAGCGAAGCAATAAAAAAACAGCCGCAACTGCTGCGGCTGTCCCTTTTACCTGTTTAGGCCATATCCTTGAACCGCAGGGTGGCCATCACCGGGTAGTGGTCGGAAGGGTAAACCCCGTCCCGGCTTTGGGTGTCGATATTCACATCCACCACCTCGAACTCGTCGGATACGAAGATGTAGTCGATGGGGGAGGAACGGGGCTTGATCTTCCCCTTGGAGCCGTGATAGGTGTTGAACACCGAGTCGAGCACCCCGTACACGTCCTTCAGATGGACGTTGCGGTACTCGTGCATCTGCTCGCGGATGATCTTGACCGCCGTCGAGTTGGGATGGGCGTTGAAGTCCCCCATCACGATGGTGGGCAGCGGATCGTCGAGATTGGTCTGGTTGATATAGTCGAGGATCATGCGAACCCCGAGGGTGCGCGCCATCCAGCAGACGTGGTCGAAATGGGTGTTGAACACCCGGATACGCCGCCCGCTCTTTTTGAGCTTGACCACCGCCACGGTACAGATGCGCGGGAACATCGCGAAATACGCCCGCGAAACGGTGTCCGGCTTCTTGGAAAGCCAGAAGGTCTTGTACCAGGTGACCTCGACGTCGTCGTTTTTAAGGATAATGTCAGCGTGCTCGTCGTTTTTCGGCTTCTTGCCCATCATCCGGCCCACGCCGAAGATGCTGTAATCCGTCAGCAGGTTGCGGATGTCCTGCCGCATCTGGGGCAGCACCTCCTGCACGCCGATAATCGCCGCGCCCGAATCGCGGATGATGTCGGCGGCAATGGAGCGGCGCACCTCCCACGGATATTTGCGCCGCGGACCGAAATCCCGGCGCAGGTTGAAGGAGGCAACCCGGATGATATCGTTTTCTGCCAGGGAATAGGACATGACACACACTTCCACTTCGTTTTTAACCGGCGGGCAGGACCCGCAGCGGCTGTGCAAAACAGCCCTAAATCTTATTATAGCATTCTTTTTTAATTTTGTGTATGGAATTGTTGGGAAATTTGTAAATATTCCGTCCAGTCGCCGCGCAGGATGGCATAGGTGCGGCAGTCCTGGAACCCTTCGGTGGGGGAATAGTATTTCTGCCGTGCCATCCCCTCGAAGGTCATGCCGCATTTTTCCATCACCCGGCCCGAGGCGGGGTTTCGCACCGAATGGCAGGCCTCGATCCGGTTGAGGCCGACCTCCTGAAAAAGGAAGCGGATCGCGGCCGCCACCGCCTCGCTCATCAGCCCGCCGCCCCACCAGTACCGTCCCAGGCAGTAGCCGAGCTCGGCGCAGGCGTCGTTTTCGCTGGTGATCGTGGCCTCCAGAGCGCCGATGGGCGTGCCGGTCTCCCGCAGCTCGATCAGCCACAGGTAAAAGCTGGGCTGGCTATAGTGCTTGACCCAGCTTTCCACCACCTGCCCCGTCTCCTGCACACTCTGGTGCGGGCTCCAGCGCATATAGCGGGTAACCTGGGGGTCGCTGGCCCAGTTTCGGTAGACGGACGGCGTGTCCTCGGGCCAGAACCGGCGCAGGGCCAGGCGGGGCGTTTCCAGCGGTACGGTGCCTTTGTGCATGAGCATGGCGGCGCCTCCTTCGGCGTGTTTTCACCATCATACAAGGGTGGGGCGCGCCTGTCAAGGCGCGGCAACAGATTTGCTATATCCGGTTCACGAAGTGTTTACTTGCAAATAGGCAACTTATTTAGTATAATATTGATTCAATATAAAGCAGACACGAAACTTTTTGATAGAGCGGGCCCTGCCCGCGGGTTTTCTCAAAGGGACGGGGCCGGCAACGGGCCGGTTCCCGGGAAAGGAATGGTTATAAAAATGAGCGAAAGAATCAAAATAAAGGCCGAGGTCGTCCCCGAGGGGGGCGGCAAGGAAGTGGGGGAGATGCCGGTCATCGCCATGCGCGGGCTGGTGCTCTTTCCCCGCATGGTGCTGCACTTCGACGTGGGACGGCAGATTTCCATCCAGGCGCTGACCGCGGCGATCCAGGGCGAGCGCAAAATCTTCATGGTGGCCCAGCGCGACCTTAGCAGCGACGAGGTGAACGCCCAGTCGCTCTACCAGGTCGGGGTGGTCGCCACGGTGCGCCAGATCTTAAAGCCCCAGGACGACGTGCTGCGGGTGGTGGTCGAGGGCGAGTACCGCGCCAAGACGGTGGAGATCACCGCCTTCGAGCCCTATATCAAGGCCCGGTGCAAGCCCTTCCCGCTGCGCCCGCGCAAGGTGGTCAACACCATCCTCTGCGAGGCGCTCATCCGCACGGTCAAGGACTATTTCGAGGAGTACTGCGCGCTCTCGCCCAAGATGCCCAAGGAGTTCGTCATGGGCGTCTATATGAGCGACGACCCGGTGTACATAGCGGAGTACATCGCGGGGAACATCCCGATGGACGTGGCCCAGAAGCAGGCCATCCTGGAGGAGAACAACCCCACCAAGCGCCTGGAGATGCTCGCCCATTTCCTGGAGAGCGAGAACGAGATCCTCTCCACCGAGCAGCAGATCCAGGAGCGGGTGCGCGAGCAGGTGGACAAGAACCAGCGGGAATACTACCTGCGCGAGCAGATGAAGGCCATCTCCCAGGAGCTCGACGAGGACGAAAACCCCGAGCAGGAGATCGAGGACTACCTGCAAAAGATCGAGAAGCTGGGGCTTCCGGACGAGTGCCGCGAGAAGCTCGAAAAGGAGGCCAAGCGCCTTTATAAAATGCCGGCAAACTCGCACGAGGCCGGGGTGGTCCGGGGGTACCTGGACACCTGCCTCGAGCTGCCCTGGAACACCTACACCAAGGAGAAGCTGGACGTGGACAAGGCCCGGGCCCAGCTCGAGCGGGACCACTACGGCATGCAGAAGGTCAAGGAGCGCATCCTCGAGCTGATCGCGGTGCGCAAGCTGGCCCCCGACATCAAGGGGCAGATCATCTGCCTGTACGGCCCGCCCGGCGTCGGCAAGACCTCGGTCGCCAAGTCGATCGCCAAGGCGATGGGGCGCAATTACGCCCGGCTGAGCCTCGGCGGCGTGCGGGATGAGTCGGACATCCGCGGGCACCGCAAGACCTATATCGGGTCGATGCCCGGCCGGGTGATAGGCGCCATCAAGCTCTCCGGCAGCAAGAACCCGCTGATCCTGCTCGACGAGATCGACAAGCTGGGCAGCAGCTACAACGGCGACCCCTCGAGCGCCCTGCTCGAGGTGCTGGACAGCGAGCAGAACGTGGCCTTCCGCGACCACTTCATCGAGCTGCCCTTCGACCTGAGCGACGTGCTTTTCATCGCCACGGCCAACGACCTTTCCACCATCCCGGCGCCGCTGCTCGACCGCATGGAGGTCATCGAGCTCTCGAGCTACACCCGGGAGGAAAAATATAACATCGCCAAGCGCCACCTGATCCCCAAGCAGATGAAGCGCCACGGCCTCGCCGCCTCGCAGATCACCTTTAAAAAGGAAGCGGTCTATACCCTGATCGACAACTACACCCGGGAGGCCGGGGTGCGTTCCCTCGAGCGGGAGATCGCCTCGGTGCTGCGCAAGTGCGCGAAGCTGATCGCCAGGGGGGAACAGGAGAAGATCGTCCTCTCCCAGAAAAGGATCGGCGAGCTGCTGGGGGTGGCGAAGTTTAAGCCCGACGAGCTCGAGGGGTTCGACCAGGTCGGGGTGGTCAACGGCCTGGCCTGGACCTCGGTGGGCGGCGAGCTGCTGCAAGTCGAGGTCTCGGTGCTCAAAGGCACCGGCAAGCTCGAGCTGACCGGGAGCCTGGGCGACGTGATGAAGGAGTCCGCCCAGACGGCGGTGAGCGTGGTGCGCCGGATCGGCGAGCGCTACGGGATCGACCCGGACTTCTATAAGAGCAGCGACATCCACATCCACTTCCCCGAGGGCGCGGTGCCCAAGGACGGCCCGAGCGCGGGGGTGACCATCGTCACCGCCCTGATCTCGGCTTTATCGGACGTGAAGGTGCGCCACGACGTGGCGATGACCGGGGAGATCACCCTGCGCGGGCGGGTGCTGCCCATCGGCGGGCTGAGGGAGAAGACCATGGCGGCCTACCGCAATAAGATTACAACCGTCATCCTCCCGAAGCAAAACGAGCCGGACATCGAGGAGATGGAACCGGTGGTGCGGCAGGCGCTGACCCTGCGCCCGGTCTCGCAGATCGAGCAGGTGCTGCAGATCGCCCTGTGCGAGGGGCAAAAAAAGGGCCCGCGCCAGCCCCTCCCCGCGCAGAAGCCGCTGCCCGCCGCCACCGGCGAGGCGCCGGTGCACAGCAGCCCGATCCCCATCCCGCAATAAGAAGAGACCTACCCGACTGGAGGCATGGCCATGAATTATCACAATGTCGAGTTTGAGCGCTCCTTTGGAACCTATTCGCAGCTCGGGAAGAGCGACCTGCCCGAGATCGTTTTTGCCGGGCGCTCGAACGTGGGCAAGAGCTCGATGATCAACAAGCTCTTTAACCGCAAGAACCTGGCGCGGGTGAGCGCGGTGCCGGGCAAGACGGCGACCATCAATTTCTTTCGCCTGGAGAACCTGCGCTTTGTGGACCTGCCGGGCTACGGCTACGCCAAGGTCTCGAAGAGTGAAAAGCGGCGCTGGAGCGAGCTCATCGGCGGATACTTTGCCGACGAGCGGGACGTGGCGCTCGTCTTTTCCCTGATTGATATGCGCCACCCGCCCACCGCGGACGACCGGCAGATGGTGGACTTCCTCATCGAGCACGAGTTCCCCTTCGTCTGCGTGCTGACCAAGGCGGATAAGCTCGGGAAGACCGCCCGCGAGGAGCGGCTGCAAAAGATACGCCAGGAGCTGCCCTGCGGGGACCAGCTCACGCTGATCCCCTTTTCCGCCGAGACCGGCGAGGGGGTCGGGGAGATACGCGGCATCCTCGATGAGATTTCGCAGGACGTCGCCGAAGAGAGCGGTGAGGAAGGGGAGGCAGAGGAATGAACGAGAGCTTTTCGGTGAACCGGGAGGGCCACCTGACCATCGGCGGGGCGGATACCGTCGCGCTCGCCAAGGAGTACGGCACCCCGCTGTATGTGATGGACGAGGGGATGATCCGGGACAATTGCCGGCGCTACCGCCGCGCGATCGATGAGTTTTACGGCGGGCGCGGGATCGCCGCCTACGCCTCCAAGGCCTTCTCCTGCAAGGAGATCTACCGGATCGTGCAGCAGGAGGGGATGGGGGTGGACGTGGTCTCGGAGGGTGAGCTCTACACCTCTCTTCTCGCCGGGTTCCCGGCGGATAAAATCTTCTTCCACGGCAACAACAAATCAGAGGGCGAATTGCAGTTCGCCATCAGGCAGCGCGTCGGGTATATCGTGGTGGACAACCTGAGGGAGCTGCATACCCTCGAGCACCTGCTCGAGCGGGAGGGGCAGGAGATGAAAATCCTTTTGCGGGTCAAGCCCGGAGTGGACGCCCACACCCACCAGTTCATCCGCACCGGCCAGATCGACAGCAAGTTTGGCTTCGCGCTCGAGACCGGCGAGGCGCTCGCCGCGGCCAGGGAGTGCGCCGCGCTGCGGCGGGCAAGGCTCGTGGGGCTGCACTGCCACATCGGCTCCCAGATTTTCGAGGTCGAGCCCTTCTGCCTGGCGGCCAGGCGCCTGATCGGCCTGATGGGCCAGATCAGGCGGGAGTGCGGGCTGGAGATGAAGCTGCTCAACCTCGGCGGAGGCTTTGGGATCAAATACACCGAGGAGGACGATCCGGTTCCCTATGAGCGCTTCATGGAGCGGGTGAGCTTGGCAATCCACGAGGGGGCGGCGGCCGAAGGGTTGCCGGTGCCCTACGTCGTGCTCGAGCCGGGACGCTCGATCGTCGGGCGGGCGGGGATCACCCTCTACACCGTCGGCGCGCGCAAGGAGATCCCCGGGGTGCGCACCTACCTTTCGGTGGACGGCGGCATGACCGACAATCCGCGCTATGCGCTCTACCAGTCGAAGTATGAGGCCATCGTTGCCAACCGCGCCGGGGAACCGAAGACAGAGACGGTCACCATCGCGGGGCGCTGCTGCGAGAGCGGCGACCTGCTCGCCGAGGGGGCGAAGGTACAGCCTTGCTCGCCGGGGGATATCCTCGCCGTGCTCTCGACCGGGGCCTATAACTACTCGATGGCCTCCAACTACAACCGGGTGCCCCGTCCGGCGGTGGTGATGGTGAAGGACGGCAAGAGCCGGGTGGTCGTGCGGCGGGAGTCGCTGGATGACCTGGTGCGCAACGACCTGTAGCGTTATATATTAATAAGAAGGCCGGGCAGAAGTAAGTGCTTCTGCCCGGCCTTTTTTTACTGTGTGATCCCGTTTTCCCTAAGGATTGCACGTACCGCCTCGGGGGAGAGCTCCTCCCCGAAGGCGCGCACCCCGTGCCCGGCGGCGAGGTCGGGGGTATACTGCTTGAGGGGATAGACCGCGAGGTCCCGGAAGTGGGGGCCGTAGTAGGTCACCACCGGGGTGAGCGCGGGCGGATCGATCTCCACCCGGCCGTCCGCCCCCTTGCGGATGGTGAAGCGGGGGAGCAGCCCGACGAGGTTTTGCCCCTTGCGCTGGGCGCTGACCAGGTTCCCCAGCGAATAGAGCACCCACGCCTGCCGCCCGTCCGGGGCGGCGAGCGCTTCGGCGCTCTGGACGACGTGCGGGTGGCTGCCGAGGATGATGTCGGCCCCCTCCCGGGCGAGCAGCCGCGCGCTATCGCGCTGCGATGTGGTGACGGCGAAGGAATCCTCCTGCCCCCAATGGGTGTAGACCACCACCACGTCGGCGCGCTCACGCGCCCGCGCCATCAGGGCGCGCAGGCGTTCGTCGTCGCGCAGCAGCGGCACCATCCCGCCGCCCGAATCCGCCCCGCCGCCGAGGTTGGTGTAGGAGGTGAAGCCCAGAATGGCGAAGGTGATCCCGTTTTTCTCAAGCAGAAGGGGGGCGGCCTCCTCGCCGGGCAAAAACGCCCCGGTCACCGAGAGGCCGGGGGTTTCGCGCACCAGCCCGATGGTCTCCCCCAGCCCCTCGGGCCCCATGTCCAGCATGTGGTTGTTGGCGAGGCTGAGCACGTCGAAGCCGCTCTGCGCCAGTCCCTGCGCGAGTTCCACGGGGGAGTTGAAACGGGGGTAGCCCGAGGGCGGGAAACTGCCGGCCATCGGCGTCTCCTGGTTGATCAGCGCGAGGTCGGCTTCTTCGATCAGCGGGCGGATGTGCCGGTAGAGCGGGCAGAAGTCGTAGCCGCTCCCGGTTTTTGCCTGCTCGTAGAGCACATCGTGGATCAGGTTGTCCCCGGCGGCCACCAGAGTGACGGTAACGGGCCCGGGCTCCCGCTCGGGCGCGGGAGCTGCTTCGGGTGCTGGGAGCGGCGGCTCGGCCGGCAAAAACATGCCGACGCCCCAAAGAAGCGCGAGGGCGCACAGGAGGAAGAAGAAACGTTTCATGGCAGATCCTTTTCTGGTTGTGATGGTTCTCGTTTAAGTACGCCGCGTCAGACTTGGCCATTGCCGCGGACGGACCGGAAATTAAATGGGAAAATGGCCTTGAACCTAGGTCGGCCGCGAGAATTCTGAAAATAGATCGCAAAACTATATTTTATCTTGCCGTTATTATAGCATTCCCACCCTCGTTTGTGCTATTTTTGTTCACAAAATGTTGTATTTTTAGACAAATTCAAAACATAAAGTCGTTCAAAATGAATAAATTTACTGATATTTCCTTTTTTTTAGGCAAAGGTTGTTGTAGTAAAATTTTTGAAATGGTATAATATTCTAAAATATAGTGGGTGAAGTGCGCCCTTTTGTAGGAATGGCGCGCTCGCCGACTGGATATTTGCCTGTCCGCATGGGGGTAGGGGTTCCCCCGCTCGGACAGATCAAAATAAAAAGAATAGACGTAGGCCGCATAAAAGAGAAAGCGCGGCGCGGTATTCCAGTGTTTAGTGGGGGATTAGGAATGAACACAGAGTACAACGAATTGTCTGTATTTCCAGAGGAGGAACCGGACCGCAAAAAGCGGATTATAACGATCTCGGCCATTGCAGTGCTGATCATCGCGATCCTGCTGTTTGTGTTCTCACAATGCACCTTCTTTGGAAGGACCTTGGTCATCGACACGGCGGGGGAATATGTCGTGTCCGACCAATATGACAATGTAATCATTCGCGCCGACGGCGTGATCATCAAGGACTCGAACATACCGGGCCGTATTGTCGTGGACAAAAATGTCGACGGGGCGAGCCTCAAGCTGTCGGGGACCAATGTGGGAGAGGTCGTCTTCCAGGGCCCGGGCGAGGATAAGCTCTATCTGGAGAACTCGTCGATCGACCTGCTGCGCGACGACAAGCCTTCGGGCACCATCACCATCATCAAAGACAAGGGGTCCACGATCGAAAAGGTGACGGTGAGCGATCCCGACCGCCAAGGCAACACGGACGAGAATATCAAAGTCGAAGAGCTGCCGGACGATGTGCTCACCCCGGTCGGCCCGACCAATCCCGACGACGACAAGAAGGCGCCGTCCGATTCGTCGGATTCTTCCGGCTCGGACAAGGACAAGGATAAGGACAGCTCGAGCTCTTCCTCATCCAGCTCCTCGGGCGGCAGCTCCTGGTGGCCCAGCGGCAACGGGAACAATAATAACAATAACAACAATACCTCCTCGGGCACAAATTCGTCCGGTACGGGCAGCTCCTCCAAGGGGTCGTCCTCGTCCAAGAATTCTTCCTCGTCCAAGGGCCATACCAGCAAGCCGGATGACGACTTCTGGGGCGACGGCGGCGGCGGAAGCCACAACAAGCCTGACAAGGACGATGACGACGACCGCTCCAGCTCCCGTTCGAGCAGTACGTCGAGCATTTCCAGCAGCTCGAGCAGCACGCCCAGCGTGCCGGAGCTCGGGCCGATTACGGCCAACCTTACATATCGTCTGGAGGACAATACCTACGTCCTGACCTGGAACAAGCCGGCCAACGCGGGCAACGACGTCGCATATGCCGTCCGCTTCCTGTACGGGGATATTGAAGAGGACCTGACTGCAAACGAGAGCTATCTTCCGCTCGCGTCCAGCAGCCGGAGTGTTTCCCCGCTGCAGCTTCGCGCCGCCACCATCGGCGAAAGCACTTACGAGGACACGGTGACCAGCCTCAACGATACGCTGAGCTACACCTTCCCGGCGCCCCACCCGCCCAAGACGGCGGCGGACTGCCAGATGAAACTGGAGGATTACCTCCCTTACCGCGCCCAGGTAGCCGCTTGGCGCCCGAGCGATCCGAACAACCAAAACCAGTGGAAGCGCGCGTATTCCAACGTTTGCCACAACTATAATCCTGACTTCTCGGGCGGGTACGGCACCAAGGTCAATCCCTACCTGGTCGCGCAGGCGGGAGAATTCAGCCATATCAACAACGATGTACTCAACGGCCACGACATCACCGGCCGCTATCTCGGCATGCACTTTATGCAGGGCGCCGACATCGACTTTAGCCGGGAAGAGCAGATTGCCGGTACCTTTAACGGCAGCTTTATCAATCCTGGCAGCAAGGACGGCGCCAAACCCGGCGAGCCCGGCAAGGCCGGCGGCTATGCCTTTAACAATGTGACGCTGGGCAGCAGCGGGAATAACAGCAATCTTGGCCTGTTCAACTCCATCGGAAAAGACGGTGTGGTGGACGGGCTAAAGGTGTCTGAGTTCGCGTCGGTCAACGCCCAGGGCGGCAGCAACATCGGCGTGATCGCAGGCACTACCGACGGCACCATCAAGAACTGTGAAATCCATGCCCAGATGGATGTTGAGAGCTGCCATCTCGTCGGCGGCGTCACCGGCAAGACCGGCCCCGACGCAAAGCTGGTGGGCAACGTCACCCATGGATATATTAAGGGTGACACGATTGGCGAAAAGGTCGGCGGCATCACCGGCCAGAACGCTGGCCAGGTGGACAGCAACCGCAACGGCATGGAGATCCTGACCGGTGAAAAGCAGGTCGGCGGCATCGTCGGTGAAAACCTGGACGGCGGCTCGGTGACCAACAACCAGAACAACGGGCATATTACCAGCGATAAGGGCCCGGTTGCGGGCATCGTCGGCGAAGACAAGAATGTTGACGAGTCCGGCGCGCCGAATTGGCAGGACCATGTCAAGGACAACGTCAACTCCGGGACCATCACGGTAAATGGGAAAGACGAAGAGGGGAACCTCGATGCGGGCCAGATCGTCGGCAAGCCGCAGGTCAACGGGGAAAACGAGAGCGACAACAACACCGGCGACGGTGTGGTTATCCTGCCTGAGACTGAGCGCAACAAGCTGAACACGCCAGATAATATCGTGGTCGAGCTCAAGGAGTCCGCCGGGAAGTATTCGGCTGAAGTGTTCTTCAACCGGGTCACCACCGCCTATGATCCCGACAGCGGCGAGTACACCGGTATCACCAACAACAAGGAGCGCACCGGCATCACCTACCGCGCCCGGGTTTACAAGGGGAGCACCCAGCTGCAGACGGCGGATGGGGCGGATTATCTCACTGCTCTGACGGCGAACAATCCCGCCCTGACCAGGGTTTCCATCGACATCACTCCGTTCCTCACCGAGGTGGGGATAGAAAACCCGGTCGATGAGTTGGAAACCTATACCGTGTCGGTGGAAGCGATCCCCTATGCGCAGGGCGGCAATTATAAGCCGTCGGGCGAGAGCACGCCCAAGAATGCGTCTACCATCAAACGGGTTCCGTCCCCGGACGAGCCGATCATCGATGTGACCACCAAGGCCTCGGCCACGGAAGCGGACGCCGGCACTGTCACCTACTGGGCGAACCATACCTATCCTGGTGTGGAGTATGCGGCGCGGTATACCTACGACGCCGACAAGACCAGGGTGGACGAGCTGGGTGTTTATGATCCGGCCGAGCCCGACGGGCAGAAGATCACCCTCGGCGCGAGCGGCTATGAATACGACAGCACTGCCGTCTTTAAGAACTTCTACAAGCGCGATTATAAAAATGGGAATACGTTGCGCGACAATAGCGTGACGACTGCTTTGTACGCCAAGGACTTCCTGAGCGGCGACGCCACCCGCGCCCGGGTGGTGGCCGGCAAGCAGGTTTCCGGCGAATCGACGAAGGTTGACTCCTTCCGTCTGCCGACGCCGTTGACCTCCAGCGGCGACATCCAGCTCTCCAACGGAAAGCTGGAGATTGGCTTTGAGCCGCTCACCGCTCAGTTGAAGACCGCGATCGACTACTACGAGATCACGGCGGTTTGCGGGGATAAGTCCATCACTCCGGTCCGGCTGAAGCCTTCCCAGATCACCAACGACACCTATAATATCCTGCCGATCATCAGCACCGGCGGCTTTGCATTGAACGACCGGGTAGAGATCACCGTAACGGCCGTGCCGAAGAACGCTGCGGTCAATATGGCCCCGGCCAGCGCATCCAAGTTGACCTATAAAGTACAGACCCCGCCGCTTCCGGCGCCGGGTTATGTGCGCGTTGACCAGGTCGCCAGCGGCGACGTGGAGGTGGAGATCACCTGGCCCACCGGCGACAACGCCGACCTGGTGGAAGAGGTCACCATCCACTTGTTCGCGCCGGGTAGCGATACGACGGACCCGACCAACAGCATTTGGAACAAGACGGTCAGCAAGACCGAAGCCGCTTCGGGATCGTACACCGATACCTTCCCGAAGGCCCTGTTCTCCTCCAGCGGCCTTTACGAGGTGCAAATCCGCTCCGAGCTGCCGACGGCGCTCGAGGGCGCCTATACCGCTTCCTCCATCGAGAAGTGGCAGATCCGCAAATATGACGACCCGAGAGGGCTTGTAATCGGCGGGACCGGCGACGCCAAGGACCGCCTGACGGTCGGTTTCAGTGGGGATGCCGTGGTCGGTACCACAGGGGATAATATTGCCGCGCACTATGACGTCACCTTTGACAAGCTGGATGCGACTTCGCCCGCTGAGATCGACTATACAAAGGGGACTTATGTAAATGGCGTCGGCTCCTACGACGTTACCGACAGGGCGGCTGCGGCCGAGAAATACCGCGTCACCGTCGGCCTGCCGACCATCAACGGCGCGGCGAGCGCCGAGACGGCGACCGGGAATCAGCCGGTGCGTTACACCCAGTTGAAGACCGCGACCGCCTCCAAGGAGTACGAGGTCAAAGCCTACGACCTGGAGCCCTCTGTGCCCCTGATGGACGTCGGTTCGCCCCATAGCGGCGCGCAGGGCGGCACCGGGCTCTACCTGAATACCACCCCGGTGACGAATGCGATCCGTTACCGCTTCACGCTGGACTTCCAGAAGATGGACGGCGCATACGGCATCGGCGGCAACAAGAACGATGACGGCAGTAGCGCGGGCTTTGGCGGCGCGCTGGATAGCATCGTCGTCGATGCAAGCAATGCCGACATCGAGGCGGGCAAGGTCCGCGCCGACATTGAAGAAAAGGTGAAAGCGCTCGTCGACCAGACGGACGGCGGGCAGGCTTACTATACCTTTAAGGCGAGCGTGCGGGTGCTGAGCAACTTTGGCGACGGCACCGGCTATCTGCAAAGCGCTCTCAAGACAAACGACGGCATTACCGAGAAGGGTTACAAGCTGCCGGGGCCGCTTGCCGACACCACGCCGGACCTCAGCGTGCCCGGCCAGGTCAACCTCAAACTGAACCCGGATGCGGGGGCGGTCGCCTACTTCGCGGGCCGCGCCAAGCTGACCACCTCGCCCGAATATGGGGATAGCTATATCTTTACCGCCGACGGTACGGCACAGTCCATCAACATGATCCCGGCCATGCTCAAGGTAAAGCCCCAAGGCTCAGAGGGCGAGCTGGGATATGACCTGCAGGTGACCTCTGTCCCGAAGAGCGTGGTGCTCAACCCGCCGAACACGGGAAGCTCCACGGTTGATTATGAGGTCAAGGGCATCCCGGCCCCGAAGGTCTCGCTCGGAATCAAGGGGATCAGCGGCACCGTGCCGGATTCCCGCTGGGATAGTATGACCGGCGCCGACGTAATCACCCTGAATATTGACGGAACCGAGGGCAACAGCCTGACCTTGGGCTACTCGGTCTCGGTGAAAAATGAGAAGACGGGGGACAGCTACAGCAAGTTTATCAGGAACACCGGGTCATACAATTACACCGTGGTCTTCCAGGAAGATGCGGATTTGGATGGTCTGGGGAACTTTGCTGCAGAAGGCAAATATACCATCGAAGTAATCGCGGCGAAAAAGACTGATCTGGAAGGGATGGAGGACTCCGTCCCGGCGACGCTCGAGGTCGTCCGGTACCAGCCGCCCACCGATGTGAAATTCTTTGCGCCCGCAGCGGACGGCAGCATCCTCAATCTCAGATTCTCGGGCGCCCAAAACCTGTCTTACACCGCACAAATCCTTTACCGTATGTCCAGCAGCTCGAACTTTGGGGTCACCCCGATCAAGAAGTCGGCGACGCCTTCCTTGGGGCCTGTCGCGCTTGACGTGCGCGCGGACATCATGGACTATGTCAACGAGAATAGTCCCGGCCAGTTTGCCGCCAAGGTTTACCGGGACGGCAAGCACACGGTGGATGGTTCGGGCAAGGAGAAGCTCGAGCTGCCGGTCGACCCGGTGCAGACCGATGCGGCCGACAACCTGGTGCAGGTGCGTTCCGCGGTCGGGATCGACGGGATCAGCCAGGAATTCGATATTTCGGACCCGGATACTCTCTTCGGACGCTGGCTCGATAAGGGCGCGGCCGACGGCTACAGCTACGAGCTGCATGAGCTCGCTCCGGTGGAGGAGAATGCCGCCGCCCCGCAGTGGAACAAGGTGGAGGCCGAGCATTCAAGCGGCTCCATCGCTTCCCCGAACGACGGCAGCAATTATGCGGCTGAGTTCACCGAGAACAGCCAGATCGAGCTGCGCCACCGCACGGCCTCCTCGACCAGCCCGGCGAAGTACCGCTTCGGGGTGCGCTCCAACGCGAGCTTCGCCTATGCGCCGAACGATCCGACGCCGGACGTCGGCAACCTCTATAACTATACCTATACCGCCGAGTCCGCCCTCACCCTGAGCGATACGGTGGACGCTTACAAGCTGCCCGCTCCCTCCAACCCGGGCACCGGGCTGACAATCAACAATGGCGAATACTCCGTCATGCTCAACTGGGCGCCCGCGATCGAGGAATATGTCATCACCACCCAGCGGGTGGAAAAACAGGGTGATACCTACGTGCCGGTGGCCGGGGTCGACCCGATCGTCAAGCACGTCGACGCCCAGCAGTATAAGGATGTCGCCCAGGCCGGCGGCAATAAGTTCAGCTATTCTCTGACCGACCAGCTTCTGGAGGACGGGGAGAGTGGCTTCTATAAGGTCGCCATCGAGGCGGTTCCCTTCAACAATGTGCTCAACGCTTCCAGTAAGAGCGAATATGAGCCGGTGGAGATCAAGATCACTCGGCTTGAGAAGCCGACGATTGAAAGTTTCCTGCGCAAGAGCCAGGGCTCGGACGATCTGAGACTGGAGTTCAGCGACAACCCGGGCGGGATCAACAACTCGAACAACACCGAGAAGTATGTCGTCACCTATTATAAGGATGGGGAAGAGGTTTGCCACCAGGACTACACTGCCGATCTCTTCGATGCAAACGGCAAGCCCACCGGTAATACGTTTGCCGACGAGCAGCTGACCGCCGCTCTCATCGCGGATAAGGGCCCGGGCAGCTATTCGGTCACCGTCACCGCGGTGGCGAAGGCCGGGACTTCCTTCGAGCCCGCGACCCAGAAGCTCGATTTCGTGGTGGCGCGCAAGGTGGAGAAGAGCGACATCCACTTTAACGCCGCCCATGACAAGGTGTCCCTGGGCTTCAGCACCTCTGAGCCGGGGACCACCACCATGGAGTATACCCTCGAGCTCTACTTCAAGCAGTCCGCGTCTGAGCCGTACGGCAGGGCGCCGCTCGATACCTATACCGTCACGGACAAGAGCTATCAGGAGATCACCGAGCATCTGACGAAGACCGGCTATTATATGGGCAAGGTCTCCCGTGCGGATGTCATCGACGAGAACAACTGCCTGACCCTGCTTGGGCTTTCCAGCGCGGTGGAGAGCGATGCCTATAACCTCACATCCTTCGCGCCGATGGAAGCCCCGGCAATCGACCTGAGCGACCCGGCCAAGGTGCAGGTTGTCGCCAGCAAATATGCGGACGACCTGGCGGCCCCGGGCAGCGAGGCTGAGATTCGTTATACCCTCAAGCTGTGGGTCAAGCGGGTCGGCGGCAGCGACGCCTATGCGGTTCAGGATACCTATACGGACCTGACGGCCGATGGGGCGGGCAAGCTGCTCCAGGACGTTTCGAGCAAGATCCGCAAAAACGATACCGAAACGGTGGACGGCCAGGAGAAGTATATCAACTACTACTATAAGGCCACCATCGAGCCGCAGACCAACTATGCGGCCAAGAAGCTCACTCTGCCCACCATGCAGCTGCGGGATTCCAACGAGGTGGTCGCCGGCCCGATGCTGCCGGCCAACATCGTGGGTAAGCCCTATGTCGAGGGCAGCAACAACATCAAGATGTACTTCCTGCCGGTGACGGCGGACCGCGAGGGCGATGCGTCGTTCAACGCGCTGATGTCCGATCAGACCGACCAGTACAGCGCATGGATCGGCTATCCGGGCGGCCAGGTCAAGGATTTCGAGCTGCTGACCCAGGCGCAGGCGCTCGAGGCTTACGATAAGCTGCCGGACAAGAGCATCGGCGTCGGCGTCGAGCTGGAGGACTCGGTGGACGAGACCCAGCCGGACGAGGACCATATCTTCCGCGTCTATACCGAGCCGAAGAACACCGCCCTCAACTCGGTGGGCGTCTATGAGATTTCCTGTCTTATCAAGCAGATTCCGCAGCCCGGCCTGCGCTTCGAGTTCGGCGAGATGGATCCCGATCCGACCAGGAACGAGGACGACCGCGAATGGGATACCACCCTTTACGCGGTCTGGAACCCGGTGATCGGCGCGATTGAAAGCGACGTCGAAAAGATGGCGGACCGCTACCAGATCCAGGTCTACAAGGTGGACGATGCCGGCAATGAAACACAGCTGTATACCACGCCGCTTGTCATCACCTCCCGGGCCGACATAGACCTGGCTACGCAGTATGAGCTGGATACAACGGCGACCCAACTGCGCATCCCGATCAACCACGCGAAGAATGACGATGTCAACGTCATGAAGGACGCGGGCAGGTATGCGGTGCGCATCAAAGCGGAATATGAAAACGCCTCCTCCCCGGTCTTCCCGGAGGAGCTGGACCCTGGCAAGACCACCAAGAATGTAGAGGTCTTTGTCTACCGTCTGGAGGAGCCGTCCAACGTGCGCCTCGCCAGCGGTGAAGACGGCGGTATGCCGGTGCAGTATCAGGGGAAAGATACCGTCCGCCTGCGCTTCGACGGCGGCAAGGCCAAGGGCAAATATAAGATCGGGATTGCCCAGATCAATCCCGAAAACCAGCAGGTCATGGGCAAGGTGCCCCTCTTCAAGGACACCACCGCCATGGATAAGCTGCTGGAGGAGCAGAACGATTACGGTGAACCGCTCTACGAGGCACAGGTCCTCAACGAGCTCGCCATCTACGGAGAGGACCAGGGCTACAACGAGTTGGACGATACCACCAAGGCGTTCTTCCGCCCGCAGGTCACCGTCTACGGCGAAAACTTCACCACTCAGTTTAACCAGCCGATCTACATCTCCTCCCAGCCCGCCGAGGGCGCGCGCAAGGAGGTCTGGTACGCGCCCAGGATCGACGATGCGGGCGTGCGCATCGACTGGAGAAGCAATACGGACTATAACGATCCCCCCGCGGCGGTCGACGCCGTTTGGAGACTGGCGGAGGGCTTTACCACCTATGGCTTTGGCCTGGTGAAGGACGGCTCACAGGGCGCGACGCTGACCCTGCGCGACGGCGATTACGACGACACCGGGTTTGAGACCGCGGGAGGCTCCTTCTATTCCCTGGGGCGGTATCCCATCTCGAGCCAGATCGTCAGCACCGGGCTGCTCAAGGACTACAAGGTCAATTTGAGCATCCCCTGCGAGGCGGGCGCACAGGATGAAAACGCCGAGGGCGTAAATGATTACATCCCGAAGATCGGACGCCTGGAGTACCGGTATAAGGCGCCGGGCAGCAATAACTTCACCTCCGACGTGGCCTATGATTGCTCGGGCACCAGCGCGGCGGTACAGGGCGGGCAGCTCAATTACCCGAAGATTCAAAAGCTCGCCTCGGCCCCCAATTCCTTTAAACTGACCCTGACCGAGCCTGACCCGGCCTATACGCCGGTCGATCAGATCTACGGCTACGAAATCCGGGTCACCTATAACAAGGGCACCGGCCTGCGTCCGGGTGCTGAGACCTCGCATACCCTTCTGGTGAAGAAGGAGGATCTGGCGGCGGACGGCACCGTCGACTTTGAGGACCTGGTCGACCTGCTGGTTGCCGACCTCAAGGAAGTCGACTCGCCTATCCTGGTTTTCCGGGTGCAGGCGCGCTCGATCGCCCATAACAGCGTGCTCAACAGCAGCTCTGCCTGGACGACCAGCAGCAAGGCGATGGAGTACAGCGTGGTCGTCGAGAACCTGCCCGCACCGCAGTTGAAGCTCACGGTCGAGGGGTCCGACAGCGCGATGAGCGCCCCGACCCTCTCGTGGGATGCCATCGACGGCGCCGGCAACTACAACGCTTATATGACGAAGCCCGATGGCAGCCAGGTCACCTTGGGCGAGTCGTCGGTCGACCGTTCCTATAAGCTGAACACCAGCGAGTGGAGCACGGCGGCCGAGGGCGACTATACCTTCGAGGTCGTCGCCAATCCCGACGGCACCGACGCGGGCAAGCGCCCGAGCGTGCCCGCCACCCTGACGGTGCGCCGCCTGGCGGCTCCGGCCGGCGTGGAGCTGCGCGCGAGCGACGATGGAAAAGACATCGGCGTGCACTGGACCTCGGCGGATGCGGCGGTGAGCGGCCTCAGCTACCACACCACCGCACAGATCACCGCCTCGGGCCAGGAGAAGAGCCTTGACACGGCGGGGAACGAAACCTTCCTCAGCTTTAAGGATTACTTTGCCGCGCTGCCGCAGGGAGGCTACAGCTATCAGGTCGCCAAGGTCCAGGCCATCGGCGACGGGAGCGCCACCCTGACCTCCAAGGCGTCCAATCAGACGCAGGCGGTGCGCATCTCCAAACTTGCCCAGATCGGCAAGCCGGCCTTCGATACGGCTGACGACAAGGTCACCACCTTCTGGACGGGCGTCAACTACATCGACGGCGGCAACCCTGCCCCGGCCAGCTACGAAGGTAAGCTGAGCATGCAGCAGGGAAGCACTGCTGCGACCGAAACACCGATCACCCCGACCATCGGCACCAGTACGAGCGCCTCGGTGATCGACCTGGTGAAGGCAAACCGCGCTTCGCCCAGCCTGTGGACCTATTACAGCTCGATCCGCGCCATCGACGAGATCGACAAGGGCGTGTTCGCCGTTCCGGACTTCATGACCTCCGACCCGGTCTACGGCGGCAAACTGCGCGATGTCAGCGACATCCGCCTGGCCTACTACAACAAGCCCTCGGGCGATACGACCACTCCGAGCGTGATGGCTGAGTTTAAGCCCGTCACCAAGGACGGCGACTCCCGCGACCCGCTGGTGGACAATATCCTCGACTATGAGATCGAGGTGTCCTACGGCGCGGGCGCCACGGCCGGCAAGGTCACGGTCAACACCACCGACGTGCCTCCCGTGAAGGCTACCGCCAACATCGGAGGGACGGACGTCGAGGTCTGGCAGGTTGATCTCAGCGCCATCTACGACTACCTCAAGACCCAGAGCGGGGAAGTGACCTTCGGCGTGAAGGTGACCACCCGCACGAAGAATAGCAACCTGAGTGATCCCGCCTCGGCGGTGACCACGGCGAAGCTGCAGCTCGGGAAGCTGAGCGACCCGGTGATCACCTATCAGGACGGCGCGGACGGAAAGACCGTCACCGCCTCCTGGGCCAATGTGCCGAACGCCGGCAGCTATACCGTCACGCTCAAGAACGCCGACGGGGTCACCAGCAATCCTGAAATTAAAGAGAACGCTTCCGGGCGTTATATCACCTTCGACGGGGCCAAGGCCGGCGCCTACACCGTGACGGTGCAGGCCCTGCCCGACAGCGCGCACTTCGAGCTGCTGCCCTCCGATGAGATCAGCAAGACCATCGTGCGCCTCGCGCCGCCGACCGGCGGCAAGCTGGCCCTCCCCGCAAGCGACAAGGACGGCGCCATCACCGCTCAGTGGAGCAAGAATCCGCTCAACACGGACAACAGCACCACTCCGGCGGGCTCCTTCGAGAGCGGCTACCAGCTCAAGCTGGTGCGCCGCACGGCGGGCGGCATGCAGGAGGCTGCGAACCAGCCGGCCGCCGGCGGCACGATTGCCAGCGGCATGGACGTCACCGCGCTGCTGCAGTCCGAGGCGACCAGCGGCAAATATGGAATCACCGTCCAGGCGGTGGGCGACGAGGATAAGACCTTGAGCTCCCAATGGTCGGTGCCCGACCCGAACTTTGACACCCCGATCTGGCAGATCGGGGCTGCCGCCGGCGCGCACTTTACCATTGAGACGAACAAGGTGACCGGCGCCTGGACCGTCGACTCGCAGCAGAATGACATCCGGCTGCTGCCGGGGATGGACGGCTACCAGATCCCGTATGGGGTGCAGCTCGAGGAGAAGCAGCTCGATGGGACTTGGGATAAGGTGGGTTCGGTGCGCGACGCCCACGGCTCCTTCGATTTCGGCGCGGGCGACTTCCCGAAGTTTAGTAGTCAGAACCAGCTCTACCCCTACCGCATGCGGATCGACAGCCAGCCCGACCATGTGCACGGCGTGCTGGCCCACCCCGACGTCACCATCGGTGCGAGCGAGGTGTTGGGCGGCTGGCTGCCTGCGGTGGAGCAGGACAGCGTGAAGCTCACGAGCCTCGGCGGCAAGGCGAACATCTCCTTCGAGCCGCTGACCGTCGCAAGGCCGGAGCTTCTGGAGAATATCAAGGAATACGTCGTCACCGTCCAGGGCGAGGGTGCGGGCGCCGCGTTCAGCGAAACGGCGACCATCCCGGCCGCCGACATCGACGGCGAGAAGACGGTCCACGACGTGGAGATGCCCGGCCTGACGGCCGACTTTGGCAACGACAAGAGCTATACCATCAAGGTCCAGGCGGTGCCGGTGAACACCGACCTCAACGGGGACGGCAATGTGCAGACCAAGACCGGGCAGAAGATCACCCGGCGCGCGCTGGACAACCCGCTCTTGCAGGTCGTGACCGAGACGAATGGGGAAACCGGCGTCAAGACCACCTACCTCGTCGTCACCCCGAAGGACCCGGCGGACGTGCAGCAAGCGGTCGGCTCGGTCGTGATCAGCGGGGACTACAGCACCATCAAAAATCATGGAGGCACGGTGGACGCCGCCGCCGGCACGCTGACCATCCCGGTCACCTACACCGGCGATGCGCCCGACGCGCTCAAGCTCGAGCTGGGCGTCAATACAGCGGGCAGCTATACTTACAAGGTGGTGGCGAAGCCCGCTACCGACAAGATCGACGAGCTGATGGAGTCCGGCGAGGCCGAGAAGACGGTCGTGCGCCTCGCGGCGCCGAAGGACGCTTCCTTCGGCTACCGCAAGGTCGGCAGCGACGAGATGATCGGCGCGGCCTTCACGAGCGAGGATACCGCCCTGCCGCAGGGCAGCTTCCAGTATCAGATCGGCCTGTATGAGGGGGCTGAGCTTAGGACCACCTTTACCTATTCCCAGGCCGACATCGCGGCGGGCGGCGCCTGCTTCCAGGATGTCACCGCTTGGCTGCGTGAGCATGCCGTGAGCGCGGATTACTACGTCAGGATCCAGGGGATCGGCCAGAGCGCCGACGGTTCGGTGCTTGATTCGGCCGTGACCGGCCCGGTCGGCCCCTTTGCGGCGACCCGCTTGCCCGTGATGGCAAACGTGCGCTTTGCGGCGACCAGGACCGGCACGGGGGACGAGCAGGTATTCGGCCGCTGGAACGCGCTGGGCGTATCGGTCCCCGGGTATACCCCGCAGTTCGACGTGGTGCTCTATCAAAATACCAATACCGAGGTCGCCCTCTCGAGCCAGGCCACCATCGGCACGAGCGGGATCGACCTGAGCCACGAGTTCGCGGATAAGGCGAATCCGGGCACGGTGCCCTATACCTTTAAGGTCAAGGCGAAGGACAACCTCGAAAAGGGCGTCTTCGCACAGAAGGATTACGTCTTTGCGGCGAATCCGGATAAGGTTTACTCCGGCAAGCTGCCGGCGGCGAGCGGTGTGACGCTGCGCCCGGCCCTCCGTGATGACGGCTCCGGTACGGTGCGCGCATCCTTTAAGCCGGCGGCCAGCGGAGAGCTGCTGGAGAACATCCTCGGCTATGAGGTCCTCATCAAGAAGGGCGGGACCGAGCTGCAGAAGATCACCCTCACCAAGGAGCGGGCGGATGAGCTCAAAAACGCCCAGGGCGATGTGGTGCTCGACTGCGGCGATGTGTACGCCGACCTGATCGCGGAGGGGAACCTCGGCGCGCAGCAGGAGTACACCATCACGGTCACCACCCAGTCCAACAACCATTGCCTGAGCGCGGACAACAGCTTTAGCCCGACGCAGGCGAGCCATCTGACGGTGAAGAAGCTGCCGGCTCCGGCCATCACCTTTACGGCGGCCGGCTCGGACGCGGACGCAGACGATCAGTCGGTGGTCAAGGCGACCTGGCAGAACGTCCTGCTCAACGCGGGCTACAGCTATCAGATCGGCAGCGGCTCCGAGCAGGAGCTGGCGGCCGATGTAAACGAGGTTTCGATGGGCGACACCAAGGCGGCGGGCGGCTACACCATCACGGTGAAAACCCTCGCGCCCAAGATCCAGACCTCCGAAAGCGAGCTGCTGCTCGATTCCGACGCGAGCACCGGCACGGTGACCCGTCTGGCGGCTCCCGCCAGCGTTTCGATCGAGCTGCCCGCCGAAAGCGACGCCGACCCGAAGATCGACGCAAAGTGGGCCGCGCTGCCCAGTGGCTCGAATGAAAAGGGCTACGAGCTGGCCTTCTGGAAGTGGACCCCGACGGGCGACGTATCGCTCGATACCGTCCTTGACGGTGCCGGCGCGGTGTCGAGCGGCAGCGACCTGCGCAAGGACGTCACCGCGACCCTGCGCGGCTTCGGCGAAACGGGCGACTACTTCCTCAAGGCGCGCGCGAGCGGCGATGCTGAGAACAAGTCGACCCTGACCTCGGATTGGAACACGGGCAGTAACAGGACCATCCAGTTCGTGGCGCAGCCCACCGACCTTACGCTCAACTTTGTGGGCGATAAGACCACCCCGAACGTGGTGACCGGTACCTGGACGGCGGACAGCGCCATCTCCGTCACCGGAAAGCCCGATTACCATCCGCCCTATCAGGCCGGCTTGGTCGAAAAGGGGATCAACCAGAGCTTCAAGGGCAAGGTCAACGACTATAAGCAGCCGTTTGAAGATACGGACTTTAAGAATGCCGGCAGCGAGCTGATTGACTACAAGCTGATGGTCAAGAGCCTGGACGATCTGGCGAACGGCATCTTTGCCTATGAAAATGGATCTGTTGAGATCGGAACTCACCAGGTCTGGGCAGGTGCGCTTCCGAAGGTCGATACCAGCACCGTCAAGCTCGAAAGCCGCAGCGCCAAGCGCGGGCTGACTTTCCAGCCGGTTGAGCAGAATACCCTTTACAGCAGCAAGCTCGAAAAGAACATCGCTTCCTATGACATTAAGATTACCGCCACCGGGAAGACCCCGATCGAGCTGACAGGCTACAAGCCGTCCGGCGCCAACCCGTTTGTGGAGCTGCCGGCGCTTGAGGACAACGTCAAATACACGGTGGAGATCACGGCCAACCCGGCCAACACCATGCTCAACACCGGTTCGAAAACCTCGGTGAAAAACTTGGAGATCACCAAGCAGAAGGTGGCGCAGCCCACCATCTCGATTGCGGCGGTGACGCCGGACGACCCGAACTCCGAGGTGCAGATCACCGTTTCCGGGCTCGACGAGCACACCGGGAGCTTTGAAATCTTTAAAGACGGACGCAGCATCGTGGCGGCGCTCGAGGCGTCGTACGCTTCGTCCCCGATCGAATTGGCGGCGAAGGATATTCCGGCTGCCGGCATGACGGCCAACTATACCGTCAAGGCCTACCCGAAGGCCGATGCGCTCGATAGCTACATTGAAAACGAGTCGGAGCAGTACCCGCTCTCCCGCCTCGGGAAGCCCGTTTCGCCCAAGTTCGGCTATTATGCCGACAAGGCGACCATCGGCGCGAGCTGGGGCGATCCGAACGCGGGGCTGACCGGCACGTACAAGATGGAGCTCTACCGCTCTTCGCCCGATACGAAGGTGAAGGACTACGGCCCGTATACCACCGGGACCGAGATGTTCCAGAGCCTCTACAACGATTTCAAGACCGAAACCTCCTTCACCGACGGGCGGTACTACGTCAAGGTGCAGGCGATCGGCGACGGTACCAGCACCCTGACCTCGGACGCGGTAACCCAGAGCGGGACCTATCAGGTTTACAAGCTGACCGCTGCCACCGATGTCAAGCTGGACTACAGCACCGGCGTGAAGGATGGCGACGACAACGATGAGGTCTACCTGACCTGGAAGGACAACGCGCCGACCGGCCAGGATGTGGACTATGACATCCAGATCAAGAAGAACGGCACGGCCATAAACGCGGACAACACCGACCTGGCCGCGGCGCTCGCCACCCTCGATAAGACCAGGAAGTCGGTGAACCTTGAGGCGCTCACCAAGACCACGCGAGACACTTCTTCCAACACCCCGGTCTCCTACGAGGCCGCGGTCGGGATGAAGGATAAGTTCACCGACGGGGCCGCGCTGATCGCGACGGGAGCCCCCACCCCGAGCACCCCGGCGGCCGTCTATACCGGCACGCTGCCGCAGGTCGCCCAGAACAGCATAGGCATGGAGCTCTACCTCAACGCCGCGAGCGGCAAGAGCGTGCAGGCCAAGTTTACCCCGGTCGCCGACAGCAATAAGCTGGCCGGCAACATCAAGGAATACCGGCTGGTGGTCGAGCGCGCCGACGGCGCGGCCATTGCGGACGGGGCCGAGACCCAGGTGGTCAAGACCATCCCGGCGGGCACCGCCGTGGGCGGCGACGGGTACTTTACCGTCGAGCTGCCGGAGATCTACCGCGACATGACCACCGCGGGGCATATGAACCGCGACGACAACACCTACAAGGTCACGGTGACCACCGTCACCGCCAACGATGCGATGAGCGTAAACAGCGAGCCGATGGGCGCGCACAGCGACATCACCCTCAAGGCGGCCCAGCTGGCCACCCCGGTCATCACCTTCGAGGCGACCGAAAGCGACGGCACTGCCGACGCGAATGGCACCCAGTCCAAGGTCTGGGCCAAGTGGAGCTCGGTGCCGGGCAACGCCGGTTATACCGTGACAATCAACGACGGGACGCCCGTGAGCCTGCCCGCCTCCACGGCCGAGGTCAAATTCGACCTGGGCGACACTGCGGTTGCGGGTGCCTACAAGGTGACCGTCAAGGCGATCGCTGCCGATTCGGATGCGGATAAGCTGGATTCAAACGAGGGCAGCAATACCATCACCCGCCTGGCGTCGCCAAGCGCCCCTGCGGGCGGTTCGACGATCGACCGCACGGCCGACGGCATCTTCGCGCAGTGGAGCGCGCTGACCGAGGCGGTGAAGAAGTACAGCGTCCAGATTTGGGAGAACAAGGGCGGCAGCGAAGAGCCGCTGCGCTATGCCAGCGGCGATACCTGCCAGACCTCGGTCGACAGCGGCGAGCGCGTCTCTATCACCGCGCTGCTCGAGGGGAACCTGAAGCACAGCGGCAACTACTTTGTCAAGCTGCGCGCGCTGGGCGATATGTCCGATGCGCAGATGAACGCCGGAAAGGCCACCCTCAACTCGGCCTGGTCCGGCAACCGCACCGATGTTTCGGCGATCAAGCTCGCCGAACCCCCGTCCGACCTGGAGTTCGACTTCGTCACCAAGAAGGCGGAGAAGACGGTGCTCGGCCTGTGGAAGACGACGGATGGCTCCATCGCCTACAAGGCGGGCCTCATCAAGGCCGGGACGCTGCAAGGCGGCACCGTGGGCGACCAGGCTGAGACTGGGAAGCGCAACTTTGCCGACGGCTCGTTTGACAAGTCTGCCGCCACGCCGGTGGAGTATAAGCTGCGCGTCGAGGCCAAGGCCGACTACGCGAACGGCGTGATCGGCGGAGCCTATACGATCGGCGAATCCTCGCCGGTCTATGCGGGCACGCTCTCAAGCATCGGAGAGGGCGACATCCAGCTCGTCAAGCAGGGCGGCGTCAACGGCGTCAAGTTTGAGACCATGACGTCGGTCGAACCGAAATTTGCACAGAACGTTGCCTCCTATACCATTACCCTCGTGAAAGAGGGCAGCACCGACCAGATCACCCTCGAATATCCCGCCAGCGGCGAGACTCTCGACGCATCCCTCACAACGGTGTTTGTGCCGCATGCGGGCATCGATTCGCAGGCGAACTATACGGTGAGCGTGGTGGCCAACCCGGTCAACGCCGGACTCAACACCAAGTCGGTGCCGGTCGGCGTCAAGACCCAGGTCGGCGTGGAAAAGCTCGACCGCCCGGTGCTGAGCATCTACACCGACGGCGAGGCGGGCGACCATGACGCCACCACCTACCTGAAGGTTTCGGGCGTCTCGGCCGATGCCGGGAGCTTCGAGGTCTACAGAGGCGATTCGGCCACCGGTACCGCGCTAAAGACTGTCCCCACCGAGCCCGGAAAGGTCGTCTACGACCTGCCGATCACGGCGGCGGCCGGCCTCGAGGACATCACGGCGGCGGGCACCTACACCTACACGGTCAAGGTGATCCCGAGCGCGGACAAGACAGACAGCTTCGATCCGAACGTCTCCCTGCCGGTATCGACCACCCGTCTGAGCCAGCCCACCGGGATCGGCGTCGGCTACCAGGCGGACAAGAGCGCCATCGGCGCCTACTGGACCGACACCAACACCACTGTGGCGGCAGAGAATTACCGCGTGCAGATTGCAAAGGACGGCAGCTATCTTTCCGCGCTGACCTATACCGTGGCCGGAAATGTGGAGTACCAGGCCCTGACCGAGGACCTGCGCGATGAGGCGCAGGCGACCAGCGGCAAGTATTCGGCCACCGTGCAGGCGGTCGGCGACGGGACGAAGACCCTTTCCAGCGCGCCCGCGGTCCAGACCGGCGAGGTGTATCAGGTCTATAAGCTGGGCCCGGTGCAGAACGTGCGCTTCGACACTGCGGATAACCAGGTCTTCGGCAGATGGGATGTCCAGACCTTCATCATGGACGGGGCGGACTATACGCCCAAGTATGACATGAAGCTCTGGCGCGGTACCAATCCGCTGACCAGCGGCTTCACCGTCGGCACCAGCAGCGACCTGAGCGAAGTGGTCAAGGAGACCCGCGAGTCCGTGCCGACCAAGTACTCGATCCGCGTCAAGGCGCAGGACGACCTGAGCCGCGGCGTGATTGCCGACAAGAACTATGTCCCGGCAGACGGCAGCGTCTTTGTCTACGGCGGTATCCTGCCGTCGGTGAGCGCCGACAGTATAGGGATGGAGCCCTTTATGAACGACGTCGGCGAGCCGAGCATGAGGGTCACCTTCCAGGCTGTGGCAAGCGGCAACCTCTCCGGGAACATCAAGGAATACAAGGTAGTGGTCAAGGCGGGCGGCACCCAGATCGCCTCGGCGACCAAGACCTTGGCCGCCGGCGCGTCCGGCGAGGTGGAGCTCAAGGAAGTCTATGACCACCTGAAGAACAACATCAATTCCAGCCAGAGCTATCAGATCACCATCACCAGCGTGTCCGGCAATACCAGCCTGAGCGCGGATTCCTCGCCGGCGACCAAGAGCGTCCCGATGGTGATCCAGAAGCTGTCCACACCGCAGGTCAAGATCACGGCCTCGGGCGACGGTCAGACCCAGGTGCGCGCCGAGTGGACCCCGCCCACGGCGGAGGTGGCCGACATCGACGGCTACACCGTGACGCTGAAGTATCAGGATAACAGCGGCGGCGCCGAAGTATCCACCGACCTGTCTGGTTCGGTTCTGACCGACGGCGACAAGCGGTACGTCGATCTGAGCGCCCTCACTGTCCAGCCGGGCAGCTACACCGTCGAGGTCACGGCCAAGATTCAGGTGACGGACGGCACCGGCCTGCTCAAATCCGATTCGGATATGGGATCTGCTTCCACCGCGCGCCTCGCGGCGCCGGGCAGCCTGAGCTTCACGCTGCCGGCCGCGGGCGCCAGCGGGGTTGACAATCAGATTAAGGCTTCCTGGAGCTGGGTTGACGGCAGCCGTGAAAACAGCGGCTACACCGTCAAGCTGCAAGAGAAGGACGGTGCCAGCTATGTGGACGTGGCGGGCGAGACGATCTCTGTGGCAAAGGCGCAGACGAGCGCCGACGTCACCCCGACGCTGCGCAAGAGCGCGATCACGAGCGGTGTATATGCCGTCGCGGTGCGCGCCGAGGGTGACAGCGTAAGCTACGGCTACCTGAGCTCGGCCTGGTCCGAGAGCAGCCCGGAAGTGGAAATCTATAAGACCAAGGTGGAGAGCGATCCGCTGCCAACCATCAACGCGCCTCCCACCACTGCGAACATCACCGAGGCGAAATGGGCCTATACCCCGGCCGACGGCGGGCTGCCGGCCCCGGCGCCCTACAAGGTCGAGGTGCTGCGTGACACCGAAGTGACCGCCACCTATGAAAAGGCCACCGGCGGCACCTGGACCCTGGAAGATCAGGCGATCGACCAGGCGCGCGCCACCCTGAGCCCGTACACGGCACGGATCACCGCGCAGGAGGATTTGAGCCGCGGGTTTATCCCGTTGAGCACCGCCCCGGTCTCTGGCACCGGGAAGGTCTACGGCGGCAAGCTGCCGCAGGTCGCCCCCTCGAGCGTCAAGCTGGCGCGGGGCGATGCAAATGAGGTCCTGCTCACCTTCTCGCCGGTTACCGATAACAGAGTGCTCGCCAATATCCAGGGCTACAGCGTGACCATCCAGAACAGCTCTGCCCAGACTCTTGTCGGGCCGCTCACCCTGGGGGCCTCGGACGGCGCGGGCTACGACGTGACGGAAGCGGTCATGGGAGACCTGAAAGCCCAGTTCGCGGCGAACCCGGGCAAGACCAACGAGCAGTATACCGTGCTGATCACCGCCGAGCCTTATAACAGCCTGCTCAACGCCTCTTCCAATGAGAGCAGAACCAGCAGCGGCAACACCACCATCAGCGTGGCCAAGCGGGCGAAGCCCACCGTCACCCTCACAACCGATCCTCTTCAGGGGATTGATCGGACGACAACCGCTTCCTGGACCGGTATTTCCGGGACCACGCCCGCCGACTATAGGCTGAGCGTCAAGCTCGGGGAGAATACTGTGGCCGGCGTGGACTATGTCATCGAGAGCGATGGCAGCGATCCGCCCAAGTACACCTGTGACGTGACCGACGCGCTGAAAAACGCAGGCGAATATCAAGTCAGCGTGGTCGCGCTGGCCGATCCGGACAGCCTGACCGAGGTCGATTCCGACCCGGGTATCGCGAAGATCAGCCGTTACAAGAGGCCGGAGAACGTCTCGTTCACTTCGACCAAGACGAAGATTACCCTCGGATTCTCGAACGGCTATGGCGATAATCTGCCCGGTCTGACCGAGCAGGATTTCGTTGTCACCCTCACCGAGGGGACGGGCGAAAGCGCCACCTCCCAGACCATTAAGACGGGCATCCAGAGCCTTGGCGGCGGCGCCTACAGCCTGGATGTCACCGATAAGATCAAGGCCGGCGGCGTAGGCAGCTACACCGCTACGGTCCGTGCGGTCAATCACACCAACAATAAGACCTATCTGCCTTCCGTGGAGTCCGTTGTAACCACGAGGCCTTACGTGCTGGGACGCTTCGAGGCGCCCACCAACGTGGAGGTGGATTCGCGGAAAAATCTCAACACCGCGATTGTCGCGGGCTGGACCGGCCCGGCCGGCTATGACCATGTCGACTATGTTGTGACCCGTTACAACTATGTCGGCGAGGGTGCCGCCGGGACGCTGGCTGGAACCACGAGCTATAACGTGGCCAATGCCCAGACCAAGGACGTCAGCGGGAAGGGCACCGGCGGAACGGAGCCTAACCGTGTGGTCAATCCCACTGAAACCATGACCTACACCGTCGAGGTCACCATCGAGGAAGACCTCGCCGCGAAGGGCAACCAGGGCATGCTCGCGCCTGAAAACCCGGGCAAGAGCGTGGACAACACCGAGCCCACCAAGCAGCAGGCGGTCTCCGGCAAGCTCAAGACCCCGTCCGGCGGCTCGGCAACGCCTGAAAGCGACGATCTTTCAATTTCCGGCTTCACCACCGACGATCGCGCCGCGCGGTACGACGGCACGATCAGGCGCAACGATCAGACGCTCGATCCGGCCACCTGCACGGCCCCGCCGATGGTGTTCTTAGGCGCGGTTAAGACGGATCAGGCATATACCTACAATGTCACCCTCAAGTCGATCGCGCGCAACACCCACCTGAACACCGATTCAGATGTTGCCTCGCTCACCTATAAGATGGGCAAGCTCAACACGCCCGGCGTCACGGTGGAGGGGCTCGCTTCCGACAGCCATGCGACCGTCGAAGCGCGTTGGAATGTGCCTGCCACGTTGGAGGAAGGCTTCGACCGCTATAAGGTCGAGCTGTACAACGTCAACGCAGACGGAACTGATGGCACGCAGGTAGCCAATCCTTACACCGGCAGCCTGACTCCTGACGCTGAAGGGAAGATTTCCATCGGCCTAAATATTAAGCAGGATCAGGCCGGCGGCGACTACCGGCTCAAGGTTCAGGCAATCTCGAATAAGGCCATAGTCAGCGATTCGGATGTGGCGATTGTCAACATCCGGAGGCTGGCTCAGCCCGCTGCGCCCGAATATGAGGCGGTTTCCGGCTCCAGCGGCCGCAAGATTTCCCTTAAGTATACCGGCGAGGCCGGACAGAAATACCAGGCGATCGTGACCTATACGGGTGCGGCCAACGCCGTGGTCGACGAGACCGCAACCGGCGGCAAGATCGATATCACCTCTGACATGGTTGCAAATGCGGTTGAAGGCGTGACCACCCGGTACCTGGCCACTGTACGTGCGCTGGGCAGCCCGAGCACGGGCAGTTCCGCAAACCCGGAGAATTGGGTGATCCTCAATTCCCTGGACAGTGAGAGAGCCCAGCAGGATATTTATAAGGCTCCGGTCATTCCGAACGTAAAGATCGACACCAGCTATGCCGAGGGGCAGACTGCGGTCAACGCGACCTGGACCGGAAACAACAAAGCGCTGAAGTACGAATACAAGTTCGTTAAAAAGGACATCTCCGAGTCGACGGAGACTGGTACAATTAACGCCAAGGATGGCGAAAACCGACCGGTTACCTCGTTCGACGTAAGCGGTTGGATTGATCCTGACGGCGTGCAGTGCGACAACACCTTCTATATCCGGGTGGCGGACGATCTGCCCGAAACCGAAGGTGCAACGAAGGCGGAGTGGATTCTCGGCTCGGCCTATCAGGAAGCTTCGACCCTGACCCCGGTGCGCAGCGGTAAGTTTAAACAGTTTGCACTCAATGATATTGTAACCGCGCTCGACCCCGATACCGGCAGAGTCATGGTCAAGTTCCCGACCGAGATGTCCACCGACAGCAGTAAGCCCTTGGATCCCAAGCAGGTGGAAAGCTATACGGTCAAAATTTATAAGCGCAATTTCGTCGAGGTGTTGGACAGCGTGACGGTGAGGACCGTTGATCCGGATGTGGGAGTCGATATCACCGATATCATCTACTCCCATGTCAACCCCACCTTGGGCGAAGGCGTCGCAGGCCCGGCCGCGGCTCCGGTCACCCAGTTTACGATCAATGTGATTGCCAATCCCTACAACCCGCTGATCAACGCGGCGAATGATTCGACCGATGTCTACTATGATCTGAGCGCCGATCCCTCGATCAAGCAGCTTGATGTACCTAATCTCTCGCTGCACACCGAGGAAGCCAACCTCTACGAGAGCAGATCCACCCTGCAGATCGCCAACGGCACGGTTGTCAATGAAGCGATTGCGGCGGGCAAGTTCGGCGGCTACGAGGTGCGGCTCGGCGGCCAGAAGGTCGAGACGGTGAAGAATGCCGACGGCAGTTACTCGGCCGACATCACCGATCTGACCAAGACCGCGGGCGACTACTCGATCACGGTGCGCGCCTTGGCTCAGGAAGGCGATCTCAGCTACTATTCTTCTGCGCTGAGCAGCGTCTTCAAGGTCACTCGTCTGGCGGCGCCGACGCCGGCCGACCCCTGTTTCGTGGGCGACGACGGCAGAAAGACCATTACCATCAACTTCAGCGGCGAGCGCGTTCAGAAGTATAAAGTAAATCTGAGCTTTAAGAACGCGACGATCGGTATGTCCGAGAAGAATGCGGATACCGAAGGCAATGTGAAGTTCGAGCTGAGTGAGGAGACCATCCGGGCCAACGGCGCCGGGACCTATACGGCCAGCGCGGCGGCGGTGGGGAATAAGAGTACCCAGAGCGGTGCGACCCTGACTTCGGACAATTCTGCTACCAGGACCCAAGCGATCCAGAAGCTCGATGCGCCCAGTACGGCCAGCTTCGACATCACCTCCCTGGCGAGTGAGAGCAAGGCCAAGATCAGTTGGTCCGATCCGATCTCGCTGGCCGGCCATACCGGCTATACGCCGAAGTACCAGATGAGGGTCTACGCGCCCTCCGGCGAAAAGCTGAAGATCACCGACGTCCTCGGAGCGAGCAGCCAGTTTGACACCGAGACCGGCGGCGCGTCCTACACCTTCGGCCAGACCAGCCCGGCGATTGATCAGGAGTCGGCGACGAGAGAGAACTACCGCGCGGCGGTTTCCTATGTCGGCAGCTTTGCGCAGTTCCTGCTCGATTCGGACGAAAAAACCACCGGGCAGGTGGATGGCGGTAGACTCGTCAAGCCGGTGCTGACCGAGGCGAACATCAAGACCGACAACGGCATCAACCTGGTCTTTACCCCCGACCGGCGCGCGGCGAGCTACACCGTTGAGCTGACCGATTCTGATGCGGGCAAGAGCTATACCACTCAGCCGGTCGAGGTGCCGGATAACGGTAACATCTCGATCGACATCGCCAGAATCCTGCGCCAGGCGGCGGGCGACGGTATGTCGGCGCCGTATACCTTGAAGGTGAGCGCGACGCCGAAGAACGCGGCGGTCAACGCGACCTATGAGGGCACGGCGGATGTGGACTATACCCAGGACATTACGCCGTTTGAGGCACCGACCATTGTCGTGAACTTTGACCCGGACAACAATGCGACGATCCCGACCGCCAAGGCGACTTGGCCGGCGCAGGAGGGGCGCAGCGCCCAGCTCGAGCTCAAGGTTTATAACAAGGCGGATTACACCCCGGGAAGCTCGGAGGGCTCCGGCAATACACTCGGCACCGTGACCGTGGGTGCAAATGCGGGAGAAACGACCGCTTACCAGCTCACCGCTATGAGCGATCCGGGCGAGTATGTCATCACCGCCCAGCTTGTATTGGTCGGCAGCGATGCCAGCCACACCTCTTCGGCGGTGGTTGAGCAGTACGTCACCCGCCTGGCGGCTCCGCAGAATCTGGAGCAGAAGTGGACGAACACCGACCTGTCCCTCGAGTGGGCCGGCGTGACGGGCAACGGCGGTTATAAGATCGCCTTCTCAAAGCCTGCCATCAATCCGGTTTTGGTCAACAAGATCTCCGATGTGAAGGTAACCCGGTCGATCACCGAACAGCTCAAGCAGATGGACGCCGGCGTGGATACCGCGGTGGACAACACCGTTTCTGTCTTCGCCCGCGGCCAGAGGCCCGTTTCGGACAGCGGTACCATCATGCTGCCCTCAGCATCGGCGAGCACCAGCTTTAAGCTCAAGAAATGGCCGGCCCTGACCGACGTCAAGATCCGCACCGAGGCGCAGACAGATGCTGAAAGGCAGAATGGTGTGGTCAACGCGACTTGGACCCTGCCGGCGAACGTACCGGCCGGGACACAGTATAACCTGAATGTTTATAAGGGTACCCAGCAAGACCGCAAGGGTGAGCTGGTTGCCGGGTCCAGCCAGTTGGTTTCGTCCAATGACGAACCGATTGACAGCTGGGTCGATCCGGATGTGACCAACCACTACTGCGTGGGCGTTTCCCGCGCCATGCAGCTGGTGGTGGACGGCAATCCCGACGAGCATTACCTCGCCTCCGACGAGGAGGTCAGCCCGACCGTGATGAGCGGTCCGCTGAATACCTTCACCGCGAAGGACGAGCCGGATATGGCCAACAATAAGGCTTATCTCGCCATCACCAACACCGAAGACACCGAGGCGAACCCGGTGGTGAAGAGCTACAAGGTCGACGTTACGGTCAATCCGAGCAGCCCGACCAATTACACGGCTACTCAGGTTACCGGCAACAAGAACCGCTTCGATATCACCGGCAGCGGCACGGCCGGTTTGAAGGCGGATACCGCGTTCAGCTGTACCGTCACGGCCAACCCGGTCAATCCGAAGCTGCGCTCGTCGGTACAGATCAAGGCGCCGGACAACCGGACTTACAAGTATCCGTTTACCTATCTCGGAGAAAACAAGGCATCCGCGGCGAACCTCGCGCTCTCGGCGGCGGTGGGCGACACCTCCACGGACGATTACCTCAAGGTGACCTCTCCCGTCAATATGACGATGAAGCTCGAGGGCACCCCGAACGACGGCGCGGCCGCCATGCTCAAGGAGTACCGGATTTCCTACTCCGTTGACGGCGGAACGGAAACGACCTTCACGGTATCGCCTAAGGCCGACCTTGCGGAGACGGTGGAAAACATCCGCAGCAGGATCGCCGTCGAGACGCCCGGAATCTATGAGTTCAGTGTTACGGCGGTCCCGAAGGCGGAGAGCATCTTCTTCGTCGAGCAGAAATCCGATAAACCGCTCGCCGTTCAGCAGCTGAGCAAACCGGCCAGCGCGACTCTCGGCTTCTCCGAGGACAGCGCGAAACTTTCCTTCGATCTGGACAGCGCATGGACCTACCAGGTCGACAAGGAGACCAGCGGGTCGCTGGCAGCCGAGATTGTTGAAAAGAACATCACGAGCACAACGGCCTATCCGATCGATGTGACGAGGCATATCTCGGAGGCTACCGGTTTCCGCCTCGGTGTGCGTAAGTCGGGCGATAAGCAGAGTGCGCCGGGTACCAGCCGGAGTATTATCAAGTTGACCTCCGACATTACCTACGCGAACGCGGCGACCTCCTTCTCTAAGGAAGCCACCCCGATCGATCTGTCCATCGACATCACCCCGCTGAACATCACCGGCGGCAGGGCGGTGGCCCATTGGACTCAGAGTGGCGCTGTGGCGCCGAGAAGTTACGAAGTTATCCTATATAAGGATGACGTTAAGTTCGGCGATCCGGTGACAGTTGCCAGCGGTGTGACCGAGCTTGACCTGACCACGGTCAGCGGCTACCTCGACAACCAGAACGAGCACAGCTACGGCTTCCAGGTCGTCGCCAAGGGCGACTTCACCAAGCAGACGGTGGATTCCGATCCCACTGCCTTGGCGCAGGAGGGTACCGCCGGCGCGCTGACTATGAACCCGGTGAAGTCAGTGCTGCTGCCCAAGCCGGACGCTTTGGTGACGAATACCGACGGAAGTTATACCCTCAGTCTCACCAACACTGATAAACGGGTACATTCCTATGAGATTGTGGTCAAGGAACAGAATAACGATGCGGTCAAGTATACGATCAAGACCAGTGCCCATGTTGACAGCGTGGATGCAATTGATTGGACCGACTGGACCGATACAGCGGGTAAGAATATCACCATCGACATCAACAAGTACCTCGACCTGCCGGGCACCAAGACCTATGAATTCCATGTCACCCCTGTCGCGTATAACAGCGCGCTCTACGGCGTGCAGAAGGCGCAGACCAGTGTCGAGGTGACCCGCAACCCGGTCGCCAAACCGACTGACTTTACTCTGCAAAACGGCACCATCACCGATGACGGCTCTAACGCGAATACTCTCCCGAGTGTCACCGCGAGATGGAAGCCTGGCGTAGCCAGCGGCAATACTGCGGCAGCGGCCTCCCACGTAGTGGAAATCAGCTACGTCGTGGACGGCGATACAAAGACTGAAAAGGTAAGCGGACCTGCCTCTGCGGGCAGTGATGGCTACATGTCGGTGGACATCACCGCGCAGACGACGGCCGCGCGCGACTACAGCGTCAAGGTTGTCGCCCTACCGGACAGCAGCAACATTTCCCAGTTCAGAAGCGAGACGTTGCCCATCCGGGCGTTCCGCTACAAGGCACCTGTTGCCGCTGACCCGGCCTTCAGCACCGACGCTGACGGCAAGCAGTACTTCGTCAACTTCACCAGCGACGTGACCAACGGCAACAACATCCTGGTCATGCGCCAAGGGACATCGAGTCCGATAGACAGTGCACGGAGCAGCGGGATGCACAGTCCGGCGCGGATCGATAACCTGATCTCCAACGCCAACCAAAGCGCAAGCATTGCGGCACCGTTCGACGTCTACCTGCGCACCATTGGCGATGCCACCCCGATTGAGGCCGGCGGAGAAATTCACCTGACCTCGGCGGCCGCGACGGTCACCACCGAAGCGCTGACCCCGGTCTCGCCGGTACAGAACCCGTGGTTCCAGATGACCAACAACGGCACAAACGACCAAGTCAAGGCGCAGTGGACCAGTACGGACAGCAACGCCACCCGCTTCAAGCTGACGCTGAGCGGGAACAGCGGCAAGGTGCTGGAGGAGGAACTCGAGAACGTCAGCGAGTTCGATCTCACGGACAGCGTGGATAACGGCTCGGCGGACGCCGGAAAATCGAACCACCTCTACACCTTCCAGCTCGAAACCCTGAATGACTTCAGGGCTGGCAAAGCCCACTTCGTGAGAACAGTCACCGGCCTGAAGGATACCTCTTCGAAGGTCCTGGACGGCAACACCGAGCTGACGATCGACGGCGTTGCGGCCGGCACCCTCGACGCGGGCCGTTTGGCCGCGCCGACGCCGCCTGCCGGTAAGACAATCGAGAAGGACGGCGCCAAGCTCAAACTGCCGATCACCACCGACCCGAGAGCCAAGAGCTATTCTGTTGAGATGCGCTTCAAGGCCCTGGACGGGGCAGACTATGGCGAATATGCGAAGATCGGCGAGAACATTACCAATGCGCAGATTTCCGCAGCCGGTAACTACATCGAGATCGACAATGTCTTCTCGCAGAAGGGCAACTATCAGTTCAAGGTTACGGCCCATACCTATAACAGTGCGGTCAACACCGAGAACGTCAGCGACGCCCACAACCGGCTGTACAACGCCACCACTCTTGAGGCACCGAAGAACGTCAACCTGACGGCAACCAACAACAACAAGAACGGCATCGCCGACTTTACGCCGGAGGTGAAGGTCAACTGGGATATCGTGGCCGCTAACAAGAATGAAATCACCGGATACGAAATAGTCCTCAAGTGGACCTCGGATGGCACAAATTGGCTCGATTACCAGACCATTCCGGTTGCCGGACAGGGCACCAAGCAATACGTGCTGCCGATTGCGGAGATGTTTAAGAATGCGGCGACTACGCCGAACCTGGCTTACCAGGTAAGCATGCGGACCAAGGCGGATACGGCGCTCAAGGATGAGTACGAGGATTCCGCCACGACCGCTCCGATAGGCCTTTCTAAGCTCAGCACACCGCAGATCAACGAGCCGGTCTATGAGACCGATAAGGTCACGCTGGGCTGGAATGCGATTTCCAATGTGGACGCTTCCAATTCCTACTACACCCAGTTGCAGCACAAAGCGAACGCAGAGTCCGGAACGACGGCCGACGAGGTCGTGGCCCGCAGAATTACAGCGACGAGCTACGATGCGGCGTCCGACATCGAAACCTATGCACAGCAGCATACGGACGGCAGCGCGAGCGGCGTGTATGTGCTCAATCTGAGGGCGCTCGGTACGCCGGACAACACAGGCGTCACCACGGGCAACACCCTCTACTTGACCTCCGACCAGCGCAGCAAGACCACCAAGACGTTCGTCCAGCTCAAGGCAGCGGACATCACCTTCCCGGTCTACCCGCTTGACGACGCGAGCGCGGCGGTCAAGACCAGCGGCATCGACGGGTCTACCGATCCGGCGACAGCCAACTGGACGGTGGAATACACCGGATCCTTCGCGGGTAACTTCATGCTCAAGCTCTATAAGAGTATGGATGCCAAGGCAAACTTTAGTGTTGTAACCAATACGGATGGTTCAGAAGTCATCGTAGAGGTTACCAATGAGACCGATAAGAGCTACAGCATTCCGCTCAACGACCCGCAGAGGCAGTCGGAAGGAGTGGCCGATAACCGCACGAGCGGCCTCGACAGAGTGGGTAAGCCCAATGCCTCCGGCACGCACGACCCGTTCTACTACAAGTTCAGCGTCCAGGTGAAGGGAGACTACACCAAGGATCCGGCAGTTATCGGAACTGGTGAATTTGACTCCGGTTCGCCCGAAGCCCAGACCGGTATGCTCGACGACTTCTCCATCGGGGACATCTCGACGGGCACCGACTCGGCAAGCGCTGCGAGCTACAGCCTGCTCGATTCCCCGAGCTACAGCAGCCGTTCGCTGTATGTCTTCACGCCTCCTGAGGAAGAAATTCCACAGGAGGACGTGAGCAGCAGCTCGACGGACGAATCCAGCTCTTCCGGGGATGAATCCTCGAGCTCGCAGGACGAGAGCTCCTCGAGCTCCGGCAGTTCTTCGGACAGCAGCACATCCTCGGATGGCTCGTCCTCCGACAGCAGCTCGTCCTCGAGCGGATCGGAGAGCAGCTCCTCCGGTGGAGGCGAGAGCTCAAGCAGCAGTTCCAAGCCGGATGTGATCGTACCTGACGACATCTGGGACTTCGGCAGCAGCTCGAAGGACGAGGAGGAGGATTCCTCCTCCGAACCCGAGCCGCCGCCCGAGGAACCGCAAGACCCTGAAGACATCCCCGTCGCGCTGCCCTAGCGGCGGCGCGGGGGAACCCTCCTAAAACCATCCGCGGCGGTGTAAGCCGCCGCGGATGGGCGGGATGGGGCAACCATTGTTTCAAGGTACACTTCGGGTACATCCCCCCGTATCCGAAAACCCCGTACTTTGAAGATAAAAAAACCACCTGTAAGCTGCAGGTGGTTTTTTGTATGGATAGGCCCCCGGCTTTGCCGGGGGCCTACTTTGCGATGCAAAACCGCCGCCCTGTAATCAGGGCGGCGGACACTTTTAATCAATGATGTTGTTTTACGACAGCACGGCTTGCAGCACGCCGAGCAGCCCGAAGGAGGCGAAGCCCATGATCACCCCGGCGAGCAGGACCCCCAGCGCGATGGCGAAGAAGGCGTACAGCGGGCGTAGCCGCAGGAGGGTGGCGATCACCGAGCCGGTCCAGGCGCCCGAGCCGGGGAGGGGGATGGCGACGAAGATCATGAGCCCGAGCAGCTCCCATTTGCCGATCTTGTGGGCCTTTTCGTCCGCCTTGACGAGGATCCGCGAGAAGAAGCCGCCGATCTTGGGGAGCTTCGCGCACCAGACCAGCACCCGCTCCCCGAAGAGGAGCAGGAAGGGGACGGGCAGGAGGTTGCCGATGACGCAGACGAGATAGGAGGAAGGGAAGGGCAGCCCGAGAGCCGTGATGGCTGCGATCATCCCGCCGCGCAGCTCGATGATTGGCAGCATGGAGATCAGAAAGACATAGAGATAGGGGTAATCCTGCAGGGAGCTGAGCAAAAAATCCAGCATGATGAAACTCCTTTATGTTTTGTTGGCCTGGCCGGCATGTCCTTTTTGATAGTCGCGTGGGGACAGCCCCATCAGACGCTTAAAGACGCGGGAAAAATAGAGCGGGTCCTCGTACCCGACCGAGCTTGCCACCGAGCCGATGGGGAGGCGGTGCCCGCCCAGCAGCTCGCAGGCCTTTTCGATCCGGTAGCGGGTGAGATACTCGTTGGGGGTCACCCCAAGGTTCTGCATAAAAACGCGGTAGAGGTGGCTGCGGCTGACGCCGATCTCCCGGGCGATCTGGGAGACGTCGATCCCGGCGGAATAGTTATAGGCGATGTAGCGCACCGCGCTGCCCACATAGTCGAAGCCGTCCTCGGGACGGTCTGCGCCGCGCGAGAGCTCGAGCAGCAGGGCGAGGAATTCGTACAGCCGACCGATCATCCGTGTTTGATCGCACAGCCTGCTGCCCCGCGCCTCGATGATGGCGGCGAGTGACTGCGGGATCCGCTTGTCCTCATAGTGCAGCACCGGCTGCTGCGGGGAAAAGTCGGTGCGCCCGATGAGGAAGCGCGCCTCGCTGCCCGCAAAGCCCACCCAGTCGTATTCCCAGGGGTCGACCTCGTCCGCCCAGTATTTGACGGTATGGCCGGGATAGACGATGAACAGGTCCCCCTGCCCGAGGGAATAGAGCGTGTCGCGGGCCCTGTAGTAGCCCTTGCCCGAGACGACGTAGTGGATCAGGTAGTGGTCCCGCACCCCTTCGCCCCAGCTGTAGGCCCCGGTACACTTCTGCGCGCCGCAGTTGTAGACGCCCAGCGTCAGGCTCTCGCGGGTCTTGTCCTTATAGGAGAGCTTGAAATAGTCCTTTTGCTGCGCCAAACGCGCACCTCCTCCCGGCGGATACGGCCCCGCTTTTCTATTCTTTGCCATTATACACTATGAAATGCGGGTTTTGCAACAGAAATCCATATTCTCGGAACAATTTCAAATTGCATCTTCCCGGGCGGGAGGGTAGTATAGAATCAGATAACAGGCGGGAGCAGACAGAAAAAGGGAGGAAGCGTTATGGAGAATCTGGAGCGACTTAGCGGCAGGATCGGCGGCGGGGAGTATGACCGCGCCTTCAGCTACCTTTATGGGTGTGAGGAGCGGACCCTGCTCGCCCAGCGCCGGCGGTATCTCGACCTCATCCGCACCTTCGGCGAGCGGTACGGGCGGCAGGAGTGCGCGCTCTTCTCCTCGCCCGGGCGCACCGAGGTGGGGGGGAACCATACCGACCATCAGCACGGGCGGGTGCTCGCGGCGGGGGTGGACCTGGATGTGATTGCCGCGGCCTGCCCGAATGATGAGGGGATCATCCGGATCAAGTCGGAAGGGTACCCCGAGGACGTGATCGACCTGCGGGAGCTGGCGGAAAAAGACAGTGAGCGGGGCCGGTCCGCCTCCCTGGTCCGCGGGATCGCGGCGCGCTTTATGCAGCTGGGGCTGAAAATCGGGGGCTTTGACGCCTGCACCACCTCCGATGTGCTGGGCGGCTCGGGGCTGTCCTCCTCCGCCGCCTTCGAGGTGCTGGTGGGGACGATCCTGTCCGGCCTCTATAACGGCGGCGCGCTCGACCCGGTGCTGATCGCCCAGATCTCCCAGTACGCCGAGAACGTCTATTTCGGCAAGCCCTGCGGCCTGATGGACCAGACCGCCTGTGCGGTGGGCGGGTTTGTGACCATCGACTTTGACGACCCGCAAAAGCCGGTGGTGGAGAAGGTGGACTTTGATTTCGCCCACAGCGGCAGCCGGCTGTGCATCGTGGACACCAAGGGGGACCACGCCGACTTGACCGACGACTACGCCTCGATGCCCGCCGAGATGAAATCGGTGGCGGCCCAGTTCGGGAAAGAGGTGCTGCGCGAGGTGCCGCCCGAGGAGTTTTATAAGGGCCTCGGCCAAATCTACGGCAAGGTGAGCGACCGCGCCATCGTGCGGGCCGTCCACTTCTATGCGGACAACGACCGGGTGCCCCGCCAGGTAGCGGCGCTGCGGGAGGGGGATTTCCCCACCTTCTGCCGGCTGGTCATCGAATCGGGCCGCTCCTCGGCGATGTACCTGCAAAACCTTTTTTCCTGCAAGGACCCGGCCCGCCAGGGGCTGACGGTGGCCCTGGCGCTATCCGAGCGCCTGCTCGCAGGGAAGGGCGGGGCCTGGCGGGTGCACGGCGGCGGGATCGCCGGGACCATTCAGGCGTTCGTGCCGGAAAGCCTGCTGGACGGATACCGCGCGATGATTGATGGGGTGTTCGGCGCGGGGAGCTGCCATGTGCTCTCCATCCGGCCGGTCGGGCTATGCGAAGTAACCACAGGTTTGGGAAGATAGATAGGAGAGTGTGATATGGCTGAACTGAGATGGCATCCGCTGATCGGAGACTGGGTGATGATCGCCTCCCACCGGCAGGCGCGCCCGCAGATGCCCAAAGATTGGTGCCCCTTCTGCCCGGGCTCGGGCAAGGTACCGCAGGACTATGAGGTTTACGAATACGACAACGATTTCCCGGCGCTCTCGCAGGACCCGCCGGCACCCGACGACGTGGCCACCGACTTTTTCAAGGTGAAGGAGGCCTATGGCAAATGCGAGGTCGTCCTCTACTCGCCCGGGCACACCACCGTGCTGCCCGAGCTGTCGGACCGGCATATGCGTAAGCTGGTCGAGCTGTGGTGCGAGCGGTTTGAGGCGCTCTCACAGGACGAGAAGATCAAGTACGTCTTCATCTTTGAAAACCGCGGAGACGTGGTCGGGGTCACCATGCCCCATCCGCACGGGCAGATTTACGGCTACAGCTTCGTGCCCAAGAAGCTCGAGCTCGAGCTGCAAAACGCCAAGGCCTATCAGCAGGAGCACGGGGCCTGCCTCTTTTGCGATATGCTGAAAAACGAGCTGGACTTCCAAAAAAGGATCATCTTTCGCAACGAGCATTTTACCGTTTTCCTGCCCTTCTTCACCGAGTACCCCTATGGGGTTTACATCTTCCCGAACCGCCATGTGCGGTATATCACCGAGCTCGACGACGCGGAGCGCCAGAGCCTGGGGCTCACCATCCGGGACACGGTCGGCATGCTCGACAGCCTGTTCGACTACAAATTCCCCTATATGATGTGCATGCACAACGCCCCGGTCAACGGCGAGGACGCCGGGGAATATTATCATTTCCACATCGAGTTTTTCCCGCCGATGCGCAGCGCGGATAAGCAGAAGTTCAACGCCTCCAGCGAGACGGGGGCCTGGGCGCACTGCAACCCCACCTGCCCGGAGGATACCGCGCAGGAGCTGCGGGAGGCCTATGCGCGTTATATGGAAGGCAGGAAATAAGGAATTCTCAAGGGTCTAAAGCGCCGATGGCGCCATACCTTTCTGGCGGGTGCGGGCAGCTGGGCGCACGCATTTTTGGCGCCCGACCAAAAATGCTGCACGCTGGCGCGTGGTCGCGCGCGAGGGGGTACATAAAAAGAGGGGGATACTTCCCCCTCTTTTTCGTCTTTCCGGAGCCCTTTTCTTTGAAAAGGGCTTAACCTTCTTCCACGTGGAAAAGAGGACTCGTCGTGCGGGGGCCGTTGCCTCCCTCGGAGGCATTCACCCCACAATCTCTCCCCGGCCTGCGGCCGGTGAAAAGGTGAGACTCGCAGCCGGGTAGGCTCTGCGGCCACCGGCCGCCAAAAAACTGCCGTCTGCGGGCATGCAGGCAAACTTTTTGATTGACAAAGCCTCCCACAGGTTTTAAACTGAAAGAATAGAAATTTTGAGAAGTTTCGGCCCGGCGCGGGGTAAGCCCGCGGGGAAGAGTAGGGAGGAAGAAGTTTGAACAGCGATCAGATCAAAACAGGCTACCAGCGCGCACCCCACCGCTCGCTGCTGAAGGCGCTCGGCGTGACCGACAGCGAGATGAAACGTCCCTTTATCGGTGTGGTGAATTCCCACAGCGAGATCATCCCGGGACATATGCATTTAAACGCAATCGCAAGGTCGGTCAAGGACGGCATCCGCAACGCGGGCGGCGTCCCCTTCGAGTTTTCCACCATCGGCGTTTGCGACGGGATTTCGATGAACCACCGGGGGATGAAATATTCTCTGCCCTCCCGCGAGCTGATCGCGGATTCCATTGAAGTGATGCTCACCGCCCATCCGATGGACGCGGTGGTCTTTATCCCCAATTGCGACAAGATTGTGCCCGGCATGCTGATGGCGGCCTGCCGGATGAACCTGCCGTGTATCTTCGTCTCGGGCGGCCCGATGATGGCCGGCACCTTCCAGGGCAAGCGGGTCGGCCTCAACGAGACCTTCGAGGCCGTCGGCGCGGTCGCGGCCGGGAAGCTGGACGAGCGCGAGCTCGAATCCATGGAGAACACCGCCTGCCCGACCTGCGGCAGCTGCTCGGGGATGTATACCGCCAATTCGATGAACTGCCTGACCGAGGCCATCGGCCTGGCGCTGCCGGGCAACGGCACCATCCCCGCGGTGATGTCCGCGCGGCTGCGCCTGGCCAAGGAGAGCGGCGAGCAGGTGATGAAGGTGCTGGAACAGAATATCCGCCCGAGCGACATCATGACCCCCGAGGCGTTCGAGAACGCCCTGCGCTCGGACATGGCGCTGGGCTGCTCCTCCAACACGGTGCTCCACCTGACCGCCGTGGCGCACGAGGCGGGCGTGCCGATCAGCCTTCAGGACATCGACGCCGTCGGCCGCAAGACCCCGCAGATCTGCAAGCTCAACCCGGCGGGACAGGTCTTTATCCAGGACCTCGACGCGGTGGGCGGGATCCAGGCGGTCTTAAAGGAGCTCTACCGCGGCGGGATGATCCACGACACCCTGACCGTCAGCGGCAAGGTCAGCGAGCGGATTGCCGCCGCTCCCGCGCCGGACGGGAAGATCATCCACACCCTCGAGGAGCCGGTGCGAAAGGACGGCGGGATCGCCATCCTCTTCGGCAACCTCGCCAGTGAGGGCGCGGTGGTCAAGCAGGGCGCGGTCGCGCCCGAGATGATGACCTATACCGGCTGTGCCAAGGTCTACGACTGCGAGGAGGACGCCTCCGCCGCCATCCTGGCGGGGGAGATCGTCCCCGGGGATGTGGTGGTGATCCGCTACGAAGGGCCGAAGGGCGGCCCCGGCATGCGGGAGATGCTCGCCCCCACCGCCTCGATCGCCGGGCGCGGGCTGGACGCGCAGGTCGCCCTGATCACCGACGGGCGCTTCTCAGGTGCCACCCGTGGCGCCGCGGTCGGGCATATTTCGCCCGAGGCGGCGGCCGGCGGGACCATCGGGCTGGTGGAAAACGGCGACAAGATCCTCATCGACATCCCGAACCGCAAGCTCGAGCTGCTGGTGGAGGAGGCTACCCTCGCCGAACGGGTCGAGCGCCGCTCCCACCCGCAAAAGAAGGTGGAGGGGTATCTGGGCCGCTATGCGCATTTCGTCACCTCGGGCAGCCGGGGCGCGGTCTATGGGGACGAGGAGAAATAGGCCTGATCAAGAGACAGGGGGATGCTTCGTGACAACCGGCGCGCTTGTGGAAAAGATGATCGCGTTTTATAACGGGAATCTGCATGACATCAATCATTTTTTGAAGGTCCACGCCTATGCCAAAACGATCGGTGAGCTGGAGGGGCTGGACCCCCTTACGCAGCGGACATTGGAAGTTGCCGCCATCGTCCATGACATCGCCTGCCCGCTCTGCCGGGAGAAGTACGGCAATACGAACGGCAAACGCCAGGAGGAACATGGGGAGGCCCTTGCCCGGGAGTTTCTGGATGGGACGGGCTGCCCGGACGGGTTGGTGGAGCGCGTCTGCTATCTGGTGGCCCACCACCACACCTATACCAATGTGGACGGCATGGATTATCAAATCCTGCTGGAAGCCGATTTTTTGGTCAATGCCGATGAGAGCGGGATGGGCGAAAAAGCGATTTTAAACACCTTGCAAAAGGTGTTTAAAACGAGGAGCGGCATCCGCCTGCTGAAGGAAATTTACCAAGTGGCATAGAAAACGGGCTTGGCGGGAGCAGGAAAGCCGATTTAATTGGGCCGGAATGGATTAAAAGATTGACAGAATGTGCAGATTTTACTATAATAAACTTTATGAGTGTCGCATCTTTATGGCTCCTGAAGGGGAGCGGTCCCCACAGTGGAACCGCTTCGCGGCGGGGCTGCGGGAGGTGTGTCGCCGCGCCAAAATGGACAACCCGTAAGGGGCGGCCAATTTCCAGCTGGGCGCGGCGTCCTTTGGCGTTTATGCGCCCTTGGACGATTCTAAAAATATATGGGAATCCCATATATCAAACGGAGGCTTTCAGATGAAAAAAGTTGGCAAACCCGTGTTTTTCATAGTCGCTTTGCTGATTGTGTTTCTGACGTACACCTCATTCTTCGGTATTTCCACCCAATACGGCGACGTGACCAAGACCTGGATCAAGGGCGCGGACACGATTCGCTGGGGGATCGACATCCGCGGCGGCGTGGATGTCACCTTTACCCCGCCCGAGGGAGTGGACGCGACCGAGGATGAGCTGGCGGCGGCGCAGGCGGTCATCGAGACCCGCCTGATCAATCAGAACATCGCGGACTATGAGGTCTACAAGGACACCGCGAAAGACAGGATCATCGTCCGTTTCCCCTGGAAGGAAAACGAGACCGACTTCAACCCCGAGGAAGCGATCCAGGAGCTGGGCGAGACCGCGCTGCTTTCCTTCCGCGAAGGGATGGAGACCGATGAAAACGGCCTTCCCGCCGGGATCACCGCCGAGAATGTGATCCTCTCGGGCAACATGGTCGAGAGCGCGCAGGCGGTGGTGGACCAGCAGGGTCTGCCGCTGGTCTCCCTAAAGCTCACCAGCGAGGGGGCCAAGGCGTTCGACGAGGCGACCGGACGGCTCTCGCAGGAGAGCCCGAAGGGGCGGATCAGCATCTGGATGGACGAGCTGATGATCAGCGCGCCCGAGGTGCAGGCCCACATCACCGACGGGAACGCCGTCATCTCGAACATCGGGGACATCGAAGAGGCGAAGGATCTTGCCAATAAGATCAACGCCGGCGCGCTGCCCTTCAAGCTCGAGACCGAAAACTACAACTCCATCTCGCCGACGCTCGGCATGGGCGCGCGGGATGCCATGGTGCTGGCCGGGGTGATCGCGTTCATCCTGATCGCCATCTTCATGATCCTTTACTACCGCCTCAACGGCGTGGTCGCCGTGATCGCCCTGATGGGCCAGGTGGCGGGCATCATCATCGGCGTGACGGGGTACTTCCCGGCGATCCCATCCTTCACGCTGACGCTGCCGGGCCTTTGCGGTATGATCCTCTCGATCGGCATGGGTGTTGACGCCAACGTCATCACCGCCGAGCGCATCAAGGAGGAGGTCCGCGCGGGCAAGACGCTCGACGGCGCGATCGACAGCGGCTTTGAGCGCGGCTTTGCGGCCATCTTCGACAGCAACATTACCATGATCATCGTGGCCGTTATCCTGATGGGCTCGTTCGGCCCGACCGACAGCCTGTTCGCCAAGATGCTCAGCCCCATTTTCAGCATGTTCGGGCCCGCGACGGCCGGCAATATCTATTCCTTCGGCTACACCCTGCTCGTCGGCGTGATTCTCAACTTCATCATGGGCGTGACGGCGACCCGCCTGATGCTCAAATCCATTTCCAAATTTAAGCCGTTCCGCAAGCTCTGGCTCTATGGGGGGGTTGACGAATGAAACAGATAGCATTCATGAAAAACCGGAAAATTTATTTCGGTATTTCCATCGGCCTTGTCGTCCTGACGGTGCTGGCCACCCTGATCTTCGGGGTCAATCTCGACATCCAGTTTAAGGGTGGTACCATCATCACCTATTCGCATGCCGGCGACCTCGACGGGGGCGCCTTCCAGAAGGCAATTGAGGAGAAGCTCGGCCAGAAGGTCAATATCCAGGAGCAGACCAACGTGGCCACCGGGAATATGAACTACGTCGTGTCCCTGACCAGCGCCGACGGCCTCTCGGTCGAGGACCAGGGCGCGCTGACCGAGTCGCTGCAGCAGCAGTTCCCGGACAATGCCATTGAGACCTTCGCGGTCAACAATGTCAACCCCACCATCGGTAAGGAATTTTTCGCCAAGTGCCTGGTGGCCGTGGCGATCGCGGCGCTGCTGATGGTCGTCTATATCGCCTTCCGCTTTAGGCGGATCGGCGGCTGGAGCGCGGGCGTGATGTGCGTGGTTGCCCTGCTGCACGACGTGATGATCGTCTATCTCACCTTTGTGCTCTTCAAGTTCCCGATCAACGACAACTTCATCGCGGTGGTGCTCACCATCCTGGGTTATTCGATCAACGCGACCATCGTCATCTACGACCGGATCCGGGAAAACAAGAAGCGCTACGGCTCCAAGGCGAACATCGGCGAGCTGGTCGACAAGTCGATCAACCAGTCGATGACCCGTTCGATCAACACCTCGCTGTCCACCGCGACGGCGATGATCGTCATCTGCATTGTGGCGGTCGTGCGCGATGTGAACTCGATTCTGACCTTCGCGTTCCCGCTGCTGATCGGCATTATCGCCGGCTTCTATTCCTCCACCTTCCTGTCCGGCCCGCTGTGGGTCTGCTGGCAGGAGTATAAGAAGGCGAAGAAGGCCGCGAAATAACCCGAGCGTTGTATAAGTAGAAAAAGGGCCGGTTGAAAACAACCGGCCCTTTGTTTTTCCTCAATGGAAAGGGGAGGCATATGAAAAAATATCTGCAGGCGGCCGGGATCTGGGCTTTGATCATCCCGCTGGCGATTCTGAACGGAGGGCTGCGGGAGGTTGTCCTGGCCGGGCTCGGCAGGCTAGCACTTCCGCTGAGCGGCCTTATCCTGAGCGGGGCGATCCTTCTGGTTGCCCGCCTCCTCATCCCCCGGATCGCCGGGTGCAAACGGAGGGACTATCTTGTTTTCGGGATCCTCTGGTGCGCGCTTACCAACCTGTTCGAGCTCGGCATGCTCCTGATGGCGGGCGGCGGGCTTTCGGACTACCTGGAATCGTTTAACTTTCTCGATGGGAACCTGTGGGCGCTGGTGGTGTTGACCACCCTGCTCGCCCCTCTGGCGGCCCAAAGGTGGAAAGAAAAAGACAGAAAAGAGGCGGTGTGATTCATCACACCGCCTCCTTTTTAATTGTAAATTATTCGGCGTCCTCAGCCGGAGCCTCTTCCTTCTTTTCAGAGGGGGGAGCCGCCTCATAGACGGTGGGAGCCGCATCCTCGTTTTCCTGCTCCTGCTCGGCATTTTCCTCCAGCAGGGCGCGGATCGAAAGGCTGACGCGCTTGTTCTCAAAGTCGATCTCGGTGATCTTGACCTGGACCTCCTGGCCGACCGACAGCACGTCGGAGGGCTTGCCGATCCGCTCATTGGCGATCTGGGAGACGTGGATTAGCCCGTCCACACCCGGGATCAGCTGCGCGAAGGCGCCGAAGGTGGTCATCGAAACGATCTTGACGGTGGCGACGTCGCCCACCTGGTACTTGTTCTGGAGAATGACCCAGGGATTGTCCTCGGTCTTCTTGTAGCCCAGGGAGATCTTCTTCTTCTCGGGATCAATGTCCTTGACGTAGACGTCAACCACATCGCCCTCCTTGACGACCGCAGACGGATGCTTGATCCGCTGCCAAGAGAGCTCGGAGATGTGGATCATGCCGTCCACACCGCCCAGGTCGACGAACGCGCCGTAGGAGGTCAGGCTCTTGACGGTGCCCTGGTAATGCTTGCCGACCTCGACCTCGGTCCAGAACTTCTCCTCGAGCTCCTTGCGCTTCTCGGCGCTGACGGCACGGATCGAGCCGACCGCACGGCGGCGCTGGCGGTTGACCTCGAGGATCTTGAACTCGACTCTCTGCTTGAGAAGAGTGTTCAGGTCCTGACCGCGGGACATGGTGGCCTGGGAGGCCGGGATGAAGACCTTAACCCCGTTGGTGAGCGCGAGCACGCCGCCCTTGACGACCTCCACGACAACGCCCTCGAGAACCTCGCCGGTGTCGACCGCGTTCATCACCTTCTCAAAGCCCGCGATCGCATCGAGGCGCTTCTTGGAGAGCATGACGGTGCCTTCCACGTCGTTGACCCGGACCACCATCAGTTCGAGCTCATCGCCCTTGTGTACCAGTTGGGAAATGTCGGCCTGCGGGTCGTCGGTAAATTCCGAAACCGGCAGGTATCCGGCGTGCTTGGTGCCGATATCGACCGAAATTTCATTCGGCGCAATGCCGGTCACAACGCCTGTGACCTTCTCTCCCGTGTATGTACTTTTAAAGGACTGGTCAAGCAGCTCCTCAAAGCTCAGTTCTTCCTGGTTGTTCTGGTTCTCACTCATTGTTTTTTGTACCTCCTTAATAATGCAGGCCGGTGTGGACGCCCCCGCCGTAATCCCTACCTTACGGACGCCGGCCATGGTAACACCCGAAAGCTCGTTTGCATCCTCGATGAGCACCGCGCGGGTAAACTGTGAGGCGATCTCATAGAGCTTTTTGGTGTTTGAACTATGCCTGCCGCCGATCACGACCATCAGCTCGCTCTCGCGCGCCAATGATTCGGCCTCCTGCTGACGCATAGTTGTAGCACTACATATTGTATCAAAAATTGTGAAGCGTGTACATACCTTTTTTAGAATTTCTTCGCATTTCTGCCATTCGTTGCGGTTAAAAGTTGTCTGTGCGACCATTATTTTGGGGGCATCGGGCGGAAATTTACAATTTGTTAATAAATTTGCGAGCTCCTGCGCGCTCTGGAAGACAAACGCCTCGGAGGAAGCGTGCCCCACGATCCCCTGCACCTCGGGATGCTGCGGGTCCCCGGCCACCAGGATGACGGTGTCGGGTTCCTGGGAGGAGACGATCTTATGGATCTTGCCAACGAACGGGCAGGTCGCGTCCACCGTCTCGATCCCAAATTGCGCGAGTTTACGGTAAACGTCCTTCCCAACGCCGTGGGAGCGGATGACCACCGTGTAGCCGCAAAGGCTTTCGTCAATTTTGTCGGCCACCAGCACGCCCCGGCGGCGGAACTCCGCCACGATCTGGGGGTTGTGGATGATCTCCCCGAGGGTCGCCACCCGCTTTCCCGCGCCCAGCTCGCTTTGCACCATGCGCACCGCCCGGTCCACCCCAAAGCAGAATCCCGCGCTCCCCGCCACCGTGATCGTCATGGGCGGTCCTCCGCACTGTCGAGCAGCTCCTGGATCCGGCTCATGATCAGCCGGCTGGCCGCCTTGATGGTGGCGGGGGAGGAGGCCGAAACGCCCAGCTCTTCCCGGGAAATAGGTTTCCCGAATTTGACGGTAATATGACTGCGAAAATGCAGCTTCTCCCCAAAGCAGACGGCGGTCGGCACCACGTCGGCGCCGCTGGCCCCGGCGATCAGGGCGCAGCCGGACTTGGGGCGCAGCAGCTTGCCGTCCAGCGAGCGAGTCCCCTCGGGGAACATGGCGAGGATCTTCCCCTCCTCCACCGTTTTGATGGCGAAGTCCACGGCCCCGGTGTCCCCCTTGCCCCGCTCGACCGGGAAGGCGCCCAGCCAGTAGAAGAGCCGCCCGATCACCGGGAGCTGGAACAGCTCGATTTTGGCCATGAAGGTGAGGTTGGGCTTTAGCATCACCCCGATGAAGATCGGGTCGCAGTTGGAGCGGTGGTTGCTCGCCACGATGAAGCCCTTGTCTTTCGGCAGGTTTTCGCGCCCCTCAGCGTCGATTTTAAAGGCAAACCAGAAGAAAAAGTGCAGCAGGTTGCGGGCAAAACGGTAAAACATAGACTCGACTCCTTTGTGTTTTCATAAAGCCTAGAGTGCGGCGAGCTTCTCCTCGATCACGCTTCGCAGCTGCGACACCGACTGCTCAAAGTCGTTGCCGGTGGTGTCCACCGTCACCGCATCGGGCGCCGGGCGCAGCGGGGCGATGGCCCTGGTCGAATCGTTGCGGTCCCGCTCGATCACGTCGGCGAGCACCTGCTCATAAGCCACGTCCTTGCCCTTCGCCAAAAGCTCCTGGTACCGGCGCCGGGCGCGCTCCTCGCTCGAGGCGGTGAGGAAGATTTTGACCTGCGCGCCCGGGAGCACCACCGTGCCGATGTCCCGCCCGTCCATGATGACGTTCTGCTTCGCCGCGATGCCTTGTTGCAGCTCGAGCAAAAAGGCGCGCACCTCGGGGATGGCCGACACGCCCGAGGCCGCCATTGAGACGGCGGGGGTGCGGATCTCTTCTGAAACGTCCCGGCCGTTTAGATAGACGTGCTGCCCGTCCTGCCGGTGGCGCAGCTCGAGCGTGATCTGCGGCAGCAGGGCGGGCACCTTCTCCCGGTCGGTGGGCTCGACCCCGTGCTCGAGGGCGTACAGCCCGATCGCGCGGTAGAGCGCCCCGGTGTCGATATAAACATAGCCCATCTGCCCGGCCAGGGACCTGGCAATCGAGCTTTTCCCGGCGCCGGACGGCCCGTCGATGGCAATTGCGATCATATTGTTACCTCCTGTTATTTTTGTATGCAGTCCCCGCCCTTATGCACCGAGGATGTCCTGCGCGGCGAGATAGGCGGTGGAAAAGGCGATTTGCAGGTTGAACCCGCCGGTGAGCGCATCCGCGTCGATCACCTCGCCGGTAAAGTAGAGCCCTTCCGCCAGCTTGGAGCGCATGGTGGAGGGCGCGATCTCGGAGAGCTTGACCCCGCCGCGGGTGATGATCGCTTCCTCGAGCGGGCCCGGGGCCTTGATGTGCAGGGTCAGCCCTTTGACGAGCCCGATTAGCGCTTCGCGCTGCGTGCGGGTCAGCGAATGGACCTTGGTCTCGGGCGGAATGCCCGTCAGCCGCACGATCACCGGGATCAGGCTGCGGGGCAGGAGAGCGTCCAGGGCGTTGCAGAAGTCCCGGTTTTGCCGCTCCTCGAAGTCCCGCAGCAAGCGCCGGTCCAGCGCCGCCCGGTCCAGCCCGGGCTTCAGGTCGATCGCCACCGAAAAATCCGAAGCGCGCGCGGGGTCGAGCAGGCTGCAGGCGGTGAGCACCAGCGGCCCGGAAAGCCCGGTGTGGGTGAAGAGCAGCTCGCCCAGCTCCTGAAAGACCGGCTTCTTCGGCTTTTTTTGGTCCCAGAGCGAGAGGGTCACGTTGCGCAGGGAAAGCCCGGCGAGCTCGCGCACCCACGGCTCTTTCGTATCCAGCGGCGCCAACGCGGGCGCGGGCGGCGCCACCGTGTGCCCGAGCGCGCGAGCGAAGCGGTAGCCGTCACCGCTCGAGCCGGTCGCCGGATAGCTCATCCCGCCGGTGGCGATCACGATATTATCAGCATAATAGCGCTCCCCGGCGGCGGTGCGCACCCCGCGCACCCTGCCCTCCTCGCATAGGACCTCCGCCACCGTGGCGCAGCGTATCTGCGCCCCCGCGTCCTTGACCGCGCGCACCAGCGCGTCCACAACATCCATCGCCCGCTGCGAGGCGGGGAAGACCCGCTGGCCCCGCTCGGTCACCAGCGGAACCCCGAGACCCTCGAAATAGGCCATGGTGTCCTGCGGGGTGAAGGCGGCGATGGCGCTGTACAAGAAGCGGCCGCCCCGTATGCAGTTTTGCAAAAAGGCGTCCCGGTCGCAGTCGTTGCAAAGGTTGCACCGGCCCTTGCCGGTAATCAGCAGCTTGCGGGCGGGGCGCTCGCGCTTTTCCAGCACCAGGGTGCGCTTGCCCCCGACGGCCGTATGGGCGGCCAGGAAGAGCCCGGAAGCGCCCCCGCCCACCACGATCACATCATATTCCAAAGTTTCTCTCCTCACTGGGCGGTTGGCTGGGGCTTCTCGTAGACGTCGTATTCCTCCCAGATGTTTTCCAGGTCCTGATAGGTTTTGAAAATCTCGCCCCGCTTGCGCATCCCGACCGCGACGATCAGGGCGTTGATCAGGCTCAGGGGGGCCACCAGGGAATCGACGAAGGAGACCATGTCGCTGCGCGCGCAGAGCAGGTTGTCGCAGTACGGCGCGATGGGGGAATGGTCGCTGTCGGTGATTCCGATCACATGCGCGCCGGTGGACTTGGCGAACTCGGTCGCCTTGATCGAGCGGCGCGAATAGCGCGGGAAGGTGATGGGGATGAAGACGTCCCCCTTGCCCATATGGTAGATCTGCTCGAAGACCTCGCTGGCGCTGCTCGCGCTCACCAGGCGCAGGTTCTTGAAGATGTGGTTGAAGTAAAAATAGAGGAAGTTGGCCAGAGAGGCCGAGGAACGTATCCCCAGGATGTAGATTTCCTGCGCGTCGAGGATGGCGTCCACGGCGGCCGAAAAGCTCTCGGGGTTGACCGACTCGGCGGTGCGGCGGATGCGCTCGATGTCCAGTGAGAGGACCTTTTGCAGGATGTTGCTCTCCCCGATCTGGTCGCTCGTAACCTCCATGCGCTGGGCGGAGGTCAGCCGGTTGCGGATCAGCTCCTGCAGCGCGCGCTGCAGGCGGGGGTACCCGTCGAAGCCGATTTCATAGGCGAAGCGCACCACGGTGGATTCGCTCACCCCGACGGCGGCGCCCAGCTTTTGCGCGGTCATGAAGGCGGCGCGCTCATAGTGGTTGACGATGTAATGGGCGATCAGGCGCTGCCCTTTCGAGAGCTTGCCGTTCATCGCACTGATTTTGGTCAGCAGGTCCTGTGTCAAGATGTACCCTCCCACCGCCGGGGGAACCCCCGGCGAAACGATGAATAACCGCCCGCGCTTTTTGCGCAAATTGCCCGGCACATTGAAAGAAGGGGCGCGGCGGCTTTCTTCCTATGTCTTATTATAGTCCCCGGGAGGCAAAAATCAATCGGGAATATCCCCAAAATGCAGCGTCAGTTTGCAGGAATTGCAGCATGAAGGTGCAAACCGGATGCTTTTACGTTCAAAAAGACCGCAAGCATAACCAGCTTGCGGTCTTGATTTTGTGTATTTTCGCGCCAGGGTGGAGCAAATGTTCCAATCCCTTCCATTGTTTCCCTAATTATATCCTGTTCTGGCGAAAAATGCAAGGGAAAATAGCGGTTTAAGAGGGCGTCCCGCAGGGGATCGGACCCCCAGCTGGTTATGCTGGCGGTCTTTCTTGGGAGGATGTAAATATGAAAAAGAAAGGGTTGCCGGCAATTTGGGCCGCGCTGGCGTTTATTCTGCTGTTGGCCCGCACGGGATACGCCGCGCCGAGCTCTTCCGGGGTAACGGTTGCGCCGGAGGGCGGCTATCAGTGTGATTACGGGGTGGATATCCCCTTTACCCGTTCGCCGCGCACAGGCAGCTACACCTTCGCCCTCTATCCGGGCGAAGGCGTCGCCGGAACGCCTGAGATGACGGCCAGGGTGGAGGTTGTCCCCGCCTCGCAGGTCAACGTCCACCTGCCGCTACAGTTTGATCCTGCAGCGCCCAGCACCTGGACGCTGAGGGTAACGGCACATGCCGCGCCGGGCCGGGAGGGGCTCGACCGGGAAGCATCGGCTGTCAAAACCTTTACCACCAAGCCGGCCTGCGGGTGCCCCGCCGGGACGGCGGGGGTCTACTATGCGGGGGCGGGTACGGCGCAAAACCCGTTTTTGGTTGCCACGCCCGGGCAGCTGCAGCATATTAACACCCACTTGCAGGGGAAGCATTTTAAGCAGGCGCGCGATATCGACCTGTCCTCCTGGGGGCAGTGGACCCCGATTGGGGATTTTGTTACCGGCGTTGTAAGCAATCCCTTCACTGGATTTTACGACGGCGACGGAAAAACAATAACGGGCTGCAAAATAAACGGCGGCTTCCTGCGCGGCTCGCTTTTTGGCTGTGTCAGCGGCCCGGGGGCCGGGGTCAAGGACCTGTCCGCGCAGGATTTCTCCATCGACGTTTCCGGCGTTAAAGCCAGCGATGCCGGTGCGATCGCCAACTATCTGCGGGACGGGGCCGCCGTCTCGGGATGCCGGGTGCTCGGCTCCACCATTTCCTGCCAGTATTCCGGAGCGGGGGTCGTCGCCGCCATCTTCGAGGGCGGCAGGGTGGAAAACTGCTATGCTGACGGCAACACGGTTACGGGCGCTAGCGTGGGCGGCATCACCAGTTGGATGGAAGGGGACGGAACCGTTAAAAACTGCTTTTCCTATTCCAACCGGCTGGCCGACACCGGCGGCGCGTGCGGTGGCATAGCGGCGAACACCTACAGCGGCGCGCCCGTCCTATCCGGAAACTTTTTCCTTGGCACCACCGCCTCCTGCGGCGGAGGCAACCCCGCCATCAACACGGGCGCCGCTCCGATCACCGCCGGGGCGTTCAAAAATTCGTCCACCTTCTCCGGATGGGATTTCTCCGACGTCTGGTATATGCCCCCGGACGGGGACTATCCCATGCTCCGGTGTTTTTCGTGATTGACCAGCGCCCCGGCCTAAAAGCAGGCCGGGGCTTTTTTCTTTTTTTCGGGAAAAACCTTTCTATGGCTGTTGACAACCCTTCTGGGATATGTTAACATGAGACTGTACTAATACACATAATACGGTTAGTACGGTTTGGTGATACGGAATTATCAAACGAAGGGGTGAATAATTTTGATTCGGATCGATCCGTACAGCCGCTCGCCGATCTACGAGCAGGTGATCCACCGCATTTCAGAGCTGATTATGGTGGGGGATCTGAAAAACGGCGACAAGCTGCCCAGCGTGCGCACCCTGGCAAGGGACCTGGGCGTCAACCCCAACACGGTACAAAAGGCGTATGCGGAACTCGAACGCCGCCGCATCATCTATACCGTTTCCGGCAAAGGGAATTTTGTGGGGGAGCGCGACGTCGTCTCCCGCCAGGTGAGCGACCGGCTTCTGGAAAGCCTGCGCGAGGCCGCGGTGGCCGCGCGCAACAACGCGATTCCCTATCAGACGGTGGCGACGCTCGTCGAGCGCGTCTATGACGAAACAGACGGGGAGGGGAAGGACGAATGATCAAAGCGGCAAACGTCGTCAAGTTCTTTGACGACACCCGGGCGCTGGACCACTTTTGCACCACCATCGAGGACGGGTCGATCTACGGCCTGATCGGCTCGAACGGGTCGGGCAAATCGACCTTTCTGCGGCTGATCGCCGGCGTTTACCGCCCGGACGAGGGGCAGGTGGAGATCGAGGACGCCCCGGTCTTTGAAAACCCGCTGATGAAGGACAAGGTGTTCTTCGTTTCGGACGAGTTTTACTATTTTCCGCAGTCCACCATGGACGAGATGGCCGCCTTCTATGCGAAGATGTACTCCGGCTTTTCGTGGGAGCGCTACCGCAAGGTGGGCGGCATGTTCCCGATCGACCCCTCGCGCAAGATCAACACCTTTTCCAAGGGCATGCAGCGCCAGACCGCGCTGATCCTGGGGCTCAGCTCCCAGGCGCAGTATCTGCTGCTGGACGAGGCGTTCGACGGGCTGGACCCGATCATCCGCACGGCGCTGCGCAAGATCCTGGCCGACGACGTGGCGAGGCGGGGGGCGACGGTGATCATCACCTCGCACAACCTGCGCGAGCTCGAGGACATGTGCGACCACGTGGGGCTTATGCACAAGGGAGCGATCGTCTTCGAGCGGGAGCTCGACGAATTAAAGCTCGGCTTTTGCAAGGTGCAGGCGGCCTTTAAGCCCCTGCCCGACATGGACCGGCTGCGCGGGGAACTGGAAATCCTCCAACTCGAGACGCGCGGCAGCCTTCTGAATATGGTGGTGCGCGGCGAAAGCGGGCGGGTGCTCGAAAAGCTGTCGGCCTACGACCCGCTCTTCGCGGAGAGCCTGCCTCTCACACTGGAGGAAGTATTCATCAATGAAATGGAGGCGATCGGGTATGATTACAACAACGTCATCTTCTAATCGCGGTAAACTTTCCGGCCTCTACCTCTCCATTCTGCGGCGCAACTTCGGCGTTACGCTGCTGTATTTTATCTTTCAGTTTTTGTTTTTCCCCCTGCAGTACATCCTGAGCGCGACCGACGCGCTGAAGAACCAGAACGCGGCGGGCCGCATCCATTTCATCGGGATGGGCGGGATCTACACCGGGATTTCGCTGTTCTTCTTCACCGCAATGGTGATCGTGGCGCCCATCCTCTTCACCATGATGCAGTACAGCTTTTTGCATCAGAAGCGCTCGACCGACCTGTTCCACGCCCTGCCGATCCGGCGCGAGCAGATGCTGCTGGTCAATTTCGCGGCCTCGGCCACCATGATCCTGGTGCCGATGGCGCTCAACTATGCCGTCACCATCATCGCGGCGGCTTCCTTCGGCTTCCCCGGCTTTTCGCTGCTCGGGGCGCTCGCGGACGCCTTCTCGGCCTTCTGCCTGACGCTTGGGCTCCTGGCCGTCACCACCCTGGTCTCGGTCTCCACCGGGACGGTGTTCGACAACCTGGTCTACACGGTGGGGCTGCTGTTCGGGGTCCCTTCGGCGGTCTTCCTTTGCTTGGGGTATGCGGCGAACGACCTGTTCGGCTGCACCCTGCCCGACTGGTCCCAGTACCTCTTCCTGGCCTCCCCGGCGACCGCTCCGGCTTATCTGCGGATCGCGGCCCAGGGGGAATTGGAGCAAATCACCTCCACCCCCGGCTTTCTGCTCGGCGTATCGCTGGGGTGGCTGGCGCTCGCGGGAATCTTTTTGCTGGTGGACATCGGGGTCTACCGCCGCCGGGGGAGCGAGCTGGCGGGCAAGACCGGCTACAGCAGCGTGCTCACACAGCTTGTCAAGCTGACCGGCGCGCTGATCGGCGGGGTCTGCTTCACGCTGCTGGTGCGCTCGGTGGCAAACTCCGAGGGCCTGCTGCTCAGTGCCGTTTCGGCGGCGGTGGGCGGGGCGCTCATCTACTGCGTGGCTGAATGCGTGATGTCGCGCGGCTTCAAGACGATCAAAAAATCCGCCCCCTACCTGGGCGCGGGGCTGGCGCTGCCGGTGCTCTTCGTGCTGATGGTCGGGCTCGGGTGGTTCGGCTATGAAAGCAGGGTGCCCACGCTCGATAAGATCGAGAGCGTCGAAATCAATTTTACGGACCGCTACGGCTTTACCCACTATGATTTCGACGCCAGCCGCAAGAGCCTCGAGCGCATGCAGAAAAACGGCCGCAACGCATACGATTACTATTCGCTCGAGACCATCAACGAGATCCTGCTGGCCGACGAAAAGGCCAGGGAGCTGGTGCACGACATCCATCAGGACATCGTAAACGGGCATGAGCAGGAGGAAAAGAACGTCTCCGGCGCATACATCACTCTGGAATATAAGCTCAAGAGCGGCGGCTCGCTCAAGCGCAGCTATTACGGCATGCCGCTGCTGGCGGGGGAGAAGTACAACGAGCTCAACGCCTGCGAGGAGGTCAAGGTGCAGACCCACCCGGTCTATAGCCTGAAGCCCTCCGATGTGCGGGAGATTACCCTGCTCAACCGCCTGATGGGCAATGTCACCCCGGTTTCCCTCTCGGAGGGACAGATTGGCCGGCTGATCGAGGCGCTGCGCGAGGACATGAGCGCCGAGACCTATGAGCAGATGGAAAACGGGCGGGAGCTCGGCTATCTGGTGCTCACCCCCAAATACGGCGCCGAATACTTCAGCTACACCTCCATGCGCAAGCCGGGCTTCGTCCTGCCCGACGAGAGCGACGGCTACGACGCCTGCTACGTCCTGTTGACCGAAAACTATGAGAGCACCCTGGCGCTGCTCGGCGAATTCGGTTACGACGGGTTTGAGCGGGTGGATTACGACAACATCGAACGGGCATATATCACGCTCGACGCCTACTACAACCGCGACAACGTCATGCGCATCCAGGGGCCCTACGGCTTCGACCGCTCGGATCTTGCGCAGAACGAGGAGATGCTCAGCTATAACCGCGGCAACACCGAAATCACCGATCCGGCCGTGCTGCGCATCCTCGCCGAAGCGGTGCGCGGCAACGCGCAGAACGCAGTCGTGCAGGTGGACGGAAGCGACAAGCAGCCCTCCTGGGGCGGCTCGATCACTTTGATGGTCACCTTCGTAAGCAAAGACGGCAGCAACCTGGTCCACACCTTCGCGGTCAACCCGAAGGTGCTCCCCGAGGCGACGCTCCTGGAACTCAAGGACAGCTTCAACCGCCAGTGGAGCGATGAAAACGTGGAGGACCCCTTCACCCTGGTGCTTGAGCGGATCCGCTCGGAGCAATAAATCTGCGTATCACTTAAACCAAACCATAAACCGCCCAAGGGCCCGGCAGCGAAAGCTGCCGGGCCCTTGGGTATTCTGGCTCCCTGTTAAAACCCCTTGAGAGCGGGATAGCTGCCGTCGGCGATCTCCCAAACGGAGGTATCCCAGTTTTGGTAGGTCGAGGCGGCTTTGAGCTGTGCGTCGGACAGGGCGGTGCCCTTTCCGTTGTTCCAGGCGGAATTGCTCAGAAAATAGCAGTCCGTGACCGTTCCGCTGAACGCCTCGTCCCCCACGATCCCGCCCGGCTGAATCGGAGAGGAGAGCGCGGCCGGGACTGACCAGCAGTACGAGATTGTGCCGCCATGGCAGGAGCCCACGATTCCGCCCGCGCTGTGGTCCGGAGTGGGCGCGCGGAAGGTGCAACCCAGAGAATAGCAGTTGCGTACGGTGGCTCCTGCCTGTAAAACGCCCACCAGCCCCGCCGCGAGGCTAGAATCGACGGTACAGCCGCTGACATAGCAGTTTTCGATCAAGCCGCCCTTGGTCAGGTGACGGGTGATTACTCCGCTGGAATAGTTGCTGAGAGCGGATACGGTGAAATTTTCCAGCCCCAGGTTTTTCACCGTGCCCGAAATTTCCATCATCCAGGACGGACTGGTCTTGGCGTTTCGCACCACATGGTAATCCCCATCGTACACTCCGCTGAAGGTGCCGCTGGGGGAGGCGAGCGCTTTTCCGTCGAAATCGAAGTCGCTGCATTGGATGAAGTGGGCGTCCAGATGGCTTTTAATATGATCGAACTGCGCGGGCGTCGCGACCAGATAGGGCGCGGCGGCACTGCCGTCCCCCGCGAGGAATCCCCCGGCGGCGGGAGTATGCCCGCAGGAGCTTGTTTTTCCGGTGGTGAAGGCGCTTGTGCGGCTGGCGGCGGAATCCAACCCCTCCCGCCCCGGCAGGGGGTAGGCGGTCACCCGCAGGGTATAGTCGTGCTCCCCGGCGGGGTCGTAGAGAAAGGGGAGAAAGACCGAGGACTGGTCCGGCTGTGCCTGCAGCTCCCGGCTGGCGAGCGGCTGGTCGGATGAAAGCTGGGGGTCAAAGACCTCGAAACGGTAGCGGGTGGTGCGCGAAGAGGGAGTAAAGGCAATGTTTATGCCATAGCTGCCCAGTTCCTCGGCCCGTGCGGCGGATACGGGCAGGCTCAGCAGGGCGCAAAGCGCGGTGCAAACGAAGGCGCGGCTGATTCGGTTCATGATATTTCCTCCTTTGGTAACCGGAAAAAGACCTATAGCAAAGCTATCTGGCGGTCCGCCCGCCCGGGCGCAAGGGTGAGAAAACGGGGGATTCCCTTGCAAAAGGAGGAAAAACAGGGTATAATTAGAGTAACTTTTCCAGGACTTGGGATACTTCTGGAAGGGACAGGAAATTTAAATAAGACCGGTGACCGCCAGATAGCTTTTCTGGCGGTCATTTTGCTGAAAGCGGCGTTTTCCCGAAAAAAAGAGGCCGCTCTTTTGCGCCCGGAAGGCAGAAAAACTTGGCATAAGCGGTACAAAACAGGTGAAGGATATGCTATAATAAAATGTACATGCGCGGGGGCAGTCCCTGCGCGGGAAAGGGCGGTCGTTTTCTGTGGAACTCAAGGAAGCCGAAAAGCGGGTCCGCCAGCTGCGGCGCGAGATCGAGCGCTGCAACCGGCAGTACTATCTGCTGGATGACCCGGACATTTCGGATTATGAATATGACAAGTTGACATTGGAGCTGCGCCGTCTCGAAGCGCAGTTCCCCTCTCTCGATTCCCCCGACTCTCCAACCAAGCGGGTGAGCGGGGTGGCGAGCAGCACCTTCGAGAAGGTGGAGCACACGGTCCAGATGGGCTCGCTGCAGGATGTGTTCAGTGTCGAGGAGGTGCGCCAGTTCGTCGAAAAGGTGCTGGCTGCAGAGCCCTCGGCGCAGTTTGTGGTGGAGCCCAAGATCGACGGGCTCTCGGTCTCGCTGGAGTACCGCGACGGGCTCTTCGTGCGCGGGTCCACCCGCGGGGATGGGCAAGTCGGCGAGGATGTGACCGAAAACCTGCGCACCATCCGGTCGATCCCCGTGCATCTGAGCGAGGAGCTGCCCTATCTCGAGGTACGCGGCGAGGTCTATATGCCAAGCACGAGCTTCGAGCGGCTGCTAAGGAGCCAGGAGGAAAAAGGCGAGAAGCCCTTTAAGAATCCGCGCAACGCGGCGGCGGGCTCGCTGCGCCAGAAGGACCCCAAGGTGACCGCCAGGCGGGAGCTGGATGTCAAAATCTTTAACCTCCAGCAGGTGCAGGGGCGGGAGTTTTCGTCCCACACCGAGACCTTCGACTTCATGAAGGGGCTGGGACTGCCGGTCAACGTTTCCTACAACCGCTTTTCGGACGCCGATTCGGTGGCCGACGAGATCGAGCGCATCGGCGCGCAGCGCGACAGCTACCCCTTCGACATCGACGGCGCGGTGGTCAAGGTCGATTCCCTCGCCCAGCGCGAAATTCTGGGCGCGACGAGCAAGTTCCCCCGCTGGGCGGTGGCCTTCAAGTATCCGCCCGAGGAGCGGGAGACCGTGCTCAAGGACATCGAAATCAACGTCGGGCGCACCGGCGCTTTGACTCCCACCGCGGTCTTCGACCCGGTGCCGCTGGCCGGGACCACCGTCTCGCGGGCGGTGCTCCACAACCAGGACTTCATCGACGAGAAGCAAATTTCAATCGGGGACAGGATCGTGGTGCGCAAGGCGGGCGAGATCATCCCCGAGGTGGTGCGCGTCGCCTGGCACGACGGGACGAAGCCTATTTATCACATTCCCGAATACTGCCCTTCCTGCGGGACCAGGACGGTGGTGGACGAGGAGCAGGCGGCCATCCGCTGCCCGAACCTGCACTGTCCGGCGCAGCGCTACCGCTCGATCGTGCATTTCGCCTCGCGGGACGCGATGGATATCGACGGGCTGGGGCCGGCCATCGTGGATCAGCTCCTAAATGAAAAGCTGATCGCCACCCCGGCGGATCTATATACCCTGGAGTTCGACCAGCTCAGAGACCTCGAGCGCATGGGCGACAAGAGCGCGCAGAACCTGCTCGACGCCATCGAGCGCAGCAAGGGCCAGGACCTCGGGCGGCTGCTCTTCGCGCTGGGGATCCGCAACATCGGCGCGCGGGCGGCCTCGCTGATTGCTAGGCACTTCGGCAGCCTGCAGGCCGTGATGGAGGCCGGTGAAGAGGAGATCGCCGCCATCGACTCGGTGGGGGAGGTCATGGCCAGGAACGTCACCGAATTTTTTGCGGATGAGCGCAACCGCGAGGAGGTGCGCCGCCTCATGCAGTACGGGGTCAACCAGCGCTCGCTGGCGGCCCCGGTGGCCGATACCCTCGGGGGGAAGACCTTCGTGCTGACCGGCACCCTGCCCACCCTGTCCCGCGCGCAGGCAAAGGCGCTGATCGAGGCGCAGGGCGGCAAGGTCAGCGGCAGCGTCTCGAAGAAGACCGACTACGTGGTGGCCGGGGAGGACGCGGGCAGCAAGCTGCAGCGCGCGCAGCAGCTCGGGGTGGCCGTGATTGATGAAGATGAGCTGCAGGCGCTGCTGGGACAAAAATAGGAACACCGAAAGGAGTCAGACATAGATGAAGATTGACATTGAAAAGATCGCGAGGCTTGCGAAACTCAAGATCGAGCCGGATAAGCGGGGGATGTTTGAGACCCAGATGGAGCAGATTGTCGCCATGGTGGAGAACCTGCCCGAGATGAGCGAGCGCTACGTCGGGGTGGACCCGGAGAATCCCATGCGGCTGCGCGAGGACGAGGTTCGCCCCTCGATGCGCCGGGACGAGCTGCTCCAAAACGCCCCCAAGGTCCAGGCGGGGTGCGTGGTCGTGCCCAGGACCGTGGAATAGGAAGGGGGAGCGAAAATGCAGTTATATGAAAAGACCGCCGGCGAGCTGCACGACATGCTGAGAAAGAAGGAATGCAGCGCCAGCGAAGCGGTGGAGTCCCTCATAGAGAGGATCGACGCGGTGGAGGGCAAGGTGCACGCCTACCTCACAAAAACGCCCGAGCTCGCGCGCGAGACGGCGAAGAAGGTCGACGAGCGCCTGGCCGCCGGGGAAGAGCTTTCCCCGCTCGCCGGTATTCCGATCGCGATCAAGGACAACATCTGCACAAAGGGGGTGCGCACCACCTGCGCGTCCAAAATGCTTGAAAACTTCGTGCCGCCCTACAGCGCCACGGTGGTCCATAAGCTTGAGCACGCGGGCACGCCGGTGCTCGGGAAGCTCAATCTGGACGAGTTCGCCATGGGGTCCTCGTGTGAAAATTCCCATTTCCAGAATACCGCCAATCCCCACGACCTCGGCCGGGTGCCGGGCGGCAGCTCGGGCGGCTCGGCCGCCGCGCTCGCGGCGGGGGAGTGCACCCTGGCGCTCGGGTCGGACACCGGCGGCTCGATCCGCCAGCCGGCCTCCTACTGCGGGGTCGTCGGGCTCAAGCCCACCTATGGTTCGGTTTCCCGCTATGGGCTGGTGGCCTTCGCCTCCTCGCTCGACCAGATCGGACCGATGGGGCGCAGCGTCGAGGACGTGGCGCTGCTCTACGAGGCCATTAGAGGAATGGACGAGCGGGATTTGACCAGCGCACAGCGCGAATATGAACCGCTTCACGGTCAGCTGGACGGCGGGGTGCGCGGCATGCGCCTGGGCGTGCCCGAGGAGTACTTCGGCCCCGGCGTGGAGGACGAGGTCAAGGAGGCGGTGCGCGCGCAGATAGGGGAGCTTGAACGCAGCGGCGCCGTCATCGTGCCGGTGAGCCTGCCGAGCACCGGCTACGCGCTGTCGGCCTATTACATCATCTCCTCGGCCGAGGCCTCCTCCAACCTCGCGCGGTACGACGGGGTCAAATACGGCTACCGCAGCGAAAACGGGAGCTCGCTCGAGGAGCTCTACCTCAATACCCGCAGCGAGGGCTTCGGCGACGAGGTCAAGCGCCGGATCATGCTGGGGACCTTCGTGCTGAGCTCCGGCTACTTCGACGCCTATTATAAAAGGGCGAAGATTCTGCAGGGAAGGATCGGCCAGGAGTTTGCAAGCGCCTTTGACGCGTGCGACGCCATCCTGACCCCGACCGCGCCCGACACCGCCTTCCGGTTCGGCGAGCACACCGCCGACCCGCTCAAGATGTACGCCAGCGACATCTGCACCGTGACGGTGAACATCGCGGGTCTGCCCGCGGTGAGCGTGCCCTGCGGCAAGGATAAGAATGGCCTGCCGATCGGTATGCAGATCATCGGGCGCAAGTTTTCGGAAAAGACCATCCTCACCGTCGCCAAGGCGGTCGAGACGCTGCGCGGGGGCTATCACTCCCTCCCGCAGATCGGTTAAGGAGGTGCGGGACAATGAGTAAAACGGATTACGAGATGGTGGTGGGCCTGGAGGTCCACGCGGAGCTTAGCACCGACACCAAGATATACTGCTCCTGCAAAAACTCCTTCGGCAGCGAGGTCAACTCCAACTGCTGCGAGGTCTGCACCGGCATGCCCGGCACCCTGCCCACCCTGAACCGCAAGGTGGTCGACTACGCCATCAAGATGGGGCACGCGCTGCACTGCAAGATCAACAACGTCTGCAAGCAGGACCGCAAGAACTATTTCTATCCCGACCTGCCCAAGGCCTACCAGATTTCCCAGTTCGACATCCCGCTGTGCGAGCACGGCTATGTCGATGTGATCCTCGACGAGGAATGTCATCAAAAGCGGATCGGGGTCACCCGGATCCACATCGAGGAGGACGCGGGCAAGCTCATCCATGACGACAGCTTTTCGGGGTCGCTGGTGGACTTCAACCGCTGCGGCGTGCCGCTCATCGAGATCGTCTCCGAGCCCGACCTGCGCTCGCCGCAGGAGGCCAAGGCGTATCTCGACACCATCCGCTCGATTTTGCAGTACCTGGACATCTCGGACTGCAAGATGCAGGAGGGGTCGATCCGCTGCGACGTGAACGTCTCGGTGCGCAAATGCGGCAGCGGGGAGTTCGGCACCCGGTGCGAGATGAAGAACGTCAACTCCTTCTCGGGCGCCATGCGCGCCATCGAATACGAGGCCAACCGCCAGATCGAGGTGCTGGAAAGCGGCGGGACCATCACCCAGGAGACGCGGCGCTGGGACGATCAGAGGGGGCAGAACTTCCTGCTGCGCTCCAAGGAGGACGCGCAGGACTACCGCTACTTCCCCGAGCCCGACCTGCTGACCATCGTGGTGCCCGAGGAACGGGTACAGCAGCTGAGGGAGGAAATCCCCGAGCTGCCGGGCGAGAAGCTGCTGCGGTATGTAAAAGACTTCGGGCTGCCGTATTTCGACGCCAACCTCCTGTGCGAGAGTGGGGAGAAGCGCGCGCTCTTCGAGGAGATCGCGGCGAAGGGCGGCATTGACCTCAAGGCCGCCGCCAACTGGCTCAACGGCGATATCACGCGGATTCTCAATGAAAAAAACAAGACGCTAGCCGAGAGCTCTCTCTCCGCCGACAAGCTGATCGGGATGATCTCGATGATCGAGCAAGGGACCATCTCGAACACTGCGGCCAAGACGGTGCTCGAGGAGATGTTCTGGCAGGATAAGGAGCCCTCCGAGATCGTGGAGGAGCGGGGCCTCGGGCAGATCAATGACGACAGCGCGCTGCAGGCGATCGTGGGGGACGTGCTCCAAAAGAACGAGAAGGTCGTCACGGACTATAAAAACGGAAAGACAAATGCATTGGGCTTTTTGGTGGGCCAGTGCATGCGCGCGACCAAGGGGCAGGGGAACCCGGCGGCGCTGCGCGAGCTGCTTTTAAAGCAGCTGGGCTGAGGGGATAGAAAAGTAGGGGGATATTATTGAAAAGGATTTTGGCAGTATTGGCGGCGCTGTGCGTATTGGGCGGGTGCGCGCGGGTGGCGACGCCGGTTGACCCGCAGGCCACCATCGAGGACCCCCTGCTGCAGGAGGAAGATTCTTTTGCATCGCAGGACGATGCGCAGGCATCCGTGCCGCAGGAGGAGTTCGGGGTCAACGAGGCGGGGGAGTACCAGTATCAAAACGGCGCCATGGGCTTTAAGATCACCGTCTACGGCGACATCGCGCGCAATTTGCAGGTGCTCAAATCCACCGCCACGCGCTACGACGCGGTGGTGCCGCAGGTCCAGTTCGACTACACCACCGCCAACGGCGACATCACCACCATCCTCACCATCCAGAAGCTGCCCAATTCGGTCTATGACCGGATGATCAAGGACGCTTCGATCGACGAGGGGATCATCCCCTTCGACAAAACCACCGACACCCATGTGTTTATCTACTACGCCATCGGCAACGCCATGCTCGAGGACGAGCGGGACAGCCTGTACATCAAGGGCTTCCTCGACAACCTCGATGAGACGGTGGCCAGCTTCGAGTTGATTTAAGAAAGGTGTGAACCGATATGAATTATACGTTTTCAAACAAGATTTCCGGCGTCAAGCCCTCGGCCATCCGTGAAATCCTCAAGATGTCCTCCGACCGCTCGGTGATCTCCCTGGCGGCGGGCAACCCCTCCCCGGATGCGTTCCCGGTGCAGGCGGTGCAGAAGATCAGCGCCGAAATTCTCAGCGAGGACCCCATCCTGGCGCTGCAATATTCGGTCAGCGAGGGCTACACCCCGCTGCGCGAGAAGCTCTGCACCCTCGCGCGCGAGCACTACCACGCCATGGGCGGGGAGGACGATCTGATCGTCGTCTCGGGCGCCCAGCAGGGGCTGGAGCTCAGCTGCAAGGTGCTGTGCAACGAGGGGGACACCCTGATCTGCGAGGACCCGAGCTTTGTGGGCGCGCTCAACGCGTTCCGCACCTACGGGGTCAACCTGGCGGGCGTTGCGATGGAGGAGGACGGCATCTCGATCGGGAAGCTCGAGGAGGCGCTGAAAAAAGAGAAGAACGTCAAGGCCCTTTATGTCATCCCCAATTTCCAGAACCCGTCGGGGATCACCATGAGCCTCGAAAAACGCCGGGCGGTCTACGAGCTCGCCTGCCGCTACGACGTGATCATCCTCGAAGACAACCCCTATGGGGACCTGCGCTTTGAGGGGGAGGCGCTGCCGCCCATCAAGTCGATGGATACCGAGGGGCGGGTCATCTACTGCGGCAGCTTCTCGAAGATCCTCTCGCCCGGCCTGCGCGTCGGGTTCGTGTGCGCCAACAAGGCGATTATCGGCAAGCTGGTCGTCGCCAAGCAGTGCGCCGACGTACATACGCCCATCCTCTCCCAGCTGATCTGCGACCGGTTTTTAAGCGAATATGACCTTGGCAAACACATCGAAATGCTGCGGGATATCTATCGCAAAAAGTGCGCGCTGATGCTCGGCGAGATCGAAAAGCACTTCTCCCCCAAGGTGGCCTATACCCGCCCGCAGGGAGGGCTCTTCGTCTGGTGCACCCTGCCGCAGGGGAGCGACATGCCCGAGTTCTGCCGGCGCGCGGTGGCGGATTACAAGGTCGCCGTGGTGCCCGGTACCGCTTTTTTGGCCGACGAGAGCGCGCCGACCACCTCTTTTAGGCTCAACTACACCACCCCGCCCGACGAGCAGGTGGTGCGGGGGGTCGAAATCCTCGGCAAGCTGACCCGCGAATTCTGCGCGGATTGATTTTATCTTTAAGGGGGACTCGGCATGTCTGAGCAGGTCGCGCCGCAGGAAGCGGCGCAGAAAAAGAAAATCATCTTTTCCGGGATCCAGCCCACCGGCGTGATGACGCTGGGAAACTATCTCGGGGCGGTCAAAAACTGGGTGAAGCTGCAGGAGGACTACGACTGCATCTACAGCGTGGTCAACATGCACGCGATCACGGTGCGGCAGGACCCGAAGGCGCTGAGAGAGAACACCCTGCGCGCCTTTGCGCTGCTGCTGGCCTGCGGGCTCGACCCGGAAAAGTGCCTGATGTTCATCCAAAGCCACGTGAAGACCCACGCGGAGCTCAGCTGGGTCCTCGGCTGCCACACCCAGTTCGGCGAGCTGTCGCGCATGACCCAGTTCAAGGACAAATCGCAAAGGAACGCTGACAACATCAACGCCGGCCTCTTCACCTATCCGGTGCTGATGGCGGCGGACATCCTGCTCTACCAGGCGGATATGGTGCCGGTGGGGGCGGACCAAAAACAGCATCTCGAGCTCAGCCGGGACATCGCCATGCGCTTTAACAACCTCTACGGCAACACCTTCCGGGTGCCCGAGCCCTACATCCCGGAAAATGGTGCGAGGATCATGTCCCTGGCCGAGCCGCAAAAGAAGATGTCCAAGTCGGACGACAACCAAAACGCCTTCATCGCCATCCTGGATAGCGAGGACACCATCATCAAGAAGTTCAAGCGCGCCGTCACCGACAGCGATATGGAAGTCGCCTACCGCGAGGGGAAGGATGGGATCAACAACCTGATGACCATCTACTCCGCCGTGACCGGCAAGAGCTATCCCGAAATTGAGCGGGAGTTCCAGGGCAAGGGCTACGGCGACTTCAAGGTGGCCGTGGGCCAGGCGGTGGCCGACCACCTGCGCCCGGTGCGGGAAAACTTCGAGCGCTTCTACGCCGACAAGGCGTATCTGAAGGAAGTCTATACCGCCGGGGCCGAGCGGGCGCTGCGTCTGTCCGGGCGCACGCTGGAAAAGGTCTACAAAAAGGTCGGATTCCTGCCGGCGTAATGCCAGGGCGCGGGGACGCGGCTGGTCGGCTTTGTCGACCAGCCGGGCCCCCGCGCCTTCCTCGGCCCGTGTGCATAGGAAAGACGGACCGAGCCAAACATGATAGACGTAAGGCCGTCCGGCGGCCAAGTGACAATAGGAGGTAGCGCCCCTTGCTGTTCAGCAGTCTGCTGTTTTTGTTCCGGTTCATCCCGGTGGTTTTCCTCGTTTATTACATCCTGCCCTTTCGCTATAAGAATTTCTGGCTGCTGCTGAGCAGCCTGTTCTTCTATGCCTGGGGGGAGCCGAAGTATTTTCCGATCATGCTCTCCTCCATCCTGGTAAACTACGTTGCCGCCCTGCTGCTCGAGCGCTTCCGGGAGCGGAAGAACCTGCGCCGGGGCGTCTTTATCGTCTCGCTGATCTTCACGGTCGGGTGGCTGCTGCTCTTTAAGTACACCGACTTTTTCATCCAGAACATCAACGCCGTCACCGGGCTTGCCATCCCGCCCTTCCTCTCAGGGCCCGGCGGCAAGGTCATGCTGCCGCTGGGGATCAGCTTCTATACCTTCCAGATCCTTTCCTACACCATCGACGTCTACCGCGGAAAGGTACGGGCCGAGCACAATTTCGTGAATTTCGGCACCTTCGTCACCCTCTTCCCGCAGCTGATCGCCGGGCCGATCGTCAAGTATACCGACATCAACGAGGAGCTGCATACCCGCACCGTCACGCCCCAGATGCTCGGCGACGGGGTGCGCCTCTTCATCATGGGGCTGGGCAGCAAGGTGCTGCTGGCCAACAATGTGGGCGCGCTCTGGGACACCGTCACCCGCCTGGGGTACGCCGAGGTCTCCACGCCGCTTGCCTGGCTTGGGCTGATCGCCTATTCGTTCCAGATTTATTTCGACTTTTCCGGCTATTCGCTGATGGCCATCGGCCTTGGGAAGTGCCTCGGGTTTAACTTCCCGCAGAACTTCAATTATCCCTATATCTCGAAGAGCGTGACCGAGTTCTGGCGCCGCTGGCACATGACGCTGGGGTCGTGGTTCCGCGAATACGTCTATATCCCCCTGGGCGGCAACCGGGTGGGGCGGGTAAGACTTTACCTCAACCTGTTTGTCGTCTGGTTTTTGACCGGCTTCTGGCACGGGGCCAACTGGAATTTCATCTTCTGGGGGCTCTATTTCCTGGTGCTGCTGGTGATTGAAAAGACCTTCCTGCTGCGCCATCTCGAGCGCAGCCGCGTCCTGTCGCGCTGCTATCTGCTCTTTGCGGTGGTGATCAGCTGGGCGCTCTTCGCGGTCAGCGACCTCAGTAGCCTCGGGGCCCTCTTCGGACGGCTCTTTTCGCTGCACGGCGGGGAGGACTGGGTCTACTACCTGCGCAACTACGGCGTGACGCTGCTGCTGTGCGCCTTCTTCTCCACCCCGCTGCTGAAAAAATGGTATGAGCGGATCAAAGACCGCCGCTGGCTCATCACCGCGGGGCTTGCCGCGGTGCTGAGCCTGTGCGTGGGGTACCTGGTGGACGCGACCTACAATCCGTTCTTGTACTTTAACTTTTAGACGAGGAGGTACCCGCCATGCTCAAAAAGACCCTGCGCGCGCTGAGAGAATACCCGTGGGTGATCCTCTTCGCCCTGTTTATCCTCTCTTATACGGTGCTGGACATGTCCTTCACCAACAAGAGCTATTCCGAGCTCGAGAACCGCCCGCTCAAGACCCGGCCCAAGATGAGCTTCTCCACCCTGATGAGCGGGGACTACGACGAGAAGTTCGACGCTTACATCAACGACCAGTTCTTCGGACGGGACGGGTGGATCACCCTCAAGTCCCGCACCGAGTCGGCCCTGCTCAAGACGGAAAACAACGAGATCGTCTATGGGAAGGACGGCTACCTTTTCAAGAAATATGACCGGATCGACGGGGAGAAGTACCAAGCGAACGAGCGGTACATCCGCGAATTTTTCGAGAAATACCCGCAGCAGGAAATCACCTTCTGCGTGGTGCCCAATTCCTATGAGATTTTAAAGGACAAGCTGCCGGTGGGCCTCTCGCTGGTGGACGAGGCCGCCGAGATCGAGCGCCTCTACGCCGGGCTGCCGGATAATGTCACGGCGCAAAACGTTTACTCCACCCTATGGGAGCACAGGGACGACTACATCTACTACCGCACCGACCACCACTGGACCACCTACGGGGCCTATCTGGCGGTGTGCGCCTACGCTGGGGAGCGGGGGATGACCCCACCGCCGCTCGAGGCGATCGACTCGCAGAAGGTGCCGAACTTTTACGGCACCTACTTCTCCAAGGCCAAGAAGGCCGGGGCCAAGGCGGATGTGATCACCTATTACGAGGTGCCGGTGCGTTCGGTCACGGTGGCGGATGAGGAGCGGGACGGGCTTTATGACCTGCAAAAGTTCGAGACGCGGGACAAATATGCCGCCTTTTTGTGGGGGAACAACAACCGTACCGTGATCGAGAGCGACCAAAACCTCAACAAGGTCGAGGGGAAAAAGACCCGGGTGCTGCTGATCAAGGACAGCTACGGCAACTGCTTCGCGCCGTTTTTGTGCTACCTCTACGACGAGGTGGTAATCGCCGACCTGCGCTACCTGCCGAAGGCGAGCGACCTGATGGAAGACGGGCAGTACGACGACGTGCTGCTGATGTATAACTTCGAGTCCCTCGCGAGCGACGGCTATCTCGCGAAGCTGCGCTACTAAAAGAGGAGTGTGACGACATGGAGCCCTTCAAGCTGATCCCGGCCTACAAGGACTATCTCTGGGGCGGGAGCCGCCTGCGCGACGAATACCACAAGGAGACCGGCCTTTTCCCCCTGGCCGAGAGCTGGGAGCTCTCCTGCCACCCCGACGGGCCCAGTGTAGTGGGGAGCGGCCCCTGCGCCGGGACCAGCTTCCCCGAGCTGCTGAGCCGGCGGGGGGAAGCGCTGTGCGGCGCGCGCTGTGCACGCTTGCCCTTCTTCCCGGTGCTCATCAAGCTCATCGACGCCAAGGCCCCGCTCTCGATCCAGGTGCACCCGAGCGATGAGTACGCCCTGGAGCACGAGCACAGCTACGGCAAGACCGAGATGTGGCTGATCCTCGACGCCGAGCCGGGGAGCTATATCTACTACGGCACCGCCTGCCCGCTCGAAAAGGACGAGGTGCGCGCCGCCGTCGCCGCCGGGACGATGGAACGCCTGCTGCAAAAGCGGGCGGTAAGGCCCGGGGACGTGGTCTTTATCCCCGCCGGGACCCTGCATGCGCTGGGGGAGGGAGTGGTGCTCTGCGAGATCCAGCAGAACTCCAACCTCACCTACCGGGTCTATGACTACAACCGCCGGGGGAAGGACGGCAAGCTGCGCGAGCTGCACCTTGAAAAGGCGCTGGAGGTAGCGGACCTTCATCCCGCCGCGGGCAGCTTCGCCCCGAAGGGGGAGGCGCAGGAGCTGGGCGGCGGCGCGATCGTCACCGGGCTCGCCGCGTGCGAGTACTTCCGCGTGCGCCGCCTGGCGCTCTCACACGGCCGCTACGAGGCGGCGGCGGATGGGCAGACCTTCTGCTGCGTGGTTTGTATCGGCGGCGAGATGGAGCTCGTCTGCGGCGGCGAGACGCTTACGCTGCGAAAGGGCGAGAGCGCCTTCATCCCTGCCGACGCGGGGGCGTACGCCCTATGTGGGAGCGGGGAATGCGTGCTCACCGAAATGCCGGAACAATAAAGTGCCGAAGGGCTGCGCCCTTCATGAACGAGCGGGCTGTAGAAGTATCTACAGCCCGCTCGTTTGTTCCCGCAGGAAAACGGATTCTATCTCAGCAGCGGCAGGTTCCCGGTCAGCTTGTTGACGAGCTTTTTATCGCCGCAGATCCCGAGCCCGAAGTAGGCGAGCGCGCCCTCCTCGGTGTTGGCCGCCTTCTCGGTGAACTCGCCGTAGTTCTTGCAGCCTTGCGCCACGTCGGAAAAATCGACCGCCGTCAATTCCGAGAATTGGGGCTGGTAGAGCTGCTCCCGGATCGCCCGGATTTTCTCCCCGTCGGCTTTTAAAACGGGCACCGGCAGCGCGACGATCCCGAGATGGGCCCGGCCGCTCTGGTCCTGGACGTCCGGCCCCACGATTTCGGGATTCAGCTTCCCCAAGGTCATCCCCAGGATGCCCGCCGTATTGGCGATCAGCCCGAGCGGCAGGGCTTCGTCGATGATCATGACGCATTTTTTATTTTGCAGTTCCAACGCGTTCGCACTCCTTTTTTGCTCCTTTGTTTTCCGATAAGAACAGGCCGGCCAGGGTCAGGACGATGCCGCATACCATGCGCAGGGTGATTTCCTCGTGAAGGACCAGGGCCGAGGTGGCCGCCGTGACGACGGGCACCATGTAAATATAGGCGCTCGTTTTGACGCAGCCCAGGATTTTCACCGCGAAATTCCAGGTCACGAAGCAGAGCGCGGAGGCGCCCAGTCCCAAAAACAGGATGTTCAGCAGGACGGCGGGCTCGCAAAACTCTGAGAGGCTGACCTCGAACCCCATGAAATACAGGGCCGGGAGCATGAGGAGCAGGCCGTAGAAAAAGGTGCGCCGCGTCGCCTGGATCGTGTTGCAGCCGAAGGTGCTGATCCGTTTGGTGAGGGTGGAATAGGCGGCCCAGATCACCGCGGCGATGATGGCCAGCAGGTCGCCCAGCGGCCCCAGCCGCAGCGCGCCGCCCTTCCCGAAGTGGATCAGCGCAATGCCGGCCATCGCGATCAAAAAGCCCAGGAAGAAGCGGGCGCCGGGGCGGGGGGCGCGCAGGAACAGGCAGGAGAAGATGGCCGTGAAGAACGGCGCGATGGAGATGATCACCCCGACGTTGGAGGCCAGCGTATAGGTGAGGGCCATATTTTCAAACAGGTAGTACAGCGTCACGCCGCAGAGCCCGGCCGCCAAAAAACAGAGCTCCTGGCGCCTGTCCTTGATGGCCAGCGGGTGCGGGAAGGCGCACCACAGCGCAAAATAGCCGATGGCGAAGCGCAGCAGCAGGATTTCGCTTGGGGTGAAGACACGCAGCAGCACCTTGGTCGAGATAAAGGTGGTGCCCCAGATCAGGGTGGTAACGAAGGCTGCCGCATGCCCGACGAGAGGGGAGCTTTTCATTTTTGTGACCAATCCTTTTTCATAAGTTTTTTGCCGCGGCACAGGCCGCCGCGAGCCCGGCGGGTGGATTATTGGGGCGCTTGCCCATCCGCGCCGGGCGGCGCGTCGGTGAATATCCGCTGGTACTGCTTGGGCGTCAGGCCGATGAATTCCTTAAAGAAGTTGGTAAAATGGCTCTGATCCGAAAAGCCGGCCATGCTGGCCGCATCGATGGGCGCGACCCCCTGCTCCAGGAACCGCTTCGCCCGCTCCAGGCGCACGGTCTGTAAATAGCGGTAGGGAGAGACGCCGACCTGCCGGGTAAAGGTGCGGATCAGGTAGGACTTGCCGAAGCTCGTCATGGAGAGCAGCTCGTCCAGCGTGACGTTCTCACTAAAATGCTGCTCCATATAGGCGCAGAGCGCCTGGACGGTCTGGTCGGGCCCGCGGGCGGCGCTTTCGTCCAGGGGCGCTGCGTAATCCCGCAGGACCTGCTCGAGCAGGAAGTAAAAGGCCTCCTCCTTTTGCAGCCTCGGGGCCTGGGAGAGGATCGCGCCGTAAACCTCGCCGACCGATTGGACGAGCTCGCTTTGAAAGACGACGTTCCTGGTAAAGACCGGGGTAAAGGCCGTCCCGGTGATCTCTTGGGCCGCGGCGCGCATCACCTCGGGCTGGATGTTGAGGGCCCGGTAATCCAGAACCTCACCGCCGAGCGGCGCGCAGAAGTGGTTGTCCCGGGGGCTGAAGAGGATCAAATCCCCGGCTCCCAGGTCGTATTCCTTCCCCTTGCACCAGAGGTGCCGCTTCCCGCCCTCCACGAAGCCGATCACATAGAACTCATGGAAGTGGTTGGGGAATTTCTGAACGATGCCGCTCAGGTTATAGGCCTCGATCCGAAGATCGCGGTCGAAATAGGCGTGCCGCTGTTCCTGTTCGATGGGCATCCGGCGTCCCTCCCTGCTGAATGTTCTGACTGTTATTCTACCACCTTACAGCAAATTTTTCTTGAAGGATATGACACAATGATACCAAAACGGCAGGGGAACTTCCTTCCAGTATTTGAACAATTTGTTAATATTGCGGTGCTGGGCCGGGTTTTTTGCAAAAGGTACTTGATTTTTTTCTAAAAATCAATACAATAGTATTTAGCACTCAGGTTATTTGAGTGCTAACAAAATGTTCATAATTCTCATAGAATCATTTTACAGGAGGTAGTTTATCATGACAATCAAACCACTTGCGGACCGTGTTGTAATCAAGATGGTTGAAGCGGAGGAGACCACCAAGAGCGGGATCATCCTGGCGGGCGCCGCCAAGGAGAAGCCCCAGGTCGCCGAGATCATGGCAGTCGGCCCGGGCGGCGTGGTCGACGGCAAGGAGATCAAGATGGAAGTCAAGGTCGGCGATAAGGTGCTTATCAGCAAATATGCCGGCACCGAGGTCAAGATCGATGATGTGGAGTACACCATCCTGCGCCAGTCCGATATTCTGGCGGTCGTAGACTAACGAAGGAAGCAAGATTAGAGATTGGAAAGGGTTGATTTATCATGGCAAAGCAGATCATCTACGGAGAAGAAGCCAGAAAAGCGCTGCAGATCGGCATCGACAAGCTCAGCGATACCGTTAAGATTACACTCGGACCTAAGGGCAGAAACGTTGTTCTTGATAAGAAATTCGGCGCGCCGCTGATCACCAACGACGGCGTGACCATCGCCAAGGAGATCGAGCTCGACGAGCCGTTCGAGAACATGGGCGCCCAGCTGGTCAAAGAGGTTGCCACCAAGACCAACGACGCGGCCGGCGACGGCACCACCACCGCGACCCTGCTCGCCCAGGCGCTGGTGCGCGAGGGGATGAAGAACGTGGCGGCGGGCGCCAACCCGATGGTGCTCAAGAAGGGCATGAAGAAGGCCATCACCACCGCGATCGACACCATCGTGGGCAACTCCAAGAAGGTCGCCGGCTCGGACGACATCGCGAGAGTCGCCACCGTATCCTCGGGCGACGAGACGGTCGGCAAGCTGATTGCCGAGGCGATGGACAAGGTTTCCGCCGACGGGGTCATCACCATCGAGGAGTCCAAGACCGCCGAGACCTACAGCGAGGTCGTCGAGGGCATGCAGTTCGACCGCGGTTACATCTCCCCGTATATGTGCACCGATACCGACAAGATGGAGGCCGTGCTCGACGACGCCTACATCCTGATCACCGATAAGAAGATTTCCTCCATCCAGGAGATCCTGCCCCTGCTCGAGCAGATCGTGCAGTCCGGCAAGAAGCTGCTGATCATCGCCGAGGACATGGAGGGCGACGCGCTGGCCACCCTGATCGTCAACCGCCTGCGCGGCACCTTCACCTGCGTCGCGGTCAAGGCTCCGGGCTTCGGCGACCGCCGCAAGGAGATGCTGCAGGATATCGCCATCCTGACCGGCGGCCAGGTCATCAGCGAGGAGCTCGGGCTCGAGCTCAAGAGCGCGACCATGGAGATGCTCGGACGCGCCCGCCAGGTCAAGGTCCAGAAGGAGAATACCATCATCGTGGACGGCGCCGGCAAGAGCGAGGACATCAAGGCGCGCATCGCCCAGATCAAGACCCAGATCGAGACCACGACCAGCGACTTCGACCGCGAGAAGCTGCAGGAGCGCCTGGCGAAGCTGTCCGGCGGCGTTGCGGTGATCAAGGTCGGCGCGGCCACCGAGGTCGAGATGAAGGAAAAGAAGCTGCGCATCGAGGACGCGCTCTCCGCGACCAAGGCGGCCGTGGAAGAGGGGATCGTCGCCGGCGGCGGCGTGGCCTTCGTCAACGCCATGCCCGAGGTCGAGAAGATCATGAACGGCCTTTCGGGTGATGAGAAGACCGGCGCTGCCATCGTGCTCAAATCGCTCGAGGAGCCGATCCGCCAGATCGCGCTCAACGCCGGCCTCGAGGGTTCGGTCATCATCGACAAGATCATCTCCTCCGGCAAGGTCGGCTACGGCTTCGACGCTTACAACGAGAAGTACTGCGACATGATCCAGGGCGGGATCGTGGACCCGACCAAGGTTTCCAGAAGCGCTCTGGAGAACGCCTCCTCCGTCGCCTCGATGGTTCTGACCACCGAGAGCTTGGTCGCCGACATCAAGGAGAAGGCCCCGGCCGCTCCCCCCATGCCCGACGGCGGCATGGGCATGATGTAAGCCCCCTGAATATGTGAGTAAGAAGGCTGCAAGCTATGCTTGCAGCCTTCTTTGTGTGCAAAATGGCGTGCTTGTGCGGGGCCTTCCACCCTTATAAGGGTGGATCAGTCATTTTTACTTTTATCGGAAAGAAGGGAGATTCCCACACAGCTTAAACCAAGCCCCAGCATGAAAAAGCCGGAATACAGATCAATGGCTTTTAAAATGGACAGGACCATAACCGCGATTCCCATGGCCAGGGAAACCGCTTTGAAAACAAGGGGGATTATGGCGTTTGCGCCCTTCCTGCTCGGACCGGTCTGGTCTTTCAGTTTGATTTGCATAAGCTGGTCCACCGACACGCCAAAAATGTCCGCCAGCTTCGGCAAGGAATTGATATCCGGATAGGATAAATCCCGTTCCCATTTGGACACCGCTTTATCGGTAACCCCCATTTTTTCGGCCAATTCCAGTTGCGTCATCCCATTTTCTTTCCTCAGTGATGCGATCATTGCTCCAAGTGTTTGGTTTTTCACCGGGCCACCTCCGTTTGTCTGATAACTGTATAGTACCACCCGCTCTTAGTTTTCTCAACCGACCGGTGGTTTAGTGTGATAAACCTGTAGTTTACCTGCCGTATACGCATACATGGCGCAGCAATACCTGACGAAAAAGGGGGGAGCGGCCGGCCGCTTGATTTTTAAATTCCTTTTTGCTATACTATTCCATAATATTTTGAACATATGGAGTTGATCGCACTTTGGACAGTACCGGCTGGCTATGGATCACACTGATCGTTTTGCTGGCATTATCCGCCTTCTTTTCCTCGAGTGAGACCGCATTTTCGACCATCAACCGCATCCGGATGAAGACCCTGGCCGCCTCGGGCGATAAGCGTGCCCAGAAGGCGCTGGACGTGTCCGAGGACTACGACCGGATGATCTCCTCCATTCTGGTGGGGAACAACGTGGTGAACATCGCCGCGGCCTCGATCGCGACGCTGCTGGCCACCCGTTTCCTGGGCGAAAACCTCGGCGCGGCGGTTTCCACCGTGGTGATGACCGTTCTGGTACTGATCTTCGGCGAGGTCAGCCCCAAGTCTTACGCCAAGTGCAACGCCGAGAGGCTGGCGCTGCGCTTTGCCGGTCCGCTCGGGTTCGTGATCAAGCTGTGTACCCCGGCGACCTTCCTTTTGACCCTGCTCACCAACCGGATCAACCGCGCTTCCCAGAAGGACAACGGCCCCTCCGTCACCGAGGAGGAGCTCAAGTATATCATCGAAACCACCGTTGAGGAGGGCGTCTTCAAGGAGGACGAGAGCGAGCTGCTCCAGTCCGCCATCGAGTTCGACGACATCAAGGTGCAGGAGATCCTGACCCCGCGGGTGGACCTCGTGGCGGTGGACGTGGCCGACGATGCGCAGACCGTGCTGGAGATGGTGCTCGCCGAGCGCTTCTCCCGTCTGCCGGTCTACGAGGAATCGCTGGACAAGATCATCGGGGTGCTGCACACCCGGGAATTCCTTGAGGAGATGGCCGCCGGTAAGACGCCGGACGTGCGCTCCCTGCTGACCGAGTGCCTCTATGTACATAAGAACAAGAAAATATCCTCGCTGCTCGGGGACTTTAAGCGCACCAAGATCAACATGGCCGTGGTGATGGATGATTACGGCGGCACGATGGGGATCGTGACCACCGAGGACATCCTCGAGGAGCTGGTGGGCGAGATCTGGGATGAGGACGAGGAAATCGTCGACGAGTTTGTGGACCTGGGCGAAGGGCGTTATGAGATCGCAGGGGAGCTGACGGTGCGGGAGATGCTCGAGCAGCTGGACCTGCCGGAGGATCTGATCGACACCGACTCCAATACGGTGGGCGGCTGGGTGCTCGACGAGCTCGGAAGGATTCCCGAGGCAGGGGACAGCTTCACCTGCTCGGGGCTGAACGTCACGGTGCAGCAGGTGGAGGAGCAGCGGGTACAGAAGCTGCTGCTCGAGCTGCCCAAGCCGGGGGAGCCGGACGAAGAAAACAAAGAGGATTAAATCAAAAGCCGCGGGGAAACTTCCCCGCGGCTTTTCTTATCCAAGGGCGCTTGTCCAGTCCGGCCTTTCCGTTAATAGAGCGCCTGCCCCTGCAGCTTTTCGAGCCAGAGCTCGTAGAGGGTGTCGATGTCCTCGCGAAACTGGCGGTCGGTCTGCTCCTCCTTCTTCTCCAGCACCTCGTACAGCTCGAAGCAGAAGGCCTGGCCGCCGTACTTCGCCCAGTCCTGCTGCACCTTGGAATAGGTGCAGCTTCCGGTCATCTGGGAGAAGCGAAAGCGGTTCTCACACCCCTGCAAGTCGGCGGTGGAGAGCAGCAGGATTTTCCCGCTGACAGTGTTGCGTATCCCGAACACCCCGCCGCGCACCTTGCGCCCCTTGTAGGCGGCGATCAGCTCCCTGCGGTTTTGCCTGTCCATTTTCTCATCCCTTTCAGTAGCCCATGTCCCGCAGCAGCCTCGCCAGGGTGCGAAACCGCTCGCTGAGCAGCTCGTCGTCCTCGCTGAGCGCTTGGGAGAAGAGCTTGATGTCCTGGTCGATCATCGGGTTCTGGGTGCAGACCGAAACGGTCATCGCATCCCCCTGCAGCCCGATCCTCTCCAGCGTGGGGTGCTGCGGGTCGTAGAGCCCGGGATAGCGGTAGGCGTCCTCCCCAAAGTACCGCTTGGCCCGGCAGATCAGGATCGCCAGGTCGATCACCCGGTGGATCGGCAGCTCCTCCGACTGGCGGGACCACTTTTCCCCGGTGTGCCGCCAGACCTTGGCCGAAATGTCCACCTTGCCGCGGTCATTCCACTGCGCGAGCCCGAGCGAGAGGCCCTTGGCGTCCGAATGATAGGCGCTGCGCCCGTCGATGTTTTCATAATTCTCCGATACGATGACCGGCTTGTGTTTGAGGGTGGTCGGTATCTCCATGATGCTTCATCCTTACTTTTAAATTAGTAATTTACTAAATTACTAGATGAGTATACCCCGGCCGCCTCCTTTTGTCAAGCCCTCTGTTTTGGCGCAGGCCGGCGCACCCCTGCGCAGGGGTGCCGCGCACGAAGAAAGGGCCCGCCGCAGAAAATTCTGCGGCGGGCCCCCAACGGTCCTTTTATTTTGCGTACTCGATCGCGCGGCTTTCGCGGATGACGTTGACCTTGATCTGGCCGGGGTAGTCGAGCTCGCCCTCGATCTTCTTGACGATCTCGCGGGCCACGACCACCATCTCGTCGTCGTTGACCTGGTCGGGCTTGACCATGATCCGGATCTCGCGCCCGGCCTGGATGGCGAAGGATTTCTCCACCGCCTCGAAGGAGTTGGCGATCTCCTCGAGCTTCTCGAGGCGCTTGATGTAGTTTTCGAGGTTCTCCCTGCGCGCGCCGGGGCGGGCGGCCGAGATGGCGTCCGCCGCCTGGACCAGGCAGGCCACGATGGTCTTGGCCTCGATGTCCCCGTGGTGGGCCGCGATCGCGTGGATGACCTCCTTGCTCTCCTTGTACTTCTTGGCGATGTCCACGCCGATCTGTACGTGGGAGCCCTCAATCTCGTGGGTCATCGACTTGCCGATGTCATGCAGCAGGCCGGCACGGCGTGCGAGCACGGCGTCCGCGCCGATCTCGCTGGCCATCATCCCGGCGAGCTGGGCCACCTCGATGGAGTGGTTGAGCACGTTCTGCCCATAGCTCGAGCGGTAACGCATGCGCCCGAGCAGCTTGACGAGGTCGGGGTGCATGCTGTGGATTCCAAGGTCCATCACGGCGCGCTCGCCGTCCTGCTTGATCTTCTGGTCGACCTCGCGCTTGGCCTTGTCCACCATCTCCTCGATCCGCGCGGGATGGATCCGCCCGTCCTGGATCAGCCGCTCGAGGGCGATACGCGCGATCTCGCGGCGCACTGTGTCGTGGCAGGAGAGGGTGATCGCCTCGGGGGTGTCGTCGATGATCAGGTCCACCCCGGTCAGGGTTTCGAGGGTGCGGATGTTGCGTCCCTCGCGGCCGATGATCCGGCCCTTCATCTCGTCGCCCGGCAGCGGCACCACCGAAACGGTGATCTCCGCGACCTGGTCGGCGGCGCAGCGCTGGATGGCGCAAGAGATGATTTCGCGCGCCTTCTCCTCGCTCTCCTCGCGCAGGTAGGTTTCATACTGGCTGATCTTGAGCGCCTTTTCGTGGGTCAGCTCATTTTCCAGGTTCTGCAGCAGGTACTCCTTGGCCTGGGTGGCGGTGAAGCCGGAAATTTTCTCCAGCATGTCGAACTGGTGCTGCTTGACGGCCTCGGCCTCCTCCAGCTTCTGCTGGGCCTCCTTGACCTTCTGGGAAGCCTGTTCCTCTTTCTTCTCCAGGTTTTCCAGCTTGCGGTCGACCGATTCTTCCTTTTGCTGCACTCTGCGTTCCAGGCGCTGCACCTCGCTGCGCCGCTCCTTGTTCTCGCGCTCGGCTTCGGTGCGCAGCTTGTAAATTTCGTCCTTGGCTTCTACCAGGGCTTCCTTTTTCTTGCTCTCGGCATTTTTAATGGCGTCGCTTACGATTCTCTTGGCTTCCTCTTCGGCGGACCCGATGTCCGATTCCGCAACCCGTTTTCTATATGAAACGCCTACGAAAAAAGCGATGACAAATCCAATAATAAACGCTACCAGAACAGCCGCTGCGATAAATATTATTTGTCCTGTGCTCATGACGTGCCGCAATACCTCCTTCTGTAAAAATTTTTCTAAGAGTAAAAAATCATCAGATGGCGTATTGCACATATCCATGGCTTTTCCGGGCAACCTGCAAATAGCGCGCGGGCTGCCGCTCAGAGGATAAGCCGGTTCCCCATCGTTATGCGGGGAATACCCTTTTATTTGTAAACAGAAAATGGAAGATTCTGTACAAAAATACAACAATACACCAATACTATTTTAGTAGCAATGGGCCATCCTGTCAAGAAATTCTTTTCTGAGGAAAAAATACCGCTCAGACATTGGTTGACTTCTGGGACGCAAGGTGGTAAGATACCTTTTAAGAAACCAGATCAATAGTGGCAAAAGCGATGACGAGGACACGCTTTGGACCAATCGTTCCGGCAAGAGAGGCGGGGCCGCCGGCTGAAAGCCCTGCCGCGGAATCGGGCCATAGTACCACCTTCCGAGCGGATGTGAACCATCCCGTCCCTGCCGCGTTAAGGCAGCAACGAGCGGCGCGATTTTGCGCAATCCGGGTGGAACCGTGGAGCGTACAGCTTCATCCCAGTTATTTGGGATGGGGCTGTTTTTGTTTTTGTCAAAGATGAAACGACCATGTGATAAAGGAGATTGATGATGATGGTAAAATTGACCCTCAAGGGCGGTACTCTCAAGGAGTTCGAGAGCGGCGTCACCCCCGCCGAGGTGGCGAAATCCTTGGGCGGCGGCCTTTACAAGGCGGTTTGCAGCGCCAGGATCGACGGCGAGGTGTGCGATCTGCGCACTCCGATCGAGCGGGACTGCGCGCTCGAGCTGTTGACCTTCGACGACCCGGACGGCAAGCGCACCTTCTGGCATACCGCCTCCCACATCCTGGCGCAGGCGGTGCAGCATCTCTACCCCGATACCAAATTCGCCATCGGCCCGGCGATCAAGGACGGCTTCTATTACGATTTCGACCTTCAGAAGCCCTTCTCTCCCGAGGACCTCGAAAAGATCGAGGAGGAGATGAAAAAAATCGTCAAGGAGGGATTGCCGCTCGAGCGCTTCGAGCTCGAGCCCGCGCAGGCCAAGGAACTGATGAAGGACCAGCCCTACAAGCTCGAGCTGATCGAGGAGCATTCGGGCAAGGGGGAGAAGATCAGCTTCTTTAAACAGGGGGATTTCTGCGACCTGTGCGCGGGGCCCCACCTGCTCGACACCTCCAAGGTCAAGGCGTTTAAGCTGACCTCCTCCACCGGCGCCTACTGGCGGGGGGATTCGAGCAAGGCCATGCTCTGCCGGGTTTACGGCACCGCCTTCCCCAAACAGAGCGAGCTGCAGGCCCACCTCGACGCGCTCGAGGAGGCCAAGAAGCGCGACCACCGCAAGCTCGGGAAGGAGCTCGGCCTCTTCGCGCTGATGGACGAGGGCCCCGGCTTCCCGTTCTTCCTGCCCAAGGGGATGATCGTCAAGAACACCCTGATCGACTACTGGCGGGAGATCCACACCCGCGCGGGGTATCAGGAGATTTCCACCCCCATCATGCTCAACCGTGCGCTCTGGGAGCGCTCGGGGCATTGGGATCACTATAAGGACAATATGTACACCACGGTGATCGACGACACCGACTTTGCCATCAAGCCGATGAACTGCCCCGGCGGCCTGATGGTCTATCAAACCCAGCCGCGTTCCTATCGCGACCTGCCGCTGCGCATGGGCGAGCTTGGGATCGTGCACCGGCACGAGCTCTCCGGCGCGCTGCACGGCCTCATGCGGGTGCGCTGCTTCACCCAGGACGACGCGCACATCTTCATGACCCCCGAGCAGATCAAGGACGAGATCAAGGGGGTCGTCGCCCTGATCGACGAGGTCTATTCGCTGTTCGGCTTCAAGTATCATGTCGAACTGTCCACCATGCCCGAGGACCATATGGGCGAGCTCGAGGATTGGGAGCACGCGACCGATTCGCTGCGCGCGGCGATGGAGGAGATCGGCATGCCGTTCGTGATCAACGAGGGTGACGGCGCGTTCTACGGGCCGAAGCTCGATTTCCACCTTGAGGACTCGATCGGGCGCACCTGGCAGTGCGGCACCATCCAGCTGGACTTCCAGCTTCCCGAGCGCTTTGAGATCGAGTACACCGGCGCGGATGGGGAAAAGCACCGCCCGGTGATGATCCACCGCGTTGTGTTCGGGTCGATCGAGCGCTTCATCGGCATTCTGATCGAGCATTTTGCCGGCGCCTTCCCGGCCTGGCTGGCGCCCGTGCAGGTCAAGGTGCTGCCCATCAGCGAGGACCAGAGCGCTTACGCCAGTGAAATTACCGAGAAGCTCAAAGCGAAAAGAATACGGGTCGAGTGCGACCTGCGCCGCGAGAAGATCGGCTACAAGATCCGTGAGGCGCAGCTGGAGAAGGTGCCCTACATGCTGGTTGTGGGCAAGAAGGAGCAGGAGGACGGCACGGTAGCGGTGCGTTCCAGGAACAAGGGCGACCTCGGCGCGCTGCCGCTCGAGCAATTTATGGCGGACCTGGGCGAAGAGATTGCAACCCGGGCAAGATAAGACAATAATAGGCAGTAAAAGTGCCCCGGTCGCAAGGCCGGGGCACTTTTTTGAGAGTACAAAAGACCGTTAGTATAGGTTACTAACGGTCGTCTTTTTGCTGTTTTCTAAAAGGAGCGGCAGGTTTTTAACCCGCCCCTTCCGGATTTATCCTAATTATATCCTGTTTTGGAACGGATTTCAAGTCAAAACGGCTTTTTTCGCCGAATCCCTCACAATGGAAGACCGAAAGCAACCTATGCTACAGGTCTTTTTTGAGGAGGACGAAAGCATGAAAAGAAAGCTGTTAGCCATCATCCTGGCCGCACTGGCACTCTGTATGCTGGGCGGCTTTACGCTGGGGGGAAGGGGGGCGCGCAGCATTCCTGCGGGAATGCAGCTATCGGCTGACGCCGATGGCGCGTCTCACGGGGGGAATCATCCCCCCGTGGGCCCCCTAACTCTCCGAGGGGGACAGGAGGAGCTGGAAGTTTCTGAACAAAATATTTCCGCATTCATTACCGCCGGGGACCGCGAGGCCCTGAAAGAAATCTACACCGCGATGTACGAGGCCGGGGAGCTGACGGCCGGGGAATACACCCTCGCGAAGCGGTGGGACTGGATCATCCCGGAGAGCGAGCGGATACCGCTTGACGACTTCGAGATCGACGTTGCGGGCATTCGCACCGGAACAGACAGGGGCGGAGTGCGATGAACCGCCGCCTTTGCAGCCTCGCGCTCGCGCTGTCGCTGACGGCGGGGCTCTGCCTGCCCGCCGGGGCGACGCTCGGTGAGAGCGGAGGCTTCGATTACGAGCCCGCCCCGGTTCCCGAGGGGAGAACCGCCATGGCGGCGCTGTTCTCCGCCGGGGCGGAGACGGAAGCGATCACCGTCAAGCTGGGCAACAACAATCCGGACCTGATCACCGGCTTCACCGTCGCCGCCCCGGCGGGCGGTGGCGCGGCCCTCTATGGCGTGCGGCAGGGGGCGGGCTGGGACTATAAAATCCCGTTTGCTTCCCCGCCCCAGGAGGACACCGACTTCACCATCACCGTGACCTCCCAAGGCAGCGCTCCGGGCTTCCACGCGGCCGGGGTGAAGAAAACGGTGATGACCTACAACGCGATCAAGAGTCTGACGATCAGGAGCGGGGATACCGACGCGACCGGGAAAACCCTCTACCTGCAAACGAACAACGCCCAGGGGCGGCAGAGCGTGCAGCTCGCCGCGACGAAAAATGGCAGTTCCGGCTCCACCGGCCCGACCGGCCACCCCTACATGAAGGCGAACGGCTACGCCGAACAGGTCCTCTGGACGAGCAGCAACGAGGCCGTCGCGTCGGTGGACGCGACCGGCCTCATCACCGCCCACACCGGCGGGACGGCGACCGTCACCGCCAGCGTCTATGGCGGCAAGGTGAAGGCTACCTGCACGGTCAACGTCTCGGCGGTGACGGGGGTGTCGCTGAGCCACACCGCCTATACCCTCTTCACCGGCGGCACGGCGGCCGAGACGCAGTTTACCCTCTCGGCCGCCCTGACGGGCGGGGTATCCAGCGACGAGCTGGAATGGACGAACAGCAATCCCGGCGCCGCCGCGATGACAGTCTCTGTGGACGGGCGCAGCGCCACCATCGACGCCAGCGGCAAGACGGCGGGCAGCACGACGATCACCGCCCACATCAAGGGGGCGCCGGACACGGCGCGGTACAAGGCGAGCTGCACCGTCACGGTGGTGACCATTGGAAGCGTGAGCGTCAGCCCCAACAGCTATACCCTCTATACTCAGGGTTCGCCGCAGACGGTGCAGCTTGCCGCAACCGTTACGCCCAACGCCGCCCCGGTCTGGAGCAGCAGCAACCCGGCCGCCGCGACGGTCAACCAGACCGGACTGGTAACAGCGGTCGCGCCGGGGAGCACGACCGTCACCGCGACGGTGGGCAGTAAAAGCGGGAGCAGCACCATCACGGTCAAGGACAAGATTCCCGTGACTTCGGTAACGGTCAGCGGTACCAATAGTTTGGTGCGCACCAGCGACAAGACCACCGTGACCTCCCAGCTGTCTGCGACGGTCAATCCCTCGAACGCGACCCTCCCGGCGGTGACCTGGGCGAAGACCGGCGGCAGCGCCAATATCAACATCAGCACCTCCGGGCTGGTGACCGCGACCGCGGCGGGCAGTGCCACCTTCACCGCCACCGCCGACGGCGTGACCAGCACGCCCTACACCGTTACCGTGACCGACCAGAAGGTCACGGGCATCACCATCCAGGCAAGCGATTCCGTTCTGACCGGAAAATCCATTTCGGTTTCTGCCACCGTGACTCCCGAAAACGCCATCAACACTGACATAACCTGGAGTCTCACACAGAGTAAAAATTACGCCTCGCTCAGCGGGCAAACCCTCAATGGCCTGGAGAGCGGCGATGTGTTTGGCACCGTGACACTGCGCGCCGTTTCAAACGACGGGGGAGCTTCCCAAACGAAAACGATACGCGTCACCGCCGCAAACGGAAGCCAGGTTCAGTGGGCGGGCAAATCTTGGCGGGTCGCCGATGAGGACGCCACCCAGTTCGGCGGCAAGACAGGCTCGGTGGTGCTGATCGGCGACATTTATGAGACTGTCGAGTTCGGCTCCAACACCTATTATTACAGCACGGTGCGCAATAGGTGCCTGGCTCTTTACAACAGTCTGACGGCGGCACAAAAGGCAAAAATTTCCAATCATGCCGTGGTCGGTGATCCTGTCTGGGTACCCAACTCTTATGAAATTTACGGCTCCTCCACCCCCTCCTGGGGGCTTACTCCCGGCGACACGCTCATTCGCCAGCTGGGTTACTTTGCCGACACGGGGACGACGGTTTCCAACACGGAGCCGGTGCGCGCGATCTATCAAAGTTACGGCTCCTGGCTGCGCGTCAATTACAACAATTCGGGAGATTCCATCTGCCGTGTGCTAAACGGGTATCTTGGCTATGACAAGAGCACCACCTCGAAAAACGCCATACACCCCGCGTTGATTCTCAACCCTTAACCGCGATAAGAAAAGGCGCCGCCCGGCTCAAAAGAGCCGGGCGGCGCCTTTTTCAAATACGAATAAAAAAATGCCGCCCCCGCTATTGCAAGGACAGCACCCTGGTGGTGGAAGAGAGAAGCTGTGGGCTTTTTTCTTCCATATTGTTTGTCCCCGGTGGACAACATCATGAATTATAACCCACGTTTTTGTAAAATGCAACACAATATCTTGTAAATTGTAGCATTCCACAAATTCGTGTCAAACCGGATGTGAATTTTGAACAACCTGTAAACGGGACGGGAACAAATCAAAAACTCTTCTTTTTGCGCGGCCGATTTCGACCCCCTCGTACTTGTGGAGGGCCAGCGGGTTGTGCTATAATAAATTGATTGTAGCATGGGCCATTCTGCCCCTGTGGGCACAGGGGAACGGAAGGAGGGGAGCGCTTCGTGATGCGGATTTTAGGGATCGACCCCGGCTACGCCATCGTGGGCTGGGGGGTGGTGGACTACCACAACAATCACTTTTTCCCGGTCCAGTACGGGGCGATCACCACCGAGGCGGGGGAGGAGTTCGATGTGCGGCTGCGCAGGATTTATCTCGATACCTGCGCGCTGATCACCGCCGCCAAGCCTGAGGCGATGGCCATCGAGCGGCTCTACTTTACCACCAACCAGAAGACGGCCATCGACGTGGCCCAGGCGCGCGGGGTCATCCTGCTCGCCGCGGCGCTTCAGGACGTGCCGATTTTCGAGTATACCCCCCTGCAGGTCAAAAGCTCGGTGGTCGGCTACGGCAAGGCCGAGAAAAAACAGGTTATGCTGATGACCCAGCGGATACTGGGCCTCAAGGAAGTTCCGAAGCCCGACGACACCGCCGACGCGCTGGCGATCGCCATCTGCCATGGGCACAGCGCGGGCAGCTCACTGTCGGGACTGATACGAAAGGCGGGCGCGAGATGATCCATTCCCTGCGCGGCATATTGGCCGCGGTAGAACCAAACTTCATTGTGATCGAGTGCTCGGGGGTGGGCTTCGGGGTGCGCACCACCATGAACACCATCGGCAAGCTGCCCAAAACGGGGAGCGAGGTCAAGATATACACCCACCTCTCGGTGCGCGAGGATGCGATGGAGCTCTTCGGCTTTTCGGAGCCGAGCGAGCTAAACTGCTTTCGCATGCTCACCGCCGTCACCGGGGTGGGGCCGAAGGCGGCCATCTCGATCCTCAGCGAGCTGACCCCGGACAAGCTCATGCTCTGCGTGGCCTCGGGGGACCACAAGTCGATCACCCGGGCGCAGGGGGTGGGGCCGAAGCTCGCCAGCCGGATCGTGCTCGAGCTCAAGGACAAGATCAGCAATGAGGAGCTCGCCGGCGGGATGGAGGGCGCCGCCTTCGCGGCGGCGGCCGACCCGAAGACCAATGCGGGCGAGGCGATGAGCGCTCTGGTGGTGCTGGGCTACGCCCAGTCCGAGGCGGCCGCGGCGGTGGCCCGCTTCGCGCCGGACACCCCGGTGCAGGAGATGATCAAGGGCGCGCTGAAGATTCTCAGCGGCGGCCGATAAGGGTAGGGGAGCGGCAGAATGAACGATTTTAGCGAGATGGATTTTGAAAACCGCGTCATGGCGCCCGAGGCGTTGGGGGAGGACAGCGAGAGCGAGCTGAACCTTCGCCCCCAGTCGCTGGACGAATATATCGGCCAGGAGAAGGCCAAGGAGCACCTGCGCGTCTATATCGAGGCGGCGAAAGGGCGCGGTGAGGCGCTCGACCATGTGCTGCTCTACGGTCCGCCGGGACTGGGCAAGACCACCCTGTCCGGGATCATCGCGCGGGAGATGGGGGTGGAAATCCGCGTAACCTCCGGCCCCGCCATCGAGAAGCCGGGCGATCTGGCGGCGCTGCTGACCAACCTGAATGCCGGGGACATCCTCTTTGTGGACGAGATACACCGCCTTTCGCGGGCGGTGGAGGAGGTCCTCTACCCGGCGATGGAGGACTACGCGCTGGACATCATGATCGGCAAGGGGCCCTCGGCGCGCTCGATAAGGATCGACCTGCCCAAGTTCACCCTGATCGGCGCGACCACCCGGGCGGGACAGCTTTCCGCCCCGCTGCGGGACCGCTTCGGGGTGGTCATGCGCCTCGAGATGTACACCCCGCAGGAGCTCGGCACCATCGTGCGGCGCAGCGCGGGGATCCTCTCGATCGACTGCGACGAGGGCGGGGCGCTGGAGATCGCCTGCCGTTCGCGCGGCACGCCGCGTATCGCCAACCGGCTGCTGAAAAGGGTGCGGGACTTCGCCCAGGTGCTGGGCGACGGGCGGATCACCAACGACCTTGCCAAGCTCGCGCTCAACAAGCTGGAGATCGACCCGCTGGGGCTGGACGACGTGGACCGGCGGATGCTGGCCCTCATCATCACAAACTATGCCGGCGGCCCGGTAGGGCTGGAGACCCTGGCCGCGGCCATCGGCGAGGAATCGGTCACCTTGGAGGACGTGTACGAGCCCTACCTCATGCAGATCGGCTTTCTGGCGCGCACCCCGCGCGGGCGCTGCGTCACCCCGAAGGCCTATGACCACCTGGGGCTTCGCATGCCCTCGGCTGCGCGGGAGGATGAGCTGCAGCAGAAGCTGGAGCTCTAAATCAAAGCTGACTTTGCATATAGATATATGTAGCGGTGAACCGCGCGGGCGGGATGAAACCGCACTCTGGCGGCCCTGCGGCCGCCGCTTCGGCAGAGCCGGAGCCGGCACGAATTTCCAGAAAGGGATGGTTACAGGTATGGGGAGAATTTTTGGGACCGACGGCGCGCGCGGGGTCGCGAACACCGAGATCAGCTGCGATTTGGCGATGGACATCGGCCGGGCGCTGGCGATGGTGCTCACCGAGAAGAGCGATAAGCGCCCGAGAGTATTGATCGGGCGGGACACCCGCATCTCGGGCGATATGCTGGAGAGCGCCGTGGCGGCGGGGCTGTGCTCGGTGGGCGCGAATGCCGAGCTGCTGGGCGTGGTGCCCACGCCGGCCATCGCGCACCTGGTGCGCGAGCTGCACGCCGACGCGGGGGTCATGCTCTCCGCCTCGCACAACCCGTTTGAGTACAACGGGATCAAAATTTTCGGCTCGGGCGGGCTCAAGCTGCGCGACGAGCAGGAATTTGAAATCGAGGAGCTGGTGCTCGACCACAAGGCCCCCTTCACCATCCAGTGGGGCGCGCATGTTGGCCGGGTGAGCCGGGACGAGCGCGCGGTGCAAAAATATGTCGACCATCTCGCCGCCACCGTGCCCGAGGGGCTCATGGGGCTGCGCGTGGCGCTGGACTGCTCGAACGGCAGCGCCAGCCGCACCGCCGAAGGCCTCTTCACCCGCCTGGGGGCCGAGGTCACCATTTTTTCATGCGCGCCCGACGGGATCAACATCAACGACGGCTGCGGCTCCACCCATATCGAGGCGCTGCAGGAGCTGGTGCGGTGCGGGGACTTTGACTGCGGCTTCGCCTTCGACGGGGACGCCGACCGGTGCCTCGCGGTGAGCGCCGAGGGGGAGCTGGTGGACGGGGACCGGATCATCGCCCTGCTGGCCAAGGACCTGAAGGAGCGCGGGAAGCTCGTGGGGGACAGTGCGGTGGTCACCGTGATGAGCAACCTCGGCTTCCATAAATTCTGCGAGCAGACCGGTATCCGCGCCGAGATCACCAAGGTCGGGGACCGGTACGTGCTGGAAAACATGCTGGAAAACGGCTATATGATCGGCGGCGAGCAGTCAGGGCACGTCATCCTGCGCGAGCACATGACCACCGGGGACGGGCAGCTCACCGCGCTGCATGTGATGGCGGTGATGAAGCGCACCGGCAAAAGCCTCCACGAGCTGGCAAGCGTCATGCAGGTCTTCCCGCAGGTGACGGTCAACGTGCGGGCCGATCCGTATATGAAGAGCCATCTCGAGCTCGACGACGGGGTGGTGCGCAAGGTGGCCGAGCACCGCGAGCGCCTGGGCGACAGCGGCCGGGTGCTGGTGCGCGTCAGCGGCACCGAGCCCCTGATCCGGGTGATGATCGAGGGGCAGGACGAAGAATATATCAAGGCGGCGGCTGGGGACATCGCCGACACCATCAAGGAACGGCTGGGGAATAATGAGAGCGACAAAGGACTTTAAGGATTACGAGCTGATCGACTGCTCAGGCGGCGAAAAGCTCGAGCGCTGGGGCGATGTGACCCTGGTGCGCCCCGACCCGCAGGTGCTGTGGGAGACTCCGCGAGGGCCGCGTTGGAAAAGCTGCAACGCGCACTACCACCGCTCACAAAGCGGCGGCGGGCGCTGGGAGTATAAGAGCATGCGCCGGGAGAGCTGGAATATCTCCTGGCGGCAGCTCACCTTTAAAATCAGCCCAACCGGCTTCAAGCACACCGGCCTGTTCCCCGAGCAGGCGGTCAACTGGGACTACGCCATGGGGAAGCTCGCCGGGCGGCCGGGGGCGAATATTTTAAACCTCTTCGCCTACACCGGCGGGGCCACCCTGGCCTGCGCGGCGGCGGGGGCGAAGGTCTGCCATGTGGACGCCTCCAAGGGGATGGTGTCCTGGGCGCGGGAAAACGCCGCGCTCAGCTCCCTTGCGGACAAGCCGGTGCGCTGGATCGTGGACGACTGTAAAAAGTTCGTCGAACGGGAGCTGCGCCGGGGCAACCGGTATGACGGGATCATCATGGACCCGCCCTCCTACGGCCGGGGGCCGGGGGGCGAGATCTGGAAGCTCGAGGAGCAGATCTACCCGCTGCTCGAGCTGACGGCGCCGCTGCTTTCAGACGCCCCGCTCTTTTTCATTTTAAACTCCTACACCACCGGGCTTTCGGCCTCGGTCATGCAGTACCTGCTGGGGGTCACGGTGGGGCGGCTTCACGGAGGGCGCGCCGCGGCCGACGAGATCGGCCTGCCGGTCAGCGAGACCGGGCTCGTGCTCCCCTGCGGCAGCACCGCGATCTGGGAGCCCTGACATCGCCTTTCCGGCCGCGAGGCCCTGCCCGCGGACCACTTTATGATAGCGAGGATGTTTTTCGTGAAGGATCAGTTTTTACAGGCACAGCACCTGAGCTTTGCATATAACACCGAGGAGGGGGAAACCCCGGTCCCGGTGCTGCGGGAGCTGAGCACCGCCATCCCGAAGGGGCAGTTCGTGGCGGTGCTCGGCCACAACGGCTCGGGCAAAAGCACGCTGGCCAAGCACTTTAACGCCATCCTGCTGCCCCAGGGCGGCACGGTATACGTCGGTGGAATGGATACGAGGGTGGAGGAAAACCTTCTGCCCATCCGCCAGACGGTGGGGATGGTTTTCCAGAATCCCGACAACCAGATCGTCGCCACCATCGTGGAGGAGGACGTCGCCTTTGCGCTGGAGAATATGGGGGTGGCCCCCGATGATATCCGGCGCAGGGTGGACGAGGCGCTCAAGACGGTGGGGATGTACGAATTCCGCGAGCACGCGCCGCACCAGCTTTCGGGCGGCCAAAAGCAGCGGGTGGCCATCGCCGGGGTGATCGCCATGCGCCCGGCGTGTATCGTGCTCGACGAGCCGACCGCCATGCTCGACCCCAAGGGGCGGCGGGAGGTCATCGGCACCATCCGCAGCCTGAACCGGGAGTTCGGGATCACCGTGGTGCTGATCACCCACTATATGGACGAGGCCGCGCGGGCCGACCGGGTGATCGTGATGAACGACGGGCAGATCATCCTGGACGACGTTCCCAAGAAGGTCTTCTCCCACGTCGCCGCGCTCAAGGAGGTGGGGCTGGACGTTCCCCAGGCCACCGAGCTTAGCTATGAGCTGCGGGGCGCGGGGGTCAACCTGCCGGACGACATCCTGGACGACGAGGAGTTCGTGCGGGAGCTTTGTAAGCTCCTAAATAAGCGGGAAGGGGAGGGATGCTGACATGCCGGCGATCAAAACGGAGCATCTGAGCTATATCTATTCGCCCGGCACCCCTTTCGAGAAGACGGCGGTGGACGACGTGAACGTCGAGATCGAGAGCGGGGAATTCGTCGGGGTGATCGGGCACACCGGCTCGGGGAAGAGCACCCTGATCCAGCATTTCAACGGCCTGCTCGAGCCGACCGCGGGCAAGGTTTATATCGACGGGGAGGACCTGTGGGCGGACAAGAGCCGCCTGCGCGATTTCCGCTTCAAGGTGGGGCTGGTCTTCCAGTACCCCGAATACCAGCTCTTCGAGGACACCGTGTATAAGGACATCTCCTTCGGGCCGCGCAACATGGGAATGAGCGAGGAGGAGATCCACAAGAGCGTGATGGACGCCGCGGCCTTCGTGGGGCTCAAGGAAAAACACATGGAGAAGTCGCCCTTCGAGCTCTCGGGCGGCCAAAAGCGGCGGGTGGCCATCGCCGGGGTGATCGCCATGAACCCAAAGGTGCTGATCCTGGACGAGCCCACCGCCGGGCTCGACCCGAAGGGGCGGGACCGGATCCTCGGCCAGATCAGGGAATACCACCAGCAGGTGGGGAACACCGTGCTGCTGGTCTCCCACTCGATGGAGGACATCGCCCGCTACTCCAAGAAGGTGCTGGTGATGAACCAGTCCAGGCTCTTCATGTACGCCGATGTGGCCGAGGTCTTCGAGCACGCCGATCAGATCGCCGCGATGGGGCTGTCCGTGCCGCAGATCACCCGGATATTCCACCGGCTCTCTGCCGAGGGGTACCCGGTGCGGCGCAACATCTACGACATGCAAAGGGCGAAGGACGAGATTCTGCGCCTGCTCTCGGAAAGGGGGAAGGCCTAATGCTGCGCGACATCACAATTGGGCAGTATTTCCCCGGCAAATCGGTCATCCACCGCCTGGACAGCCGGGTCAAGATCATCCTGGTGGTGGCTTATATCGTCATGCTGTTTTTGGCCACCAATCCGAGCGGGCTGGCGGTGGGAATCCTCTTTCTGGTGCTGACCTACGGCATCTCGGGGATCCCCTATAAAATGATCCTCAAGAGTTTAAAGCCGGTGGTGCCGATCATCCTTTTCACCGGCGTGCTCAACATGTTCTTTATGGACGGCGAGATCATCTTCCAGTGGGGCTTCATCAAGATTGCCAAGGAGGGGGTCCTGCTGGCGATCACCATGACCATCCGGATCATCTGCCTGATCGCCGGGACCTCGCTGCTGACCTACACCACCTCGCCCATCGCGCTCACCGACGCGATCGAGCGGCTGCTCTCCCCCCTAAAGCGGCTGAAGGTCCCGGTGCACGAGCTGGCCATGATGATGACCATCGCCCTGCGCTTCATCCCGACGCTCATCGAGGAGACCGACAAGATCATGGCGGCCCAGAAGGCGCGCGGGGCGGACCTCGAGAGCGGCAACCTCATGCAGCGCGCCAAGGCGCTTATTCCGATTCTGATCCCGCTCTTCGTCTCGGCGTTTCGCCGCGCGGATGAGCTGGCGCTGGCCATGGAGTGCCGCTGCTACCACGGCGGCGAGGGGCGCACCCGGATGAAGCAGCTGCACCTGCGCTACTACGACTTTGTGGCGAGCGGCTTTGTGCTGGCGTGTATTCTGGCGGTGGTGGCGATCACCCTCCTCGTCCCGCCGCTGTTTTAGGAGGCGGGGATGGATCGCAACCTGCTGCTGACTTTACGCTACAACGGCGCTTACTTCCACGGCTCGGCGGTGCAGAAAAACGCCGTCACTGTCTGCGGGACGCTGCAGCCCGCCCTCGAGCGGATCGTGGGGGAGAAGCTTTTGATCAAGTGCTGCTCGCGCACCGACGCCGGAGTGCACGCTGAGATGTTCTGCCTGAGCTTTCATACAAAAAGCTCGATCGAGCCGCAGCGGCTGGTCCTGGCGCTCAACAATTCCCTGCCCGGGGCGCTCGCGGCCTATGCCTGCCGCGAGGTGCCGCCCGGCTTCCATGCGCGCTACAGCTGCCTTGGCAAGCGGTATCTCTATAAGATCCACAATTCCCCGGTCAAGAACCCCTTTTTGATCGACCTGTGCTGTCACCACCGCTACCCGCTGGACGTGGAGCGGCTGAACCGCGCCTGCCAGGACTTCCTGGGGCGGCACGACTTTTCGGCCTTCTGCGCGTCGGGCAGCGACGTTGCGGACCGGGTGCGCACCATCACCGATTGCTCGCTGCGCCGGGAAGGGGAGCTGGTGTCTTTCGAGGTGGCGGGGGACGGCTTCCTTTACAACATGGTGCGGATCATGGTGGGGACCCTTCTCAAAATGAGCTATGGCAGGATCGCCCCCGACGCAATCCCGGAAATCCTGCGTGCGCGCGAGCGCAAAAACGCGGGCCCCACCGCACCGGCCGCGGGGCTCTATCTCAAGGAAGTGTACTACGACCTGCCGGACCCCGAAAACTGAGTGTTTGGAGAGACGACGGATGGCAAAAGAGAAGCTCAGCGAGTTTGAGCGCTACAAACGCAAACTGAATATCCGAAAAAAGCTCAGCGCCATCTTCTGGCTGCTGCTCATTACAGCCGTCGCCGCGGGCGGAGTGGTTTGGTTCGGCGCCTTTTCAAAGTCCGAGTTTGGGGTCGCCTTCCGCTCCCAGTTTACGAGGGACGAGCAGTTCCCCATCGCGCTTTCCGGCGGTTCGATCCGCCAGATCGAGCCGCTGGAATGGGATATCTGCTTCATCAACGACACCGATTTTTACGTCTACGACAACAAGGGCAATATGACCTTTACCGCCACCCACGGCTTCGCCTCGCCGGTGCTCAAGACCGACGGGGGCCGCGCGCTGCTCTACGACCAGGGAGGGACCCGCTTCCTGCTGACGAGCTCCTCGCGGCAGCTCGCACAAATCGACGCCGGCTACGCCATCCATGCGGCCGACGTCGCCTCGGACGGCTCGGTCGCGGTGGCGACCTCGGCCTCGCAGCACGCCACTCAGGTGACGGTCTACGACAGCCTGCAAAACCAGCCGCTGGTCTGGAAGAGCTCGGAGAACATGGCGACGGCGATCGCCCTCTCGCCCGACGCGGGCCAGGTGGCCATCTCCTGTATCAACGCCAGCGGAGGGGAGCTCGTCTCCACCGTCTACCTGCTGGACGTCAAGAACAACCAGGAGATCATGCGCGCGCAGCTGCCGGGCGAGTTCACCTACAGCGTCTCCTTCAAGGACCAGTCCATCCACGTAATCACCGACAAGGGGGTCAAGTCGATCGACAGCATGGGCCGGGTGCGCGCCTCCTTCGACTACCAGGGGCAGCAGCCGATGCTGTTTTCGGACCAGCAGCTGCACAACACCGTGCTGGTGCTGGGCAACTACCGCTACATGCGCTCGAGCGAGGTGGTCTCGCTCGACGCAAAGTGTAAGCAGCTCGCCCGCTTCACGGTGGATACCACCGTCGACTCGCTCAAGGTGAACGAGCGGGGGATTTACTACCTGTCCGACAACGTGGTTTATCACTACGACTTTGGCGGCAAGCTGCTCGCGCAGACCGAGGCCCCCGGCACGGGCGAATACCTGCCGCTGGGTCAGAGCCTCTACGCCGGGACCTATGAGGAATTGCGCCGGCTTGAAATCCGCTGATCCTTTCTATGCTGCCTGCCGGGCATGCCGCCCGGCGAAAAAGGAGATCATTATGCAACCGTTCATTCCGCTGATTTACGACATCGCTACCGTCATCGTCTTCGTCTACATGATCGCCGCCTGCGCGCGCGGGGGCTTTTTGCGCACCATCGTCAGCTTCATCGGCTACGCCGCCGCCCTCGTCGGCGCCGCGGTGCTCTCCCGCCCGCTGGCCGCCGGGGTCTATGGCTCGCTGATCCGCCCGGGGGTGATCCAAAGGATCGCCGAAAAACTGGCGCAGTACCGAAACGACGCCCTTCCCGCCGGGCTGCTGGGGCTGTTCGAGGGGCTCCCCGAGGAGGTGCTCGGGGCCCTTGGCATGGACAAGGAGGGGATCGTGGACGCGCTGGGCGACCTGATCCAAAACGGCGGGCAGGGCGCGGCCGGCGAGATCGCCGACGCCATCGTGGCGCCGCTGGCGGTCATGCTGCTCAAAATCATCTTCTTCTTTTTGATCTTCGGCCTTTTGATGATCATTGTGCGCCGGGTCGCCTGGGTGTTCGGCTCGGTCAACCACCTTCCCCTGCTGGGCCCTGCCAACCGGATCCTGGGCGGCGCGGTGGGCGCGCTGCAGGCCGCGCTGACCATGTACGTCGTGGCGGTGCTGCTGGTGCTGCTGGTCTCGCTGACCAAGGAGGGGATCGTAATCCGCCTGTCGGGCGAGGACATCACGCTGGCGAGCTACGCGCTCTACCAGCGCACGGTGCTCTTTAGGGTGTTCGTCAACACCAACCCGCTCGACCTGCTGCTGCTCACCCAGAACGCCCTCTCCTATGCGGGGATCAAGGACGTGCTGGCGCAGCTGAGGATAAATTAGCAAACTAAACCATGGAGTGCTAAAATTTTTAAAAATAGATGTGGTTTGGTCACAGAAATTTCACAGGATTGGGTTATAATGAACGCAAACAGGGGCGTATTGCCCCTTGAACGATAGACGGCAAGTAACGAAGGTGCACGGGAATCGTTTCGTGTTTGAGAGGGAGCCTTTTATGAATATGTTATGTTCGAGATGCAAAAAACGGATCGCCGTGGTGTACATGACCCGCATGGACAACGGCGAGCCGGTCAACGAGGGCCTTTGCCTGCAGTGCGCGAAGGAGCTCGGGATACAGCCGGTTGACGACCTGATGAAAAAGATGGGGGTCAACGAGGAGGAGCTGGAGGCGATGAACAACCAGCTCATGGACATCATGGGAGAAAACGGCGAGGAGGGCTTCGAGGTCGGCGGCGCGCAGCCCTTCCCGTTTTTGCAGAACCTCTTCGGAGGGAACATGCCCAAAAACAGCGGCGGGGAGCTGCCGAAGGAGGCGCCCGGCGAGGTGTCCACCGGCGAGCGGCGGCAGGAAAAGAAGTCCGAGCGCAAGCAGCGCGCGGAGGACAAGAAGCGCAAGTACCTCAACACCTACTGCGAGAACCTGACCGAAAAGGCCCGCGAGGGCAAAATTGACAACGTGGTCGGCCGGCAAAACGAGATTTACCGGGTCATGCAGATTTTGAACCGCCGGCAGAAGAACAACCCCTGCCTGATCGGCGAGCCGGGCGTCGGCAAGACGGCCATCGCCGAGGGGATCGCGAAAAGGCTTTGCAGCGGGGAGGTGCCCTACCGGCTGGCGGGGAAGGAAATCTACCTGCTCGACCTGACCGCCCTGGTCGCGGGCACCCAGTTCCGGGGCCAGTTCGAGAGCCGGGTCAAGGGGCTGATTTCCGAAATCAAGGAGCTGGGGAACATCATCCTCTTCATCGACGAGATCCACAACCTCGTGGGCGCCGGGGAGAGCGAGGGCGGCGCGATGAACGCCGCGAACATCCTGAAGCCCGCCCTCTCGCGCGGCGAGGTGCAGGTCATCGGTGCGACCACCTTTACCGAATACCGCAAGAACATCGAGAAGGACGCGGCGCTCGAGCGGCGCTTCCAGCCGGTGAAGGTGGATGAGCTGAACATCGACGAGACCTTCGAGGTGATGCAGGGGATCAAGGGGCATTACGAGCAGTTCCACCGGGTGTCGGTGAGCGACTATATCCTAAAGCGGATGGTGGTGCTCTCCGAGCGGTACATCACCGACCGCTTCCTGCCGGACAAGGCGATCGACCTGCTCGACGAGAGCTGCTCCTGCGCGGTGATGCGCAACCCCGACATGGCGAAATACGACGAGCTCTCAAAGCGGATCACCGAGCTCAACGACGAGATTATCACCCTGGAGGCCGACCCGGACTATAAGGACTACGAGCACATCGCCTCGATCAAGAGCGAGGCCATCCGCGTCCAGGCGCAGCTGAGCGATCTCGCCCCCAAGGCGATCGGCGCGCCGGTGACCGACGACGACGTGGCCAAGGTGATCGAGCTGTGGACCGGGATTCCGGCGAGCAAGATCCGCGAGAGCGAGCTCAGCCGGGTGGCGGGGCTCCAGGATGAGCTCAGAAAGCGGATCATCGGCCAGGACGAGGCGGTGGAGTTGGTGTCCGCCGCGGTCAAGCGCACCCGGATCCAGCTTTCGGCGCGCCGCCGGCCGGCGTCCTTCATCTTTGTCGGGCCCACGGGGGTGGGGAAGACCGAGCTGGTCAAGGTGTTAAGCCAGCAGCTCTTCGACGACCAGGAGCCGCTGATCCGGCTCGATATGTCCGAATTCATGGAGAAGCACTCGGTCTCGCGGATCATCGGTTCCCCGCCGGGTTATGTCGGCTACGACGAGGCGGGCCAGCTCACCGAGAAGGTGCGCCGCCGCCCCTATTCGGTGGTGCTCTTCGACGAGATTGAGAAGGCCCACCCGGATGTGATGAACATCCTCCTGCAGATCCTGGACGAGGGGAAGATCACCGACGCGCAGGGGCGCACCGTTTCGTTTGAAAACACGGTGATCGTGATGACCTCCAACGCCGGGACCGAGCGCAGCGACATGTCCCTGGGCTTCAACCGCCAGCCCCAGCAGGTCGCCAAGGACCGCGCGATGAAGTCCTTAAAGGAATTCCTGCGCCCCGAGTTTCTGGGCCGGGTGGACGAGATCGTGGTCTTCCGCCCCTTGAGCGAGGAGGACTACCAGCGGATCGCCGCCCTGATGCTCGACGAGCTGAAGGGGCCTTTGAGCGAGCGGGGCGTGCAGCTGCGCTACGACGACGCGCTCCTGCGCGAGGTGGCGCACCGCGCCTTCGGCGGGCACAGCGGCGCGCGCGATTTGACCCGGGTGATCCGCAAGGACATCGAGGACCGGGTCTGCACCCTGCTTATCAGCACCCTGGACACCCCTCCCAAGGCCATCGAGGTGACGGCCAAGGACGGGCAGATTTATATTTCTTAAAAACAGATAAAGGATCAACGCGGCGTGCGGCGCCCCGGCGGGACGGCATTCCCCCCGGGGCGCCCGCGCTTTGAGTTTGAGGACGGTATGAAAACATTACGCTTTACCCGCCGGGAGGCCGGCTTTCTGATCGGCACCGGGATCTTGGCGCTGCTGGTGCGCGGGACCTTCTTCCCCTTTGTCTCGACCGATTTCCGGGATTTTCTCAGCCTGTGGTTCGATACCCTGCGGCAAAACGGGGGCCTTGGGGCCATCGGGCTGGCGGTGGGGGACTACTCCCCACCCTATATCTATCTGCTGGCGCTGCTGACCTACCTGCCGCTGGACGGGCTCCATGCGGTCAAGCTGCTCTCCTGCGCGGCGGATTTGGTGCTGGCCCTTTACGCCATGCGTATCGTCTGGCAGGTGGTGGGGAACAAAAGCTATGCGCTGCTCGCCTGGTGCGGTGCGCTCTTTTTGCCGACGGTGCTCATCAACAGCGCCGTCTGGGCGCAGTGTGATGCGATCTATACCGCCGGGCTGCTCGCCTGCCTGTACTATTTTTTGCGGGAGGACAGCCTGCGCGGGATGCTCGCCTTTTCGCTGGCGCTGGCCTTCAAGCTGCAGGCGGTGTTCCTGGCGCCGCTGCTGTTGGCGCTGCTGCTCAAGGGCAGGCTGCGCCCGCTGCATTTGCTGCTGCCGCCCGCGGTCTACCTGCTGGGGATCCTCCCGGCGGCATTGATGGGGCGGGACTTCGGCGAGCTGCTGACCATCTATCTCAGCCAGGCCGGCAGCTATCAGGAGCTCTCGATGATGGCCCCCAACCCCTACAGCTGGCTAAATGGCATGGACTCCGAAATCTTCGCCCCGGCGGGGATTCTGCTGCTGCTCGGCGTAACTTTGATCGGCTGCTATTTCCTGGTGAGCAGCCGGGTGAAGCTGAGCGAAAGGGCGATCGTCTCCCTGGCGCTGCTCTCGGTGCTGCTGGCGCCCTACCTGCTGCCCCATATGCACGAGCGGTATTTCTATGCCGCCGACCTGCTCTCGCTCGTCTACTGGTTCTGCTATCCCAGGCGCTGGTATGTCCCGCTCGGGGTGGTGGGCTGCTCGTCCTATGTGGTGTGCAACTTTGTCTTTAGCTTCGATGGAGGCTTTCTGCGCGTCGAGCTGCTGGCGGTCGTCCTGCTGGTCGTGATCTTTTTGCTGCTGCGGGACACGGTGCGCGAGCTGCGGGGAGAGGCACAGGCGTGAGCGCGGCAAAATAAAAGGCCCCGGAAGGATTTTCCTTCCGGGGCCTTTTGGCTCTTTAGTCGTTGCCCCCGCCCTTCTTTAAGGAGAAGAAGATGGGGATGTACCGCGCCAGCGCGAAGAGGAGCAGCAGGATGTTGAGCAGCACCACGGTGTTCACGACCCGCTCGTCCAGCGTGGGAATGAGCACAATCACGATGGTCGAGAGATAAAAAAAGAAGGTGGCGAGCTTGCCGAACCACTTGGCCGAACCAGGATGGATCCGCTTGCGAAGGAGCAGGATCCCGCCGGTGAGCATGAGCAGCTCCTTGACGGCGAAGACCGCCAGCGCCGCCAGAAAGACCGGATAGCGCAGCGACAGGCAGAAAAGGATGGCCAGCTGGGTGAGCTTGTCGGCCACCGGGTCGAGTACCTTGCCGAGCTCGGTCACCATGTTGAATCGCCGGGCGATGTATCCGTCGCACAGGTCGGTGAGCCCTGAAAAAATCAGCAGGCCCGAGGAGAGCAGATAGCTGCGCTTCCACAAAAACGCCCACAAAAAGAAGGGGATGAGCAGGATGCGCACCAGGGACAGGATATTTGGAATGGATTTGAGCTGGCTATATGGTCCTCGCATGGACGATTCTCCCTTACGGTCGAGGTTGGTGGAATTCCAAAATATTCTATCACATTTTGCGCACCAAGGCAATCCAAAATGCCGCAAGGGCCGGGGCTGTTTTTTGACTCCCGATATGGTATAATTGTATTAATTTATCAAAACTGTGCAAAGGGAGATGAGGGCGTTGGTGTCCGAAAGCAGGATTACGGTGCGGTATGCCGAGACCGACCAGATGGGGATCGCCCACCATTCGGTCTACCCGGTCTGGTACGAGGTGGCGCGCACCGATTTTATTAGGCGCCTGGGGATGACCTATTCCGAGATGGAGCGCAGGGGCGTTATGCTGCCGCTGAGCGCCCTCAGCTGCCGTTACCGCGGGGTGGCGAAGTATGAGGACGAGCTGTGCGTGCAAGTCAAGATCAGCCTCTTTTCCGTCTCGCGGATCCAGTTCTCCTACGCGATCTACCGTGCCGGGGAGCAGAGCCCCATCAATACCGGCACCACCCTGCACGGCTGGGTGGACCGCGAGACCTTCCGGCCGCTGAATCTCAAGAAGAAGCACCCTGAAATCTATGACCTCGTCCAGAGCTCGCTCGGCGACGAGGCGCTCTAGGAGGGAACGCGATGTCCAAAGCCTATTCGTCCGACAGGCTCTACCATTTGCAGCTTCGCCCCGGCGAGGTGGGGCGGTACGTCATCCTGCCCGGCGACCCGGGGCGCTGTGAAAAGATCGCCGCCCGCTTTGACGCCCCGGTCCTGGCGGCGCAAAACCGGGAATTCACCACCTATACCGGCACCCTCGACGGGGTGCGGGTGAGCGTCACCTCCACCGGGATCGGCGGCCCCTCTGCCGCCATTGCCATGGAGGAGCTCTATCAGTGCGGGGCCGACACCTTTTTGCGGGTGGGTACCTGCGGGGGCATGCAGCTCGAGGTGGAAGGGGGCGATTTGGTGATCGCCACCGGCGCCGTGCGCGCCGAGGGCACCGGGCGGGAATACGCGCCCATCGAATTCCCGGCGGTGGCCGATTTCGCCGTGGTAAGCGCGTTGGCAGAGGCGGCGCGGGAGGGCGGCAGGCGGTACCACGTCGGGGTGGTGCAGTGCAAGGACAGCTACTACGGCCAGCATGAGCCCGAGCGCATGCCCGCCGGATACGAGCTGCAGCAGCGCTGGCAGGCCTGGCTGCGCTGCGGGTGCCTCGCTTCCGAGATGGAGTCGGCCGCCCTCTTTGTGGTGGCGAGTTCCCTTCGCGCACGCTGCGGCACGGTGCTCGAGGTGGTGGGCAACCAGGAGCGCCGCAGGGCGGGGCTCCTGGACCACATCGTGCACGAGACCGGCGAGGCGATCGACACGGCAGTCCGGGCGCTGCGAAGGCTGATCGCGCGGGACGGGGAGCGAGCCTGATTTTTCGCCCGGCAGACGAACAAATTTTAAAAAAATTAACATTTGATGAATAAAAGAGGTATATACTGTAGAGGTACGGCGCGCTTCGGCAGGTTTCGCCCCTCGCCGTGTTTTGGGGGATTTGCCGCGTTTTACCCGCCGGCGCGCAGGAATCCGGGATATTCAAGGCGTCAAAGCCGCCTTTTCTATAAAAATCACTTGAATTTATCGCACCGATTCGGTAAAATAAGATAAGAATGGGCTGGTTTATCCTTGCGTGCAAGGCCTGCGGGTTATTTGGATAAATCGCCGATGGAAGAGGGGTTATATTAATGTCAAACAGACTGTTCCAGGGAATCGTGCACCAGATGCGTGATACCATCGACCGCGTCATCGGCGTGGTGGACGACACCGCCACCATCATTTCCTGCAGCGAGCTGTCCAAGATCGGCGAGACCAACGAATACCTGATGCTCGATTTGGGCGAAAACAGCGATATGTTCATCCGCGACGGCTACACCTACAAGCCCTTCGCGGGCAAGGGCCGCCCGGAATATTCGGTCTTTGTGGAGGGGACCGACGACATGGCCGCCAAGTTCTGCAGCATTCTGGCGATCACCCTCTCCTCCATCAAGCAGTACTACGACGAGAAGTACGACCGCAACAACTTCATCAAGAACGTGATTTTGGACAACATCCTGCCCGGGGACATCTACGTCAAGGCGCGGGAGCTGCACTTCAACACCGACGTCTCCCGGGTGGTCTTCCTCATCCGGGTGCTCTCCACCAACGACATCTCGGCCTTCGACGTGATCCAGAACCTGTTCCCGGACAAGCAGAAGGACTTCGTCTTCAACATCAGCGAGACCGACATCGTCCTGGTCAAGGAGATCAAGGCCGGGATCGAGAGCAAGGACCTTGAGAAGCTGGCCCGTTCGATCGTGGACACCCTGGGCAGCGAGTTCTACACCAAGGTGGTCTGCGGAATCGGCACCCCGGTCGCGGGGGTCAAGGACCTGGCCAAATCCTTCAAGGAGGCGCAGGTCGCCCTGGAGGTCGGCAAGGTGTTCGACACCGAGAAGTCGATCGTCAACTATGACAACCTCGGGATTGCGCGGCTGATCTACCAGCTGCCGACCACCCTGTGCGAGATGTTCTTAAAGGAGGTCTTCAAGAAGGGCTCGATCGAAAGCCTGGACCATGAGACCCTCTTCACCATCCAGCGCTTTTTTGAAAACAACCTCAACGTTTCCGAGACTTCGCGCAAGCTGTTCGTGCACCGCAACACCCTGGTCTACCGGCTGGAGAAGATCAAGAAGCTCACCGGGCTCGACCTGCGCGAGTTTGACCATGCGATCGTCTTTAAGGTCGCCTTGATGGTCAAGAAGTACCTGACCAGCAACCCGGTCAAATATTAAGGCGCGAGCCTTGACAAAATTGCACCTGCCCTTTCCATTTTGCAGCAAAAAGGGCGGGTGTGCGTTTTGCCCGGCACAGGGCAGAAGCGGCCGTCCCCGGCGGGGGACAAATCAAAACCGACCGAAAACGAGAGACAGAGAAATTTGGGGAATGAGGGGCGGCACCCTCAGGAATGGTGGTTTATTGGTTTATCATGATTAACTTTACCGATGTGAAAAAGGTGTATCCCAGCGGTACCCATGCGCTCAACGGGATCACGCTGCGGATCGAAAAGGGCGAGTTCGTCTTCATCGTCGGCGCCTCGGGCGCGGGCAAGAGCACGCTGATCAAGATGCTCCTGCGTGAGGAGGTCCCCAGCAGCGGCCTGGTCGAGGTCAACGGCTATAACCTCAACAAGATGCGCCGCCGGCAGATCCCGTACTTTCGGCGTTCGCTCGGGGTGGTCTTCCAGGACTTTAGGCTGATCCCGACCATGAACGTCTATGAAAACGTCGCTTTCGCCCTGCGGGTGACCAATGTCGCCAACCGCGACATCAAGCGCAGGGTGCCTTACATACTCAGCCTCGTCGGACTGGTGCACAAGGCCAAGTCCATGCCCGAGCAGCTCTCGGGCGGCGAGCAGCAGCGCGTTGCGCTCGCGCGCGCGCTGGTCAACAACCCCCAGCTCATCATCGCGGACGAGCCCACCGGCAACATCGACCCGGAGCTCTCGTTCGAGATCGTCGACCTGCTCAATGAAATCAACAAGGTGGGCACCACCGTCGTCATGGTCACGCACGAGCACGACCTCGTGCAGCAGTTCCAGCGCCGGGTGATCACCATCGAACAAGGCCGGGTCCTCTCGGACACCGCCGCATTGGGAGGTTTCTGATGAGAGGGAGCAGTTTTGGATATTTGATCAAGGTCGGCGTGCGCAGCGTCTTCAAGAACCGTCTGATGTCGTTCGCATCGATCGGCGTGCTGATGGCCTGTATGCTGCTCATCGGCTCGGCGGGCATGCTCTCCTTGAACGTCAACAGCATCGTCGGCTATGTGGAGGATCAAAACGAGGTGGTGGTCTTCGCGGACGACAATCTCGACGAGGACGAGCTGCAAAACCTCGACCTCGACCTTCATTCCATGGACAACATCCGCGACATCCAGTTTATCTCCAGGGAGCAGACGCTGGAGGAGTTTAACGAGAAGAGCGAGGAGGGCCTCGGGTTCGAGGAGGGGGACAACCCCTTTCCCAACGCCTTTCGCCTGAGCGTGGACGACCTGTCCCGGCTGAGCGAAACGGTGACGAAGCTCCAGGGGCTCGAGGGGGTCATCGAGGTCAACGCCCCGACCGACATCGCCTCGACCATCGTGTCGGTCAAGCAGGCGGTCTACATCGGGGGATCGAGCATCGTGCTGATCCTGGCGATCGTCGCGCTGATCATCATCGCCAACACCATCAAGATCACCGTTTTTAACCGCCGCAAGGAGATCAACATCATGAAGTTTGTCGGCGCGACCGACACGTTCATCAAGCTCCCCTTCTTTGTGGAGGGTATGGTCCTGGGGCTGCTGGCGGCCTCCCTTGCCTTCTTCATCCTCTGGGGCGGGTACGAGTACCTGGTCACCTGGATGGACGGCAACCAGTCCGCGCTGTTCATGATGTTTAAGGACCAGATCATCCCCTTTGAGAGCATAGCCCTGATGATGTACGGCGCCTTCGCCGCGGGCGGAGTGCTTATCGGCGTGGGGGGCAGTATGATTTTCGTTCGCAAGTACCTGCGGGTGTAAGTCCGCGTCGATGGAACAAAAGAAGGAGGACCACCGGTGAAAAATCGTAAGACCCTGCTCGCCATGCTGCTCAGCGCGATTCTCTGCCTCGGCTCGTTTACCGTTTCTCCCGCCCATGCGAGCATCGGGAAAGCCGAGCCCCATCCGGATGAATATTCCGACGAAAGCGATGAGGACGAGGACGACTCGGACTGGTGGGACGATGATGAGGACGAGGAAGAAGAATCCAGTTCGTCACAGTCCAGCCATCCGACCGAGGACGACTTCAAGGACGAGCTGAGCGACCTCAACAGCAAGCTCAAGGATTTGCAGACCCAGCAGAAGGCGCTGCAGGACCAGCTCGCCGGCGCCAAGAGCGAGAAGGAAAAAAAGCTGGTCGAGAAGACCCACTGGGAGAAGCAAATCCAGATGACCAAGGAGCAGATCGCCCTGCTCGAGGAGCGTATCGCCCTGCTCGAGGAGCAGATCGACGACAAGCTGGAAGAGATCGAAGAGAAGCAGTCGGACATCGACAAGAACTATGAAACCTATAAGCAGCGCATGCGCGCGATGTATATGCAGAACCAGTCCTCCACCCTGGCCATGGTGCTGGGCGCGAGCGACTTCACCGACTTCCTCATGCGCACCCAGATGGTCAAGTCCATCTCGGACCACGACCAGGAGCTGATCGACACTCTCAAGAAGGACCGCGCCGACCTGGAGCAGGCCAAGGCGGACCTGGACGAGAGCAAGCAGATGGTTGAGGAAGACAAGGAACAGATGGCGGACAAAAAGAAGGAGCTGGAGGTGAACCTCGCCGAGACCCAGAGCCAGATCGAGGACATCGCCCTGCTCGAGCAGCAGTATCTGGCGCGCAAGGCCGAGTTCGACGCGCAGGAGAAGCTGGTGCAGGCCGAGCTTGATAAGATCTATGCCCAGATCGACACCTCCACCGAGTTCGTCGGCGGCGAGTTCGGCTGGCCGCTGCCCGGCTTCACCACCATCACCTCCTACTACGGGTGGCGCTTCAACAACTCCAACTTCCACACCGGTATCGACATCAGCGGCCCCGGCGTCTATGGACAGAGCATCCGCGCCTCGAACGACGGTACGGTGGCCTTCGTGCAGAACTCCTACACCGACGGCGTCGGTTACGGGCGGCACGTCATCGTGGACCACGGCGGCGGCTACTCCACCCTCTACGCCCATATGACCAGCATCAGCGTCAGCGAGGGCGACCATGTGACCCGCGGGGCGACCGAGATCGGCAAGGTCGGTTCGACCGGCTGGTCCACCGGCCCGCATCTGCACTTCGAGGTGCGCATCAACGGCAAGCACCAGGACCCGATGGGATTCTTAAAGGGATAGCAAAAAGGCGGCCTGGTTTCTAAGTTTCCCGATGGGCGCCTCCCATGCTTTGTCTGTAACCCATCGCTCCGGAAGGGCATGGCCCCGTCGGTGCCTGAGGGTTTCCCGGCATTTCAATTGTAAACTATAACAGTCAGCCCCCGGCCATACGGCCGGGGGCTTTTTCAGTCTCGCTTTCATCAATAGGGGGAATCCTTCTTTTTGCGGTACCGCCTGGCGAGGTTGATCCCGATCGAAAAACCGACGGCCACCACGACGAAGACCGGCATGATCCATTTGTTGTAGCCCTTGTCGGTCGAGAGCACCTCGGTCCAGAGGCTGTCGAGCAGCAGGCTGGTCTCGGGCGAGAGGGCGAGGAAGGGCTCGGTATTTTCCAGCACCTCGGGCGGGGGATAGCAGACCGGGTCGTTTTGCACCTCCTCGTCGAGCAGCTCGAAGGCCGCTTTGTTCGGCGTGGAGTAGCCGATGTACTCGATGTTGTCCGCCGCGACCCGGGGCTCGCACAGGAAGTTGATGTACAGCTCGGCCGCGGCCTTGTGGGCGGCCCCTTTCGGGATGCACACCGCGTCCACAAAGAGGTTGGTCCCCTCCTTGGGGATCGAGAAGCGCAGATCCTCGTTGTCCTCGGCCATGATGAGGTAGTCCCCGGCATAGTAGGGGGCGATGGCCGCCTCGCCGGAGAGCATCTTGTCGAAGATCTCGTCCATGACGTAGGCCTGCACCAGCGGTTTTTGATCCTTGAGCTTCTCGCAGGCCGCGCGCAACTCGTCGTGGTTCTCGGTGTTCAGCGAGTAGCCCAGCAGCTTCTGGGTCAGGCCGAAGGCGTCACGGGAGTTTGAGAACATCAGGATGTCCCCGCGGTACTGTTCATCCCAGAGGATGGACCAGCTGTCCACCGGCTCCTCGACCGTACCGATGTTGTAGATGATCCCCACCGTCCCCCAGGTGTAGGGGACGCTGTAGCGGTTCTCGGGGTCATATTCGGGGTTGCGGTACTGCTCGTCGATGTTCTCAAACGCCGGGATACTTTCAAAATCCAGCTCCTCGAGCATATCCTCGGCGATCATCCGCGCGATCATGTAGTCGGAGGGGATGATGACGTCGTACTGCGCGCCGCCGCCCTTGAGCTTGGAGTAGAGCTCCTCGTTGGTGGCGAAGGTGGAGTAGTTGACCTTGATCCCGGTCAGCTCCTCGAAGGCCTTGTTCACGTCCAGCGCCCCGTCGCTGCCGTCCGAGATGTACTCGCCCCAGTTGAAGACGTTGATCGAGGCGTTCTGCCCCGCAAACTGCCCGTAGTACGCCATGTCGTACTCCCCGTCCTCCCCGGCCGCGAAGGCGTTAAACGGGATTAGCGCCAGCAGGCAGGCGGCGAGGGCGCACAGCAGTTTTTTCCTTTTCATATGCGCACCGCCTTTCTCTCCCGGCGTTCTTTTTGGATGGAGGAGAGGTTCCCCAGCAGCAGCGCTAAGAGCACCACCACGAAGATGATGGTGGACAGGGCGTTCATCTCGGGGCTGACCCGGCGGCGCAGCTGGCCCCAGATGGCGATGGGCAGCGTCTGCGAGGTGGGGCCCGAGGTGAAGTAGCTGATGACGAAGTCGTCCAGCGAATAGGTCACCGCCATGAGGAAGCCCGCCATAATCCCGGGCATGATCTCGGGGATGACCACCTTGTAGAAGGCCTGGAAGGGGTTGCAGCCGAGGTCGAGCGCCGCGTCGTAGGTGTTTTTGTCCATCTGGCGCAGCTTGGGCAGGACGTTGAAGATGACGAAGGGGATGTTGAAGGTGATGTGCGAGAGGATGAGGGTTAAGAGCCCCATCTGGATGGGCACGCCCATCTTGGTGCGCATGAGGACGAAGAGCATCATCAGCGAGACGCCCATGATGATCTCGGGGCTCATGATCGGGATATAGGTCAGGGTGCGCACCGCGCGGCCCATCCACTTGTTCATGCTGTAGATGCCGATGGCCGCCGCCGTGCCGATCAGGGTGGCGAAGACCGAGGAGACCACCGCCACGATCAGGGTGTTGCCGAAGGCGGAGAGGATGGCGTCGTTGTGGAAGAGCTTTAGATACCAGTCAAAGGTGAAGCCGGTCCAGGCGCCGCGCGACTTGTTGCGGTTGAAGGAGAAGACGATCAGCACCAGGATGGGCAGGTACAAAAAGACCATGATCGCCCCGGTGTAGAGGCGGGAAAGACCCTTATGCCGTTTCATATGAGCATCCCCTCCATTTCCTCGGAGTCGTCGAACTGGTTCATCACGCTCATGCACAGCAGGACGATCACCATGAGCACCAGCGAGATGGCGCTGCCCAGATGCGGGTTGTAGGCATTGCCCAAAAACTGCATGTCGATCAAATCGCCAATCATCAGATTGCTGCCGCCGCCGAGCATCTTCGAGATGATGAAGGTGCTCACCGCCGGGACGAAGACCATGGTGATCCCGCTGGAGATCCCCGGCATGGACAGGGGGAGGACCACCTTGGAAAAGACCTTCATCGAGCCCGCGCCCAGGTCCTGGGCCGCCTCGATGACCGAATGGTCGATCTTGACCATGATCGAGTGCAGCGGCAGGATCATGAAGGGGAGGTAGTTGTAAACCATCCCCAGGACCACCGCGCCCGAGGTGTTGATCAGCTCGAAGGGCCCAAGGCCGATCATCCCGAGCACCCGGTTGATCACCCCGGTCTTTTCCAGCAGGGTCATCCAGGCGAAGGTGCGCAGCAGGAAGCTCATCCACATTGGCAGCATGATGAGCATGAGGCCGATCTGCTGGGAGCGCGCGCTCTGGCGCGAAAGGATATAGGCCAGCGGGTAGCCGAGCAGAAGGCAGACCGCGGTGGCGATGGCCGCCAGCCAGATGGATTTCATAATGACGTCGGTGTACTTGCCGACGTCCGATATGTTTTTAATGGTAAAGCCGCCGTCGGGGGTGGTGAATGCGAAAACCAGGATCAGCAGCATGGGTATGATGGTAAAGACCACCATCCAGACAAGGTAGGGGAGGGCGGCGTATTTCGCTTTGCTCATCGCTCATTCCTCCATCTTGTGCATGATCTGGATGTCCTCGGGGATCACCCGCAGCCCGACGAAGCTGCCCACCTCCTGCGGGAGGGTGGAGTGGATGATCCAGCGAAAGCCGTGCGCGCCCACCGTGATCTCGTAGTGCACCCCCTTGAAGAGGATGGACTCGACCACGCCGGAGAGCTGACCCTCCTCGGGGGAAACCACCTTGACGTCCTCGGGGCGCACCACCACGTCGACGCGCTGCATCTCGCCGAAGCCCTTGTCCACGCACTCGAATTTGACCCCGCAAAACTCCACCAAAAAGTCGTGGATCATGATCCCGTCGATGATGTTGCTCTCGCCGATGAAGTCGGCCACAAAGGCGTTGACCGGTTCGTTGTAGATGTCCTGCGGCGTGCCGATCTGCTGGATTTCGCCGTCCTTCATCACCACCACCCGGTCCGACATGGTCAGCGCCTCTTCCTGGTCGTGGGTGACGTAGATGAAGGTGATCTCCATCGCCTGCTGGATCCGTTTGAGCTCGCCCTGCATCTCCTTGCGCAGCTTGAGGTCCAATGCACCCAGCGGCTCGTCGAGCAGCAGGACCCGCGGGTAGTTGACCAAGGCCCTCGCGATCGCCACGCGCTGCTGCTGCCCACCCGAGAGCTGGCCCACGCCGCGCTTTTCAAACCCGCGCAGGTTGACCATTTCGAGCATCTCGCCAACGCGCGAGGCGATCTCCCTGTCCGGCAGCTTTTTCAGCCGCAGCCCGAAGGCGATGTTCTCGTACACGTTCAGATGCGGGAAGAGCGCGTAGCGCTGGAACACGGTGTTCACCGCGCGCTTGTAGGGCGGCAGGGCGTTGATCCGCTTGCCGTCAAAAAAAATGTCACCCTCCAGAGGCTCGATGAATCCACCGATGATCCGCAGCGTCGTGGTTTTCCCACAGCCGGACGGCCCCAGAAATGTGACAAATTCCTTGTCATGGATCTGAAGGTTCAGGCCGTTTAAAACCCGCTCCCCGTCAAATTCCACGACAGCGTTTTTGATGTCGATCAGGACATCGTTCATGTTGGTAGTCCCCCTTTGCGGTTTTTAGTCAGCAATGCGCCGGCCCTGACGAAGCCTTTCGCGCATCTCATTTGATCCGTTTTTTAAAACGGATAAACTTTTAGAAGCGGCTCGCGGTCGCCCGCTTTTTTGCCGCTTCCCCGGAAAGGAAATCCCTCCCGGACTTGCCAACCCACACGCCCTCTTGACACCGCTTCCCGCAAAAGGTGGTCGCCGGGGAAGCTTTGCAGCACTCTCCTTAAAGAGACTTCCCAGCTCGGCGATTTTCTAATCGTTCCCCGCAAAAGTGCGGGGCCGTTGTTAGGCGGCGTACCCGGACATGTGTATTGCCCGCCCAAACGGGCGAAGGCAACGTATATCACTATAGCAGAAAAATGCTGTTTGTCAATAAATTTTCCGAAAAACCCGCTGTTTTTGATGATTTATCCATGATTCCCGTGGTTTTCCCGCCGGGAATCTATAAATCATGCAAGGATCACGGAATAGCTCCGCCATTCTTCATTTTCCTCGGGGGAGATGCGAAGGGACGAAACCGGACAGACTGTCATGTTTGCACCCGCCGGCGCATAAGATTAGGGTGAATGCAAAGGCAGATGAAAGGGGCGGCAAAAAATATGGCGGCAAGATCGAGATACCAGCACTACCAGCGCGCGCGGCGGGAGGGGGAGGGCGCCTCCAAAGCCGAGCGGCAGGCAAACTTTCTCACCTTCCAGATCATTATGGTGCTCCTGCTGCTGGGCGCGGTGTTCCTCTGCAAGCACTTCGGGCTGAAGGTGTTCGAGGACATCCGGCGCCTGGGGGACCTGCTGCTGGGGGGAAAAAGCGAGTCGGTTTCCACCGTGCTGGACTACAAAACGCTGGAGGACATCTTTTCGGGCAATTTTGAGTTCGACCTCTCCTCCTTCGGTGCGGTCAGCTTCCTGTCGCTGGGCCCGGCCGGGCTGCTGCTGCCGCGCGAGAGCGGCGCGCGGGGCGGCTCCTTCCCCGGCGTCCTGCAGGGAGGGGACGGGGCCTACCAGCGCCCGCGCAGCGTGAGCTTCTCCCCGCTCCTCCTCTCAGCCCAGCCGAAGCCCCCCGTCGCGGGGCGGGTGACCTCCGGTTTCGGCTGGCGGGAAAACCCGACCGGGGAGGGCGTGGACTTCCACACCGGGCTCGACATCGCCGCCGCCGAGGGGACTCCCATCCTGGCCTCTCTCCCGGGGGTGGTGGAGGATACCGGCTACAGCGAGAGCTACGGCAATTTCGTCCACCTCTCCCACGCAAACGGGCTGATGACTACCTATTCCCATTGCTCCGAGATCATCGCGCAGCCGGGGGAGCGGGTGCGCCAGGGGGAGCGCCTGGCGCTGGTGGGGCAGACCGGGAACGTGACCGGGCCCCACCTGCACTTTGAGGTGCGGCAGGACAACCTGTGCTACGACCCGATGGTCCAGCTGCTGCCCTACCGCAGCGCCTCGGTGGGCTGAAATGGAGTTCTATGTCGGGAACACCCGGGTGAAGGTCTCCTTCTGGTTCCTCTGGGCGCTCACCCTCTTTGTGCTGCTGGACCGCAGCTTCATCGTGCTGCCCCTCTTTGGCACCATCCTGCTGCATGAGGGGGTGCATCTGCTGGTGCTGCGCCTTTGCGGGGCGAAGGTTTGCGGGTGCGAGCTGCATCTTTACGGCGTGCGCCTCTCGTGCGACTTGTATACGCTCAGCCGTGCGCGGCGCGCGGCGGTGTATCTGAGCGCGCCGGTTTGCAACCTGCTGATAGGGGGAATCCTCTACCTCTATGACCCGATGATCATTTTCGGCGTCTACAACCTGGTGATCGGCGCTTATAACCTCATCCCCATCCCCCCGCTCGACGGCGGGAACGCCGCCAGGGCCCTTGGCCGCTCGCGCGCGGCGAAGGCCGCCTGTTCGCTTGTTTCTTTGCTCTGCCTCGGCGCCGCCTTCGCCGGGGCGATTTGGCTCGTGTGGGCCTATCACAACTGGACCCTGCTCGCCTGCGCGCTCTATCTGCTGGCGGTGCTGCTGAAGGGCGGGGAAGAGGCGCTCTGAACGCCTTGCTACGGCTCCGGGGCGGACGGGCTCTTGCGCGGCGCCGACCAATATTGTATAATTAGAAACTATGGAAGTAAAAGGCCTCTGCCGGCCTTGGAAAATGAGGTATCGTTTTGAACGAAGCTTTGGAGAAGAAAATCGAGCGCGCGCTGCGCCGGGTGCAAAAGCCCGCACGCTATATCGGCAGCGAGCTGCACAGCGTCATCAAGGACCCCGCGCAGGTGGCCATGCGGATCGCCTTCTGCTTCCCCGACCTGTATGAGGTCGGGATGTCCCACCTGGGGATGAAAATCCTCTACAGCCTCTATAACGCGCAGCCGGATATCTGGTGCGAACGCGCCTTCATGCCGGACACCGACATGGTCGAGCAGATGAAGGGGCTGGACATCCCCCTTTTCGCGCTCGAGAGCCGGGACCCGCTGCTGGGCTTCGATTTCGTGGCCTTTACGCTGCAATATGAAATGAGCTACACCACCATCCTGGCGATGCTCGATCTTGGCGGCATCCCGCTCTACGCCCGTGAGCGGGACGAGCGCCATCCCATCGTGATCGCGGGCGGGCCGTGCGCGTGCAACCCCGAGCCGGTCGCCGACTTTTTCGATCTGATCATCCTCGGGGAAGGGGAGGAGGTCAATCTCGAGCTGTGCGCGCTCTACCGCGAGGTGCAGGAGAGGCGGGAGTATCTGCGAAGGGCTTCGCAGATACCGGGGGTCTACGTGCCCTCCCTCTACGACGTGGAATATCACGGCGACGGCACCGTGCGCGCCGTCACCCCGCGCGAGGGCGCGCCGGCGACGGTCACCAAACGGATCATCCGGGACGTGGACAAGGTCTTCTATCCAAAGGAGTTCATCGTCCCCTTCATCAGCACGGTGCATGACCGGGCCATGCTCGAGGTGCTGCGCGGGTGTATCCGGGGCTGCCGCTTCTGCCAGGCGGGGTTCATCTACCGTCCGTTTAGGGAAAAGACGGCCGCGACCCTCGATGGGGATGCAAAGGCGCTGACCTCCTCGACCGGGTTTGAGGAGATCAGCCTGACCTCGCTCTCGACGAGCGATCTTGGCGAGATCGAGCCGCTGCTCGACAGCATGCTCGACTGGACCGAGCGCCAGAAAATCAACCTCTCGCTGCCCTCGCTGCGGATCGACACCTTTTCGCCCGGGCTGCTTGAGAAGATCGACCGGGTGCGCAAGAGCGGGCTGACCTTCGCCCCCGAGGCGGGCACCCAGCGCATGCGGGACGTGATCAACAAGAACATCGACGAGGAGGAGATTTTCTCCTCCTGCCGCACCGCCTTCGAGGGGGGCTATACCTCGGTCAAGCTCTATTTCATGATCGGCCTGCCGACCGAGACCGAGGAGGACCTGGGGGGGATCATCGACCTGAGCCAGCGGATCGTGGATCTTTACTACTCCCTGCCCACCAAGCCCAAGGGCAAGGCGGTCAATGTGACGGTGAGCGTTTCGAGCTTTGTGCCCAAGCCCTTTACCCCCTTTCAATATGAGCCGCAGGACACCACCGAGCAGCTGATCGCGAAGCAGCGCTTCCTGCGCGAGCAGATCAAGACCCGCAAGATCACCCTCAAGTGGCACAACAGCGACGTCAGCCACGTCGAGGGGATCCTGGCCAGAGGGGACCGCAGGCTGGCCCCCGTGTTGGTGGACGTCTACCGCCAGGGGCACTACCTCGAGAGCTGGGAGGACCGCTTCGGGGTGGGGGCGTGGCATGAGGCGATGGCCCGCGCGGGCCTCAGCGAGGCCTTCTATGCCAACCGCCAGAGGGGCTTTGACGAGCTCATGCCCTGGGACCATCTCGACTACGGGGTCACCAGAGAATTCTTGCAGCGGCAAAACGAGCTGGCCCACGCCGGGACCCCGACGCCCAACTGCCGCGCGCAGTGCGCGGGCTGCGGGGCGAACAAGCTGATAGGGGGGAGCTGCTTTTGATCGACATCCGGATATTTTATAAGAAGCGGGGCAGGATCAAGTATATCTCCCACCTCGATATGAACCGGCTCATGCAGCGCGCGCTCAAGCGCTCGGGGCTGCCGGTCTGGTATACCCAGGGCTTTAACCCGCACATGTACCTCACCTTCGCGCTGCCCCTTTCACTGGGGTTTGAGAGCGACTACGAAATCATGGACATCCGCCTGACCGAGGAGCTCCCGATGGAGGAGGTCGTCGCGCGGCTGGACGCTCAGATGCCCCCCGGCCTCACGGTCTTTAAGGCCGCGCCCCCGGAGATGGATGTTAAGGAGATCACCGACTGTATCTATGAGATCACGGCAGAGGTCCCCGGCGGCGCCAAAAAGGCGAAGGAACAGCTCGAGGCGCTGATGGCCGAGCCCACGCTGATGGTGGAAAAAAAGACCAAGCGCGGGGTCGCCACGGTGGACCTGCGCCCGAACGTGGAGCTTCTGCGCTGCGCCCCGCAGGGGGAGGATATCCTCGCGCTGCGGCTGCGCTGCACCAGCGGCAGTACGCTCAACATCAATCCCACCCTGCCCATAAACCTGTTCTGCGCGCGGTACGGCTACGAGCCCGAGGGGGTATCCTACCTGCGCGTACAGGTACTGGCCGGCGGGCGGGAATTTTGCTGAGAGAAACCAGAAATTTTTGGGGAAACTCCAAAAAATACCTTGCGCGGCTTTGAAAAGTGTGTTATTATAGTTAGGCATGTGAGATTCCGTTGCGCAGTTTTTCTGCGTAAAGGGGTTTAGTGCCTTGCCGATACCGGCAATGACATTAAAGCGGACAGTCCTCTGTCACCGGCGCAGACGGCCTTGTGCAAGGGGCCGGCGGTTCTGATAAGACCGTGTAAGTCGCCCGCCGCCGAAGGGTGCGGCCACCGTGTAGTGTGAGTATGAATGTCTGAATAATAAGGAGGAGCATTAAGAATGGATGCTTTGAAACTGATTGCACAGGACAGCTTAAAGAACGAGGTACCGGAGTTTCACGTCGGTGACACCGTCCGGGTCCAGGTAAAGATCAAGGAAGGCGAGCGCGAGAGACTGCAGGCCTTCGAGGGGACCGTTATCGCCCGCCAGCACGGCGGCATCAGCGAGACCTTCACCGTGCGCCGCGTGGCCCATGGCTGCGGCGTGGAGAGGGTTTTCCCGCTTCACTCCCCCAACGTGGATTCCATCCAGGTCATCCGCCACGGCAAGGTGCGCAGAAGCAAGCTGTACTACCTGCGGGACCGCGTCGGCAAGGCCGCCAAGGTCAAGGAGCAGATCCGCTAATTATAACAGCAGCCAGAAAGGGTCCATTCGGGCCCTTTTTGTTTTTGTATGGGCCGGGCGCCCGGATGTGCGTCCCCCTCAGGAAACAGAAGATTTTACCGGCGGGGAACTGTACAATTTGGCCCAAACGGTTTATAATAGTAAAATGGATTTTCTGTCACTTCAAGAGGATTGCCGAGGCGTCGGTCCTCGGGAAAGGAATGGTTATCAGCATGCAGAACAAAGAAGACGTTGCGGGGGGAACGAGCCTCGCGATTTTTGAATACCTGGAGATGCTCATCTTTGCCGCGGTGACGGTGGTACTGCTTTGCACCTTCGTTTTCCGCATGGTGCGCGTGGACGGCTGGTCGATGTTCCCGACCTTGACCGACGGCGACTTCCTGGTTTCCACCCACATGTTCTACGAACCCCAAAAGGGCGACATCGTGGTGATCACCAAGCCCAACGAGATTTCCTCCCCGCTGATCAAGCGGGTGATCGCCACCGGCGGGGACACGGTGGACATCGACTTTGACAGGGGCAAGGTCACCGTCAACGGGACCGAGCTCAAAGAGGACTATATCAACGACCTCACCCATTACCAGCCCCCGCAGGGCCTCGACTATCCGCTGACCGTGCCCGAGGGCGAGGTGTTCGCCATGGGGGACAACCGCAACGAGTCCTCGGACAGCCGGGATGCGCACATCGGCCTGATCGACACGCGCTACATCATGGGGAAGACCATCTTCCGTTTGCTGCCGGTGGATAACATCGGCCCGATCGGCCATTCGGCGGGCGGGACCTTCGCGGGAGTCTGATCGCGCCCACATACTCATTTTAGGATAAGGATGGCTTATATTATGGCACAGTCGCAGATACCCTCGATCCAGTGGTTCCCGGGGCATATGGCCAAGACCCGCCGCCTGATGAAGGACAGCCTTCGCCTGGTGGACGTGGTGGTCGAGCTCATCGACGCGCGCATCCCGCGCGCGAGCCGGAACCCCGAGCTGCATGCGATCATCGGCAACAAGCCCCACCTGGTGCTGCTCAACAAGGCGGACAGCGCCGATGAGCGGGTGACGGCGGAGTGGTGCGCCTATTTCAAAAATAAGGGGATCGTGGCGATCCCGACCGACTGCCGCAGCGGAAAGGGGCTTTCGCAGTTCACCGGCGCGGTGGAGGAGACGCTGCGCGAGCTGACCGAGCGCCGGCGCAAAAAGGGGATGCAGGGCTCCCCGATCCGGATGATGATCGTGGGGATCCCGAACGTGGGCAAGAGCTCGCTGATCAACCGCCTCTGCGGCACCCGGCGCGCCAAGGTGGAGGACCGCCCGGGCGTGACGCGGGGCAAGCAGTGGGTCAGCTTGCAAAACGGGATGGAGCTGCTGGATATGCCCGGCGTGCTCTGGCCGAAATTCGAGGACCAGGCGGTGGCCGAGCACCTGGCCTTTGTCGGCTCGATCAAGGACGACGTGCTGGATATCGAGCTGCTGGCCGTGCGGCTGCTCGAGCTGCTCGCAAGGGACTATCCGCAGCAGCTCTGCGAGCGCTACAAGCTCGAGCCCGGTTCCTTGGAGGGGGCGGACGGCTATACCCTGCTCGAGGCGGTGGGCCGCAAGCGCGGCATGCTCATGCCGGGCGGGGTGGTCAACACCGAGCGCGCGGCGATCATGCTGCTCGACGAATTCCGCGGCGGCGTGATGGGGAAAGTATCCCTCGAGCGGCCGTGACGCGGGGAGGAGGACGCTATGGCAAGCAGTACCAAGCCCGAGTTTGATCTCTACCAATATGAGCGGGAGGCCTACCGCACCGGCTTTCTGGCGGTGTGCGGGGTGGACGAGGCCGGGCGCGGCCCGCTGGCCGGGCCGGTCTACGCCGCGGCGGTCATCCTGCCCAAAGGTCTGGAAATAGAAGGGCTCAACGACTCGAAGAAGCTCAGCGAAAAGAAACGCGACGAGCTCTACGATATTATCTGCGCGCAGGCGGCCGCCTACTGTGTCGCCAGCGCCGACGAGCGGGAGATCGACAAATACAACATTCTGCAAGCCACCTTCCTGGCCATGCGCCGGGCGGTGGAGGGGCTCGGCGTTGCGCCCGACCTGGTGCTGGTGGACGGCAACCAGGACCCGCAGCTGCCCTGCGAGCATACTTTGACCATCGTCAAGGGGGACCAGCGCAGCGCCAGCATCGCGGCGGCCTCGATCTTGGCCAAGGTCAGCCGGGACCGGTATATGCTGCGGCTGGCGCAGGAGTACCCGCAGTATGAGCTGCAGCGTCATAAGGGCTATCCGACCAAGGCGCACTATGAGCGCCTGCGCCAGTTCGGGCCCGCCCCGATCCACCGGATGAGCTTTCTAAAGAAATTTTTCGAGGGTGAAAAGAAGGGATGACAGGTGGCAAACAGACCACGGGGATATAGGCGGGAACGCGGCCGGCTGGGCGAGGAATACACCCTGCGCTTTCTGGAGGACGACGGCTACCGGATCGTGGAGCGCAACTGGCACAACAGCTTCGGCGAGATCGACCTGATCGCCGAGAAGGACGGTTATCTCGCCTTTGTCGAGGTGCGCACCCGCACGGCGGGCTACCTCGTCGAACCGGTCAGCACGGTCAACAACCAAAAGCGCAAGCGGATCATCTTCGGCGCCCAGCAGTTCCTGGAGGAATATGACGTCGGCGGGCTGCAGCCCCGCTTCGACATCGCCGAGGTGATCCTCATGGAGGGCGCGCATTTCTCGGTCTGCGGCTTCCACTATTATCCCAACGCCTATACCATGGACGACATCACGCTGTTTTAAAAGGAGAGTGCTTCATGCGGGTATTCGACATGCACTGCGACACCCTGACCGTCTGCAAGAAAAAGGGGTGGGATCTGGATAACGAAAACTGCCAGCTGAGACTCGGGGACGCGGACGGCTTCGACAGCTACGTCCAGCTCTACGCGGTATTTATTCCGGACGAGGTGCGCGGGGAGCGCGCGCAATCCTTCTTTGGCACCCACCACGCCTATTACCGCCGCCAGCTCGAGCACCTCGGGCCGCGCCTTTACGACGTGCCCGACCTTGCTGCGCTGCAGAAGGCGCGGGACCGCCGCGGGATGTCCTCCATCCTGGCCGTCGAGGGCGGCTGCGTCTACGGCGGGGAGCTCGGGATGGTTGAGCAGGTGTATAACGCCGGGGTTCGCTCGGTGACCCTGACCTGGAACGGCAACAACGAGCTCGCCGGCGGGGTGATGGACGACGGGCGGCTGACCGACTTCGGCAAAGAGGCCGTCCATGAGATGGAGCGCCTCGGGATCGCGGTGGATGTCTCCCACCTCAACGATGAGAGCTTTTACGACGTGTTGGCGGCAACCGAAAAGCCGGTTTTCGCTTCGCACTCGAATTCCCGGGCCGTTTGTTCCCACCCGCGCAACCTGACCGACGATCAGTTCTGCCGGATCGCCGAGCGCGGCGGGGTGGTGGGGCTCAACTTCTATAACCAGTTTATCGCCGATGGCGGCGAGGGGGCGACGTTCGATCAGATGCTCGCCCACCTGGACCATCTGCTGCAGCTCGGCGGGGAGAATGTGCTCGCGCTGGGCAGCGACTACGACGGGGCGGACATCGAGGAGATCATCGACCGGCCGCGCAAGCTCAAAAATTTCTACCAGGCCCTGCTGGACAATGGCTTTGGGCGGGAGCTGGCGGACAAGATTTTTTACTGGAACGCCTACGGCTATTTCGAGCGCCTGCTTGCGGGCGAGCTTTGATTCGTTAGATGCAACACTCCCGGGAAAGGAATGATGATGATGAACTACATCAGTACGCGCGACAAGAAGGCGGTGCGTACCGCCAGCGGCGCGATCCTGCAGGGGCTGTCCGCCGAGGGAGGGCTGTTCGTGCCCGAAACGGTCCCCACGCTCAGCGACGAGGAGCTTTCCCGCTGCTGCGCGCTGGACTACTGCGCGCGCGCAAGGCTGGTGCTCGGCAAATTCCTCGGGGATTTCAGCGGAGAAGAAATTTTCGACTGCGTCAGCGGCGCCTATACCGGCGGACGTTTTGAAAACGACCTGCCCGCGCCGATCTCCAAACTGGATGACAGCACCTATGTGCTCGAGCTCTGGCACGGGCCGACCTGCGCCTTCAAGGATATGGCGCTGCAGATTCTGCCCCGGCTGCTGAGCGTGTCGGCGAAAAAGAACCGGCAGGAGGGCGAGGTGGTCATCCTGGTGGCGACCTCGGGGGACACCGGGAAGGCCGCGCTCGAGGGCTTTCGCGACGTGCCCGGCACCAGGATCCTGGTCTTCTATCCCGAGGACGGGGTCAGCGAGATCCAGAAGCTGCAGATGCGCACCCAGGAGGGGGAGAACGTCGGCGTCTGCGCGGTGCGGGGCAATTTCGACGACTGCCAGAGCGGGGTGAAGGAAATCTTCACCGACCCCTCTCTCGCGCAGCGGCTGGAACGCGCGGGGAAGCGCTTCTCGAGCGCCAACTCGATCAACTGGGGCCGCCTGCTGCCGCAGATCGTCTACTACGTCAGCGCCTACTGCGACCTGGTGCAAAACGAGGAGATCGCCCTGGGGGACGAGATCAACGTGGCGGTGCCCACCGGGAACTTCGGGAATATCCTGGCGGCCTACTACGCCAAGCGCATGGGGGTGCCGATCGGGAAGCTGATCTGCGCGTCCAACCGCAACAACGTGCTGACCGACTTCTTCGCTAGCGGCGTGTACGACCGCAACCGCGACTTCTTCGCCACCCTGTCCCCCTCGATGGATATTCTGATCTCCTCCAACCTCGAGCGGCTCCTTTTCGAGCTCGGCGGGCGGGACGGGGAGCAGGTGCGCGCGCTGATGGCCGCGCTGCAAAGCGAGGGGCGCTATACGGTGCCGCCGCAAATGAAGGCGCGCATGCAGGACGAATTTTTCGCCGGCTGCTGCAGTGATGAGAAAACCAAGGCGACCATCCGCTCGGTTTTCGAGCAGTACTGCTACCTGATTGACACCCACACGGCGGTGGCCTTCGACGTCTGTGAGCAGTACCGCCGCAGCATCCCGGACGAGCGCAAGACGCTGATTGTCTCCACCGCCTCGGCCTATAAGTTCGCGGACAGCGTCTGCGGGGCGCTGGGGCTCGAGGCAGAGGGGGAGGACCTCTTCGCCCCGGCCGACGCGCTCTGCCGCCATACCGGCGTTGCCGTGCCGCAGCCGATCGCGGCGCTGCGCGGGAAGACGGTGCGTTTTTCGCGCTCCTGTGAGCGCGGCGGCATGGCCGGCTTTGTCTGTGAAACGCTCGGCATTTAATTTTATGTACACGCTTTCTGGGTGCTATGCACCCAGAAAGCGGGCATTCCCGGCGCATTGCGCCGGGAATGCGGCTCGACCGTGCCGGTCAAGCGGCGCACGCCGGCATCCAGGGCCGGGTGCGGGTTTTGGGTGAGAGGTAAAAAGGCTACTCGGCCGGCTTGAAGGTGGCGCAGGCGGTGTCCGCGGCGCAGCAGGCGTGCTGCGGGGCGACGCGGATCTCCTCGGCGGTGCAGCAATGCGCATCGTTATACTTGCAGTTCTTCACTTCGCACTTGATTCCCGGCAGGTAGTTCTGGGGACGCTGTTCCATCAAAAACACTCCTTTTCCTTTTTGCCTAGAAAGATGTCCGCGTCCATACTCAGCCGCGGCTGGATAGGGACGCAAAGGGGACATATCCGTTATCTGGCGGCAGGAGCCGCATTGTTTAGTATTTGTACCGGGGGCGCCGGATATGCGCCGCGTTTCCCGGGTTTTACAGGGGGCTTTATGGCGATATACACGATTGGGGACCTGCATCTTTCCCTGGGCGCCGACAAGGCGATGGACATCTTTCCCGGCTGGGAAAATTACGTCGCCCGCATTGAGGAAAACTGGAAAAACACCGTGCGGGAAGAGGACACCGTGGTGCTGGCGGGGGACATTTCTTGGGGAATGAGCCTGCAGCAGGCGCTGCGCGATTTTCAGTTCATCGACGCGCTGCCGGGGAAGAAGCTGCTGCTCAAGGGCAACCACGACTATTGGTGGACCACCAGGGCAAAGATGGAGGCCTTTTTTGAGGAAAACGGGATTCGCTCGCTTTCCTTTTTGCACAACAGCGCCAGCCTCGTCGAGGGGCTGTGGCTGTGCGGCTCGCGCGGATGGATTTTTGAAAACGGGCAGGAGCACGACCGCAAGATTACGGCCCGCGAGGCGACCCGGCTCGAGCTCTCGCTAAAATCGGCCGAAGGGGACCAAGGCGAGCGGGTGGCCTTTTTGCACTATCCGCCCCTCTACGGCAACGAAACCAGCGCCGAAATCCTCGACGTGCTGCGCCGCTATGAAGTGCGCCGGTGCTACTATGGGCACATCCACTCCGCCGGCTGCGCCTGGGCGCTGGAAGGGGAGCACCTGGGGATCACGTTCAAGCTGATCTCGGCGGATTATCTGCGCTTTTGCCCCCATCTGGTCCCGCTAAGCGGCAAATAGCCTGCAAAACCCTGCATGTTTTCTGAATTTTTAGAAAAAAAGGCTGGCAAACGGCGCGGGGATATGCTAAACTAGATAAGATAGTTCCGGGTCTGTTTGCGCCTTGGCGAAAAAAGACCTTTTGGGGATAGTAAAAAATAATCTTGTACAGATTATAAATGGTATACACAGGAGGAAAGAGGTAATGGAACTTACTTCGTCAAAAAAAATCGAGACCAACAAATATGAGCTCGAGGTCAAGGTCGGCGCCGAGGAGTTTGCCCCCGCCGTGGACCGTGCCTTCAAGAAGCGCGCGCCCAAGCTCAATGTGCCGGGCTTCCGCCGCGGCAAGGCGCCCCGTTCGATCGTCATGAAGATGTTCGGCGAGGGGATGTTCTATGAGGATGCGGTCAACGAGCTGTACCCCAAGGCGTATGAGGACGCCGTCGAGGCGGCGAAGCTCGAGCCGGTGGCCTACCCCGAGATTGAAATCACCGCGGTGGATAAGGATGGGTTCACCTTCAAGGCTGTTGTCATCAACAAGCCGGAAGTGAAAATCAGCGGCTACAAGGGCATAAAAGCGCCGAAAGCCGTCAAGACTGTCAGCGACGACGAGGTTGCCGACGAGCTCGAGCGTCAGCGCAAGCGGGGCGCGCGCATCCTCACGGTCGAGGACCGCGCCGCCAAAGAGGGCGACACCGTGGTGATCGACTTCGAGGGCTTTGTCGACGGCGTCGCCTTCGAGGGCGGCAAGGGCGAAAACTACAGCCTCAAGCTCGGCAGCGGGCAGTTCATCCCCGGCTTCGAGGACCAGGTCGCCGGGCACAGTGTGAACGAGGAGTTCGACGTGAATGTGACCTTCCCCGAGGAGTACCAGGATGATCTAAAGGGCAAGGACGCCACCTTCAAGGTGAAGCTGCATGAGATCAAGGAAGAGCAGCTGCCCCAGCTCGACGACGAGTTCGCCAAGGACGTCAGCGAGTTCGATACCCTCGAAGAGCTGAAAAAGGACACCAAGGAGAAGCTGCAGAAGGCGGCCGACGAGCGCGCGCAGGAGGAGTTCGAGGACAAGGTCATCGACCAGGTGGTCGAGCAGCTCGAGGGTGAAATCCCCGACGAGATGGTCGCCGCCAGGATGGACGACATGATGCGCGAGTACGAGTACCGCCTCAAGAGCCAGGGCATCCCGATGGAGATGTACCTGCAGTATATGGGCCAGACGAGCGAGACCTTCCGCGAGTCCTTCCGCGACGGCGCCCTGCGCCGGGTAAAGATTTCGCTGGCGCTCGAAAAGATCGCCGAGCTCGAGAAGATCGAGCCGAATGCCGAGGAGATCGAGGCGGAGTATCAGAAGCTCGCCGAGCAGTACAAGAAGGAAGCCGACGAGATCAAAAAGATGATCGGTGAAAAAGACATCATCCACGACGTGGCGGTGACCAAGGCCATCGACCTCATCCGCGACAGCGCGATCCCGGTGGAAGAGGCCGAGGCGGCCGATGAAAAGCCCCAGAAGAAGGCGGCGAAGAAGGCTTCCAAGGACGACGAGGGCGAGGCGCCCAAGAAGACCACCCGTAAGAAGACCGCCAAGAAGGCGGACGAGGAGAATGCGTAACGCCACACGTTAAGCGTAACGTGTATTTGTTTGAGGGAAGCGCTTTCCGGGAAGGCAATCGGCGGCAACAATTATTTTAAGGATTAGGGGTGTATTGTTATGAGCTTAGTGCCGATGGTCATTGAACAGACCAACCGCGGCGAAAGGTCATACGACATTTTTTCCAGACTTCTCAACGACCGGATCGTGATGCTCTGCGAAGAGGTCAACGATGCGAGCGCCAGCATTGTGGTGGCGCAGCTGCTGTACCTGGAGGGCCAGGACCCGGATAAGGACATCAACCTGTACATCAACAGCCCGGGCGGGTCGGTCACGGCCGGCATGGCGATCTACGATACGATGAACTACGTCAAGTGCGACGTGTCCACCACCTGTATCGGCATGGCCGCCTCGATGGGCTCCTTCCTGCTGACGGCCGGGGCCAAGGGCAAGCGGTTTGCGCTGCCCAACAGCGAGATCATGATTCACCAGCCCATGGGCGGCTTCCAGGGGCAGGCGAGCGACGTCAAGATCCACGCTGAGAGGCTGATCAACATGCGCCGCAAGCTCAATCAGATGCTTTCCGACGCGACCGGACAGCCGCTCGAGGTCATCGAGCGGGACACCGAGCGGGATAATTTCATGACCGCCGAGGAGGCCGTAACGTACGGCCTGATCGACAAGGTCATGGTCAAGCGTGCCTGACGAATCAAAAACGAGTACCTGCAGGAAGCGGCCGCAAGGGCGCTTCCTGTTCCTCGTTTGTCTGGGGAAAATCAGCTTCCCCGCAACCCTGTTTTAATTGGAGGAAACACGATGCCGAACAACGACAAGACCGGGCAGAGGATGATGCGCTGCTCCTTCTGCGGGAAGACGCAGGCCGAGGTCGCGCGGATGATCGCGGGGCCGGGGGTCTTCATCTGCAACGAGTGCGTCGAGCTGTGCCTGGGGATCCTCGAGGAGGACGACGACTACGCCGACGCGCGCGCGCGCGAAGACGAAAAGGCCCAGGAGCCCGAGGAGATCGTCATCCAAAAGCCCGCCGAGATCAAGGCGGCGCTCGACGAATACGTCATCGGGCAGGATCGGGCCAAGGTGGCCCTGTCGGTGGCGGTCTACAACCACTATAAGCGGATTTTCCTGGGCGGCCAGGACGACGTGGAGCTGGGCAAGAGCAACGTGCTGCTGCTCGGGCCGACGGGCGTGGGCAAGACCATGCTCGCCCAGACGCTGGCGCGCACCCTCAACGTGCCCTTCGCCATCGCCGACGCGACCACCCTCACCGAGGCGGGGTATGTGGGCGAGGATGTGGAAAACATCCTGCTGCGCCTGATCCAGGCCGCCGATTACGACGTGGAGCGCGCCCAGCGCGGGATCATCTACGTCGACGAGATCGATAAGATTTCCCGCAAGAGCGAGAACGCTTCGATCACCCGCGACGTCAGCGGCGAAGGGGTGCAGCAGGCGCTGCTCAAAATCCTGGAGGGGACCGTCGCCAACGTCCCGCCCACCGGCGGGCGCAAGCATCCGCAGCAGGAATTCATCCAGATCGACACCACCAACATCCTTTTCATCTGCGGCGGCGCCTTCGACGGGATTGAAAAGAACATCGAGCGCCGGGTCGCCCAGAAGTCGCTGGGCTTCGGCGGCACGGTGGTGGACAGCCGCTCCAGGGAGCGCGACGAGCTGGTGCGCCAGGTGGTTCCGGCGGACCTGGTCAAATACGGGCTGATCCCCGAGCTGGTCGGGCGCATGCCGGTCATCGCCACGCTCGAGGACCTGGACGAGGAGGCGCTGGTCAAGATCCTCACCAAGCCCAAGAACGCGATGGTCAAGCAGTATAAAAAGCTCCTCAAGCTCGACGGGATCGAGCTCAAATTCCAGGAGAAGGCCCTGCGCGAGGTCGCCAAGGCCGCCATCCAGCGCAAGACGGGCGCCAGAGGGCTGCGTGGGATCATGGAGGGCGTGCTGGGCGAAATTATGTTTAACGCCCCCAGCGATCCGACCATTTCCCAGATCACCATCACCCCCGAGGCGGTGCTCGGCACCGGCAAGCCCAAGGTGGTCAAGAGCGAGACGATCATCCGCTCGAACAAGCTGACGGTCAGCAAGGAGAAGCTCGAGGAGAAGGAGAGCGCCAGCTGACGGGGTGCGTGTCATTTCTACAAAACGGCACTTGCTCCTGATCCCCTTTTATTCTACGTGACAATTTTTATGACAGGCGCGGCCACTTTGGCTGCGCCTGTTAATTTACCATTATCTGTAAAATATTTTGCATCAATTCCCGGAAACGCCCGGAAATCTTGTCAAGGGGAAGCGGGAAGGCTATAATAGGATGAAAACGTTCGCATGGCGTCTTGCCAACCTTTGCTTCGCATGGTGAGACGGGCGTTTTCCTTAAAATATTTGCCGGCGCGAAGCGGCAAAAGGGATGATTTTTATGAGAGCGAGCGGGATTCTGCTCCCCATCTTTTCGCTCCCCTCGCCGTATGGGATCGGCACGCTGGGGAAGGAAGCGCACCGGTTTGTGGATTTTCTTTCGGCGGCCGGGCAAAAATATTGGCAGATCCTGCCCCTGGGGCCGACGAGCTACGGCGACTCGCCCTATCAGTCCTTCTCCACCTTTGCGGGGAACCCGTATTTCATCGACCTCGAGCTGCTGGTGCGCGACGGGCTGCTCACAAGAGAGGAGTGCGCGGCCTGCGACTTTGGGAGCGACCCCGGGCGGGTGGATTACAAGGCGCTCTTCGACGGGCGGTTCGGACTGCTCCGTAAGGCCTACGAGCGGGGATTTCTGCGCGAGCGGGAGCAGGTGGCCGCCTTCGAGCAGGAGAACGCGCACTGGCTGCCCGACTACGCGCTCTTCATGGCGCTCAAGTACCGCTTCGACCAGGTGCCGGTGCAGGAGTGGGAGGCGGACATCCGCTCCCGCGAGCCCGCGGCGCTCGAGTATTGGCGCCGGGAGCTGCAAGGGGAGGTCGAGTTCTGGACCTACCTGCAGTACCTTTTCTTTCGCCAGTGGCGCGCGCTCAAGGGCTATGCCAACCGCAGGGGGATTAAGATCATCGGGGACATCCCGATCTATGTGGCGCTGGACAGCGCCGACGTCTGGGCGAATCCGCAGCTCTTCTCGCTCCACCGGGATCTCACCCCGGTGGAGGTGGCGGGCTGCCCGCCCGACGCTTTCTCAAAGACCGGCCAGCTCTGGGGCAACCCGCTCTATGACTGGGAGGCGCTGGGAGCGCAGGGCTATGGCTGGTGGATCGAGCGGGTGCGCGCCGTCTGCTCGGTTCACGACGTGGTGCGGATCGATCACTTCCGCGGCTTCGAGAGCTACTACGCCATCCCCGCCGCCGACGGGACGGCCGAGCACGGCATCTGGCACAAGGGGCCGGGGATCGCCCTCTTCGAGGCGATCCGCCAGAGCCTGGGCGAGCAGGCGATCATCGCCGAGGACCTGGGGCTGCTCACCGAGGCGGTGCGCGAGCTGCTGCGCCAAAGCGGCTATCCTGGCATGAAGGTGCTTCAGTTCGCGTTCGATCCGAAGGGGGACAGCGACTACCTGCCCCACAACTTCGAGAAAAACTGCGTGGTCTACACCGGCACCCACGACAACGACACGGTGCGCGGCTGGTTTGAGACCTCCCCGACGGAGCAGGTGCGCTTTTGTAAGAGATACCTGCACTTGGACCACCGGGAGGGCTATACGCGCGGCTTCATCCGCGCGGGGATCGCTTCGAGCGCCAACCTCTGCGTGACCCAGATGCAGGACTGGCTGGGGACCGGCAGCGAAGGGCGGATCAACATCCCCTCCACCCTGGGGGGGAACTGGTGCTGGCGGCTGCAAAAAGGGGAGCTCAGCGCCGCCCTGGCACGGGAAATCCGGGCGATGACGCGGCTTTACGGAAGATAGTTTCGGCAACAACAAATCCCCACGAAAGGAATGGATATTATAATGCTGGATCATTTTGATCAGGAAGGCTTTTTGCAGGCGCTGCGGCAGAACCTGCACCGGGAATACCGCTGCGAGATCGAGGAGGCGGCGCCTTGGCAGCTGCACGAGGCGCTGGGCGAGGCGGTGATGGAGCAGCTCTATTCCGACTGGCGGGCGAGCCTGCAAAAACGGGATCAGGTCCGCCGGGCCGGATATCTGTCGGCCGAATTTTTGGTCGGCCGGGCGGTCTATAACAACCTGCTCTGCCTGGGAGTCCTCGACGAGGTGGCCGGGCTGCTCGCGCAGGCGGGCGCGGATATCGGGGCTTTCGAGGAGATCGAGGACGCGGCCCTGGGCAACGGCGGCCTCGGGCGGCTGGCGGCCTGCTTCCTGGACAGCGCCGCCACGCTGGACCTGCCGCTGGACGGGTACGGGATCCGCTACCGCTACGGGCTCTTCCGCCAGCGGCTCGTGGACGGGTACCAGAAGGAGGCCGCCGACGACTGGACCCGCTTCGGCGACCCGTGGAGCGTGAGAAGACAGCAGGATACGGTGCAGGTGACGCTGGGGGACCAGGTGGTCAACGCCGTGCCCTACGATATGCCCATCCTGGGCTGGGGCACCGACAATGTGGGCACGCTGCGCCTGTGGCAGGCCGAACCGGTGGAGGAGTTCGACTTCACCCTCTTTAACGACCAGCACTACGACGAGGCGGTGCGCTGCAAAAATAAAGCGGAGGACATTTCCCGGGTGCTCTATCCCAACGACAGCACCCGCGAGGGCAAGCTGCTGCGCCTGGGGCAGCAGTACTTCTTCTGCAGCGCCTCGCTGCAGAGCATGCTGCGCGATTACGTCCGCGCGCACGGGGAGAATTATCATGACTTCGGCAAGTGGTATGCCTTGCAGCTCAACGACACTCATCCGGTCATCGCCATCCCCGAGCTTATCCGGCTGCTGATGGAGCGCTCGCTCGACTTCCTCTCCGCCCTTGCGGTGGCGCAGGAGACCTTTTCCTACACCAACCACACCGTCATGCCCGAGGCGATGGAGAGCTGGGAGTGCTCCCTTTTGCGGGAAACCTGCCCGCAGGTGCTCGCCGTCATCGAGATGATCGACGAGCACCGCGCCCGCGACCTGGCGGGGCGGGGGCTCTCCCCGATGGCGGCGGCGCGCTACCGGATCATCCGCGGCGGCTATGTGCAGATGGCCAATTTGGCCGTCTACGTCGGGCATACCGTCAACGGGGTGGCACAGCTCCACACCGAAATCCTCAAAGAGACGGTGCTCCACGACTGGTACAAACTTTTCCCCGAGCGCTTCCAGAACAAGACCAACGGGATCACCCAGCGGCGCTGGCTGCGGCTGTGCAATCCCGAGCTTTCCGCGCTGATCACCCGGCTGCTCGGGGACGAGGCGTGGGTGCGTGACCTTGAGCGGCTGAAAGAGCTGGAGCGCTATGCGCAGGACGAGGGCGTGATGCGCGAGTTCGTGGACATCAAGCGGGAGAAGAAGCGCCAGCTGGCAGGCTTCATCGAGTGGCAGGAGGGGATACGCCTGGACGAAAACTTCCTTTTCGACATCCAGGTCAAGCGCCTGCACGAATATAAGCGGCAGCTCTTAAACGCCCTGTCCATCCTGGACATCTACTATGGCCTTAAGGAAGGGCGGATTCAGGACTTCACCCCCACCGCCTTTATTTTCGGCGCCAAGGCGGCGCCCGGCTATGTGCGCGCCAAGGCGATCATCCACTTTATCTGCGAGATCGCCAAAATGATCGACGGCGACCCCGAGATGGACGGGAAGCTGAAGGTCGTTTTCGTGCAAAACTACAACGTCTCCTATGCCGAGCGCCTGATCCCGGCCGCCGACGTATCCGAGCAGATATCCACCGCCGGGACCGAGGCCAGCGGCACCGGGAACATGAAGTTCATGTTAAACGGCGCGGTGACCCTCGGCACCTACGACGGGGCGAACGTCGAGATCGTAAAGGCCGCGGGGGAGGAAAACAACTATATCTTCGGCGCGCGGGTCGAGCAGCTCGACGAGATCCGGGACAGCTACGACCCCAAGCGCATCTACGAGGAGCAGCCGCGCATTCGGCGGGTGCTGGACACCCTGATCGACGGCACCTTTTCGGACAGCGGGAACGGGGAGTTCGCCGAGCTGCACCGCTCGATTCTGGAGGGGGCCAGCTGGCACCGGGCGGACAACTACTTCTTGCTGCGCGACTTTTTGGACTATCAGGAAAAGAAGCTGGCGGCCAACCGCGACTACCGCGACAGGCTGGCCTTTAGCCGCCGCTGCTGGTATAATCTCTGCAACGCCGGGCGCTTTTCGTCGGACCGGACCATCCGCGAATACGCCAGGGATATTTGGAAGATCGAACCGGTCAAGTAAGAAAGAGGCCCCGCAAGTTTGCGGGGCGCTTTTTACTGTCATGGATTGAGGATGATACAAAAACGCATGGGAAGAGATGCCGTGAGGGACGAACTGGTTAATTCGCCGTTTGGCCCGACGACACATATGACATAGCTTCGCGGGGAACGAATCCATCTGTAGCCGGTACTTCCGAACACCGTCTTGACCGCACTGTAATTGCTTGCCGTTACGCCGTTATTTATAAAATGGCTGAACTGTTTTGTCTCTGTATATGCATCGGTGGAGTTGCTCGGCCTGCTGCTTCCATATATTTCGCAAGCGCTCGGTAACCAGGCATAGTCCCCTACATATTTATGCGCAGAGAGCTTTTCCTTTTGTGCGGCCGTCAAACCGTTATAAAAATTGGCGCACTGGGTCCGTACCAAACTGCTGCTATAAGTGTTCAAACTGCCGTATTTTCCAGTGTAATAGTCGAAATTTGACAGCAAAACAACAGAACCGGAATTGCCGCCATACGGACTTCCATCATCGTCGACGACCCACCAGCTTTTGCCGCCCCAGGTTACCGTTTTTCCTTCGTCCATTGCGTTGCCGCTGTCGTCTATAATGACCGGTTTTTGTACGGTCACAGACATGGTCTGGTAGAAGCCGGTGTTCCCCTGTGCCTGGGCGTAAATATTGGCGGTTCCCGCGCCGACGCCGTAAACGGTAATGGTCCCGTTGTTTGCCGTCGACCCGGCGCTCACCGTTGCGACCGCCGGGTTGTCGCTCCACCAGTTGATATTGGTGTTCAACGCGTTCCATGGGCTGACGGCCGCATTGACAGTGGTGTTCTCTCCCACTTTAAAAGTCGCTGCCGTCTTGCCTATGACGATACCGGTCGGGCCCTGGTCGGTCACGGTGACGGTGTAGGGGGCGCTCGTCACACCGTCCGCCGTGGCGGTGAAGGTGGCACTGCCCGCCGCGGTGGCGGTCACCAGCCCGGAAGCGTTGATGTTGATGCTGGCGCTGCCGCCTGTTTTGGCCCAGGTGACAGTTTTCAGAGTGGCATTCTCCGGCTCGACAGAGGCGGAAAGCTGGGAAGTGGGACTGAGATTGTCGCTGGTGCGCACCAGGTTGTTGTTCCCGCTGACTGTCACCGAGGTGACAGCGATCCTGTCCTTGACCGTGATGGCGCAGTTGGCGCTCTTCCCGCCCACCGTCGCGGTGACGGTCGTGCTCCCCGGCGCAACCGCGCTCACCAGTCCGGTCTGGTTGACCGTCGCGGCGGCCGGGTTGCTGCTGCTCCAGACCGGGGCGGCGCTGGGCGTTACCGTTGCGCTCAGCTGCACCGTCTACGGCGAACCCTGAGTATAGAGGGTATAGCTGTTGGGACTGACACGGACGCTTCCAATGGTCACCACCGTGACGATGCAGCTCGCCTTGTACTGCGCCGTGTCCGGCGCCCCCTTGATATGGGCGGTGATGGTCGTGCTGCCCGCCGTTTTGCCGCTGGCGGCGATGGTGGCGCTGTGCCCGTCCGCAGAGACTGTCATCGCGGCGGCGCCGGGATCGCTGTTCGTCCATTCCAGCTCGTCGCTGGATGCCCCGCCCGTCAGGGCGGCCGAGAGGGTAAACTGCGTCTCGGACGCTGTGCCGCCGGTGAAGAGGGTATAGGCGGTGTGGCTCAGCGACACCCCCGTCACCGCCGAGACGTTGACCGTGCAGGCGGCCTTCACTTTCCCGCCGTAGACGCTGGCGGTGACGGTGGCCGTCCCGCCGGTGTGGGCGGTGACGAGGCCGGTCGCGTCCACCGACGCGACGGCCTCGTTGCTGCTTATCCAGAGGACCTGTTCGGCGTAATTGTTCGCCTTCATGTAGGGGTGGCCGGTCGGGCCGGTACTGCTTGTGCTGCCATTCTTGCTGGCGGCCAACTGAACCGACTGCCGCCCCTGGGCGTTGTTCGTCTGCAGATAGAGGGTTTTCCCGGTCGCGTCGGTATCCCCGCTCCTGATCGTCAGGCTCTTGATCGCGTTGTAGGTCATCACCGTTTCCTTCACCCCGGCCGCGTGGAAGCCGGGGGCGCTGCTTTGGGAGGTCACGGTGATGGTGAAGTCGGTGTCCTCCTGGGGCGGGGAAGCAAACGGGATCTTATAATCCCAGCCCGCCCCCTGCCGCACGCCATAGAGGGCCTCGCCGCCGCCCGCCGGGGCGGCGGCGACGGTGAAGCCGGTGATCAGGTCCGGATTGTTGTTGCTGACGTGAAGGCTGATCGCCTCGGTCTGCACATTCGCCGCGAAGAGCGCCGCCCGGGCCGTTCTCCCCCCGGGGGCCGGGACGGGTTCATATTCTATTTCCGTCCCGCCGGAGACTCCCCCCGACTCTCCGACGGTGGCGGCCAAGGCCGGGCTTGCTAAGCTCAGCGAGAAGAGGATGGCAAAGATGGCGGCGGCAATCCGGCGCGAAGGAATCCTCACGCAGGCTCACCTGCCTCGCGGCCCTGGGTGATTTCGCCGATGACGAAATCGTCGAGCGGCTCCTTCTCACTCTCACCCACGCTTATCCCCCCTCGGAGAGTTAGGGGGTCCATGGGGGGATGATTCCCCCCGTGAGGTGGGCCGCCGGCGTCAGCCGGCAATGGCGTTTCCGTAGAAACGCCGCCCACCATAAATTCAGCCCCGGTGATGATCCCCTCCCGGAGCAGACCGGCGTAATGCTCCCGCGCCCCGCTGTCTTCCAACGTGAAGCCGCCCAATACGGCAAGTGCCAGCGCGGCCAAGATGATAGCTGACAGCTTTCTTTTCATGCTTTCGTCCCCTTTAGAAAGACCGCTAGTAATAACTTCTTGGGGCCAAAACTTTCGCGGGATACTGCTTAAAACCTCCAAATCCCCTTGCATTTTTCACCAAAACAGGATATACTTAGAAATGAATGGAAGAGCTTGGAGATTTTCTTCTGATTTTACGCAAAAAACGCACAATCAAGACCGCAAGCAGTTATTGCTTGCGGTCTTTTTCTAATATACCGTGTACCGCTTCTGCCGCCGGATTCGCCATCCGGCGGCTTTTTCTTATCCTGATTCTCATTTTCCTCCCTGCCGGGCCCTGTTTTTAGAATATGGTGCATAACTCTACAAAGTTTTCTCCTTCGCTTCGACCGCTCCCTTTTCCCGCGCGGCTTATAATGAAGGTTGTAATCCATTTTTAGGGGAAAAAGCGTGATTGTTTATGTAGATGTGCTTATCGTGCTAAACTTCATTGTCAATTACCTGCTCCTGCTGCTTTCAGCCCGCTTATGCGGCAGGGGGGTAAAGCTCTCCCGCCTGCGGATCACCCTGGCGGCCCTGATCGGGGCGGCGGGGTCGCTCATCATCTTTCTGCCACAGATGGGCGCGGCGGCGAACATCCTTTTTAAGCTCGCCTTCTCTTCCTTGCTCGCGGCGGTTTCGGGCGGCTATAAAGATGGGCGCGGCTACATAAAGCGGCTCTTTATGCTGCTTGCGACCAGCTTCGTCTTCGCGGGATTCATGCTCTTTATCACCCTGCTCTCGGGCGGGCGAAGCGGGTTCTATTACAATGGGGTCTGCTATTTCAATGTCTCCGGGGTCGGGCTGCTGATCTGCTGCGCGCTGGTCTACGGGATCGTCACCGCCTATCAGCGGCTGATCAGCAGGGGGGCGCTGGCGGTAAAGGAGCTGCCGGTGACCATCGTTAACGACGGGAAAGAGCTGTGCTGCACCGGCGTGGTGGACAGCCAGAACAACCTCTGCGACGCCTTCAGCGGCACGCCGGTGGTGATCGGCTCCTACTGCCTGCTCTCGCCCATCCTGCCCGACGGCTTCTGGCCGGCGGCGCAGACGGGGCAAGGGTGCGCGGGCCTGCGGCTGATTCCCTGCGCCACCGTGGCGGGACAGGACCTGCTGCCGGCCTTTCGGCCGGAACATATGCTGCTTGATCTGGGGGAAGGCCCCCTCATGGTGCAGGACGTTTACATTGCGGTTTCCAAGGAGCTCGACGGCGTCCCCGGGCAGCAGCTGCTGCTCAATCGCGCCCTGACGGGGAAGAGGGTACAGACAAAAATGAGAGAAAAGGCGGTGCACAAATGCTGACAATGGTGACGAGCGCTCCGTGCCGGTTGCTGCAGCGGCTGCTGAAAGCGCTGGGGCTTCTCGACACGGTCCATTATATCAACGGGCCGGAGGTGTTGCCCGCTCCGCTTTCCAAGGCGGAGGAGGAGAAGGTCTTCATCGAACTGAGCGCGGGGGAGAGCACGGCGCGCAAGACGCTGATCGTACATAACCTGCGGCTGGTGGTATACATCGCCAAGAAATTTGAGTCCAGCGGGGTCGGGGTGGAGGATTTGATCTCGATCGGCACCATCGGGCTGATCAAGGCGGTGAACACCTTCTCGCCCGAGCGCAACATCAAGCTGGCCACCTATGCCAGCCGCTGCATCGAAAACGAGATTTTGATGTATCTGCGCAAGTTCCAAAACCAGAAAAACGAAATTTCCATCGACGAGCCGCTCAATATCGACTGGGACGGCAACGAGCTGCTCCTCTCGGACATTTTGGGGACCGAAAATGACAGCGTGAACAAGAACATCGAGCACGACGCGGAGAAGAGCATGCTCCTTTCGGCGGTGGAGCACCTGGGCGAGCGGGAGCGCCACATCATGCAGCTGCGTTTCGGCCTGCTCGACGGCAAGGAGCGTACCCAGAAGGAGGTCGCGGACATCATCGGGATTTCCCAGTCCTACATCTCGCGGCTGGAAAAGCGGATCATCAAGCGGCTCAAAAAAGAGCTGGAGCGGCTGATATGACCCTGCGCGAGCTACGCCCGGGCCAGAGCGGGGTCGTCGTCGCCATGCGTTGCGAGGGCGCCCTGCGCCGCCGTCTGCTCGACATGGGACTGACGAGGGGAACATTGGTGCGCCTGCTGCGCATAGCGCCGCTCGGGGACCCGCTCGAGATCGCCCTGATGGGGTACGAGCTTTCGCTGCGCCGGGCGGATGCGGGAAAGATCGAAATCGAGCTTATTTCTGAATGAATACTATTTTGTCCTTGCCCGGCATAGGGATGTGGGGGAAAGCCCCGCGCCCTGCGCCGGGTTTTTCGCGTGAAGATGACAGCGAAAAGAGGACAAACCGATGGAAAAGAAAGCGGCGCTCGTAGGAAATCCGAACTGCGGAAAGACGACCCTGTTTAACCTCCTGACCGGGCAGCGGCAGTATGTGGGCAACTGGGCCGGGGTCACGGTGGACAAAAAGGAGGGCCGGCTCTCCCTTGGCCGGCTGAAAGTCAGGCTTACCGACCTGCCGGGGATCTATTCCCTATCCCCCTATTCCCTCGAGGAGAGGGTGGCGCTGGGGTTTTTGCTGGACGAGCGTCCGGACGTGGTCATCAACATCGTGGACGCCGGGAACCTCGAGCGCAACCTCTACCTCACGGTGCAGCTCATGGAGCTCGGGCTCCCGATGGTGGTCGCGCTCAATATGGTGGACGAGGTCGAGAGCCGGGGCGGCCGGGTGGACCATGCGCTGCTGCAGCGCCGTCTGGGGGTGCCGGTGCTGCCCATCTCGGCGCGCCGGGGCGAAGGGGTGCAGGAGCTCGTCGAGCTCGCCGGAGAGCTCTGCCAAAGGAAGGTGAGGCTGCTGCCCCGTGTGCGCTACGACCGCGAGACGGCGGGGGCGCTCGAGGAGATCGCGGGGCTGATCACCCGCCAGGTGCCGGAAAAACGGCTATGCGCCTTCTTCGCCGCCAGGCTTCTCGAGGGCGACACACAGACCGCCGCGCGGCTGCATCTCGGCGATGGTCTCCTCGCAAAGGCAAAGGCGGCCGCGGCGCGCTACCACCCCGAGCCCCAGCAGCGCCAGTCCCGCCTGGCCGACGCGCGCTGGCGGCTGATCCGCGCGGGGGCGGCGGGAGTGGTCCGCTACCCCCGGCGGGAGAAGGGGCCGGGGCTCACCCAGCGCCTGGACCGCATTCTCATCAGCCGCGTGTGGGGCCTGCCGTTTTTTTTGCTCATCTTCTTCTGCATGTTTTCCATCACCTTCGGGCCGCTGGGCAATATGCTAAAGACCCTGCTCGAGGGGCTGATCGGGAGGCTCGGCGGATTTTTCGGCGGGCTGCTCGCGCAGAGCGGCGCGCCGGACTGGACCTACAGCCTGCTGCTGGACGCGGTGATCGGCGGGGTGGGCGGGGTGCTCGCCTTCCTGCCGCAGATCATGCTGCTCTTTTTCTGCCTGTCTATTTTGGAGGACAGCGGCTACATGGCCCGCGCGGCCTTTTTGATGGACCGGCTGCTGCAGGGGCTGGGGCTGACGGGGAAGTGCTTCATCCCCATGCTGATGGGCTTCGGCTGCACCACCCCGGCGGTGATGGCCGCGCGGGGGATGGGGGACGAGCGTGAGCGGCGGCTCACCGTCCTGCTCATCCCCTTCATGTCCTGCTCGGCGCGGCTGCCGATCTACGCCCTTTTCGCCGGGGTGTTTTTTAAGGGGCACGAGAATGTGGCGGTGCTGGGGATGTACCTGCTGGGGCTGGCGGTGGCGGTTCTGTGCGGGCTGCTGCTGCGGCATACCCTCTTTCGCGGGCCGGGGCGTCCCTTCGTGATGGAGCTGCCGCCCTACCGGCTGCCTACCCTGGGCGGGACGCTGCGGCACATGTGGCAAAAATGCGTGGGCTTCCTCACCAAAGCGGGTACAATCATCTTTTCGATGAACGTGGTCATCTGGCTGCTGCAAAGCTTCACCCCCTCGCTGCAATACACCGTGCAGCCCGAGCAGAGCCTTTTTGGCGCCCTGGGCCGGGCGCTCGCGCCGCTGTTCGCCCCATTGGGCTTCGGGGAATGGCAGGCGGCGGTGGCGCTGCTCTCGGGGCTGATCGCCAAGGAATCGGTGGTGGCGACTTTTGGGGTGCTCTTCGGCGGGCAGGGAGGTCTGACCGCCGCGATCTCCGCCCACTTTACCCCGCAAAGCGGCCTGGCCTTCATGGTGTTTTCGCTGCTCTACATGCCCTGCATTTCGGCGTTTGTCGCCATCAGCCGGGAGCTTGGGAGCCTGCGCGCGGCGCTCTCGGCGGCGCTGCTGCAGTGCTCGGTGGCCTATCTGGTGTCCTTTGCCGCCTACCGGGTGGGCGGGATGTTTTTGGGAGGTGCGGTATGCTGATCCTGATTTTGACCCTCTGCGTCTTTTTGGTGCTGATCGGGCTGCTCCTGTTTTTGGAAAACCTTGCGCGTATGCTGCGCGGACGCTGCTGCGAAGGATGCCGCGGCTGCCCCCAGCGGGGGCGGTGCAGCGTCGGGGAAGGGGAGGAAAAAATCGGAGATAAAAAACGGCGGCGGTGAAAACTCCCGGGAGCCATCCATAGGGTTCCGGGAGTTTTCCCGGTTTTCTTCGGCAAAAACAGGGCTTTTTTCCCATTAACAGAACGGTGATTTTATGTTATGATGGGTGCGGTAATGTTTCAGCGGTGGGAGGGGATTTTATGAAAAAGAAAACGTCGATCAAATCCCAGCTCACCTGGTTGCTGATCTACTGCTGGATCGTGCCGGTGCTGGCCATCTCGGCAGTCTGTGTGATGTACATCCAAACCGCCGTCAAGGACCGCGCCGAGGGGAACATCCGCTCGGGCGCGAGCTATGCCGCCCAGATGAGCAGCCAGAAGCTCGAGTCGGCCATCCAGCAGATGCGTGACGTCATCTACGAGGGGGCCGTCGCCAAGCATTATAAGGAGCAGCAGGACCAAAACGCCCTCACCGCCGCGGTGCGCGGCGAGCTGCTGCGCAAGTTCGGGCTACAAAAGGAATACCTCTTCGCCGGGATCTTCTTTTCCGCCGATCCGGGGCGGATGATCTATGAAAGCCCCTACGGCGGCGCCTATCTGGACGCCTATCTCAAGGACGCCCACGCGCAGGTGGTGTCCGCCCTGGGCGAGGAGGACAACACCACCCACCTGCTGGTCAGCGGGAGGAGCCTCTACCTCTATCAAAACCTCCTGGACAACCGGGACCTGAGCCGCTATGGGGTGATTGTGATCCAGCTGGACCCCGCGGCGGTTTTCGACGCCTTTACCTCCCTCGACCCCGCCGCCGACTACGTCCTCCTCTCCCTGGACGGGCAGCCCTATTGGCTGGGGGGCGAGCCCACCGAAGGGCCGCTGCGCCAGTTCGAGTTCCCCACCGCGCGGCAGGAGATGAAGGTGGGCGCCCTGAGGGGGTATATCACCGGGACGGCCGTGCAAAAAGAGCAAAACTACGATTTCGGCTACCGCGTCTATGTGAGCGACCGGATCGTCTCCGAAAGGGCGTATATGGTGCTGGTGCTGGCGCTGGTGCTCGCCTGCGTGGTGCTGCCGCTGCTGGGAGTGGGCTTCTACCGCATTTATAAAAACATCGCCGGGCCGATCGATGCGCTGGTGGTCGCGACCGAAAAAATCGAGAACGAGCAGTGGGACGCCACCATCCCATTCACAAGCGACAACGAGTTCGGCCGGCTGATCCGCTCGTTCAACTCGATGAGCGCCCGGATCAAATACCTCTTCGACTACGCCTATAAGGAGGAGCTCGCCGCGAGCGAGTCGCGGCTCATGATGCTCCAGTCGCAGATGAACCCCCAATTCATGAAAAACACCCTCGGGCTGATCAACTGGAAGGCGCGCCTGGCCGGCAACGAGGAGATTTCCAAGATGATCGAGGCGCTGGACAACCTGCTCGACGCCAGCCTCGACCGTTCGCAGCAGCGCAGCATCCCGCTGCGCCAGGAGCTTTGCTACACGCGCTCCTACCTGTTCATCATCGGCGAGCGCTTCGGGCGGCGGCTGACGCTCGAGGAGCATATCGACGAGAGCCTGCTCTCCTGTCCCGTGCCCCGCCTGATCATCCAGCCGCTGATCGAAAACGCGGTGGTACACGGGATCGAGCCGGTGAGCGCCGGGACCATCGAGATCTGCATCGGGAAGATGGAGGGAAAGCTGGCCATCGAGATCATCAACGACGGCAACATCCTCTCGGACGAGGACCTGCGCCGGATTCGGGCGATCCTCAGCGAGGACTACGGCGCGCTGACCGACAAGCAGCGCCGGCTGGGGCTCAAAAACGTCTATGAGCGGATCCGCCTGATGTACGGCGATGCGGGGTCCCTCACCCTGCAGCGCACCGCCGACGGCAGGACGTGCACCCGGATCCAGATTCCGTTTGCGCCGCCCGAAGCGCAGCCTCCCGCGAAGGATGGCAGGCTCCCGGGCGCGCGGGAAGGAGAAGCCAATGATCGTTAAGGGTATGCTTCGCTTCCTGGCCGGGCTTTGCGCCTCGCTCCTGCTCGCCGGCTGCGCGCGCACGCGGCCCGAAGCCCCGGGCAAGAGCGCGCCCGGCGCCGTCGAGCTGCGCACCGCCTCGGTCTTCGGGGGGAGCGACCCCTCGGCGATGGATTACCAGGAGCTGATCGCAAAATTCATGGAGAAATATCCCGGCGTGAAGGTGCTCGACGAGTCCTCCCTCTCGGACGAGAGCTGGAAGGGCAAGGTGCTCGGCGACTTTGCCTCGGGCAACGAGCCGGATGTGCTCTTCTATTTTACCGGCACGGACGCGCGGGCCATCATCGCCAAAAACAAGGTGGTCTCCCTGGAGGAGATCCGTAAAGAGTATCCCGACTACGGGGGCAACCTCAAGCCCTCGGCCATGGAATACATGGTCGAGCCGAACGGCAAGTCCTACGCCCTGCCGGTGCGCGGCATCTGGGAGGGGCTGTATTGCAACCGGGACCTCTTCGAGCAGCACGGCATCGCGCTTCCCACCGACTGGACCACCTTCCAGGCGGCGGTGCAGGGCTTTTCCGGCAGCGGGATCATCCCTGTGGCGGTGTCGCTCTCGGACGTGCCGCACTACTGGATCGAAAACCTCATCCTCTCGGCGGGCGGGGCGCGGGAACACGCCTTCGAGCCCGTCCCGGGCGGTGGGGCGCAGCAGTATCCCGACAGCTGGAGCGAGGCGCTGATCGTACTGCGCAGCCTCTATGAGAAGGGCGCCTTCGCCCCGGACGCGGCGGCCATCACCAACGCCGCCGCCTGGCAGTCCTTTACCCGCAAGGAGGCGGCGATGATCCTCGAGGGCTCGTGGTTTTTGGAAGGGGTCGAGGACCAGGAGAACACCACCGTGCTGCCCTTCCCGGCGATGGGCGAGAGCAAGGGCGCGGGGGAGGCCGTCTCGGGATATTCCATGGGCTTCTATATCACCCGGCGCGGCTGGGACAACCCCGAAAAGCGGCAGGCCGCAATCAATTTCGTGCGGGAGATGACCAGCGACGAGTCGGTCGCCGTCTTTGCCAGGGTGGCGGGCAGCCCGGCCGCAAGGGTCGATTTGCCGCGCGGCCTGACGCCGCTGGCCGCGGCGGGCTTTAAGCTGTCCGAGTCGATAGAAAGGCCGGTCATGCCGGTCGACTCGCGGCTGACCAAGCGCGCGTGGGATAAGCTCTACTCCTCCATCCCCGGGATCGTCTCCGGCTCGCTCGGGATCGACGGGGTGCTCTCCCAGGTGGCCGACCTCAACGAATGATCGGGAAACGAATCCTGTGTCAGCGACAGGGACCGCGGCGGCGGTCCCTGTTTTTGTATGTTTTCTCCCCATTTGGCCCAAAATAAGCGGGATCAGACCGCAGGGCGGGAAAGGGGAGAGACGCGATCAGAGAGCAGACACTCGGTGAAATTGTAAGGCGGCTTCAAAATGAGGAGCACCCGGGCAGGCGCTGGAAGGCGCGGCTGAAGGGCGAGCTGCGCGATTTGCGCAATCGCTATCAGCAGGCCGGCTTGCGGCAGGAGCCGGGGGAGCGCGGCGCCCTCGGGCAGTGGCTGTTGGATAACTTTTACCTGCTTGAGGGGGAGTACCTTCAGGCGCTGCGCTCCCTGCGCGATGTGCGCGATAAGGACGGGGTATGCCTGCTCGCACAGGTATGGGCGGAGGGCTTTTGCGCGCGGCGGCTGCCCGTCGCCCAGCGGGAGGCCGGGGAGTTTTTGCGTCAGCTTTGCGCTTGCATGTATCTCAGCTTCGAGCAGCTTTCCCTGTGCGAGGCGGCGCTGCGGGCCGCCCTGCTGCACACCGCCCACAGCGCGCTCGCCCTGCCGGCCGAAGCTGCGGCCGCCGCGATAGGGTATGCCGTCGGCGGGCTGCGGGACGTCGGCTCGGTGGATTTCGTGTCCCTTACGGCGTCGGTCAGCGCCATCGAGGCGATCCTGCTGCGCGACCCTTCGGGGGTCTATCCCCGCATGGACAAGGAGAGCCGCACCGGCTACCGCGAGCTCGTCTACCGGATCGCCCGGCGCACCGGCACGGGGGAGCGCACAGTGGCTGAGAAGGCGGTTGCCAGCGCCGCCGGCTCTGACACGGAGCCGCAAAACCACGTCGGCTACCACCTGCTGTACCACCCCGCCCTCAAGGCGCAGCAGGGGCGGCACAGGGCCTTCTTCCTCTGGGGCAGCGTGCTTTGCACCCTGCTGCCGGCGCTCGCCTGCGCCCTGCTCGCTGGAAGTCCGGTGCCTGGGCTGCTCCTGCTGCTGCCGCTCTACGAGCCGGTACGGGAAATCATGCAGGGGCTTTCTTTGCGGGGGCTGCCGCCCGTCATGCTGCCCCGCATGGACCTTCAAAAGGTGCCGGCGGCGGAGGCTTACACCCTGGTGACGGTTTCGGCGCTGCTGGACGGCAAGGACCTCGAAAAGCGCCTTGAGGAGCGCCTCGAAGGGCTCTACCTCTCCAACCGGACGGCCCCGCTGGGCTTTTTGCTGCTCGGGGACCTGCCCGCCGCCGACCGCCCGCAGCTGGCAAAGGATAGCTCCGCCCTCGACGGGGCGCAGCGGGCCGTCGAGCGGCTCAATGAACGCTACGGCCAGCGCTTCTTTCTCTTTGTGCGCGCGCGCAGCTGGAGCCCCACCGAAGAGAGCTACAGCGGATGGGAACGCAAGCGCGGGGCGATCGGCGAGCTGGTGCGCTATCTGCATGGCGAGGAGACCTCCGCCTGCCGGGTGGTGGGCGACCTTGGCGTCATGCGAAGCGCGCGCTATCTCCTCGCTTTGGACAGCGACACCAGACTGCACTTCGACACGGCCGCCCTGCTCATCGCCAGCGCGCTGCACCCCTTATGCCGTCCGCGGCTGGACGCAGAGACGGGATATGTCAAGGAGGGCTACGGGATACTGATACCCCGCCTTTGCAGCGAGCTGTGCGCCCCGAACGCCACTCCCTTCGCCCGGCTGATGACCGGCTGCGGCGGGGTCAGCGGCTACGACCAGCCCGGGCGCGACGCCTATCAGGACCTTTTCGGCCAGGCGATCTTTACCGGCAAGGGGCTGATCGACCTTAACTGCTTTTACAAGGCGGGGCTCTGCCTCCCGCCGGGCCAGGTGCTCAGCCACGACATCCTGGAGGGCGGCCTGCTCGGCTGTGGGCTGGTGGGCGAGGTCGAGATGTCGGACGGCGAGCCCCAGACTTTTTCCTCCTGGCTGCGGCGGGCCCACCGCTGGATGCGCGGCGACTGGCAGAACCTGCTCTTTTTGCGCCGCAGCTTCCGGCTTTCGGGCAAGCGCTACCGCTACCGCACCAAGGGCGTGGTGCGGCTGCAGCTGGTCAATAACCTGCTGCGCTCTCTGGCCCCGGTCATGGCGGCGCTCGCGCTGCTGCTCTCGCCCCTGATGGGGAGCCGGGCCGCCGCCGTGCTGGCGGGCGGGGTGTTCCTCGCCGTGGCGGGCCGGCCGGTGCTCGGCGCGCTGCGCGCGCTTTGGCGCGGCGGGGCGGCTGTCCTTCTCAGACGTACCTTCTCGGGCGCGCTGCCGCAGGTCTATGACCAGCTGGGGCGGGCGGCCTTCTGGTGCATAACCCTGTTTGCGCGGGCGCAAAACAGCCTGGACGCCATGCTGCGCGCCCTTTGGCGGACCTTCGCCTCCCGCAAACATCTTCTGGAATGGACCACCGCCGCCCAGAGCGAGGGGCGGCGCGATTCGCTGCCCGGGCTGCTGCGCCGCTTTTTGCTGCCCGAGGCGTTGGGCGTGCTGCTGCTCCTGTTCGGGCGGTATCCCGCCTTGCGGCTGTGGGGGCTCGTGCTGGCGCTGCTCGTCCCCTTCGCGCACCGCACCGCCAGGCGGGGGGAGGAGGCCCCGACGGCGGGGGAGCACTACGACGAGCTGCGCGGCTATGTGGCCGACATGGTGCGCTTTTACGACGACTATGCCACCGCGCAGCGGCACTTCCTGCCGCCGGACAACGTACAGCTCGCACCCCGCTATGCGCTGGCCGAGCGCACCTCCCCGACCAACATCGGCTTTATGCTCCTCTCCTGGCTGGCGGCGCGGGACTTTGAGCTGATCGACACCCCCGCGCTGCTTGGCAAGGTCGGGGGTACGATCGACACCCTGCTCACACTCGAGACCTGGAACGGGCATCTCTACAACTGGTACGACCTGAGGGACCTTCGGGTGCTCCACCCGGCCTTCGTCTCCTCGGTGGACAGCGGGAACCTCGTCTGCTGCCTCGTCGCGCTGCGGCAGGGGCTTCGCGAATACGGGGCGCCGGGAGCGCTGCTGGAAAAGGTCGGCACACTCATCGCGCGCTGCGACTTTTCGCCGCTGTACGATAAGGCGCGGGGGCTCTTCTCGATCGGCTACGACAGGGAGGAAGAGAAGCTCAGCCCTTCCCACTATGATTTTCTGATGAGCGAGGCGAGGCTGCTCTCCTACTATGCCGTGGCCACCCGCCAGGCCGGGCGCAAGCATTGGGGGAACCTCTCGCGCACCCTCTCGCGGTGCGGGCCCTATCAGGGGCCGCTCTCCTGGACCGGGACGATGTTTGAATACTTCATGCCCCACCTGCTGCTGCCCGCCTATCAAAACTCACTGCTCCACGAGGCGCTTTGCTACTGCCTTTATTGCCAGCGCCGGCGCACGGGGCGCCTGGGGCTCCCCTGGGGAATTTCGGAAAGCGGGTATTACCGCTTCGACAACCAGTTAAACTATCAGTATAAGGCGCACGGGGTCCAGGCGCTGGGCGTCAAGCAGGGGCTGGACGACGAGCTGGTCCTCTCTCCCTACTCGACTTTTTTGGCCCTGCCCTTCGCGCCGAAGAGCGCGCTGCGAAACCTTGAGCGGCTGCGTGAGAGCGGACTCTACGCCGACTACGGCTTTTACGAGGCCGCCGACTGTACCCCCTCCCGGGTGGGCGAACGCATGGAGCCGGTGCGCAGCTTCATGGCGCACCATTTGGGGATGAGCGTCGTCGCCTGCGCCAACGCGGCGCTGGGGAACGTTATGCAGCGCCGCTTTCTGGCGGACAAGACGATGGCGAGCGCGGCGCAGTTTTTGCAGGAACGAATACCGAAGGAAGCGGTGGTGATCAAAGGAATGAAACAGAAACAGGAGGAGAAGCGCCCACAACGCCCTCAGGAGGACAGGCTGCGGGAGAGCTTTATCCCCTCGCCCACGGCGCCGCGCATGACCCTGCTCTCGGGCGGGCTGCAGGAGGTGCTCTCCGACTGCGGCGCGGGGCATTTGCAGCTGGCGGGACTCGACCTGACTGCAAGAGAGGAGGACCTGCTTTCGGGCGGGATGGGAATCTTTTGCCTGGCGCGGGCGGGTGAGGAGCTGGTCAGCGCCACGGCGGCCCCGCTCTATATAAAAGGGCAGAACGAAGCCGTCTTCGAGGAGGAGCGCGCCCTCTTCACCGGGCGGGGAGAGGGGCTTGAGCTGACGATGGAATGCCGCGTCTGCGAGCGGGAGAGCGCCGCGCTGCGCACCATCACGGTGCGCTCAAAGTCGAAGGAGGAGCAGGAAATAAGCCTTCTTCTCTACCTCGAGCCCACCCTGCTGCGCGACAGGGATTTTTCGGCCCACCGCAGCTTTGCGCGCCTCTTCGTCACCTGCCGCTACGACGGGGGACAGAATCTTTTGCACTTCACCCGGAGGCAGCGCGAGGGCGGGGAAGGGTACCACCTGTGCGCGGGCTTTTTGGAGGGGCAGGAGTTCGAGTTTGAGACTGACAAGATCGCCCTGCTGCGCCCGCCGTTGGGGCTCCAGTCGATCGGGGAATTTGCCGATCGGCCGTTTCGCTCCAGGCGCGACAGCCCGAACGCCGTCTGCGCGCTGCGCCTCCGGTTCCTGCTGCGCGAAGGCGAAGGGCGCACCCTGCGCTTCGCCCTCGCCGCCGGCAAGGATGAGACGGCGGCGAAAAACGCCTTCGCGGCGCTGCGCGAGGGGCCCCTCTCCTTCGGGCGCTGCCCGCTGATGGACGGCAGCGCCGAGGGGATGATCGGCCTTAGGCTTCTGCCCAAGCTCTTCTACGCCCGCCCGCTGCAAAAAAAGGTGCTCCGGGCCATCGAAGAGAACCGCCAGGGCAGGCAGGGGCTCTGGGGGCTTTCGATTTCGGGGGACTATCCAATTGTGACCCTGCCCGAGGAGGAATGCGGGGCGGGGCTGCCGCTGTGTCTGCTGCGCCTGCAGCGGCGGCTGCGGCAGGAGGGGATCCCGTTCGATTTGGTACTGCTGGCAAAGGACGCAGCACACCGTGAGGAGCTGCAAAGGGAAATCCTCGCCGCCGGCTACGGCCAGTCTCTCGAACATCAGGGCGGGGCCTTCCTGCTCGACGGCGGCGCGCTCTCAAAAGAGCAGCGCACCCTGCTCTATGCCTGGTCCTGCTACCTTTCGGGGAAGAGCACGCCCACGCCGCCGCAGGCCTTTCTGCCCGCCCGGGTGCGCCCCGCTCTGGCGGACCCGGTGGGGGAGGAGGGCTTAAGCGTCTACGGCGGGGTGTTCGACGACGGGCGCTTCACCGTGAACCGGCGCTCCTGGGCGCCCTACTGCCATGTGCTGGCCAACCCCACCTTCGGTACTCTGCTTTCGGACGGCTCGCTGGGCTTTTCCTGGGCAATCAACGCGCGGGAGAACAAGCTCTCGCCCTGGTGGGGCGACCCGGCGCGCGACAACCGGGGCGAACGGCTGTTCCTGAAGGCCGGTGGTGAGCTCTACGACCCGGTCTGGGGCGCGCGGGCGAGCTTTGGCCGCAGCGGCGCGCGCTACGAAGGAACCTGCGGGGCGCTGCACTGCACGGTGACGGTGCGCGTGCCGGAGAGGGGGAACCGCAAGGAGATTGCCGTCAGCCTCGAAAACACCGGGGAGCAGGAGCTTCCGGTCCTGCTCGCCTACTACCTCGAGCCGGTGCTGGGGGTGGAGCGCGGGACGGCGCGGATGATCACCGGCTCGGCCATGCCAGGGGGGATTGTGATGAAAAACGAGAGCAACACCGCGGTGCCCGGGTTCTGTTTCCTTGGGACCGATGCGAAAAACGCGCGCCCCTGCTTCTCCCGCCGCCGTATGCTGGCGGGGGAGTGGGACCAGCCGGGACACTTGCCGGGCCCCGATCCCTGCGGCGCGCTGATCGTGCCGAAGGTGCTCCCGCCCAGACGAAAAGAGAAGGTGACCTTTGTGCTCACCTTTGCGCGCAGCGAGGAGGCGGCAAGGAAGCTCGCCCAGCTGCCGCTGCCGCGCCAGGGCCGGGAGGAGCACATCCTGCTCGAAACGCCGGACCGCTACCTCAACGCCTTTTACAACACCCTGCTGCACAACCAGATCACCGCCTCGCGGCTCTATGGGCGCACCGGGTTTTACCAGTGCTCGGGGGCCTACGGCTTCCGCGACCAGCTGCAGGACGCCATGAACCTGGCGCTCGGCGACACACAGCCGCTGAAGGTACAGATCGCCCGCTGCTGCGCCGTGCAGTTTTTGGAGGGCGACGTGCTCCACTGGTGGCACCGCCTGCCGGGGGAGCGGCCCTTCCACGGGGTGCGCTCGCGCTACAGCGACGATCTGCTCTGGCTGCCGCTGGCGATCGCCGAATACCTGCAAAAGAGCGGGGACGAGTCCCTGCTGAAAAAAGAGATCGCCTACCTCGCGGGCGAGGAGCTGCGGGAGGACGAGCACGAGCGCTACTTTTCCCCCGTGCGCGGCGCGTGCAAAGAGAGCGTCTACCGGCACGGGCTGCGGGCGCTCGAGCGCGGCCACAACCTCAGCGAGCGGGGCCTCGCCAAGATCGGCGGCGGGGACTGGAACGACGGCTACAGCGGCGTCGGGAGCCGGGGAAAGGGGGAAAGCGTCTGGCTCTCGCTCTTCCTGTCGATGGTGCTCGAGCGCTACGCCCCGGTCTGCGAGCGGATGGAGGAGAGCGAGGCGGCAGAGCGCTGCCGCCTGCGGGCCGCCGCCCTGCGCGGGGCGGTGGACCGCCACGCCTGGGACGGCGAGTGGTACGCCCGCGCCACCTTTGACAGCGGCGAGGTGATGGGCTCAAAGGAGAGCGCCGAATGTAAAATCGACTCGCTGCCCCAGAGCTTCGCACTCCTCGCCGGCATGCCGGACCGGGAGCGGGTGGACACCGCGCTGGAGAGCGCTTACAAGCTGCTGGTGGACGAGGAGGACATGATCGTGCGGCTCTTCTGGCCGCCGTTTGAGCACAGCGACCCCTCCCCCGGCTATGTGCAGGCCTATCCGCGCGGGATCCGCGAAAACGGCGGGCAGTACACCCATGCCGCCGTCTGGCTGGCGCAGGCTTACCTGCAAGCCGGCTGGAACGAACGGGGTTGGAGGCTGCTGCAAATTCTCAACCCCGCCTACCGCGCCTCGGACAGCAAGATTGCCGCGCGCTACGCGCTCGAGCCGTATTATATCGCGGCGGACATCTACGTAAACCCCGCCCTCTACGGCCGGGGCGGCTGGTCGATTTATACCGGCGCCGCCGGGTGGTTTTACCGGGTGGCGGCCGAGGACCTCCTGGGGCTGCGGCGGGAGGGGAACACCCTCGCGCTCCACCCCTGCCTGCCGCCTCAGTGGGAGGGGGCAAAGGTGCTCTGCCATATCGGCGGCAGCGCTCTTACGCTGCGCTATTGCCGCTTGGCGGGCAGGCGGGGGCTCTATGTGGACGGGGTCGCGCGGGAGCGCATCCTTCTCGACGGCCGCCCCCACGAGGCCGAATACTATCTCTGAGGGGAAAAGGCAAATTAACAAAAATTTCATGCGAAAGCCGACGGTTTGTGGTATCCTAGAAGAAGATATGCCAAGGCGACAAGGAAAAACAAAATTTACCGGTTTGGAGATGAACGGATGGACCACGGTTTTAAGCGGGAGCGGATCAGCGATACGATCCACTTTTCCCATATCACCGACACAAAATTTAAAAGCAACCGGATCTCGGTCTGCCTGATCACGAAGCTGTCCCCCGAGAAGGCCGCCGTCAATGCGGTGGTGCCCAACATCCTGCGCCTGGGGTGCAAGAGCTGCCCGGACTTCACCGCCCTCAACAGGCGCCTGGGCAGGCTCTACGGCGCGCGGCTCTACGGCGACGTGACCAAATACGCGGACAAGCAGATCCTCGTGGTTTCGATCAAGGGGCTCGATTCCCGGGTCACGATCCACGGTGAGGACATGGTGCGCGAGCTGAGCTCTTTGCTTTGCGACATCGTGCTCGACCCGGTTATCGAAAACGGGGCCTTCCCCGAGGGGGCAACGGCCCTGGAGCGGCAGAACCTGATCGACACCATCGAGAGCGAGATCAACGACAAACGGGTCTTCGCCCGCGCGCGCTGCCTCGAGCTGCTGTTCGGCGGCGCGCCCCAGGCGGTGCGGCCCTACGGCGACGTCGAGCATGCGAAGGCCATCACCCCGCGCTCGGCCTACGAGGCCTACTGCGGGCTGTTAAAGAATGCCCGGATCGAGCTGCTCTTCGCCGGGAGCGGAGACCCCGCCGCGGCGAAGGAAACCCTGTGCGCACGCTTCGCTGCACTCGACCGTCCGCAGGCGGCCCCCCTCGGCCAGCCGGAGCGCGCGCCGGCCTCCGGCGAGGTCGCGCAGCAGACCGAGCCGATGGACGTCAGCCAGTCGAAGCTGGTGATGGGCTTCTGGTGCGGAAACACGGATGAGCAGGAGCGCTACGCCCTGCGCCTGATGAGCGCGATGTACGGCGGCACCCCCTCCTCCAAGCTGTTTTTGAACGTGCGCGAGAAGCTGAGCCTTTGCTACTACTGCGCCTCGCGGTACGACAAGGGGAACAATATCCTGCTGGTCGATTCCGGCGTGCAGGCAGAGAAGAAGGAGGCCGCGCAGGCTGAAATCCTGCGCCAGCTCGAGGCGATCCAAAACGGTGAGTTCACCGACGAGGAGCTGCAGAACACCAAGCTCGCCATGAACACCGGCTTTGCCGCCACCACCGATTCCCTGGCGGGGATCGAGAGCTGGTACCTGACCCAGATCCTGAGCGGGGGCGAAAACGCCCCGGCCTATGAGCAGGCGAAGATCGCCGCCGTGACCCGCGGGCAGGTGGTCGCCGCCGCGAAGAAGGTCACGCTCGGCGCGGTCTATTTCCTCAAGGAGAATGGGGAGCATAAGGAGGAAAGCAAGCAGTGATGAAAGAAACGATCCGCAGCCAGCGGCTCCATGAAAGCTACGTCGAGGTCCGCCATAAGAGCGGCCTGCGCATGCTGCTCTGCCCGATGGAAGGGTATTCGACCACCTACGCCATGTTCGGCACGCCCTACGGCTCGGTGGACGTCTGCTTTAAGACCGATAAGGACCCGGATTTCGTCACCGTCCCGGAGGGGATCGCCCACTTCCTGGAGCACAAGCTCTTTGAAAACGAGGATTGCGACGCCTTCGAGCGGTACGCCAAGACCGGCGCCTCGGCAAACGCCTTCACCTCGTTCGATAGGACCTGCTATCTCTTCGAGTGCTCGGAGAACTTTGAAGCCTCCCTGGAAATCCTGCTCGACTTTGTGACCCACCCCTATTTCACCGAGCAGACGGTGCAGAAGGAGCAGGGGATCATCGGACAGGAAATCAAGATGTATGAGGACGACCCGGACTGGCGGGTGATGTTTAACCTCCTGTGCGCGCTCTACCATGTCAACCCCGTGCGGATCGACATCGCGGGCACCACCGGCTCGATCGCGCAGATCAGCGCCGAGCTGCTCTACCGCTGCTACAACACCTTTTATAACCCCAGCAACATGGTCCTCGCCGTGGCGGGCAACTTCACGGTGGACAGCGTGTTGGCGGTGGCCGACCGGGTGCTGCAGTGTGCCGAACCGGTACAGATCGAATATAAGCGCGCCGACGAGCCGCGCGAGGTCTACAAAAAGGAGTGGGAGCAGTCCCTCTCGGTCGCGGTGCCGATGTTTTCGGTCGGCTTCAAGGCGGACCCCGGCCCGTATGAGGAGAACATCCGCGGCTCGATCCTCGATGAAATGCTCATCGAGATCATCGCGGGCGAGGCGAGCCCCCTCTACCGTCAGCTTTATGACCAGTCGCTGATCAACCAGACCTTCTATGGCGAGGCGATGGCCGGGCGGGATTACCTGTGCAACATGTTCAGCGGCGAGAGCCGCGACCCGCGCGCGGTGCAGAAAGCCCTTTACGGGGAGATCGCGCGGCTGCAGCATGAGGGGCTCGACCCCGAGATGTTCGAGGTCGCCAAGGCCACCGTCTACGGGCGGTACGTCGGTGCTCTGGACAAGAGCGAGGGCGTGGCCGGGCTGATGGTCAGCGGCGCCTTTAACGGTGTCGGGATGTTCGAGGTGATCGACATCGCGGCCGGGGCCACCATCGAGGCCCTGCAGCAGCGCCTGGCGGGCAGCTTCGACATTGCGCGCAGCGCCATTTCCATCATCAACCCCCTGCAATGAGCCCTGCCGCCCCGGGGGTGAAAGCCGCCGGGGCGCGGGCGCTGCTTTTCTGATTTTTGGCGGACGGGGCGGTATTGGCGCCGTCTCCCTTATGCCTGCCGGGCGTATGCCCGATATGAAGTGGAGGTCTATCCTATGAGCGAAACCTTGTCCTTCCCCGGCCTGGGGCTTGAGTTCACCCTGAACCGCGTCGCCTTTTCCATCGGCCCTCTGACCGTGTATTGGTACGGCGTCATCATCGCGCTGGCGTTTTTGGCGGGCATTACATATGTCCTGCTGCGGGTCAAGCATTTCGGCCTGGACGGCGACCGGGTGATCGACGTGATCCTCGGCGGCGCGATCGGTTCCATCATCGGCGCGCGGCTGTATTTCGTCATCTTTTCCTGGGACCAGTTCCGGGACAACCTGTGGGACATCTTCAACATCCGCCAGGGAGGGATCGCCATCTACGGCGGGATCATCGGAGGCTTCCTGGCTGGGCTGCTGATGTGCCGGCTGCGCCGGGTCAAGGCGCTGCCCATGCTCGATTTGGCGGTGGGCGGCCTGATTTTGGGCCAGGCCATCGGGCGTTGGGGCAACTTTGTCAACATCGAGGCCTTCGGCGGGAATACCAGCCTTCCCTGGGGGATGACCAGTCCGAGCATCGTGAACTTTTTGGACGCCAACCGCACCAACCTCGCGGGGATCAATATGGCGGTGGATCCGAGCATGCCGGTCCATCCGACCTTCTTTTATGAGTCGGTCTGGTGCCTGCTGGGCTTCCTCTTCATCGCCTGGTATACGCGCCGCCGCCGCTTCGACGGCGAGCTGCTCTTAATCTACAGCGCCTGGTACGGCCTCGGGCGCGCGGTCATCGAGGGGCTGCGCACCGACAGCCTGCTGATCGGCACCATCCGGGTGTCCCAGCTGCTGGCGATTTTATGCGTCATCGCCTCGGTGGTCATCTGGGGCGCGGTGCGCTCGAGGATCAACCGCAGCGGCGACCCGGAGTATCTCAGGCTCTACGTCGATACCGACGAGGGGCAGATGATCCTGGCCGGCACCTTCTATCAGAAAAAGAAGAAAGCCTCCGACGCGCCCGCGCAGGAGGCACCCGAGACGGAGGAGGCTCCCGAAGCGCAGGAAGCCTCCGAGGCGCAGGAGGCTCCCGAGACGCAGGAGGAGCCCGAAACGCCCGGGGAAAACGGGAAAGAGCAGAAGCCAAACGACAACGAATGAGGACGGAGGGGTTATCATGGCAGTCATCATTGATGGGAAGGCGGTATCCGCCTCCCTTCGCCAGGAGCTGAAAGCCGAGGTTGAGGCGCTGAAAGCCGGCGGGGTTACGCCGGGGCTGGCGGTGGTTATTGTGGGGAACGACGACGCCTCCCACAAATATGTGCGCAACAAGAAGCGGGGCTGCGAGGAACTGGGGATCTACTCCGAGGTGCACGAGCTGCCCGAGGAGACCAGCCAGCAGGAGCTGATCGGCCTGGTGCGAAAGCTCAACGTCGACCCGAAGATCGACGGGATCCTCGTCCAGCTCCCGCTGCCGAAGACGATCGACGAGAAGGCGGTCATCGAGAACATCAATCCCGACAAGGACGTCGACGCCTTCCATGAGACCAACGTCGGGAAGATCATGATCGGCAACTACCGCTTCCTGCCCTGTACCCCGGCGGGGATCATGGAGCTGATCGCAAGCCAGGGGATCGATCTGCGCGGCAAGGAGTGCGTGGTGATCGGGCGCAGCAACATCGTCGGCAAGCCGATGGCCATGCTGCTGCTGCACGCGCACGGCACCGTCACCATCTGCCATTCCCGTACCCGAGACCTCGCCGAGGTGGCCAGGCGCGCCGATGTGCTGGTGGTCGCCATCGGGAAGGCGAAGTTCGTCACCGCCGACATGGTGAAGCCCGGGGCGGTGGTCATCGACGTGGGGATGGACCGGGACGAAAACGGCAAGCTCTGCGGCGACGTGGACTTCGAGGCGGTCAGGGAGGTGGCGGGCTACATCACCCCCGTGCCGGGCGGCGTCGGGCCGATGACCATCACCATGCTGCTCAAGAACACCATCACCGCCGCCAAGGCGCGAAAGGGTTGACAACCTTTTCCCGCTGTGATAAACTAAATATTGCCGCATGTTCAAGGCTAGAAGTGCGCCCTGCGCCGCCTTGTGAGAACAGCGAGTCTAAGAAAGAGGCAGGTGCCTGTATCAATGTATGCAGTCGTAGAAGTCGGCGGTAAGCAGTACCGCGTAAGCGAGGGCGACATCATCTATGTGGAGAAGATGAACGCCGAGGAGAACTCCAATGTCGAAATCACCAGCGTGATCGCGGTGGGCGACGAGAAGGGTCTCAACGTGGGCGCTCCCTATGTGGAGAAGGCCAAAGTGACCGCCAAGGTCCTCAAGAACGGCAAGCAGAAAAAGGTGACGGTTTTCACCTACCGTTCCAAGAAGGATTCCAAGCGCAAGATGGGTCACAGACAGCCCTACACCAAGATTCAGATTGAAAAGATCAGCGCGTAAGAGCGTATGATCGTTGCAAGGTTTTTTTGCCGGGAAGGGCGGCCGCGCGGCTTTACGGTATCCGGGCACGCCGGCTATGCCGAGGCGGGCAGCGACATCGTCTGCGCGGCGGCGACTTCGGCGGTGCAGCTGGTGTGCAACACCATCACCGATGTGCTGTGCGAAGAGGCGCAGGTCGCGGTGGAAGAGGACCGGGTCACCCTTCGCCTTGACGGGGAAGAGTGCGCCGCGGCCCAAAGCCTGCTCGAGGGGCTTTATCTGCACCTCAACATTTTGCGGGAGCAGTATCCCGGCCATGTGAAAGCAACCAAAGTCGAAAATCAGTAACCCAAAGATAGGGAGGAGTTTCATCATGATTAAACTTTCCATGCAGTTTTTCGCTCATAAAAAGGGCGTTGGTTCCACCAAGAACGGCCGCGACAGCGAGTCCAAGCGTCTCGGCGTGAAGCGTGCCGACGGCCAGTTCGTCCTGGCGGGCAACATCCTGGTGCGCCAGAGAGGCACCCACATCCATCCGGGCGAGGGCGTGCGCATCGGCAGCGATGACACCCTCTTCGCCACCGTCGACGGGAAGGTGCGTTTCGAGCGCCTGGGCCGCGATCGCAAGAAGGTCAGCGTCTACGCCGTCGAGCAGTAAGCAGAAATCAAAGAAGGCAGAGAGCCCCGGGGCTCTCTGCCTTTTGTGCGTTTTACCGTCAGGAGGGACAGCATGATCAGCTTTAAAAACGACTACAGCGAGGGGGCCCATCCACGCATCCTCGAAGCGCTCCCCCGCCATAATTTCGAGCAGTCGGACGGCTACGGGTGCGACGAGGGCTGCGCGCGCGCCCGCGCGCTCATTCTGGACGCGGTGCGGGACCGCTCCTGCGACGTCCACTTCCTGGTGGGCGGCACCCAGGCGAACCTCTGCCTGATCGCCCACGCCCTGCGCCCGCATGAGGCGGCCGTCAGCGCCGGTGGCGGGCATATCAACGTGCACGAGACTGGCGCCATCGAGGCGACGGGACACAAGGTGCTCACCCGTCCTGCGGCGGATGGGAAGCTCACCCCCGCGCTGGTACGCGAGGTGCTCGAAGAGCACACCGACGAGCATATGGTCCGCCCGGGGCTGGTGTATGTTTCCCACCCGACCGAGGTGGGCACCCTCTATACCAAACAGGAGCTCGAAGCGCTGTCCTCCTTTTGCCGGGAGCGGGGATTGCCGCTCTATCTTGACGGCGCGCGGCTTTCTTCGGCCCTGGCCGCGCCGGGGAACGACCTGGAACTGCCGGACATCTGCCGCCTGACCGACACCTTCTACCTCGGCGGGACCAAGTGCGGCGCCCTCTTCGGCGAGGCGCTGATCATCCGGGACGAGACGCTGAAACGGGATTTCCGCTTCATCCAAAAGCAGCGCGGCGCGCTGCTGGCCAAGGGCTTCCTGCTCGGGATCCAGTTTGAGGAGCTGCTGCGCGACGGGCTCTACTATGAGCTCGGCGCGCACGCCAACGCCATGGCGGAGCAGTTGCGCGGGGGAATCCGCGGGATGGGTTACTCCTTCGCGCCCGAAACGAGGACCAACCAGCTCTTCCCCCGCCTGCCCGACGGGGTGGTCGAAGCGCTCTCGCAGGACTACGCCTTCGAGCTCTGGGCCAAGGGCGGGGACAAGCAGAGCGTCATCCGTCTGGTGACCTCCTGGGCGACAAAGGAGGAAAACGTCGCGCGGTTTTTGGAGGATTTGCAGCGGCTGAGCAGATAAAACAGAAGCTCCCCGGCTATACGCCGGGGAGCTTTGCTTCGTCAGTTCAGTTTGTCGGTGATCCCGCGCAGGTATTCCTTAAAGTCCGCCCCGATCTCGGGGTGACAGAGCCCCACCTCCACGATCGCCTGCAAAATCCCCAGCTTGTTGCCCATGTCGTAGCGGGTCCCCTCGAAGACCACGCCGGTCATGGTCTCCATCGAGGCGAGCTGGCGCATGGCGTCGGTCAGCTGGATTTCGCCGCCCGCCCCGGGCGGGGTGTCCTCGAGGATTTTGAAGATGCTCGGCGGCAGAACGCAGCGCCCGAGGATGGCATAGGGGGAGATCACCTGCTCGGGGGTGGGCTTCTCGACCATGTCGAACACCTTGAAGATGTTCTTGTCGATGTGCTTGACGTCCAGTGAGCAGTATTTGTGGATCATCTCGAGCGGGACTTCCTTGATCCCGACCACCCCGAGGCCGTATTTGAGGTAGGCGTCACAGAGCTGCCCACAGGCGGGGCGCTCACCGATGATCACGTCGTCGCCGTAGAGCACGGCGAACGGCTCGTCCCCCACGAAGGTCTTGGCGCAGAGCACCGCGTGCCCGAGGCCCTTGGTTTCCTTCTGGCGGATGTACTGGATGTTGCAGAGGTTCGAGATGCGCACCATCTGCTCGTAGACATCATGCTTGCCCGCGGCGAGGAGCTTTGCCTCCAGCTCGGGATTGCGGTCGAAGTGGTCCTCGACCGTGGTCTTGCCGCGGCTGGTGATGATGAGGATATCCTCGATCCCGGAGGCGACCGCCTCCTCGACGATGTACTGGATCGCGGGCTTGTCCACGATCGGGAGCATCTCCTTGGGCATGGCCTTGGAGGCGGGGAGCACCCGCGTGCCCAGGCCCGCCGCCGGTATGACCGCTTTGCGGATTTTCATTTGGCGTCCTCCTTGAAATGTTATACCAGGAACATGACCATCAGCAGGGACATGGCCATCGAGCCCGCCAGGAGCAGGAGCAGCAGCACCAGGATGAGCATGCGGTTGGTGCGGCCCTGCTTTGTCAGGGCGAGGATGTAGTCCTGCGCATAGAGGTCGCCGCCGAACTGTTCCTGGATTTTTTTGACCGAGCGGATGACCTTTCGGCAGTAGGCGCGGTTGAAAAGAATGGCGCACCCCACCGAGAGCAATGCGGACAGGAGACTGCCGGCAAAGCGCAGCTTGTTTAAAAGATCGAAGGTGGCCGGGGCCATCGAAATGAGCGGCAGGTTATAGAGCTGGGAGGCCAGCGCGAGGTTGATCAGGAGTGCTGGCAGCCCGATCGCCGCGGTGATCAGCAGCAGCGCGACCCCGAGGCCGTACATCTTGCGGTAGAGGAAGTAGTACCCGCGAAAGAGGAAGGCCGGCCAGTTCCAGGTCGAATGGCGGCCGCCGCCGGAAAAGGATTTGAATTTCGGGATGAAGTAGTGGGAGTTTTCCCCCACATACAAAGCGATGTCCCGCACCGAGACCCCGTCGATCTCCTCGTCCGGCGAGACGCCGCCGTAGGGGGTGGTAAAGGGGTTGAGGGTGATCGGATCGGGGTTCTGCGTAGGGTTTTGCGCGTGCGGTCCGCTGCCCTCTCCCAGGCGGGAGCCGCAGATCTGGCAGAAGATCCCGTCGGACGGGTTGACGGTGCCGCACTTGGGGCAGCGCAGCGGAAGGGAGGCGTCGTACTTGGTCTCCTCCTGGGCGCGCGCGCCCTGCTCGCTCCATTCGGTGTGCGTCTCGTGCAGCTTCTGGTTGACGCAGCTGCCGGCCTTTTGATAGCAGGTGCGGTGATAGGGGGTGCCGCAGACCGGGCAGACCACAATATCGTCGCCATCGGTGAACTTTTGCTCACAGATCGGGCATTTTACGCCGGTATATTTGCTCATATAGCCGAGGATCTCCTCTCACAGGTGGGCACATTCGGGTTCGTAATCCACAGTATACTATATTTTACCGCAAAAATCCATACCTATGAGAAAGGACTAAGGATATTGGGCAGGGCCGCCGGCGTTGTAAAAGGATAGACGGTATGATAAGATAAACGGTGCATACTTTACAAGGGCGCGTGTGATGATATATAATAAATGGTAAAGCGTTTGGCCGCATTGCGGCAGGAATGGAGACGGATTTATGCTGGAATTTGAACAGCTCATGCTAAAGCTGCGGGATACCAAAAAGGAGCTTTTGGACCTGCGCCAGGCGGTCGGGTACGACGCGGCCGCCGAGAAGCTCGGGGCGCTCGAGGAGCGCACCAAGGACGAATACTTCTGGAACGACGTATCCGGCAGCCAGAAGGTATTAAAGGAGATTTCCGCCCTCAAGGGGCGCAAGGAGGACTACGACAAGCTCTACGCCCTCTACGAGGACATCGAGACGCTCTGCGAGCTGGGCAATGAGGAGGGGGACCTCTCGGTGCTGGGCGAGGTGAGCGAAGCCTATGAGCAGCTCGAACGCAGGATCGAGGAGCAGCGCCTTTCCACCCTGCTCTCGGGCGAATATGACCGCAACAACGCCATCCTCACCTTCCACGCCGGGGCGGGCGGCACCGAGGCGCAGGACTGGGCCCAGATGCTCTACCGCATGTATACCCGCTGGGCCGAGCGCCGGGGCTTCAAATATAAGCTGCTCGACTGGCTGGACGGGGACGAGGCCGGGATCAAGAGCGCCTCGATCCTGATCGAGGGGCAGAACGCCTACGGCTACCTCAAGTGTGAGAGCGGGGTGCACCGCCTGGTGCGCATCTCCCCCTTCGACGCCTCGGGACGGCGGCACACCTCCTTCGCCTCGCTCGAGGTCATGCCCGAGATCGACGACGACACCGAGGTGGAGATCAACCCCGTCGATTTGCAGGTGGACACCTACCGCAGCTCGGGCGCGGGCGGGCAGCACGTCAACAAGACCGAATCGGCGGTGCGGATCACCCATCTGCCCACCGGGATCGTGGTGGCCTGCCAGAACGAGCGCAGCCAGCACCAGAACCGCGAGGTCTGTATGAAGATGCTGCGCTCCAAGCTCATCGAGATCAAGGAGCGCGAGCACCTCGAGCGGATCGAGGACATCAAGGGCGACCAGAAGGAGATCACCTGGGGCAGCCAGATCCGTTCCTACGTTTTTATGCCCTACACCATGGCCAAGGACCACCGCACCGGCTTCGAGGTGGGGAACATCGGCGCGGTGATGGACGGGGACATCGACGGGTTCATCAACGAGTACTTAAAGCAGCAGGCCAACGGCACCCTCGGCGAGGGAAAATAGCGGTTGACAAGCGGCAAAAAAGTGAGTACAATCAGAACCGGACAGTTTCATAAACCACAGGGGAGCTGGGAAGAGCCCGGCTGAGAGAGAAATCCGACTGATATTTCAAAACCCTCAAACCTGATCTGGGTAATGCCAGCGTAGGAAACGTGATTGCTTTGGTTGCGCCTCGCGGTATTTGCCGCGGGGCGTATCGTTTTCCGGGGGAGGTTTTCTGGACTGCCGAAATAAATTGATTTTGGAGGAAGGAAAGATGAACGAAAAAACAAAGAAACTGGTGGAAAGTGCGTTGATGATCGCCCTGGCGCTGATCCTCAACAACGTCTTTCGGATCAAGGTGGGGGCCGCGGGCGGCTCGATCACCCTGTTTTCGATGCTGCCGCTGACCCTGCTCGGCTACCGCCACGGAGTGCGCTGGGGCGTGCTCTGCGGAGCGGCCTACGGGCTGCTGGACATGATGACCGGCTTTTCGGGCGCGGGCGGCAGCGCCTGGGTGGTCATCGGCGCGGCGGTGATCGACTACCTGCTGGCCTACGGCGCGATGGGGCTCGGCGGCGTTTTCCGCCACTCGATCAAGAGCCAGACCATCGGCTATACCGCAGGCTCGGCGCTGGCGGTGCTGGTGCGCTTTGCCTGCCACTTCGTCTCCGGGTTCCTGGTCTGGGGGTCGCTCGTCTCGGACGGCTTCGGGGCGATTGCCTACTCCTTCACCTACAACATCGCCTACATGGGCCCCGAGATGGTCACCACCATCCTGGGCGCGCTGGTTCTCTCGAAGGTATTTTCCCTGGCGAGCGCCTCGATCACCCGCAAGAAGATGGCATAGGCGGCGAGGCGGTGAGCCACCGCTCCCGATTCGCGAAAGAATCTTTTACGAATGCGGCCATGCTCAGCCCGCGCTCTGAATAATAGGGTTCCAAGGGGGCTAACGGCGCCGATGGCGCCGTACTCCTCTGGCGGGGAGTTTGAGGGCGAGGAGCCCTCATCAATCGTAGAAAGGCGCAGGGAGGGGTGAACCCACCAAGAGGGGGTTCACCCCTTTTTGATGAAATTTCCCACCACTTTTCACAAAATGGTCAACTATTTTTCTCTACAATGCAGTATAATGGAAGGAAAGATGAGTCAAAGGAGTAACGTGATGTCCAGAGATTTGCGCACCTATCGCGGTTACGGCAACCGGCGCTACAGCCGGAAGGTGATGTTTTTCATCTCGCTCGCCATCTCCCTGTGCGTCGCCGGGATCGTGGTGGGGGTGATCATCCACGACTGGATGGGCCAGGCGAAGGCGTTTTCACCCGACGGCTATGAAACCGCCGCGCAGGTGGGGATGCTCACCGATACCAAGGCGGGGGATCTGTGGGACCTCGATTCCTTCAGCTACCGCCTCAACGAAAAGCCGGTCGTCAGCAGCAAGGAGGGCACGGCAAACCTGCGGATCGAAAATCCGCCCGAGAACCAGCAGCTCATGCGGGTGACCCTGACCCTTGCCGACGGCACCCAGCTCTACCGTTCGGGGCTGATCAAGCCCTATCATTACGTCGAGCATGCGGCGCTCTCCTTTGTGCCGGAGCTTGGCAGCCACGAGGCGACGGCCCTCATCGAAGCCTGCGACAGCGTCAGCGGCCAGACCCTTCACACGGTGGAAAAGTCCCTTACGCTCACGGTGCTTTAAATAGTATGAATTAAAAGCCCTTCCCGGCCATGGCCGGGAAGGGCTTTTTTTGCTTTAACCGGCCCGCGCGGGGAAGAGGATTATTCTGCCGGTGGTTCTAAATGGGGGGACAGGCTAATATGATGTGATATGCAAAGGACGGACAGGCCGTGGATCGCGGCCCGGGGGAGGCCGCCTTCGGCTGCCGGCTCCCGAGAAAGGAATGATCAAACACATGATACAACAAACGGGCGCCGGCGAGCGCTTCTATGAGGCGGCGAAGGCGCTGGGCGAACGGCTCTTTGGTCTGCTGCTGCAGGTTCCAGGCGAGACGGCGGCGCGGGTGCAGGAAATCCGCCTGCGGGTCGGCCAGCCGATGGCCTTACATACCGGGACCGAGCACCTTTTCCTCGACCGGCAGGGAGGGTGCCATCCATCCCCGCCGAATAGCGCTTACCTCGTCAGCAAGGCCGACCTCTTCGAGTGCTTTCGCACCCTGTGCGGCTATTCGATCCACACCCATCAGCATGAGATTGCCAGGGGCTATATCTCCCTCCCGGGCGGGCACCGCGCGGGGATCTGCGGGAGCCTCAGCGGCGAGGGGGAGCATCTCAGCGGGCTGCGGGAAATTTCGTCGATCAACCTGCGGGTGGCCCGCCAGATGCGCGGCTGTGCGAGGGGGCTTGGGCAAAGCCTCTTCGGGGAGGGGCTTTGCGGGGTGCTGGTGGCGGGGCCGCCCTCCAGCGGAAAGACCACCCTGATCCGCGACCTGGCGCGCTCGCTCTCGGACGGGGAGCTCGGGAGCTATTACAAGGTGTCCTTGGTGGACGAGCGCTGCGAGCTGGCGGCGGTCTACCAGGGGGTGCCCACCAACGACATCGGGACCTGCACCGACCTGCTCTACGGCTATCCCAAGCAGGCGGGGATCGAGATCGCGATCCGCACCCTCTCCCCGCAGGTGATCGTCTGCGACGAGGTAGGGCGCGAGGACGAGCTCGAGGCGGTGCGCATGGGCCTCTTCTCGGCGGTGAGCCTGATCACCACCGTGCACTGCGCGGGACGGGAGGATTTATACCGTCGCCCCCAGGCGCGCGCGCTGCTGCGCACCGGGGCGTTCGACAAGGCGGTGCTGCTCTGCGGCAGCGGCGCGCCGGGGGAAGTGCTGGAGATTCTGGACGTCAGGGAATTGGCGCAAGGAAAGGAAGGGTAATCATTATGAAGCTGATCGGAATGGTTTTGGTGGTTCTGTTTTGCTCGTCCTGCGGCTTGATGGGCGCGGCGTCGCTTCGCCGGCGGGAGGGGCACCTCAAGAAGGTGCAGCTCTTTTTGCATCTGCTGCAGGAACGGCTGAGCTATACCTTGAGCCCCCTCGGGGAGATTTTCGACGGGCTGCGAGACGAGCCGCTGCTGCGCGAGCTCGACTTCATCTCCCTGTGCGCCGGGAAGCTGGCGGGGGCGACCCCCTTTCCGCGGGCGTTTGTCGAGAGCCTCGATGAAAGCCGCTGCGCGCTGGACCAAAGGGACCGCGAGCTGCTGGGCGAGCTGAGCTCCATCCTGGGGCAGTCGGACCTCGAAAACCAGCTCGGCGGGATCAGGCTGGTGCGCGCCAACATGCTGCAGCAGGCCGAGGCGGCCGAGGAGGTTTGCCGCAGCCGCGCCAAGCTCTATTCCTCGCTGGGGGTGCTTTCGGGGGTGGCGGTGGCGGTCGTGCTGCTGTAAAACAGTCGGCAAAGGGTGCGTTTTTCTTCAGGTCGGAAATTGGTCTTGCGCCCTTTGGGTGCTCAAGGAAGGGGCGGAAAAGGAATGGATGTCGATTTGATTTTCAGAATAGCGGCCATCGGGATCATTGTGGCGGTGCTCAACCAGGTGCTGGTCCGCTCGGGACGGGAGGAGCAGGCGATGATGACCACCCTTGCCGGGCTGGTGGTGGTGCTGATGATGGTGGTCCAGCAGATCAGCACCCTCTTCGACACGGTCAAGACGCTGTTCGGGCTCTAGCGATCGGAGGGAATATGGAACTGACGGCGATTGTGGGACTGGCGATTGTGGCGGTGTGCATTGTGGTGCTGCTGCGGCAGTATAAGCCGGAGTATGCGCTGATGGTCTCGCTGATCTGCTCAGTGGTGATCTTCGCGGCGGTGCTCGGGGAACTGATCCCGGCTTTCGATACCATCCGCTCGATGATGCAGCAAGTGCAGATCGACGGGCAGTATATCGAAATCCTCTTAAAGTCCCTCGGGATCTGCTTCATCACCCAGATCGCCTCGGAGAGCTGCCGGGACGCGGGGGAGAGCGCCATCGCCTCGAAGATCGAGCTCGCGGGCAAGCTCATGCTGGTGGTGCTGGCGCTGCCGATGTTCGAGGAGATCGTGTCGATTGCGCTCGGCTTCATGGCGATGTGAAAGCGCCGCGCCGCCCGGCGGCGCGGCGGAAAGGACGCGGGACGATGAAACGACTTTTTTTTCTGGCGGCGGCGCTGCTGCTCATTTGGGGACTGCCGCTGCCGGTGCGCGCCGCGCCGCTGAGCGACGAGGTGCAGGGGCAGCTGGAACAGCAGCTGCAGAGCCTCGGCGCGCAGGAGCTCGCAAACGAGCTGCCGGGGGAGGCCAGGGACATCCTCGAGGAGCTCGACCTTGGCGAAATCGACCTCGGCGCGCTGCTCTCCCTCTCGCCCGGGGACTTCGTGCGGGTGGTGAAAGCGCAGGTGAAGAACACGGTGCAAAAACCCCTGGCGACGCTCGGAATGATCGCCGGGGTGGTGGTGCTCTGCGCACTGGTGGACACTCTGAAAAGCGGACTTTCCAAGGGGACGCTCTCCCCGGTTTTCTCCACCGTTTCGGTGCTCTGCGTCATCACCGTGATCGCGAAGCCGATCGGCGGGTGCATCGTCGGGGCGGCCGAGGCGATCCGCGGGTGCGCAAACTTCATGCTCTCCTTTATCCCGGTCTTCTGCTCGATCGTCACGGTGGGGGGCGCGCCGGTGACGGCGACGAGCTATAACCTGCTGCTCTTCTTCGCTTGCCAGCTGATCTCGAGCTTCGCTTCGAGCGTGCTGGTCCCCTTCATGGGGATCTATATGGGGCTTTGCGTGGCCGGCAGCGTGGGGGAGGATATCGGGGTGCTGCCGCTGGCCAAGGGGGTGCGCTCCTTCGTCACCTGGAGCCTGACGCTTACGATGACCGCCTATGTGGGGCTGCTCTCGATGCAGACGCTGGTCTCGGTGGGCGCTGACAATGCCATGCTCAAGACCGGTAAATTCCTGGTGGGGAGCTTCGTGCCCATCGTGGGCGGGGCGATTTCCGAGGCGCTCTCGGCCGCGCAGGGGGCTCTCCACCTGCTCAAGAGCGCGGTGGGCGCCTTCGGGATGGTGGCCGGGGCCGCGGCCTTCCTGCCGATTTTGGTGCGGGTGCTGCTGTGGTATTTTACGGTCAAGGTGGCCGCCTTCCTGGCGCAGACGCTCTCGCTCAAAAAGCTGGGGAGCCTGCTGGGCGCCTGCTCGGATTGCCTGGGGACCATGCTGGCGCTGCTCTTTTCCTTCCTGCTGCTGATCCTCGTCTCGATCATCCTGCTGCTGAGCTTCAGCGCGACGATCTGAAAGGGGGAGTCATGATGGAAACCATCCGCCAGTTCGCCGCGATGGTCTGCGTGGCGGCAGTCGGCTGCTGCGCCTTGCGCCTGCTGCTGCCGCAGAGCGCCCTGGAACCGGTACTCCGGGTCATCCTTTCGGCCTTCTTCCTGCTCTGCCTGCTGCTGCCGCTGCGGGGGATTTCCCTGCCCGAGTTTTCGGCGGGCAGCGCCCTCTTCGAGGGGGAGGTGGCGGGGGGGCAGCAGCAGCTCTCGGAGCGCCTGCGCGAGCAGGTCGAGCAGGCCGCGGGCGACAACCTGCGCACCGTCATCGACGAGAAGCTGAAGAAGTTTGGAATCAGCGGGACAAATATAGGGATAAAGATTCATACAAGCACTGCGGGAAGCATAGATATTACTGGAGTGGAGCTAATGCTCCCGCAGGAATATGCTCACCTGAGCGAAAAGGCAAGGGCGTATGTAGAGGATGAGCTTGAGCTTCCCTGTCAGATCGGGCTCATCGGGGAGGACAATGAAGATGGAACTTAAAGGAGGAACCCTTCGTCTGCGCGAACTCTTTGCGGGGGACAAGAAGGTGCGCCTGATCGTGGCGGTCGGGATTTTGGGGATGGTGCTCATCCTGCTTTCGCAATTTCTGGACTCGCCCAAGGAAAAGAAGGTCGCAAGCGACGAAACGGCGGTCGGCAGCGAGGAATACACCTCGCAGATGGAACAGAAGCTGGGCACGCTCATCAGCGGGGTCGAGGGGGTGGGGAAGGCGAAGGTGATGATCACGCTCGAAAGCTCGGCCCAGATGATCTATGCGACCGAGGAGAAGACCCAGAACGACCAGATGCAGGACGTCTCCGGGGAGGGCAAGCAGAAGACCCAGCAGAGCGACAACCGCCAAACCAGCTATATCCTGGTGGATAAGGGCTCGGGCAGCAAGCAGCCGCTGGTGACCACCCGGCTGGAGCCCACCGTCAAGGGGGTCGTGGTGGTCTGTCCCGGGGCGGACAGCCAGGTGGTGCGCGCGCGGGTGGTGGACGTTGTGACCACCGCGCTGGGAATCGGCTCGAACAAGGTCTGCGTGGTCAAGTACGGCGGATAGCCGTTATAGATTGTCCCATATAAACCTTAGCATATTATGAAAAATTCGAGGAGGGCATATCCACATGAACATGATCATTTCTAAGAAACACATCATCCTGGCGTCGCTGGTGATGGCGCTTTGTGTGGCAGTATATCTCAACTACCGCTTCAACCAGACCGGCGAGGACCTCGTGGCGACCGGCACCGTGCAGGAAACCAAGAGCTACGGCGAGGCGCAGTTCGTCGAGGGCACCGCCACCGGCGAGGACGCCAAGGACACCGAAGCCTATTTTGCCGAAGCCAAGCTCACCCGCTCGCGCAGCCGGGACGACGCGGTGGACGCGATGACCACCATGCTCAAGGACAGCGCCCTTTCCGCCGATGAAAAGGCCGAGCTGACCATGAAGGCCGCCGACATCTCGAAATCCATCGAAACCGAGGGCAAGATGGAGAACCTGATCAAGGCCAAGGGATTCGAGGACTGCATGGTCTACTACGACGGGGAGAAGGAAAAGGTGGATGTGGTGATCAAGACCGGCGGCCTGCTCGATAACGAAGTGGCCCAGATCCGGGATATCGTGGTGCAGGAGACCGGCGCGCCGGTTGAAAATATTGCGATTGTCGAAGTAAAATAGGTTGAGCTTTCGCGAAAGTGTGGTATAATAAACCATAGATTATCCACAAACGTTTATTTTACCACAGGAGGCTTTGCGGCGCATGGAGAATATGCAGGCTAAAACTCAGGGCAGTCTCAGGATTTCAAAGGACGTCATTGCGACCATCGCGAGCTGTGCCGCCACTGAAATCGCGGGCGTCGCGGGACTGGCGACCTATACCACCAACATCCGCAACCTGTTTACCAAGAACGCGGTGAACAAGTCGATCGCGGTGGAGCTCAGCGACGAGGTCGCCGAGATCGCGGTCCATCTCAACCTTCATTTCGGCGCAAAGATCCCCGCCGTGTCCGAGGCCGTGCAGCGCGCGGTGAAGGAAGCGGTGCAGAATATGACCGGGATCACCGTCTCGAAGGTGAACGTCTACATCGGGGACATCACGTTCCCCCAGGTCGCGCCCCCGTCCGCGGCGGCGGTCCGGGAATAAAGAGAGCATGGCACGCCATCCCGGGGCCTTCCTGGCCCCGGGACGGTTTTGCTTTTATGATTATAATTGAGACAAGATAGAAAAAGCGGAGGAATGGCCGTATGACCAGAAGCGAAGCGAGAGAGCTTGCTTTTATCCTGATGTTTGAAAAGACCTTCACCGACGACAGCTTCGAGGAGATCATTGAGAAAGCCACCGAGGGGCGGGAGCTCAGCCTCGACAGGTTCGCGGCGGAGCTGGCCCAGGGCACCTATAGCCACCTCGGGGAGCTGGACGAACTGATCTCGAAGAACTCCCAGAACTGGAAGATTTCGCGCATCTCCCGCGTCGCGCTCTCCGCGCTGCGGGTGGCCGTCTATGAGATGCTGTATGAAAGGAATATTCCGCGCAGCGTTTCGATCAACGAGGCCATCGAGCTGACCAAGAAATTCGCCACCCCCGAGGACGCCTCCTTTGTCAACGGGGTGCTCGGCGCGGTGGAAAAGTCGCTGCCGCCCGAGGAGCAGAAGAATACAAAGTAAGAAGCAAAAAGAGCCGGGACCATATGGTCCCGGCTCCTTTTTATTGTCCGAAAGATTACTCCTCATCCTGCGAGGGCTCCTCTTCAGAAGAGTCCTCCGACGACGACTCTTCCTCATCCTCCTGCGTGCCCTGCTCCTCGCTGGAGGAGGGCTCCGAGACGGACGGGGCGTCCTCCCCGCCCGAAGCGGATTCGGCCGGCGTGGCCGGTGCGACGGTCTTGGCGGCGGTCGCCGCCAGCTCGACCGCCTTCTTGAGCTGCGGGTCGAATTCCAGCAAGGTTTTAAGCTGCGGGTCCTGTGCGGGCGGGTCGAGCGCCTCGAGCGCCGCGGCCTGGTCGGGGGTGAGCTTCACCTCGAAGTCCGGCTTGACGCCCACCCCGTCGAAGGAAAGCCCCGAGGGGGAGTTGTATTTGGCCACGGTCACATCGATGGCCGAGCCGTCGCTGAGCTGCTGGGTTTCCTGCATGGAGCCCTTGCCCATGGTGAGTGTGCCGACCGACTTAACCCCCAGCTGCTCGTAATCCTTGAGCGCCTGGGCGAACAGCTCGGCGGAGCTGGCGGTTTTCTCGTTGGTGAGCACCACCATCGGCAGGTCGATGAACGCCGGATCGGAGGTGGCGAGCACCTGGGTGCTGCCGTCCTTATAGGTGGCGGAGACGATGTCCCCCTGCGGCAGGAGCTTGTCCAGAATCCGGGTGGCCTGGTCGATCGGCCCGGTCTGGTTGCTGCGAACGTCGAAGACCAGGGAATTGGCTCCCTCGCTGACCAGCTTGTCCACCGCGCGGCTGAACTGGTCGGCGGTGTTGGCGCCGAATTCCACGATCTGCACATATCCGACCCCGTCCTCGGTCATGTTGGTGTAGACGGTGGGCTTCTCCACGTCGCGGCGGGTCAGCGGATGGGGGGTATCCACATTGTCGCGGCGCACCACCACGTCGATCTGGGTGCCCGCCTCGCCGAGGATGGACTGCTGGAGCTCCTCACAGTTGTCCTTGGTCACGTCGGTCTCGTCGATCCGCACGATCAGATCGCCCGGCTGGATGTCCGCAGCCAGGGCGGGGGACTCGGGGTAGACCTCCTCCACCCGGATATAGCCAGTCTCGTCCAGGGAGGTGACCACGCCGATCCCCACCGATTTTGACAGGCCGCTCTGGTTCTGGCGGGAGTATTCCTCCACCGTCAGGTATTTGGCATAGGGGTCGCCGGTGCCGGCCATGTAGCCCTTGGCCAGGCTGTCGGTCAGCGCGCTGTCGTCCAGATTCCCGTAGTAGTTCTGGCGCACCCACTTGTCGATCTCGGCCAGCTTGGAGTACATCGCCTCCCGCTCCTTGATGTTGTGTACCGTATCGTTGAAGGTCTGGCGGGAGTAGACCATCGTGACCGAGAAGGTGGCGGAGGCGATGATCGCCATCAGCGCGATGGCCGCCCCCAAAGAAATCTTTTTGTTCATCCTGACTCTCCATGTCCTTATTTTCGGCAGCCCCGGCATACGCCCTGGGGCGAAAACATAACATTTTACTTTGGTTAGTATAGCACAGTCGGCCTAAAATGTCATTAAAAGAATGTAAACAGAGAGCCGCGGCGAAGGGGCGCCCTTCGCCGCGGCTCTCTGTTCTAATGGGCTCCCCTTTTTTGCCTACCGCGCACAGGCGCAGGCGCAGGGGATCGGAACGGGCGCCATCATCTCATAGACCGCACCGGTGAGGGAGTGAACCTGCTCGAGCTCGGACTTTAAGCTGGCCAGGCCGTAGCAGGGGTTTTGTAGCAGCGACACGGCGTCCTCGCAGCTGTTGGCAGCGGCGGTGCCGCCGCAGCCGCACTGGCAAGCGCAGTTCTGGCGGGCACAGCGGCCCGCGTTTTCATAAGTCACATGGGAGAACCCGCCGGTATAGCCGCTGTAATCCACCTGGCGGCCCTGCGCCGCGCAGGCGGCCGAGCAGGGGAAGGGCTCCTCCGGGGTGGGAATGAAGCCGCCGCTGGCGACCCACGGATAGGCGCAGCCGCAGCCGTAGCCGGCCGCGCAGTTGTTCTTGTAGCAGCTGTAATTGACCGAATAGTTGGAGGTGCTGGTGGTGTCCAGGGCATAGGGGGTCGCACAGTTACAGCCGCAGCTATTTGAGCAACCGCATCCACAGCCACACCCGCAGCCACAGCCGCACCCGCACCCGCAGCCACAGTCGGGCTTGGCGCCGCAATTGTTAAAAGGACTGCAGTTAATGATGTTCATCTTGATTTCCTCCGTCTGAAACTACATGGATTTTGCCGCGCCGCACAAACCTTTCACAGTTCCGGCGCGTCGTCCGCCTCCCGGTAGCGGGAGGTGATATGGATACCGGCATCCAATTTGGATGCCACTCTATTATATGGCCCGGTGGGGAAGGCCGTTCATCAAAAAGACGATTCCCCGTCACACATCGCTTGCTTATTTCGGCGGGAGGAATGCTATAATAGAAAATAGATACATGCAAGGGGGCTTTTACAATGTCCGACAGACAAATCTACTACAATGGCAATATCCTGACACTGGAGAAAGGTGCGCCTGCCGAGGCGCTGCTCGTCGAAGGCGGGGCCGTCAAAGCGCTGGGGAGCTATGACGAGCTGCGCCTTGCCGCCGGGGACGGCGCTCGGCGCGTGGATCTTTTGGGCCGCACGCTGCTGCCCGCCTTTATCGACGCGCACAGCCACATCACCTCGCTGGCGAGCACCCTCGCCTCGGTCCCGCTTGAGGGGGCGAAGTCCCAAGAGGAGCTTGCGAAGCGGATACGGGACTATGTCGCCGCGCACGGGGTGCCCGCCGGGAAGTGGGTCACCGGCTTTGGCTATGACAACAACCTCCTGCCGGGAAGGGAGCACCCCGACCGCAGGCTGCTGGACGCCGCCGCACCGCAAAACCCGGTGGTGATCTCCCACGCCTCGGGGCATATGGGGGTGATGAACACCCAGGGCCTGCGGCAGATGGGGATTGCCGCCTCCACCCCCGACCCGGCGGGCGGAAAAATCGGACGGGAGCTGGACGGGGAGCCGAGCGGCTACCTGGAGGAGGCGGCCTTCACCGCGACCGCCGCGCGCATGCCGGAGCCTTCGCGGGAAGAGAGCCTGCGCCTGCTCGAAGAGGCGCAGAAGGTCTACCTGCGCCACGGGATCACCACGGTGCAGGACGGCTTCACCGCCCCCGCGCAGTGGGAGCTGCTGCGTCAGGCGGCGGAGGAAGGGAGGCTCATGGTCGATACCGTGGCCTACGCCGACCTTTGCGGCAGTCCCGGAATGCTGCATGAAAACCGGGACTGGCGGGAGTATCAAAACCACTTGAAGCTCGGCGGGTATAAAATTTTCCTCGACGGTTCGCCCCAAGGGCGCACCGCCTGGATGAGCGAGCCCTATCTCGGGGGCGAGCCGGGTTATCGCGGCTACCCGGCCCACGAGGATCAGCAGGTGCGCGCTTATCTGGACACCGCGCTGCGCGAGGGAGCGCAGCTGCTGGCCCACTGCAACGGGGACGCCGCCGCGCAGCAGTTCCTCGACGCTTACGCCGCCGCGCGGGAGCAAAACCCCGGCGCGCCGGACATCCGCCCGGTGATGATCCATGCCCAGCTGCTGCGGCGCGACCAGCTGCCGCGCCTGCGGGCGCTTTCGATGATCGCTTCCTTCTTCGTGGCCCATGTCTGGCATTGGGGGGATGTGCACCTGCACAACTTCGGCCCCGCGCGGGCGAACCTCATCAGCCCGGCGGCCAGCGCCCTGCGCGAAGGGGTGACCTTCACCTTCCATCAGGATACGCCGGTTCTGCCGCCGGATATGCTTGAAACGCTCTGGTGCGCGGTCTGCCGGCGCACCAAGGACGGGGTGCTCCTGGGCGAAAGCGAGCGGATCACCCCTGCCGCGGCGCTGGCGGCGGTGACCAAAAACGCCGCCTACCAGTATTTCGAGGAGGGGCGCAAGGGTACCCTTCGCCCCGGGAAGCTGGCCGACCTGGTAATCCTGGACCGGGATCCCCTACGGGTGTCGCCCGAGGAAATCCGGAATATCCGGGTGATGGAGACCATCAAGGAGGGGAAGACCCTTTACCGCTGCGAGGAGTGAGACAACATGAACTATGGAATCGTGGACCTCGGGTCAAACTCGATACGGCTGTCGATCTACGAGGTGCAGGATGGGCAGCCGCGGCTGCTGATCAATAAAAAAGAGATGGCGGGGCTGGCAGGCTACGTCAGCGGGGGCATCCTGGAAGAAACCGGAATCGAGCGCGCCTGCGCGGCGCTGGAGAGCTTCCATGAAATCCTCGGGCATTTCGGGATCAAAGAGATGCACGCCTTTGCCACCGCTTCGCTGCGCAACATTGAAAACCGTTCCGAGGCAGTGGCTGAGATCGCCCGGCGCACCGGGGTGAAGCTGGTGGTGCTCTCCGGCTCACAGGAGGCGCACCTCGATTTCGTGGGGGCGGCCCATACGCTGAGCCTGGACGAGGGGATGCTGGTGGACATCGGCGGTGGGAGCACCGAGCTGGTCCATTTCCGGCAGCGCCAAATCGTCCATCTGGTGAGCCTTCCCATCGGCTCGCTCTCGCTGCACAAGGCGTATGTCGAGGGACTGCTGCCCACGCCGAACGAGCGTAAGGAGATCAAGAAAGCGATCCGCAGGGAGTTTGACGCCTTGGACTGGAAGGACGCCGGGCGCTGCGACCTGCTTTGCGGGGTGGGCGGCACGGTGCGCGCGGCGCTGAAAATCAGCCGGGAGCTGTTCGGGGCGGCGAAGGGGGAAACCGCCTTTCCCGCCGGGAACGTGTCGCAGATCGTGCACCGGCTGCGCTCCCGGGACGAGGCCGAGCAGGCCGCGGTTTACCGGATCGTGCCCGAGCGCACGCCGAGCCTGCTGCCGGGGATGATGATCCTCAAGGAGACGGTGCGGCGTTTCGGCTGCCAAACGGTGGAGGTCAGCAGCAGCGGCGTGCGGGAGGGCTATCTGCTCGAACGGGTGCTGGGGGCACAGGGCTGATCCTCACGGGACCTATAGTGTGGATAGGCGGGGGTGTCGGATTTTCTGATCTTGATGCGGGGATAGGCACAGTGACCGAAAGCGTTTATATGATAACCCTTTCCCCTAAAAATAAAGTTGACATTCACTGAATGTCAACTTGAAAAAAATTTGGGATTCCAAAGGGTCAAACGACCCTTTGGCGGGGTGTGGGGCGGTGCCCCACGAACATATCGCGCCAGCGAAAAGGGGAAGAGGGAATCAAAGCGTCCAGTGGACGCTTTGAGGGGGAAACCCCGAGATGGGTTTCCCCTTGTTTTTGGGGAACCCCTCTTGGGGTTCCCCTCTCGGACCTCCACTGGAGGTCCGATTCACCCCTCCTACGCCTTTTTACGATTGATGAGGGCTCCTCGCCCTCAAACTCCCCGCCAAGGGGGCGCAGCCCCCTTGGAACCCTATTATTCAGGACGCGGGCTGAGCATGTCCGCTTTGTAAACTGGTTCTTTCGCGAATAGGGAGCGGCGGTCTGCCGCCTCGCCCTCAAACTCCCCGCCAAGGGGGCGCAGCCCCCCTTGGAACCCTATTATTCAGGACGCGGGCTGAGCATGTCCGTTTTGTAAACTAGTCCCTTCGCGAATTGGCTACAGCGCCTCGCTGTCGGCGGCTCGCCGCTCCTTGCAGAAGTGGTAGAATGCGAGGTAGTCCTCCATAAAAATATCATTTTGCAGGCAGACGAAGGAAAACTCCCGTCCGGCGGCAAAGCGCTCGATGGGGATTATAGCCAGTTCTCCGCTTTGCAGCTCCTTTGCCGCCACCTCGCGGTAGGCGAAGGTGATCCCCATCCCGGCCGCCACCAACCGTTTGATGGCCCCGAAGCTCCCCAACTCACAACGCAAAGGGAAGCTCGTGAGCGGGAGGTTGTGCTCGCTTAAAATGGATTCCAGCACCTCGCGGGTGCCCGATCCGCGCTCCCGCAGGATAAGCCTCTCCCCGACCAAGGCCCCGAAGGGAACGGGCTGCCGCGCGAGCGGGGAACCCCCCGCGCACAGTGGTACGAATTCCTCCTCGGAGAGCGGGAAGGAGGCGAAGTCTCGGCGGCTGAAATTCCCCTCGATAAAGGCGAAGGAGATTTCGCCGTGCTCCAGCGCATGCAGCAGGCTCTGGGTGTTCTGCACCGTCATCTGCACCTCGTCCTGCGGGTGGAGTGAGAGGTATCTTTCCAGCAGGGCGGGCATGACGTATTCTCCAATGGACAGGGTGGCCCCGAAACGCAGCCGCCGCCCTTCGGCGCGCGGCGCGCGCAGCAGCCGCATCGCCCGCTCGCTGCCGGCGCGCAGCCCCAGTGCACAGCTGCGCAGCAGCTCCCCCCGCTCGGTCAGGGAGAGGGACTTGCGGCTGTAGCAAAACAGCTTGCAGCCATATTCATTTTCTAAAAATTGGATGTGCTGGGTTACGGTGGGCTGGGTGATGTGCAGCAGCGCGGCGGTCTTGGTATAACTGAGGGTTTCGCAGAGGGTCAGAAAGGTCTGGATCCGGAAGTCGAGCATAGAAAGAATTCCTTTCCAATGTCATATATTATTTTTATAAATCGATTTATAAGAATTAATAATTTTATTTTATATTAAAAGAGGAGTATAATCAACCCCAGTGTGACAAAAAGGGGTTGGAGAAAATGACAAAGTGGTTGACGGTGGTAAAAGAGGTGCTGCCGGGGCTGGTAGTCTGTGTGATCCTGGGGATGCTCGCGAAATATGCGGCCACCTTCCTGCCGGCGGTGGGCGCGGCGATGTTCGCCATCGGCTTTGGAATCCTGCTGGGGAACACCCTGCTGGACCGGCCGGTGTTCGAGCGGGGCAGCAAGTTTTCCGAAAGCCGGCTGTTGGAATATTCCATCGTGCTCACCGGCGCGACGCTCAATCTCGGCGACGTGCTCTCGGTCGGGGCGGGCGGCCTTGGCTTCATCCTGATCCAGATGGGACTGACCATCGCGGCGGCCTACCTGATCGGGCGGGCGCTGGGCTTTGGCAAGAAGTTTTCCCTTTTGATGTGCGCGGGCAACGCGGTCTGCGGCTCGAGCGCCATCGCCTCGGTGGCGCCGGTGGTGAAGGCCGACGGGAAGGACAAGGGCTTGTCGATCACCATCGTCAACGTGACCGGGACCTTTTTGATGGTGCTGCTGCCCATCCTGTCCGGCTTCGTTTACCAGCACGAGGTGCTGCACACCTCGGCCCTGATCGGCGGCACTTTGCAGTCCATCGGCCAGGTGATCGCTTCGGCCAAATTTGTCAGCGACCCGGTGGTGGAGATGGCCACCGTCTTCAAGATTATCCGGATCATTTTTCTGGTGTTGGTCGCCCTGCTCTTTTCGCGGATGAACACCGAGGAGGAGGGCCCGCTCTTCGCGCGCGGCAGGCAGGAGGGACACGCGAAGGTCAAGGCGGGGGTCCCCTGGTTCATCATCGGCTTTTTCGTGCTGTGTGTGATCAATAGCCTGCATCTGATCCCCGGCATTTTGAGCGAGGGTGCGCACTTCGTCAGCAGCCAGTTCGAGATCATTGCGCTGGCGGCCATCGGGATGCGGGTGAAGTTCAAGGTCCTGCTCAGCGAGGGGCCCAAGGCCATGCTCTACGGCGCGCTGACCGGCTGCTGCCAGGTGCTCTTCGCGCTCGGGTTAATCTTCCTCCTGCTGCGTTAAGGGGATATTTTGCTTGACGTTTTTCCCATTTGCTGGTATAATTTCCAGTAATACGAAGCTGATGTCAAAAAAGAATTCTGCCGGGAGCGGGATTCTTTTTGCGTTTTTGGGGGGACATCTCTTCCTATTCGAAGGTGGGGGATCAGATGGAAAACAGGGAAGTCATCCTCTTCGCGCCGCAGGAGGCGCAAAGGTTTCTGACGCGCTTCGGGCGGGATTTCGAGCTGGCGGGGGAAAACGATGCGCCCGCGCTGCTTCGCCGGGCAAGCGCTGTATCGCCCCGCCTCTCGCTCATCCTGCTGGCGCTGCCGGGGGAGGAGTCGCTGGCGGCGCTCGAGGCCTTGGGGCGGGAGGAGGCGCTCAGGCGGGTGCCGGTCGTCGTCTTCTTGCCGGACGGGGCGCTTGAGGAGCGGGCGCTGCGGCTGGGCGCTTATGAGGTGCTGCTCGGCTGCCAAAGCGCGGCTGCGACGGAGCTCCGCCTGGCGCGCGCACTCGCCCATTCGCCTTGCGAGGCGAAGGCGCGCGCGCTCCAGGAGCAGGTGCGACTGGGGGAGGAGCGCTACCGGCTGATCATGGAAAAGTCGGACGGGGTGATCTTCGAGTGGGACATCGGGCGGGACCGGGTGCATTTCTCCGAGGTATGGGAGCAGCGCTTCGGCCATCCCGCCCAGATGGAGCATTTTTTGGGCGGCTTTGACGCGCAGAGCTTTCTGGAGCCGCAGGACGCGCCAATCTTTCGCGCGCTGCTCGAGCGGGTGCGCGCCGGCGCGCCCTATAGCGAGGCGACGGTGCGGGTGCGCAAGGGCGAGGGGAGCCTTTGGATGCGCGTGGGGCTGACCGGGCTCCGGGAGGAGTCCTTGCACAGCGCGGTGGGCATTTTGATCGATGTGGACCGGGAGATGCGCGAGGCGCAGCGCCAGCGCCGCCGCGCCGAGCGCGACGGCCTGACCGGGCTATATAACAAGACCACCGCCGAGGCGATGATCCGCGACTACCTGGACGGCGAGGGAAAAGGCAGGCTGCACGCGCTGATGGTCCTCGACTTTGACAACTTCAAGGCGGTCAACGACAGCTACGGCCACCGCTACGGGGACCGGCTTCTGGTCGAGGTCACCCGCAGGATCAGCGGGTTCTTCCGCGCCAGCGACATCATCGGGCGCGCGGGCGGGGACGAGTTCATCATCCTGATGAAGGACCTGCCGGGGCGCGTCCCGGTCGAGGAGCGCGCAAGAGAGCTCTGCGGCGCCTTTTTGCAGACTTCGCCCGGGGGGCAGGTCAGCGGCAGCGTGGGGATCGCGCTGAGCACCCCGCAGGGCGGCGGCTACGAGGCGCTCTACGAGCAGGCCGACCTTGCGCTCTACGAGGCCAAGCGGCAGGGGAAGGGCACCTTCTGCTTTTATAGCGGGGGGCTGCGGCGCGAGGGGGCTCCTTCCCCAAAATCCGACCGGCGCTGAGGGGAAATTTCTACATTTTACATGGTTGACAGGGCGGCGCCGAGCCTTTATACTGGATACAAAGAAGAGCGCTGCGTGCGACTGACGGGTAATTGTAGAATAACTACAGTGGAGCACGAAAGCGGATTGAGCCGACCGTCTGGGCGATTCCTGTGGGGAACCATGGGAATGGCCCTTTTGTTTTGCCAAAGGGGCCGCGAACATACAGGAGGTAGACATATGCAGCAGTGGGAAGGCTTTGCGCCGGGCAGATGGCAGGACAAGATCGACGTGCGGGATTTCATCCAGAAAAACTATACCCCCTATATCGGGGACGACGGCTTCCTTTGCGGCGCGACCGAGCGCACGGCGCGCCTGATGGAGAGGCTGAATACCCTGCTCAAGGTGGAGCAGGAGTTCGGCGGGGTGCTGGACATCGACACCACCACCGTTTCCTCTCTTACCAATTACCAGCCGGGGTATCTTTGCAAGGACGAGGAGCTGATCGTGGGGCTGCAGACCAACCGCCCCTTAAAACGCGGGGTCAACCCCTTCGGGGGGATCCGCATGGCGCGCAGCGCCTGTGAGAGCTATGGCTATACGCTCTCGCGCAAGATCGAGGACGAGTTCACCTACCGCACCACCCACAACGACGGGGTATTTAGGGTCTACACCGACGAAATGCGCCGCGCGCGCAAGAGCGGGGTGATCACCGGCCTGCCCGACGCCTACGGCCGCGGGCGGATCATCGGGGACTACCGCCGGGTCGCTCTCTATGGGGTCGGCAGGCTGATCGCGGAGAAGCAGCGCGACAAGGCCGCCCTCGGCGAGGGCGAGATGAACGTGGATACCATTCGGCTGAGCGAGGAGCTCTACCAGCAGATCGCCTTTTTGCAGAAGCTCATTGAGATGGCCAAGATGTACGGCTTCGACATCAGCGAGCCGGCAAAGGACGCGCGGGAGGCCATCCAGTGGACCTATTTCGGCTACCTCGGGGCGATCAAGGAGCAAAACGGCGCGGCCATGTCGCTCGGGCGGGTGAGCACCTTTTTGGATATTTATCTCGAGCGGGACATGAAGAACGGGGTGCTCGACGAGAGCGGCGCGCAGGAACTGATCGACGACTTCGTGATGAAGCTGCGTATGGCGCGCCACCTGCGCACCCCGGATTATAACGAGCTCTTCGGCGGCGATCCGATGTGGATCACCGAGAGCGTCGGCGGGGTGGGGGAGAACGGCGTCCCCCTGGTGACCAGGAGCTCGTTTCGCTTTCTCAATACCCTGTATACCCTCGGCCCCGCGCCCGAGCCCAACCTGACCGTGCTCTGGTCGGAGCGCCTGCCGGAAGGCTTTAAGCGCTTTTGCGCCAAGGTTTCGGTGGACACCGATTCGATCCAGTATGAAAACGACGACCTTATGCGGCCCATCTACGGGGACGACTACGCCATCGCCTGCTGCGTCTCGGCAATGAAGATCGGTAAGCAGATGCAGTTTTTCGGGGCAAGGTGCAACCTACCCAAGCTCCTGTTGCTCTGTTTAAACGGCGGGCACGACCAGCTCTCGGGGATCGACATCGGCCCGAAGGGGGAGGTCTATGAGGGCGAGGTGCTCGACTACGATAAAGTGACCGCCCGGCTGGACGAGTACCGCGCCTGGCTGTGTAAGCTCTATGTCAACACCATGAACGTCATCCACTACATGCACGACAAGTACGCCTATGAAAAGACCCAGATGGCCCTGCACGACACCGACGTGCACCGCTTCATGGCCTTCGGGGTGGCGGGGCTGTCGGTGCTGGCCGACTCGCTCTCCGCCATCAAGTACGCGAAGGTAAAGGTGGTGCGGGACGGGGAGGGCTACATCAAGGACTTCGAGACCACCGGCGAATTCCCCAAGTTCGGCAACGACGACAGCCGGGTGGACGAGATCGCAGGGGAGCAGCTGCGCCTGATGATCGACGAGCTGCGAAAAACACCCGCCTACCGCGGCGCGGAGCACACCCTCTCGGTGCTGACCATCACCTCCAACGTGGTCTATGGCAAAAAGACCGGCTCCACCCCCGACGGGCGCAAGCAGGGCGAGCCCTTCGCCCCCGGCGCGAACCCCATGCATAACCGCGAGGAGGCGGGGGCCCTGGCCTCCCTTTCCTCGGTGGCCAAGCTCCCCTACGACTGCTGCCGGGACGGGATTTCCAACACCTTCTCGATCACCCCGGGGACGCTTGGGAAGACGAAGGAGGAGCAGGTGCAGAACCTGGTGGACATCCTGGACGGGTACTTTGGGAACCGCGCTCACCACATCAACATCAACGTGCTCAATAAACAGAAGCTGATCGAGGCCTACAACGATCCCGCCCTCTATCCGAACCTCACCATCCGGGTGTCGGGTTACGCGGTCAATTTCCACAAGCTCTCCCGCGAGCAGCAGCGCGAGGTCATCTCCCGCACCTTCCATGAGGCGATGTAGTTTTGCGCCTTTGCCGCAATTGGCGGCAGTTTCTCACGGCGGCACCGGCGCAAAACGTCCGAAGAGGGGAGGGTATTGGTGATGGAGGAGCTTTACGGACAGGTCCATTCCTTCCAGTCGATGGGCACCCTGGACGGGCCGGGCGTGCGCTCGGTCGTCTTTTTACAGGGCTGCCCGCTGCGCTGCTGCTATTGCCACAATCCCGACACCTGGGAGAGGGCGGGCGGCGTGCGCACCGGGGCCGGGGCGCTCTTCCAGCGGGTGCGCCGTTACAAGGGATATTTCGGCGCGCGGGGCGGAGTGACGGTATCGGGCGGCGAGCCGCTGCTGCAGGCGGCGTTTGTGCGCCGGCTCTTTTCACTTTGCCGCGGGGATGGGATCCATACCGCGCTGGACACCAGCGGATGTATCCTTGATGAGGAGGCAAGGGCCCTGCTCGACGTGTGCGATTTGGTGCTGCTGGACCTCAAGTTCACCACCGAGGAGGCGTACCGCGCGCATACCGGCGGCTCGCTCGCCAAGACACTGGGTTTTCTCGACGAGCTGGAGAAGCAAAAAATTCCGGTCTGGATCCGCCAGGTGATCGTACCGGGGTTTAACGACGACGAAGAGAGCATCGGGCGGCTCAACTCCTTGATCGCGCCTTATTCCTGCGTCGAGCGGGTGGAGCTGCTGCCCTTCCGGAGGCTCTGCCTGGAAAAATACCAGGAGATGGGAATTCCCTTCCCGATGGGAGAGACCCCCGAGGCCGACCCCCTGGCGGTGGCGCGGCTCCAGTCGCTGGTGCGGCTGGCAAAATAAAAGGGGAAACAGGGTACCCCTTCCGGGACGCTTACTGAAAAGGCATGCGGGCGGCAGATTCAATCTGCCGCCCGCAAGGCTTTCTAAACCGGTTTTATGGATGTTTTTGCGTAAAGATTTTGAGGACCGGGGCCGAGACCCGAGAGGAACTGCCGGTGGAGCGCTGAAAGAGGACGGTGCCCATTTCCCAATCCGAACCCAGCCCCGGAGGGAGGGAAGAGAAGCTAGTGAGGGCGGCGCAGCCCGCGTTGCTTGGCCCGGGGTTGACGGTGGCCTGGCCGAAAGCACCATACCAGGCACCGATCCCATAGGCGGGCGCGTAGCGTGCGGTGGAGAGCCAATAGTTGTTGGCGGAGTAGACGAGGCCGGAATAGCAGTTGCTGCCGACCCAGAAGGAGCTATCACCGGTAATGGCTCCGATCAGGCTTGGCCAAATCGAAGAGCCGTAATTCAGGTCGGCCATGTTATAGGTGTTGGTGATGATGCACTGCTTGTTATCACTTCCGCGGGCATAGGGCGTGATTCCGCCGATTAGGCGCAGGTCGGGACTGGTGCCGCTGCCCAGCGAAGTGTTCTGGATGGTTCCAGCAAAATAGCAGTTTGTGACGGTGGAATTCATTAGCCCGCCTGCGATTCCTCCGGTGGAGGGGTAGGCTGGCGCGACGTGATCGCAGGACATGATTTTTGCCTCCACAAAGCAGTTTTGGATAGTGGCGCCATCACATGCGCCGGCGATCCCGCCGACATTATAGCCTGTGATCCAGTTGGTGGTGGTAACGCCCACATTCTGAACGGTGCTATTATCCAGCCAGCCAAAAAGTCCGCCATTACCGGTCTCGTTGACTGAAAGATTTTTGATATAATAGCCGTTTCCGTCGTAAACCGCGCCACTGAGCTTGGAGGTCGCGCCGCCGGTTTGGGCCAATGTGATGTCGTTTTCCTGTAAAAAGGATTTTCCGGTATTGTGCTGGTCAATATGGCGCAGCTGCGCCTCGGTGCCCACCTTCCAAGGACTGCCTGAGGTACCGGCCCCGGAGCCGTAGCCGCCGGCTGAGAGGGCATGCTCACACCCATTAACAGTGACCGTCCCGGTCTCCGACACGCCCGAGCCGTCGGCGGCGGTGGCCTTCACCGTAACCGTGCCGTTGCTGCCGACCCCGCCGGTGACCAGGCCGGCAGCACTGATGGAAGCCACATTCCCCGAGTCCAGCGACCAGGTAATATTCCGGTTGAGGGCGTTCGCGGGGCTCACGGTGGTGCTCATCTGCACCGTACCGCCCTTGTCCACCGACTTTTGGGCAATGGTGATGCCCGTGACCTTCTGGTCGGTGACGGTAACGGTGTAGGGGGCGCTGGTCATTCCGTCCACAGTGGCGGTGAAGGTGGCACTGCCCGCCGCGGTGGCGGTCACCAGCCCGGAAGCGTTGATGTTGATGCTGGCGCTGCCGCCGGTCTTCGCCCAGGTCACCGCCGGGAAAGTGACGTTGGGGGGATCGGTGGTGGCAGAAAGCTGGGAAGTGGGACTGAGGTTGTCACTGGTGCGCACCAGGTTGTTGTTTCCGCTGACTGTCACCGAGGTGACAGCGATCCTGTCCTTGACCGTGACGGCGCAGCTGGCGCTCTTGCCACCCACGGAGGCTGTGACGATGGCGCCCCCCGGCGCGACCGCCGTAACCAGCCCGGTTTCATTCACTGTGGCCGCCGACAGATTGCTGCTGCTCCAGACCGGGGCGGCGTTGGGCGTTACCGTCGCGGCCAGCTGGACCGTCCTTGGCTCGGCCAGGGTGTAGATGGTGTAGTTCCCGGGACTGACCGACACGCTGCCGATGGTCACCACTGTAACGGTGCAGCTCGCCTTGTACTGCGCTGTGTCCGGCGCGCCCTTGATGTGGGCGGTGATCGTCGTGCTGCCCGCCGTCCTGCCGCTGGCATCGATGGTGGCGCTGCGCCCATCCGCCGCGACTGTCATCGCGGCGGCGCCGGGATCGCTGTTCGTCCATTCCAGCTCGTCGCTGGATACCCCGCCCGTCAGGGTGGCCGAGAGGGTGAACTGCGTCTCGGCCGCCGTGCCGCCGGTGAAGAGGGTATAGGCGGTGTGGCTCAGCGACACCCCCGTCACCGCCGAGACGTTGACCGTGCAGGTAGCCTTCACCTTGCCGCCATAGACGCTGGCGGTGACGGTCGCCGTCCCGCCGGTGTGGGCGGTGATGAGGCCGGGCGCGGCCACC
>NZ_FWCH01000003.1:0-35667 GCF_900169495.1 Provencibacterium massiliense
ATTTCCTTTGGTAAATGCTCCATATTCGACCTCCTGTATTCAGTTTTTTCAGAATCCAGTTGATCGTGTCCCTGTTCATGATAAATTCAAGGCAACTGAACTCTTCACGAACAAGTATGGCATATCCCAGATGTCCGCCTCATGGAACACGCCCCACTTCTCGATCAGGGTGACGTCCAGCACGCCCTGCGCGGTGGAGCTCATGTTGCTTTGCACCGTATTGTTCACAAACTTGAGCTTGTAATCGAGGTCCGCCTCGGTCCCCAGCTCCACAAGCAGGCGGTTGTCGTAGACGATCCGCATGTTGAGCCGGTTGCCAAGGTCGATCAGATTGATGTTCTCCATCCCGCTGGCGCTGATCGCCTTCAGGAGGGTGTCGAGCATGATGATCTGTTCGGAATTCTGGTTGAGCACATAGTTCCCCTGCTGGGTGGTGTTCACCGTGATCCCGACGATCAGGGGATATTTCTGCTTGTCATAGGAGGGCATTTCGCTCTCGAGGATCTTCCCCGCCGAATTGATGTAAAGGTAGCGCCCCTCCGTCTCGATGGCGCCGACCGGCACCGAGGGGATGACCTCGAGCTCGACGGTGGTGGGGAACTTTTTATGTACATTGACCGCCTGCACGTAGGGCAGCTGGTCGATGACCAGGGTATTGATCTTCTTCTGGTCCACCGAGAAGAGGCTCTGCTTCATCTTGACCCCGCTGGCGGTGACGATCTCCTCGGCCGTGTATTCGCCGGGGTCGCCGGTGACGTCGATCTTATAGACCTTAAAAAAGACCGCGTAGCACAGGATCGAAAGAATGATCACCCCCACGATCCCGAAGAGCAGGTAGTTGAGCGTCATCCGCCCGTGCCGGCGGCGCCCGCGACGCCGGGGCGCCTTTTTGGGGGCGCGCTCACGCTCCCCCTTCTCCTTTTTGGAAAAGAGGCTCAGCCGCGGCTTTTTTTTCGGTTTGCGCTTCCTGCTCGGGTTCCCCGGAGCTTGTCCGGTTTTAGGGGCCTCAAAGGGCTTCTCGTCGATCGGCATACTGTGCTTCCTTCGTCCTTGTGAGATTAACCCGCGGCGGCCCCGTCTGTCCATGCAGCGGAGCCACCGGGTATGTCTTATATTTTAGCAGATATCCCCGCTCTTTTCCACCTTTTTTATTTTTGCCCCGAGGGACCTAAGATTTCCTTCCAAATCCTCGTATCCCCGTTCGACATGCCGGATCTCGCTGATCTCGCTGTCGCCCTGCGCCGCCAGCGCCGCCACCACCAGCGAAGCGCCGCCCCGCAGGTCGGTGCATTCCACCTTGGCCCCGTGCAGCAGCGGTACCCCCTGCACCACCGCGACCCGGCCCTCGACCTTGATGTTGGCTCCCATGCGGCACAGCTCCCCGGCATGCTTGTAGCGGTTCTCGAAGATGTTCTCCACGAACACGCTGGTCCCGCTGCTCAAAGCGCACATCGCCATGAAGGGGGCCTGCGCATCGGTCGGGAAGCCCGGATAGGGCATGGTGCGCACCATGCGCAGCGGCAGCAGCCGGCGCGGGGATACAATGTCCAGGGTGCTTTCCCCGGCTCTGAGCTCGCACCCCGCCTCCTCGAACATCGGGATACAGGCGGTCAGGTGCTGCGGCTCGACGTCGTAGAGATGCAGCCTGGAGCCGGTGATCGCCGCGCAGGAGAGCCAGGTCGCCGCCACGATCCGGTCCGGGATGACGGTGTGCTCGCAGCTTTGCAGCCGCTCGACCCCGCTGACATAGACGGTGCCGGAGGAGTCGATTTGCACCTTGCCCCCGCATGCGCACAGGAAGGCGGCCAGGTCATAGATCTCCGGCTCCCTGGCGGCGTTGTGGATCTCGGTGTCGCCCCTGGCGACGCTCGCGGCGATCATGATGTTCTCGGTCGCGCCCACGCTCGGGAAGGGCAGCGAAATCTTCGCCCCATGCAGCCCGTGCTCGGCGCGGCAGTCCAGATACCCGTAGTCGTCGCGGATGCTGACCCCCAGCTTTTTGAGCCCCGAGAGGTGTATGTCGATCGGACGCGGGCCGAGCTCGCAGCCGCCGGGCATCGAGATGCGCGCGCGCGCGCAGCGCGCGATGATCGCGCCCAAAAAGACGATGGAGGAGCGCATCTCCCGCATCAGGTTATCCGGGATGTCGTCGCGGCAGCACCCGGCGGTGTCCACCGTCATGGTGCCCTCTTCGAGGGAGCAGCGGCAGCCCAGATATTCAAGGATATTGCTGGCGGCGCCAATATCCGATAGATTGGGACAGTTATGTACCACACTGTGTGGAGTAAGCAGCGTCGCGGCCAGTATCGGCAGCGCCGCGTTCTTGGAGCCCTGCACCCGCAATTCGCCCTGCAGACGCGCCTGCCCCTCTACGATATATTTCCCCATTTCCACGCACCCTTTGCGGCTCCGGGCAAAGGCATATGTACCGGAGCCGATAATTACCGCAGCCAAACTGGCCCTGCGGCTCTGCTTTACAAAACCATACTATGCCAAAGGGCGCAAAGCGGTGAAAACCGGAAGGGGTATATTGATCAGAAACGTCCTGTTTGCCAATTTTTTCTCTCCAAACGGCACGCGAGGCGGGCTTTTGCCCGCCTGACGGTGATTTTGCAGCTTCCTGCGAAAATTGCGATTCCAACCGGAATATAGGGCTACAGCATAGCCATCATTTCGCGGTAGATGCGTTCCCCCGCGTCCACGATGGCCAACTTCCGGGCGTTCTTCGCGAGTCCATGCACCTTCGTCGGGTCCTCCAGCAGCTCGCTGACCAGCGCGATGATCCGCTCGCCGGTCAGGTCCTTCTCCTCGACGACGATGGCGGCCCCGGCGTTCCCGAGCACCATGGCATTGTGGTACTGGTGGTTCTCGGCCACGTTGGGCGAGGGGATCAAGATCGAGGCCCGCCCGGCCGCCTCGAGCTCGCTGAGCGTCACCGCGCCCGAACGGCAGAGCACGATGTCGCTCGCGGCAAGGCAGCGCGGCATGTCGTCGATGTACTCCCGGATGTCCACATGGCCGCACCCGCCGAGGTCCACCCCCCGCTCGCGCAGCAGCCGCGGCAGCAGCTCGACGCCGTACTGGCCGGTGGCGTGGATGTGGTGGATCTTCCCGGAGCGATAGTGCCAGGCGATCAGGTCGGCCACCGCCTCGTTGATCCGCTGGGCCCCGAGGCTCCCCCCGAAGGTGAGCAGCACGGTGCGCTTGGGGTCGATCCCAAGCGCGCGGCGGCTCTCCTCGCGGTCGGCGAAGAGGATTTCCTCCCGCACCGGATTGCCCACCACCACATATTGCGGGCCCCCGGCGAGGTACTTCTGCGCCTCGGGCACCGCCAGCAGGATTTTGTCCACATATTTGGAGAGGAGCTTGGTGGTCACGCCGGGGAAGGCGTTCTGCTCGTGGGTGAGGGTCTTATACCCCTCCTTGTGCGCGGTGCGCAGCACCGGCCCGCTGACATAGCCGCCGGTGCCCATTACGATGTCCGGCTCAAACTCGCGCAGCACCCTCTTTACCGCCCCGCCGGCGCGCAGCATCCGGGAAACGGCGCTCAGGTTGTGCGCGCAGGCCTTGGGGGACAGGGAGCGGTAGAAGCCCTTGATGACGACCGGAGAAAAGTCGTAGCCCGCCTTTTTGATCAGCCGGCCTTCCATCCCATTCGGGTTGCCCACGAAGCGGATCTGCGCGTCGGGATGGTGCTTACGCACCACCGCGGCGGTGGCCAGCGCCGGATTGATGTGCCCGGCGGTGCCCCCGCAGGCGAACAGTATCTTCATAAAAACATACCTCTCTAGACTTTTTCATACCGGTTTTGCCGACGACGGCGGCAAAGGCGCCAAACCCCCGGCCGCTCCTTAGGGCACGAGCCCGTCACTCCTTGAGCAGGGTGCTCTGCCGCGAGACGGACAGCACGATCCCCATCTGCCCGAGCAGCATCATCAGCGAGGTGCCCCCGTAGGAAAAGAAGGGGAGCGAAATACCGGTGTTCGGGATGGTGTTGGTCACCACCGCGATATTTAAAAATGCCTGGATCCCCACCTGGGCGGTCAGGCCGACCGCCAGCAGCATGCCGAAGCGGTCCTTGGCCCTGGCGGCGATGACGAACCCCCGCCAGATCAGCAGTGCGAACATGACGATGATCAGCGTCGCGCCGATAAAGCCGAGCTCCTCGCCGACGATGGCGAAGACGAAGTCGTTTTGCACCTCGGGCAGGTAGAGGTACTTCTGGCGCGAGTTGCCGATCCCCACCCCCAGAAGCCCGCCCGAGCCGATGGCATAGAGGGACTGGATGGTCTGGAAGCCCGCGCCCTGCGGGTCGCTCCAGGGGTCGAACCAGAATTCGAGCCGGCTTCGCGCATAGTCGAAGGCGCCCGGGATGAGCAGCGCGCCGCCGATGAGGATCAAAGCGCCCACGCCGGCGAAGACGAACCACTTGACATCCACCCCGCCCACGAGCATGACCACCGCGCCGATGAGCATGATCAGGATAACGCCCGAGACATGGGGCTGCAGCAGCATGAGGAAGGAGAGCAGCCCCAGGATGATGACGAAGGGCAGGATCCCATATTTAAAGGTCTTGATCTTGCTGTAGTTTTTCGAGAGGATCTGCGCGAAGAGCACCACGACGGCGAACTTGGCGATCTCGGAGGGCTGGACCGAGAAGGAACCGATCCGAATCCAGCGGTGGAAGTCGCCGACGCGGGTTGGCAGGATCCGCACCAGCACCAGCAGGAAGACGGTCACCCCCATGATGGGCAGGGCCAGCTTTTGAAAATGGTGGTAGTCGAAGAAGGCCAGCACGAACATGGCCGTGACCCCGACGACGGCAAAGACCAGCTGCTTGGAGATGAAATAGAACGAATCCTTATAATAGTAATAGGCATAGGCGTAGCTCGCCGAGAAGAGCATGACCAGCCCCACCGTCAAAAGGGAGAGCACCAGCACCAGAAAGACGACGTCGATCCGGCCGGTTTTGATCTTCACCTTGTTTTTGGCTTTCTTCAACTGCTACACCTCTGATTTCAAAGTTTTGCGGCGCCCCGGCTCACTGGAAAAAGAGGGACCATATCCCGAGCCCGCAGCCGGCGAGGGCGACGAGGGAGAAGACCACCACAATCTTGACCTCGCTCCAGCCGGACATCTCGAAGTGGTGGTGGATCGGGGCCATCTTGAACACCCGCTTGTGGGTGAGCTTGTAGCAGCCGATCTGGATGATGTCCGAGAGGGTCTCGACGATGTAGACGACCCCCATCAGGATCAGGATGGCCGGCTGCCCGATCCCGAAGGCCAGCGCCACCACCACCCCGCCGAGAAACATCGAGCCGGTATCGCCCATGAACATCTTGGCCGGGTGGAAGTTCCAGATAAGGAACCCGAGGCAGCCCCCGGCCAGGGCGGTGGCCAGCAGCCCCATCTCGCCGAAGGAGAGCAGCGCGCAGCAAAGCATGAAGCCGATCCCCACCACAAAGGTGACCGAGGCGGCCAGCCCGTCGATCCCGTCGGTGAGGTTGACCGCGTTGACCGCGCCCACGATCACGAAAAGGGCGAAGGGGATATAGAAAATTCCCAGGTCCACCTGCCCGAGGAAGGGCAGGATCAGGATGGACGACGTGTCCCCCGCCATATAGAGCCCGGCGAGGTAGGCCCCGGCGACCAGGATCTGCGCCACCGTCTTCTCCCGCGCGCGCAGGCCGAGGTTGCGCTTCTTGACCACCTTGATGTAGTCGTCGGCAAAGCCGATCGCACCGAAGGCGAGCGCCATCGTCAGCCCCAAGAAGAGCCGGGTGGTGTTAAGCCCCCCCGCCCTTATAAGCGGGTCGAGCGGATGGGACGCCTCGGATAAGCGCAGCGCGATAAAGCCGGCGATCACCGCCGTCAAAATCCCGATGATGAAGGTCAGCCCCCCCATGGTCGGGGTGCCGTTCTTGTTCTTGTGCCAGGTCGGCCCGATCTCCTTGATGGTCTGCCCATACTTGATCCTGCGCAGGAACGGCACCGCCCACAGCCCCAGCAGGGCGGTGACGCCGAAGGAGGCGATCGCCGTGACGATGGTCGCAAAGTCGTTCATAATGTGTGTCCTCTCCCTTACCTCTGAGCGCGCGTCAGCGGCCCTGATACTCCTCGCGCAGCCTGCTTACCGATTCGCCGAGCTTCATGCCCAGGCTCGCCTTGAGCCAGACGGTGTCGCCCTCCTGCAGGCTTTGGCGCAGGCTTTGGTACATTTCTTCCTGGGTGGGGAAATAATAGGCCTCCCCCATCCCGGCCCCCTTCGCCCCGCGGCAGAGCTCTAGGCACCATCTGCCGTAGCAGAAGAGGAGATCGAGCCCCTGCGCGGCGGCAAAGCGCCCGACCTCGTAGTGGGCGTCCTTCGCGGTCTCCCCGAGCTCGAGCATGTCGCCGAGCACCGCCACCCGGCGCCCGCGCACCTTCATGCTCCCGAAGGTGGAAAGCGCCGCCTTCATCGAGTCGGGATTGGCGTTGTAGCAGTCCTCCACCAGGGTGATTGCCCCGCAGGGGACGATGTGCTGGCGCATTCCGGCCGGGGCGTAGTCGTAAAGCCCCAAAGCGATTTCCTTTGGCCCGATCTTCATCTCGAGCCCCACCGCGAAGGCGGCCAGCGCGTCGAGCACGGTATGCCGCCCGATGGTGGGAATGGTGGCTTCAACCTCCCCGCCCGGATAGCGCACGGTAAAGCGGGTCTCCCGCTCCCCTTCCCGGATATCCACCGCGCGCACGTCGCAGCGCTCGGCCTCGATCCCGAAGCGCACGATCCGCTTGTCGCGCAGGTGTTCGTTATAACCGTTCGTGATGCCCCCGAGCAGGTCGTTGTCCGCGCAGAGGATGAGCGGGGCGTGCGGCCCCATCGAGTCGGCGATCTGCAGCTTGCCGCGCAGGATATTTTCCCGGCTGCCCAGAAATTCGATGTGCGCCGTCCCCACGCTGGTGACGACCGCGATGTCCGGGCGCACCGCCATGGTGAGCTTTAAAATGTCGTCCATCTTGTCCTGCCCCATCTCGATGACGGCGCATTCGTGGCTCTGATCCAGCTTCCAGATGGTGTTGGGCACCCCGATTTCGGTGTTCTGGTTCCCCTCGTTTTTGAGGGTCTTATACCGGCGGGAGGCCACCGCGGCGATGAACTCCTTGGTGGTGGTCTTCCCAACGCTCCCGGTCACCCCGACCGTGATGGGCGAAAACTGGCTGCGGTAGGCCCCGGCGAGCTTGATGAGCGCATCCAGGGTGTTGTCCACATAAAAGACCTTATCCTGCGTCAGCGGCACGCGCTCGCTCGCCACCACATAGGAAGCTCCCTGGCGCACCGCCTCGGGCGCGAAGTCGTGCCCGTCGAAGCGCGCGCCCTTGACGCAGACGAAAACGCACCCCGGCGTGATGTCCCGGGAGTCGGTGGAGACGTGGGTGATCAGCTCCTCCCCCGCCGTGGTATAGCCAAGCGCGCTTGCCAGCAGTTTGATCGGTGTCGGCTGCAAAGAAAGTCCCCCTTGATCCTAGTCTTTTCAGATGCTGTCCTGGTCGTGGCGGCTGCGCACGATCTGCTGCACGATGAAGCGCTCGTCGAAATAGACCGAGCCGAAGCTGAGCACCTGGTAGTCCTCATGCCCCTTGCCGAGCAGCAGCAGGATGTCCCCCTCCCGGCAGAAGTCGATCGCCCAGCGGATCGCATCGAACCGGTCCTCAATGACCTGCACCGGAGTGGGGCTCCCCGTAAAGCCCGGCAGGGCGTCGTTTATAATCTGCCTCGGGTCCTCGCCGCGCGGATTGTCCGAGGTGAGGATCGCCTGGTCGGCGTTCTCGGCCACCTGCCTGGCCATCTCGGGGCGCTTGGTGCGGTCCCGCTCGCCCGGGCAGCCGAAGAGTGCGACCACCCGCCCCTTGCAGAAGGCGCGCACCGTGACGAGCACGTTGCGCAGCTCCTCGGGCGAATGGGCGAAATCCCGGATCACCGTGAAGGGCAAATCACACTCCACGAACTCCATGCGCCCGAGCACGCCGTGGCTTTCGCACAGCCCCGCCGCGGCCTGCTCGAAGGGAACGCCCACCTCGCAGGCGGCCGCCAGGGCACACATGGCATTTTGCACCGAATAGGCCCCCGGCATACGGATCGCTACCCTCCCGATGTCCGAGCCGTGCACCACGATGAAGCGGCTCCCCTCGGCCGAATAGGTGATGGTGTGGGCGGTGTAATCCGCCTCGTCGCTGCTCAGCGACAAAGTCGCCGCCGGGCAACTGAGCTCCCCGATCAGCCGGCGGCCGTATTCGTCGTCGTAGTTGACGACCGCTTTGTCGCAAACGGTGAAAAGGCGCTTCTTGGCCTGGTAGTACTCCTCCATCGTGTTGTGGTAATCGAGATGCTCGTGCGAGAGGTTGGTGAAGACGGCACACTCGAAGTGCAGCCCCTCCATCCGGTGCTGGTGCAGCCCGAAGGAGCTGGCCTCCATCACCACGTATTCCATCCCCGCCTCCTTCATTCTCGAGAGCACCGAGTAGAGCTGCCAGGGGTCGGGGGTGGTGTGGCGGGAGGAGATGACCATCTCGCCGATCTCGTTTTGGATGGTGCCGATCAGCCCCACCCGTTTGCCCGCCGCGCGCAGGATGTCGCGCAGCAGGAAGGTGATGGTGGTCTTGCCGCTGGTGCCGGTGACGGCGATCAGGCGCAGCCCGCGCTGGGGATTGTGGTAGAAGTTGCGGCAGAGCAGCGCATAGGCGATCCGGCCGTCCGGCGCGATGATCTGCTCCGGGAGTCCCAGATCCCGCTCGGTGACGACCGCCGCCGCCCCGGCCGCAAGGGCCTCGGAGGCATGATCGTGCCCGTCGAAGCGCGCGCCCTTCACGCAGACGAAGAGGTCCCCCGGAGCGACGATGCGCGAGTCGCAGGTAATTCTATCAATCTCCCTGTCGGGCAGGGAGCCCTCGTGTTCGATTCCTTGTAAAAGCTCTGAGAGTAGCATAAGCAAAGTACCGGCCTTTCCGATGTTCTGTCTCTTGCTGGATGTCAGGGACGCTCTTATTCGACGTCGGTCGCGGTCAGCTCGACGGTGACCACCGTGCCCACCTCGACCTGGGTGCCCGCCGCGGGCGACTGGCGCGAGGCCACGCTCGCGTAGCCCTTGCCGCCGGTCAGGCGCAGGTTGAGCCCGGCGTTGGTGATGGCCTGGTTGACCAGCGAGGTGCCCAGCCCGAAGACGTCGGGCACCTCCACCATCTCGGGTTTGACCTCATTGTCGGTGTAGGCGATGATGGTCGCATCCCGTGGGATGGGGGTGGACGGGGTCGGGACCTGCTTGAGCACCTTGTCGCCGCTTCCGACGAACTTGATGGTGAGCTCCTTTTCAGCCGCGAGGGCCTTCGCATCCTCGACGCTCTTGCCCATGATGTTCGGGGCGGTGACGTCCAGGTTCTCCAGCTCCTCGGCGGTATATTTCGGCTCGATCCCGAGATACGGCAGGGTGTCCTCCATGATGTACTTGACCACCGGCGCCGCGATGGTCGAACCCAGCACGTTGCTGATTTCCGGGGTATCCAGGATCACCAGCACCGCGATCTGCGGGTCGTCCGCCGGGGCGATCCCGACGAAGGAGAGGATGTGCTCCTCCTGTGCGACCTGGCCGTCCTCGGTGGGCTTCTGGTCCAGCTTCTGGGAGGTGCCGGTCTTACCGGCGATCCGGTAACCGGCTATGTAGCAGTTGCGCCCCGAGCCGTCCGAATCGGAGACGACGTGTTCGAGCAGCTCGCACATGGTTTCACTGGTCTCCTGGGAGATGACCTGGCGGCGCACCTGCGGCTCGTGGGATTCGACGACGCTGCCGCTGTCGTCCACCACCTGCTTGACCACGTAGGGGGTGACCAGGTTCCCGCCGTTGACGGCGGCGCACACGGCGGTGATCATCTGGATCGGGGTGACCTTGTTGGACTGGCCGAACGAGCAGCTCGCCAGCTCGACCGGGTGGCCGACCAGCATATCTTTCTCGTAATAGAGCCCCTTGTTCCCCGCCTCGCCCGGCAGGTCGATGTCGGTGCCCTCGGTCAGGCCGAAGGCCTCGAAGTAGTCGAAGAAGGCGTCGCCGCCCAGCCGCTGGCCGATCTGGATGAAGGCCGGGTTGCAGGAGTGCTTGATCGCCTCGCCGAAGGACTGGTTGCCGTGCCCGGCGGTCTTCCAGCAGCCGATCTTCTCGCCCGCCACCTCGAAGGAGCCGTAGCAGTCGAAGTAGTTTTCCAGCCCCACGTCCCCGTGGTCCAGCGCGGCCGAGGCGGTGACGATCTTGAAGACCGAGCCCGGCTCATAGGGGTCGGAGATGGCCTTGTTGCGCCACTGCAGGTTCTGCTCGTTGCTCTTGGCCTCGAGATATTCGTCGTTGTCGGTCCCGCCGGTGCGGATGGCGACTTCATTCAGCCGCTCGACGGCCGCGGGGTCGGTGATTTCCAGATAGTTGTTCGGGTCGAAGTCGGGCTTGGTGGACATCGCCAGGATGGCCCCGGTGTTCACGTCCATCACGATCCCGACCGCGCGGTTTTTGATGTTGTGCTCCATCACCGCGGTTTCCAGGTGCTTCTCCAAAAAGTGCTGGATGGTCTCGTCGATGGTCAACACCAGGGAGTTGCCGTTTTGCGCCTCGTACATCTGCTGGTAGCGGAATGGCATGTCGGTGTTCAGCGCCGTCTTGGCCGAGACCACCATCCCCGGTGTGCCGGAGAGCACCTTGTTGTACTGGCTCTCGATCCCGGTGCCGCCGATGTTCTCGCTGTTGACGAAGCCGATCACGGTGGAGGCCAGGCTCCCGTAGGGATAGTAGCGCTTGGTGTCCTCCTTCATATGGATGGCGTTGATGTTATATTGGGTGATAAAGTTAATGATCTGGTCGTAGACCGGCTTTTCGATCCGCTTTTTGATGAACTCGTGCTGGCTGTTTTCCTTCAGGCACTTCTTGCGGATGGTCTCCTTATCCACGCCCAGGATCTGCGAAAGGCCCTCGGAGATGATCTCCGCCTCGCCGTCGCGCACGTTCGAGGGATCCACGATGACGTTCCAGACCGTGGCCGACACCGCCAGCGTCTTGCCGTTGGTGTCCATGATCTGCCCGCGGCTGGCCGGGATGGTGATCGCGCTCATCTGCTGGTCCACCGCCCGGCGCTGGTTTTCCTTGCCCTCCTCGGTCAGCTGGAGCTGGAAGAGGCGGAAAACCAGAATCCCTCCCACACCAATCGTGAAGAGCAGCAGAAGCACCAGCATGCGCAGGCGCATTTTGTTCGTCGGAGCCTTTGCCAAATTTCGTTCCTCCCCCAAAGGTGGTACCGGGCCCGCACGCCCGGCCGTATATGCGCGGTTTTCCCACTAAAAAAGCCGTCGGAAAAACCTGTCGTATTTTCGCAGAATCGCCCAATAATAAATTGAAGAGCTAAGACAAGATGTTCTTAACTCCCCAAGCGCTCGTTATAGTTTATTTTACCGGATCTTAATGTATTCCAAAAAGGACTGAATATACAGGCTGACCTTCTGTCCCAGGGTGGGCTCCTGCACGTCGCCCGCGCCCTCGAAGCCGTCGCCCTCGTCCATGTTGACGTACTCGACCTGGTAGCTCTGCACCTTGGAGAGGCCCAGCTCGTTCTTGGCGGTCTCCTCCACGTTGCGCAGCGAAACCTTGCCCTCGAGCTCGGCGCTCAGGCGGGTGTATTCGCTGCTCAGCTCCTGATAGCTGTCGTTGTAGTCGCCCACCTGCTTGGTCAGCTCGGTGAGCTCGGCCCGGCCGTAGAGCATCATGCAGATGACCGACACCACCACCGCGATGGCGCTCACCGCCTTGAAGGCGGCCATCCGGTCCCGGCTCTTATATTTCTGGTTCTTGATCAGGTTCAAAGAGGGCTGCGCCTTCGGCGGCTTTTTTTCAAACAGTTCGAAATCGTAGGCGACATTTCCCCGATGTGTGGCCACCGTCTTCCCTCCCCAAACTCATTCGTCAATTCTCTCGATCACCCGCAGCCTGGCGCTGTGGGAGCGCTTATTTTCTCTGAGCTCCTCTTCCCCCGGCAGGACCGGCTTTCTGGGGGTGAGCCTGCCGCGCGGCTTCTTGCCGCAGATGCACACCGGGCAGTCCGGCGGGCAGGTACAGCCTTTCGCCAGCTGCGCAAACTTCTGCTTGACCATCCGATCCTCCAGCGAGTGAAAGGTGATGATGGCGAAGCGTCCGCCGACTGCGAGGCGCTCGAACGAGCGCTCGAGGCACTCCCGCAAACTTCCCAGCTCGTCGTTGACCGCGATCCGGATGGCCTGGAAGGTGCGCTTGGCGGGATTGCCGCCGGTGCGGCGCGCGGGGGCGGGGATCGAATCCTTCACCAGCTGCGCGAGCTCCAGGGTGCTGCCGACCGGCGCTCTTGCGCGCGCCGAAACAATGCTCTGCGCAATCCTGCGGGAGAACTTCTCCTCGCCGTATTCCCATAGTATCCGGGCAATTTCGGCTTCCTCCCAGGTGTTCACCAGGTCGTAGGCCGAAAAGCCCTGCGCGCTCATGCGCATGTCCAAGGGGGCGTCCTGGATGTAGGAAAATCCCCTCCCGGCGGTGTCGAGCTGGTGGGAGGAAACCCCCAAGTCCAGTAAAATCCCGTCCACCCGCGCAATTCCCAGCTCGTCGAGCACCTCGGGGATGAAGCGAAAGTCGCTTTGCACCACCGTCGCGGGCAGGCCCTGCAGCCGCTCTTTGATGGTCTCGATCGCCTCGGGGTCCTTGTCCAGCGCGATCAGCCGCCCGCCCTGCAGCCGGCTTGCGATCTCGCGGGAGTGCCCCGCGCCGCCGCTCGTGCCGTCCACATATACGCCGTCCGGACGAATCTTCAGCGCCTCGACGGCCTCGTGCAGCAGGACCGGGGTATGCGAAAACTCCATAGAACCTCGGTCCCCTCTTTCGTTAGAATCCCAGCTCGTCCATCGCGCTGGCAACCATATCCGACGTGAGCTCTTCGCAGCTGCTCTCGTAGGACTGCCTGTCCCAAATCTCGGCGCGGTTGGATGCGCCGATCACCATGACGTCCTTTTGCAGCCCCGCGTAGTCGCGCAGGTTCTGCGGGATCAATATCCTTCCCTGCTTGTCCGGCTGGACTACCACCGCGCCCGCAAACAGGAAGCGCTGCAGTCCCCGGCTCTTGGAAAGGGGCAGGGCGTTAATTTTCTCCTCCAGCTGCTCCCACTCGTCGAGGGAATAGCAGAACAGACAATTATCCAGCCCTTTTGTCACAACAAAGCTGTCGCCAAAGTGTTTGAGGAGCTTGGAGGGGAAATTCACGCGGCCCTTCGCGTCTACCGTATGCAGGTATTCGCCGATCAGCATAAACTCCCCCACCTTTCTGTGTGTTTGTGGTCTTTGACCCCACTTCTCCCCACTTTTCACCACTGTAGTTTGATTATAACCCCTATGCACAGAAAAATCAAGGATTATTTTTGCCGGACCGGGCGCGAATTGGTCCAAAAGAAGTGGGAAAACTAGAGCCGTAAACCGATGTTTATGCGGATTGCCAATTTTGTAATTTAATTCCAAATTTGGCGTTTTTTACAAAACTTAAATTCAGCCGTCCGGCCCTTCTGTGAAAAGGGTCGGCGGCGGAAAGCTGGAGGCTGACATGAAAGACTGCCGGATATTCGCACTCGCCGTTATGTGCGCAATGCTATGCGCCTGCACCCAGAGCGCGGCGAAGCTGGAGGACGGGACATATTACGCCGAGATGAGCGGGATCGACCGGTACGGCTGGACCCCTTATGCCAAGATCACGGTGAGCGACGGGAAGATCAGCGCGGCCGAGACCGATTGCAAGAATGCGCGCGGAGAGAAAAAATCACAGGATGAGGATTACCGCGAGGCGATGGAGCAGGGGGTGGACACCTATCCCGAGAAGGTATACCAGCAGCTGGCGCAGGAGCTGCTCGACAAGCAGGACCCGGGGAAGATCGAGATGGTGGCGGGGGCCACCGCCTCGAGCGAGGAATTCAAGCTGATGGTGTCCGAGCTGCTGGATCAGCGGGTGAAGGTGGGCGACACCTCCGAGCTGATCGTGGACATGCCGGAGGACCTGACGCACGATTAGGCGGCAGGTCGGCGGCAGGCTGCCGCTCCCTGTACGCGAAGGAACTTAGCTTGGTTACAGAAATGCTCAGCCCGCGTCCTGAATGAGAGGGATTCCAAAGGGCCAAAGGCCCTTTGGCGGGGTGCGGGGCGGCGCCCCGCGGTCTTAGAGCGTCAGCGAAAGGGGAAGAGGGAATTGAAGGACCCGGCATGGTCCAGTGGACCATGCCGGGTCCTTCAAGGGGGAAACCCCGAGATGGGTTTCCCCGTGAGCGGCAAACCGCCACTCCCGATACGCGGCGGCAGGCTGCCGCTCCCTGTACGCGAAGGAACTTGGCGTGGTTACAGAAATGCTCAGCCCGCGTCCTAAGTGAGAGGGTACCAAGGAGGCGCCGCCCCTTTGGCGATGAAAACCAAATATTAAAAAACGGGGCCGCCGGTTACATGAACCGGCGGCCCCATCTTTTAATCAGAACTCGAACAATAGCGGCAGCAGCGCCACTGTGGCGAGATAAGAGATCACATTGAGCAGCCCGCCCACCCTGATATAATCCCGGAAGCGGTACCCCGCCTGCAGCGTCAGGGTGGCCGCCGGGGTCATGATCGGGGTGGAATAGGTCACGTTGGTGAAGATCACCACGATCATCGCGGCGGCGCGCGGGTCGAAACCGATGTCCCCCGCGATGAAGACGATGATCGGCAGCAGGATGGCCGCGGTCGCCGTGTGAGTCATGATGTTCCCCGCGATGACCGCCAGCAGCCCGAAGATGGCAAAGAGCAGCAGCGGCGGTACGCTACGCCCCACCAGGTTCATGATCGCACCCGCAATGACCTGGCCCGCCCCGCTGTCGTCCAGACAGTTGGCAAAGCCGATACTCCCCGCCACCAGCACGATGGTCCCCCAGTCGAGATTGCGAAACAGTTCTTTTAAGTCCACGCAGCGGGTGACCACGCAGAGTACCGCGCCCAGCATGGCCACCGTCCCGAGCGTCCAGAGCCCCAGGATGAAGCCCAGCACGCACCCGCAGAGGATCAGGATGGAGATGAGCATCTTCGGGGTCAGGCGCTCGCTTTGCTCCTCCCCACCGCTATTTGCCGGGATCGGGTCCTGCGACTCCTCAAAGTCGAAGACCCGCTTGCCCAGCCAGTAGCCCACCGTGAGGAAGTAGGCCAGCAGGATCAACACTTTGGGAATCCCTGCCGCCGCGTAGTCGAAGAAGCCGCAGGCGGGATAGCCGCCCTCCTCCAGGATCCCCTGCGCCAGCAGCTGCGGGGTCGAGCCGATCAGGGTGCAGCCCCCGCCCGCGATCGAGGCGAAGCCCACCGCCATATAGGTGTTTCGTTTGCTCAGGCGTCCGTTCGAGGCGGCGACCGCAGAGGCCATCACCGGGATCATCATCGCGGCGGTGGCGGTGTTGCTCAAAAAGGCCGAGAGCGTGGCTGTGATCAGCACGGTCGCCCCGATGAAGAGCCGCTCGCTGCGCCCGAAGAGCCGCACGATCCGCGTGCCGATCAGCCTGGCCGCACCGGTGGCAAAGAGGGTGTCCCCCACGATGATCATCCCGGCGCTCATCATTAAAATGTCGTTCGAGAAGCCGGAAAAGCTGCGCGCATAGGTGGTCACCCCGCAAATCCCCATCAACAGGCAGGCGCTCACCGCCGTGACCGGCAGCGGGATGATCTCGGTGACATAGAGGACGATGGCAATCACCGTGATGATGATCGCTACAGTGCTGGGCTGCACAGCGCCCCGCCCCCTTCCGCTTCGCCGTTTGCCGGGGGCCAGTCCAGCCACCCGAGCCGGGTATAGGGGGTGATGGGCAGCGCCTCCCCCGCAAGCGCCATATCCACGCACGCCTCGCACAGCTGTGCCAAAATGCCGTGGTAGCGCACCGGCAGCCCGGTGCGCGCGCTCACCTCGCGCAGCAGCGCGTCCCCTTCCTGCAGCAGCTCGGGCGTGGTCTCAAGGGCAAGGTTGGTGTTGTTGACCAGCCCCGTGACGCCGAGACGGCTGGCCGATTGCAGCTTGCCGAGCAGCTCGGCGACCTCTTCCCCGTTTTCACACATCGGCCGGCGGGCGTTGACCAGGAGGAGGACCTCCAGCTCCTCCACCTCCGCGAACTGCCGGTGATAGCGCCCCAGCGCCGTGGCGCCCACCGGGTCGCCGCCCGCGTCGAAGATCACCTCGTCGAAGTCCCCGTCGAAGACGGCCTGCACCTCGGGCGAGACCACCGGCAAATCGCTCGCCCAAAGGGTATAGGGCGAGACGACCAGGCGCACCCCCGCGCGCCGCAGCAGCCCCGGATGGAAGCCGCTGCGGAAAAACGGGTTGACGATGTCCAGATCCACCAGCGCCACCCGCTTCCCCTCGCCGGCACAGCGCAGAGCGAGGTTCAGGGAAAACTCGGTCTTCCCGCAGCCGTAGCCGCCCAGGACCACCGTGATATGACGCGCCATGCGCTCACTCTCCCTTCCCGCTTTGATAGGGGATCGCCCGCTCCTCCCCGCGCAGCACCCGCAGCGCACCCTGCGCCAGGGCCAGGAGCTCGTCCTCCCCGGGGTAGCAGAGCACCGGGGCCAAAAATCCGACCTGCTCTTGGAGCCTGTTTACCAGCCGCTCGCTGCGGGCCATCCCGCCGGTGAGCAGGACCGCCTCGGGCGGTCCTCCGAGGGCGGCGGCCATCGCTCCGATCGCCTTCGCGATCTGATGGGCCATCCCACAAAAGAAGCGCGCCGCCGCCCGGTCCCCCTCGTCCATGCGGCGCTCGCATTCGCGCAGGTCGCTCGTCCCGAGGTGCGCCAGCATGCCACCGCTGCCCGAAAAGAGGCCGATCAGCTCCCGCTCGGTATGCTTGCCGTCAAAGCACATGCGGATCAGCGGCACCGCGGGGACGTCCCCCGAGCGGGTGGGGCAGGCGGGCCCCTCCCCATTGCTGGGGCTGGTGACGTCCACCACCCTGCCGCAGCGGTGCGCGCCGACCGAAATCCCGCCTCCCAGGTGGGCGACGATCAGCCGGCAGTCCTCGTAGCGCTTTCCCCGCCCGGCGGCGTAGCGCCGCGCGACCGCCTTTTGGTTGAGCGCGTGGAAGATGCAGGTCCGCCGCAGCCCCGCAATCCCGGTGAAGTGGGCCTCCTCGCTCATCTCGTCCACCACCGTCGGATCGACGAAGAACCCCGGTATACCCTGCTCGCCCCCGATCTCCAGCGCTAGGACCGCCCCGAGCTGCGCCGGGTGCAGCAGCGGCGAGGGGGTGTCGGCGAGCATATCGTCGTTGGCGAGATAGGTGCCGCTTGGCATGGGCGGCAGGCGGCTGGCGCGGCCCGCCACCGCGTGGAGCGTGGCGGGGGATATCCCCGCCTCCCGAAGCGCCTCGAGGATCAGGGCCTTGCGCATCCCCTTCTGGGGGAGCATGTCCCCGTTTTCGGGGGTGAGGGCGCGAAGCTGCGCTTCGTCGTGCCGGATGTTTCTCTCCAGCAGGCAATGCTCGTCCTGATAGACCCCGATCTTGGTCGAGGTGGAGCCGGGGTCGATGGCCAGGACCCGAAAGCCCCCTTCACCCATTCTCCCCGCCCCCTGTCTGATAGGCCGCGCAGGCCAGCGCGCGCAGCTTGTTTTCCTGCCCGTCCGCCCGGCTGGTCATCACCACCGGCACCGCCGCGCCCATCAGGAGGCCCGCCGTCTGGCAGCCGCCCAGCACCCGCGCGGTTTTTAAGAGGATATTCCCCGCCTCGATGTCCGGCACGAGCAGCACATCCGCTTCCCCCGCCACCGGGGAGCGCACCCCCTTGCGGCGCGCCGCCTCGGCGCTCACGGCGTTGTCCAGCGCCAGCGGCCCGTCCACCAGGCACCCCTCGATCTGCCCGCGCTGGCTCATCAGCGCGAGCGCGGACGCGTCCAGGGTGGCGGGCATGGCGGGATTGACCGTCTCCACCGCCGCAAGGCAGGCCACCTTGGGGCAGGATACCCCCAGCCTTCGCGCGAGGGATACGGCGTTTTCGATGATCGCCAACTTCTCCCCTAGCCCCGGCGCGATGACCATCGCCCCGTCGGTGACGAAGAGCAGCCGCGTAAAGTACGGCGACTGCAGCACCGTCACCATCGAAAGCAGCTTGGAGCGGCGGATGCCGCTCTCCTTGTCCAAAACCGCCTTCATCAGGATGGAGGAGTGCAGCCGGCCCTTCATCAGGATGTCCGCCTCCCCATCGCGGCAGAGCTCCACCGCCCGGCGCGCGGCCGCAGCAGGGGAACCCTCCCCGACGATCTCGCGGCCTTCGAGCACCAGCCCGGCCTCCCGGGCGGCGGCCTCGATTTTCTGCCGATCTCCGATCAGCAGCGGCTGGCAGAACCCCCGCTTTTCCGCCTCCAGCAGGGCCGAGAGGGTCTGCGGGTCCTCGGGCGATACCGCCGCAACCCTGCGCGGCGCGCCCCGCGCGGCGGCCGCCAGGATGTCGTCAAAGGTCATGGCCGCCGCCCTCCTTTACAAAACGAACCCCCAGCCCGAACGCCTCGCGGTTGAGGGGGATTAGTTTCTCCTTGGCGGCGAAGAACTCGCCGATCATCCCCTCCATCACCGAGGGCAGCACCATCCCGGTGCGCGCGAGCAGGCAGCCGAGCATGATCATATTGGTCGCCCTGGCGTTCCCCAGCTCCTCGGCCATCTCGTTTGCCGGCACCGCCAGCACTTCGACGTCTCCCCGGACGGGGCGCAGGTCGATCAGCGAACGGTTGAGCAGAAGCAGCCCGCCGGGGCGCAGGTAGCTTTCAAATTTTACGAGCGAGGGGTTGTTCATCACCACCGCCGCGGTGACCTCCCCCGCGCAGGGCATGGGCGAGGCGATCTCCCCGTCCGAGACGATCACCGTCACGTTGGAGGTGCCGCCCCGCATGGCCCCGCCGTAGGCGGGCATCCAGCTCACCTGCAGCCCGGCCGCCATCGCGCAGCGCGCGAGCATCTTGGACATCGACTGGATCCCCTGCCCGCCGAAGCCGGAGAAAACGATCTGCTCATACATTCTCTGTCGCCCCCTTGTCCTTGTAGACCCCGAGCGGATAGTAGGGGATCATCTCCTGCTGCAGCCACTCCATGGCCTCCCCCGGGCTCTTGCCCCAGTTGGTCGGGCAGGTGGAGAGAACCTCCACCATCGAGAAGCCCTTGCCCTCCATCTGGTAGCGCAGCGCCTTGACGACCGCCTTTTTGGCCGCCCGGATGTGCGCGGTGGTGTCCAGCGCCACCCGCTCGAGATAGTAGCTCCCCTCGTGGGTGGCGAGCATCTCGCACACCCGCACCGGCCAGCCCATCGTCTCGCTGTCCCGCCCATAGGGCGCGGTGGTGGCCTTCTGGCCGATCAGGGTGGTGGGGGCCATCTGCCCGCCGGTCATGCCGAAGATGGCGTTGTTGACGAAGAAGGTGGTGATCTTCTCCCCCCGGATGGCCGCATGGTTGATCTCTCCTGCACCGATGGCGGCCAGGTCCCCGTCCCCCTGGTAGGTGAAGACGATTTTCTCAGGGTCGGCCCGCTTGGCCCCCGTGGCGACGGCGGGCGCCCGCCCGTGGGCGGCGATGTACATATCGAGGTTAAAATAGTCGTAGCAGTAGCACGCGCAGCCCACCGGGCCGATCCCGATGGTGCGCTCCCAAATCCCCAGCTCCTCGATTGCCTCGGCGATTAGCCGGTGGATGATCCCGTGGGTGCAGCCCGGGCAGTAGTGAAAGGGCACCCCGGTCAGCACCGGGGTTTTATGAAAATTCATTGCCGCTCCCCTCCTTCCTGGCGGTGCAGCGCGAGGATGAACTCCACCATCTGCTGCGGGGTGGGCAGCTCGAGGTCGTACCAGCCGTGGAACGCGACCGGCTTCTGCCCGCCGACCCCCAGGCGCACATCCTCGACCATCTGCCCCTCGGAGATTTCAAAACCCACGAAGGAGCGCAGTGTTTTGCGCGCCGCGGCGCGCGAAAACGCCTCATAGGGGAAGGGGTAGAGGGTGATGGGCCTTATCAGCCCCACCCGGATTCCCATCCCGCGCAGGGTCTTGATCGCGTTCTTGGCGATCCGCGCCACGGTCCCATAGGCCGCGACGACGTACTCGGCGTCCTCGGTGTCCACCTCCTCGACGCGCACCTCCTCCTTCGCCATCCGCCGGTACTTTTCCTGCAATCGCGCCTCCAGCCCGGGCTTGCTGCGCGGGTTGATGACCGCGCGCGCGCGCCCGCAATCCGGCTTCCAGCCGCGGGCCGCCCAAGCGATATCATAGGGCTTCGGGGGGACCTCCTTGATCTCGACCGGCTCCATCATCTGGGCCATCATCGCATCCCCGAGCAGCAGCACCGGCTGGCGGTAGCGCTCGGCCAGCTCAAAGGCAAGCGCTACCAGGTCGCAGGCCTCCTGCACCGAGGCGGGGGACAGGGTCAGGGTGCGGTAGCCCCCGTTGCCGCCGCCTCTGGTGGCCTGGAAGTAGTCGGTCTGCGAGGGCACGATGGTGCCGAGCCCGGGACCCGCGCGCATGACGTTGATCACCACCAGCGGCAGCTCGGCCGCGGCGGCGTAGGAGATCCCCTCCTGCATGAGCGAGACGCCCGGGCTCGACGAGCTGGTCATCACCCGGTGCGCGGTGCCCGCCGCGCCGTAGACCATGTTGATCGCGGCCAGCTCGCTCTCCGCTTGTAAAAATGTGCCCCCCGCCCCCGGCAGCCGGGCCGCCATGTATTCCGGCAGCTCGCTCTGCGGCGTGATGGGGTAGCCGAAGTAGAGCCGGCAGCCGGCCTGGATAGCGGCTTCCGCCATCGCCTCGCTGCCCTTCATCAAAATTTTCTTTCCCATGCGAGCACTCCTCCTATCCTTCGATCTCGATGCACAGGTCGGGGCAGGTCAGCGCGCAGGAGGCGCAGGCGATACACGCCTCCATGCGCCCGATGGCGGCAGGATGATACCCCTGCCGGTTGATCTCCCGCCCCGAGAAGGCCAGCAGCCCCTTGGGGCAGGCCCTGATGCAGAGTCCGCAGCCCTTGCAGCGCTCGCCGTCGATCGTGAGGGTTGCCATGTCCATCTCCTCCTTTTTTTGTTGGAACACGCCGAAGCGCCCTTAAATTTTTTGTGCCGCCTCGGCCGCCGAGCGCAGCGCCTCGTGCAGCCTCCCGGCCCCGGCCGCATCTCCAATGATGGTGCAGGCGATCCCCGCTTCCCTGAGCGCATCGCAAAGCGTGGTGTCGGGGGCCATCCCCGCGGCGAGGACCACGCTGTCAAAGGGCGCGGCATGCCGGCGGCCGTTCTTGGAATAGACCACCATCCCGTCCTCGCAGGAGCGCACCCGCGCGCCTGTCTCCAGCCGCACACCGCCGCGGCGCAGCCGCTCCATCAGCCCGAGGCGCACCCCGTACCAGACGTCCCTTGCACACTCGTCGGACATCTCGAAGACGGTGACCTCCCGCCCATATTCGGATAAGAAGTCGGCCGTCTCGCAGCCGATCATCCCGCCGCCGATGACGGCGACACGTCCCTTCGGGAAAGCGCGCCCGAGCAGCAGGTCGGTGGCGAACACCGCGCGGCCCTCTTCGGCGCCCGGGATGGGAGGCCTTATCGGCCTCGCCCCGGCGGCGAGCAGCACCTTGTCCGCCCCAAAGCCGCGCACGAACGGGACGTCCGCCTCCTGGCCGAGCAGGATTTTTACCCCTGCCGCCCGGGCCTCGGCCGCCAGCGAAGTGACGACCGACGCCAGCTCCCACTTCATGGGCGGAACCGCCGCGGCGCGCAGCATCCCGCCGAGGCTCTGCTCGCGCTCCACCAGGGTGACCTCATGGCCGCGCCAACGCAGGCAGAGCGCCGCTTGCAGCCCGGCGGGCCCGCCGCCCACCACCAGCACCCGCCCCGGCTCCTTCGCAGGTGTCAGCGGTAGCTCCCGCTCGCGCCCCACAAAGGGATTGACCGAGCAGCGCAGGCTGCCCTTGGCAATTTCATCCTTGCAGCGGGTGCAGCCGACACAGCGCCGGATGGTCTCCTCCTTCCCCTCATAGGCCTTCTGCGCCCAGCAGGGGTCGGCCAGCAGCCCGCGGCTAAGCCCGACGAGCTCGGCGCGTCCCTCCAAAAGGAGCTGCTCGGCCATGCGCGGCTCGGTGACCCTCCCGCCGGTGAGGATGGGGATGCTCACCGCGCTGCGGATCCCGTCCACGGCGCGCAGGTTGAAGCCCTGCGGCTGGTAATAGCTCGGGAATTCCCATTCATATTCGGTGAAGGAGCCGGCATTGACGTCCAGCAGGTCGATCCCAGCCTCCTGTAATGCGCGGGCGACCACCTTGCTCTCCTCGATCTGCCGCCCGCCCAGGGGCTCGAGCGCCCCCAGCCGCGCCAGGAGCGGATAGCGTTCCCCGACCTCTTTCCGGATCAAGGCGATCAGCTCGAGCGGCAGGCGCAGCCGTCCCTCCAGCGTGCCGCCATAGTGGTCGGTGCGCTTGTTGGTGCGCCCGGAGAGGAACTGTGCGAGGAAATACCCGTTGGTAAAATGCAGCTCCACCGCATCGAACCCGGCCTCGACAGCGTGCCTGACGCAGGCGAGGTAATCGCGTTTGAACGCCTCGATCTCCCCGACGGTGATCTCGCGCACCGGGCACTGCAGCATATGGCAGGGTACCGCCGAGGGGGCCACCGGGGTCAGCCCGCCGTTTTTTTGCGGGCTGGTGCAGCGGCCCATGTGCCCGATTTCGATACAGGCCTTGGCCCCGCCCGCGTGGATTGCCCCAGTCACCTTACGGAACCCCTCGACCGAGCGCTCGGAAAAGAGCTCGCCCGCCCGTTTCCCCCAGTAGCCGACCGGCTGGGAGATGGTGTGCTCGCAGATGACCAGCCCCGCGCCCCCCTGCGCACGCGCGCCGTAGTAGTCGGCCATCCGCCCGGTCGGCAGGTGGTCCTCCCCGGCAAAGCCGGTCCCGATGGGGCCCATCACGATCCGGTTGCGCAGGTACATGCCGTTTAGTGTAAAGGGCTCGAACAGCTTCTTACAGTTCATCGCGCGCCCTCCGCTCAGCGGATGGTCAGGCACTGCGCCTCGCGGACCGCCTGCTCACTGAGCTCGTTGCCGATCCCCGGCAGCTCGGGGACGCTGACATACCCATCCACCGGGTCGTAGCTGTACTTGCAGTAGGATTTGATTTCCGGGTGGTCGTTGGAGAAGAGATGCTCGTGCACCGAAAAGTTCGGGATAGCCGTCTCCAGCTGCAGCGCCGCCGCGACCGCGAAGGGCGTGCCCGCCGCGTGCGCCTGCACCTTGACGTCGTAGACATGGGCCATGTCGCAGACCTTCTTGGTCTCGCTGAGCCCTCCGCAGTTGGTCAGGTCGGGCTGGATGATCCGCAGTGTCTGCTCCTCGAAATATTTCGAGTAGCCCCAACGGGTCTGCACCTTCTCCCCCGCCGCCAGCGGGGTGACGGCCTTGTCCCGCACCACCTTCAAATTGCCGGGGCGAAACGGGTCGAGACACTCCTCCATCAGCAGGCAATCGTATTTCCGGGCGAGCCGGTCCATCTCGAGCGAGCCGCAGATATCCAGCCGGCAGAGGTTCTCGATCAGGATTTCCATCCCCTCGCCGCAGCGCTCCCGGATCGCACAGAGCCGCTCCTCGGCGAGCTTCATCACCGCGCGCTTGCTAAGCTCGTGCGCCGTCTGCCGCCGGGAGAGGGGCTGCTTGTCGCGGTCATAGGCGATGAAGTCGCACTTGACCATGTCATACCCGAGGTTCATCACCCGCTCGGCGACGTCGGCGTATTCCCTCGCGCTGCCGCGCGGGGCCAGATCCTCGGCCCAGCCGCATTCGATGTGCGAGGCGTAGCAGCGCAGCTTTTGGTTTTGCTTGCCGCCCAGGAGCTTGTAGCAGGGCACCCCGAGCGCCTTGCCCTTGATATCCATCATGGCGGTGTCCAAGGCGCTCATCCCGGAAAAGACGATCACCCCGCCCCCGCTGCAATGCCCGTAGAGGATGTTCTTGATCTCCTCCCAGAGCACCTCGTTGTCCATCGGGTCCCGCCCGATCACGAGGGGGGCCATGTCCTGAAGCATGCCGAAGACGGCGTGCTCCCCGATCCCGGTAAAGATCCCCGCCTCGCCCAGGCCGCTGATCCCCTCGTCGGTATTGATCCGGCACATCACCGGCTTGCTGGGATAGGTGGAATGCGAAACCGCGGGCCTTAGCAGGAAAACGTCCACACTGGTAATTTTCATAGGTTGCCTCCTTACGCTACGCGAGCACGTTGGCCCAGAGGATGTTGACGATCAGCAGCACCGCAACGCCGGCCGTGGCCGCCGCGAGCGCTCCCTTGATGGTGCCGCTCTTGGCTTCGGTTTGCAGCACCTCCTTGGGCGGGTTAATTTCATCGAAGAACGCCTCCTGTTCGGGGCTGGTCCTGGTAAACAGCGAGACGATCACACCACTTAAGAACGAGACGATCATCCCGTAGATCACCGGGTGCAGCCCGAAGGGCAGGTGGGTGGTGGTCCCGAAGGGCAGCCCCTGGAAGACCGCGGCCAGGTAGAGGGCGGTGGTGACGATGGTGCCCGAGAGCATCGAGGTGATGGCCCCCTCCTTGGTGTAGCGCTTCCACATCACCCCGAAGAGCACCGCCGGGGCATAGGCCGCGCCGAAGATGGCCCCGCCGAAGTTGCCGATGGCCAAAATCAGGTCGCTGCGCCCGAGCGCGAAGAGCATGCCGAGCAGCCCGAAGGCCACGATGCAGATCCGGCAGACCAGCAGCAGCTTGCGCTCCGGCACCTCTTTGCCCTTGCAGGCGATATCCTGGTAGAGGTCCTTGGAGACGCTCATGGCTAAGGTGAGCTGCTGGGTGTCCGCGGTGGAGAGGCAGGCGGCGAACAGCCCGGCGATGGCGATGGCGCCGATAACCGGGTTGACCAGGTTCATCGCCGCCCAGACCAGCGCCTGGTTGGGCGCGACATCGGGGTTGACCAGGCTGACGCCCGACCCGGCGGTGACCACCAGCCAGGCCACCGTGATGGCCGCAAAGGTGGCGATTAAAAGCCCCTTGATCCAGGTCTTGGAGTCCTTGGCCAGATAGCAGCGGGAGAGCCCGGCGGGCTGCACCGCGTTGCCGAAGGCCCACATGATCTGGATCCCGAGCAGCGAGCCCCAGGGCACCGCGTTGCCCTCGCCGGTGGCCGAGAAGAAGCCTCCCCCCTCGGCGGCCTTGGCGGCGAAGGCGCCGAGCCCCACCTTGCCGATGACCATCGGCGCAAAGATGATCGCCAGGCAGATGACGATCAGCACCGTCATGATGGTATCGGTGATGGTCACGCTCTTCGAGCCGCTGGAGAGGGTGATGATGGTGAAAACGCAGACCATGATGACCACCATCAGGTTATAGGGGATGCCCAGCAGCGCTTCGGTGATGGCGGCGCTGCCGATGATCTGGGTGAGGAAGTAGGCGCCCAGCGCAATGATGGTGACGAGGGTGGACAGCACGCGAAGCCCTTGGCTGCCGTAGCGCGCGCCGAAGAAGTCCCCCAGGGTGACATGCCCCTTGGCCCGGCGCAGCTTGAGGCCGATGAACATCGCCACGAAATAGGATGGGATGACGAAATTCAGCGTCCCGGTCAGCGGGCCGAACTTGAAGCCGTTGCTCACACAGCCGACCACGCCCATCGCCGAAAGCAGGGTGCCGGTATAGGTCCCGCCGATCAGCAGGGCGCCCGCGCCCCCGCTCATGTTGTAAAAGTCGGACAGGCTGGTCCCCTTTCGCGCACTCCAGAAGGTGGCGATCAGGTAAAACGCCAGAAAGGAAAAAAAGATGATCTGGAATCCCAATACGCTCATGTTCTATCCTCCGTTTCCTGTGTCTTGACACCTCGTTGCCCTTAGATGATCTGGTTTTTCAGCGCCCACGCCGCATAGATGATGATGGCCGCCACCACCGACAGGTGATAAATCCCCGCGCCGAAGATTGACAGGTTCATGCCGCCCCTCCTTTCCCAAATTGTCATTCTCTTCTCCTCTCAATATCATCTAAACATTATTTAACTATCAAATTTATTTGATATTAATATATAATATATCTTATAGTAAGTCAATGACAATTGCAATATTTATCTGTTTCCATGACGAATTTGGTTATTTTTTGTCCATTCTATACATCCGCATAAAACCGGACCGGTCGCGGACCCGGTGGAAATGAATTGCGCGCGCGGATGGAAAATGATATACTTTCCCTATAGACAGAAGGAAGGCAGGGATTTAGAACGTGCCAAAGGGAAAAACGTCCACCAACCAAAGCCTGGACCGGGCGCTTGACTTGCTGGAGCTGCTCTCCACCCCCAACAGCTCGCTGAATATCGCCGAAATCGGGAAGGAGCTTTCGGTCTCCTGGGCCACCGCCCAGGCGATCGTCAACTCCCTGTATTCGCGCGGGTACCTGGAAAAGGAGCCGGCGACGGGGAAATACCACCTGGGTTACAAGCTCTTCGGACTGGGGAACCTCTATCCGCTGCAATACCCCTTCCTCTACGCGTGCGAGAAGCATCTGCTCGCCATGAACGCCAAGTGGAAGGTCAAGGTCAATGTCATTATTTTAAAGCCCCGGTTTTGCGGGATCATCATCCTCTCGCAGGACGTCTCTCTCATCCCGAACATGGTCTTTGGCCAGCTGCTGCCTGCCTATGCCTCGGCCAGCGGAAAGGTGCTGCTGGCCAGCATGGACCCCGCGCAGCTCGACGAGTGGTGCGAAGGCTTCGAGTTCCGGCAGCTTACCCCACACACCATTACTGGGAAGGAGAGGCTGCTCGAGGAGCTGGAGGCGGTGCGCCGCCAGGGCTATGCGATGGAGGTCGAGGAGCTCGCGCTGCAGCGTGCCTGCATAGGGGTGCCGATCCGGGACGTGTCGGGGAAGATCATCGCGGCGGTCTCCTGCTCCTCGGTCAAGCAGACCATCCTCTCCCACAAGGAGGAGATGCTCGCCGATCTGATGGCGGTGGGCACCGCGATCTCGACCGAGCTGGGCTACAGCCCGCTGACCTATAAGGAATAGGCGCAGGACAAAAAAACCGGCTTCAAACCGAAATGGTTTGAAGCCGGTTTTTTTGTTTTATCCGCACTCTGGACAAAAGGGAAGGCTTACACCTTCACCATGTCCTTCATTTCCTCGAAGGCGCTCTCTCCGATCCCCTTGATGTTGAGCAGCTCCTCCTTGCGCAAAAACTTCCCGTTGCGCTCGCGGTAGTCGATGATCAGCTGAGCCGTCACCTTGCCCACCCCCGGAAGGGTGTCCAGCTCGGCGATGGTCGCCGTATTGATCGAAATTTTCACTCTGTTCTCCCCCGCTTGTGCCGTATCTCTCAGCGAGCCCTGCGGCTCCACCGGCAGCTCATATGGATGCAGCTGCCGCGCCCCGAAGTCCAGGTCTGGCGTCGTCACCGCGTTATAGCCCACCACCCCCACCGTGAGGGCGAGCCCCAGGGCCAGCAGCGTATGATAGGTCTCCGACCAGGTCATCTTCATCGCCGGCGCCTCACTTAAACTCGAATTTCCCGATCAGCCCGGCCGCGAACTGGTAGTACCTCTCATAGGCTTCCATCCCCAGCTCGATCCAGCGGCTGTCCCCGTCGTGGTTGCACAGCTTGGCAAAGCAGTTGCCAAGGCACTGGTTGTCCGCCAGGCACAGGCGGTAGACGGTGTCCGACACGCTGTCGTTGAGCGCATCGTAAACATGCTCGTTGTGGTCCTCCACCGTCTCGGAAAAGCTGTGGCGCACCGTGTCCGCCAGGATGGTGTTTTCCACCCCCTGCGCGACCGCTACCCGCACGGCGAAGCCGTACATGAAGTAGAGCTGCCCGATGTTCTCCTCGCTGACCCCATCGAACAGGCTGCTGCCGGCCCCGCAAAGAAGCGGGCGCGCCAGCTCCTCCCCCAGGCGGTTGGCCATGAAGATGTTGCCGTTGAGCTTGTGCCGGGTGTATTCCTGCGCCACGCTCTCCCCGGTGTCGGTCCTCGCGCGCAGCCCGGCGGACGGATAATCGGGCGCGATTTTGACGTCGTCGTCCGGCGCGCAGAGCGCCAGCGCCAGGCGCCCGGCCTCCCCGCGGCGCCAGAGGCATAGCTGTGCCATAAGCAGCGCCAGCAAAAGCGCCGCGAGCGTCCATGCCGTCATCTGCCCGCCTCCTTTCTCGTTTTACTCGCTAATTCTTTGCCAGCGCCTCCTGCAAGGCCTTTGACAATTGATCGGGGCAGGAGGTGGGTTTGTCCCCGCAGCGGATCCCCTCCAGCAGTTTGATAACATCCTGCGCCTTGCGCCCCTCCACCAGCTTGGACACCCCTTGCAGGTTGCCGTGGCATCCGCCCACGAACTGCACGTCCCGCACCGTCATGTCGTCGTCGAGGGTGACCGAGATGCTGCGCGAGCAGGTACCCCTTGTCCTATAAATATGTGTCGTCATTTCTGTTCATTCCTTTCGGCGTTCACGAGTTTGTAAGGCCCGTTCGCCCTGGTATGTTTTCAGCAGCGGCTGACCCCTTCCAGGCGCGCCGCGCGCTCCACCGCGTCGGCCACGTTTCGGGCCACCTGCTGATCGAACGCGTCCGGCATAATCCGCTCGGGGGAAAGCTCCCCGGCCGGCAGGCTCGCCGCGATGGCGTAAGCCGCGGCCACCTTCATCCCCTCGGTGATCTCCCGCGCGCGGCAGCGCAGCGCGCCCTTGAAAATACCCGGGAAAGCCAGGACATTGTTGATTTGGTTCTTAAAGTCGCTGCGCCCGGTGCCGACCACCGCCGCACCAGCCGCCAGTGCTTCGTCCGGCATGATCTCGGGGGTGGGGTTGGCCATCGCAAAGACGATCGCCCCCGCGTTCATCGAGCGGACCATTTCGCCGGTGAGCAGTCCCGGCCGCGAGACGCCCACAAAGACGTCCGCGCCGCGCACCGCGTCGCAAAGCGTCCCGCGCAGCCCGGCGCGGTTGGTGATTTTCGCCATCTCCCGCTGGGGAGCGGTCAGGCCCTCGGCCCCCTCGTAAATGATCCCGTTTATGTCGCAGAGAACCACGTCCCCGAACTCCATCGAGAGCAGCAGCTTTGCGATCGCGATCCCGGCAGCGCCCGCGCCGTTGATCACCAGGCGCAGCCCGCCCTTGTGCTTCCCCAAAGCCTTCAGCGCATTTAGAAGCGCCGCCGCGACCACCACGGCGGTGCCGTGCTGGTCGTCGTGGAAGACCGGGATGTCGCACAGCTCCTTGAGCCGGCGCTCGACCGCGAAGCAGCGCGGAGCCGCGATGTCCTCCAGATTGATCCCCCCGAAGCTCTTGGAGAGCAAATAAATGGTGCGCACCAGCTCGTCCTCGTCCTTGGTATCCAGCACCAGCGGGAAGGCGTCCACCCCGGCAAATTCCTTGAAGAGGGCGCATTTGCCCTCCATCACCGGCATGGCCGCGCTCGGCCCGATGTCCCCGAGCCCCAGCACCGCCGTGCCGTCGCTGATCACCGCGACCAGATTCTGCTTGCGGGTCAGCTCATAGGCGCGCTCCTCGTCCTCGGCGATCGCGAGGCACGGAGCCGCCACTCCGGGGGTGTAGAGCAGGGAGAGCGCCTCGGCGCTGTCGATGCGCTCCCTGGAGATCACTTCGATCTTTCCGTGCAGCTCGCTGTGCTTTTGCAGCGAGCGTTCCTTGATGTCCACTGTTAGAGTCCTCCCTATTTATAGTCCCAGGCTAGTGCCTGAGGCATTTCAAGAGCGCTATGCATAGTCTCAGGCTAACGCCTGAGCCATTCTAAGAACGCTACGCATAGTCTCAGGCTAACGCCTGAGCCATTCTAAGAACGCTACGCGTTCTTTGCTTTGAGCTGGTATAGTTGGCTTACCGCATCCGGCGGGGCGAGGAAGCTGCCCAGCGGGTAGGGGTGCGGCCGGTAGAAGCCGTGGAAGTCGGTGCCGCCCGTCGGGACGAGCGAGAAGCGCTGGCAGAGGGTGAGCAGCCGCCCGCGGGTCTCCTCGTCGTTGTGCGGATGGTAGACCTCCAGGCCCTGTATCCGCCCCTCGGCGGCCAGCCGCTCGCAAAGCTCCAAGCTCCCCGTCTCGCCGGGATGGGCGATCACCGCCACTCCCTGCGCCTCCCGCACGATCTGCAGTCCCTTCTCGATGTCCGGATAATCCACCGGAACGAAGCAACTGCCGCCCTTGCCGAAGAGCGCGCGGTAGACCTCGCCGTATATCTGGTTGTCGTACCCCAGGTCGATCAGCGCGTGCATGATGTGCGCGCGGTAGATCGACTGGCTGGAGCTGTAGTACTTGGCCACATGCTCCACCGTGAGGGGGTAGTACTGCATGACGTTTTTGATCATCTGCATCCCTGCCGCAGCCCGCTTATCCAGGAGGCTTTTGAGGAAGCCCTCCAGCCGGTCGGGCTTGTCGGGGAGGTAGCAAAGCAGATGGACCTTCTTCCCGGTCGCCGGGTCCTTGCAGCTGATCTCCACCCCCGGAATGACCTGCACCCCGTAGCGCTTGCCGATCACGCCCGCGCGGGTCACCCCCGCCATGGTGTCATGGTCGGTCAGCGCAAGGAAGGAGAGCCCCGCGCGCTTGGCGTAGAACACAATATCGTCGATCCCCATGCTTCCGTCCGAAACCCGGCTGTGGCAATGCAGGTCCGCCGTCATCCATGACACCCCCTGTAAAAGATTGTTTGCCCCGCCACGCTACATATCCCGCAGCACGGCGCGGTTTTTATAAAGATAGTTGACCCCCGAGACCACCGTGAGGACGGTGACCAGGGTGATGAGCACCAGATTGATGACCTGCCCCGGCGCGGGATTCTCCATGATCCCCGACTTTTGCAGCCAGAGCAGCAGGAGCGAAACGCAGATCCAGACCATCTGGGACGCTGTCTTATATTTTCCCCATTTGTCCGCCGCTATTACGATCCCCTTGGGCGCGGCGACCAGGCGCAGCGAGGTGACGAGGAATTCCCGGCTGATGATCAGGATGACCACCAGCGGCGGCACCCAGCCGATCCCCATCAGGCAGATGATCGCGCTGACCACCAGCAGCTTATCCGCCAGCGGGTCCATGAACTTTCCGAAGTCGGTGATCAGCCCGCGGGCCCTGGCGATCCTGCCGTCGAGCAGGTCGGTGAGGGAAGCGATAATAAACACCGCCAGCGCCAGCAGCGTGTGCCCGGGCAGGGCGTCCCAGTAGAAAAAGAGCAGGAACACCGGGATGAGCAGCACCCGCAGCACGGTGAGTTTGTTCGGTAGATTCAAAATGAAGGCCCTCTCTCTTTTGTTACTCCACCAGGCTGCCCATCAGGTCATAGTCGATGGTGTCCTCGACCTTCACCTGTACGAAGTCCCCGATGGACAGGGGATGCTCGCTCGTGAAGAAGGTCTTGGTGTCGATGTCCGGCGCATCCATATAGCTGCGCCCGAAATAGCTCTCGGCGTACCGGTCATACCCTTCGACCGCCACCTCCAGCACCCTGCCGATCATTCTCTCATTGAAGCGCTCGGCGTGACCCATCTGCTGCTCCATCACGATCTCGCAGCGGTGCAGCTTCTCGCTTTCGTCGAGCTGGCCCTCCATCGAGGCGGCGGGCGTCCCCTCCTCGGCCGAGTAGGCGAAGCACCCCAGACGCTCGAACCGGATCTCGTCCACAAACTCGCACAGCTCCTCGAACTGCTCCTTCGTCTCGCCCGGGAACCCGCAGATCAGGGTGGTGCGCAGCACCACCCCGGGGATCCGCGCCCGGATTTTTTGCAGCAGCGCCGTGAGGGTTTCGCGGTCCCCCCGCCGGTTCATCCGGCGCAGCACCTCGCCGCTGCAGTGCTGCAACGGAATGTCCATGTACTTGACGATCTTGTCTTCTTTTGCGATCACGTCGATCAGCTCGTCGCTGATCCGGTCCGGATATAAGTATAACAGACGGATCCATTTGATCCCGTCGATTTTACAGAGCTTACGCAGAAGCTCGGGCAGCATGGGCTTGCCGCAGAGGTCCTCGCCGTAGCGGCTGGTATCCTGCGCCACCACGTTGATCTCCTTGACCCCGCCCTCGGCCATCCAGCGCGCCTCCGCCAGAATGTCCTCCATCCCGCGCGAACGGAAATCCCCCCGGATCGAGGGGATGGCACAGTAGGTGCAGCGGTTTGAGCAGCCGTCCGCCACCTTGAGGTAGGCGAAGAACGGGAGGTTGCTGATGATCCGCTCACCCGAAAGCGGCAGGTCGTATTTGTCGCCGAACTCGACCACCCGCTCGCCATTTAAGGCGCGGCCGATCGCCTCGACGATCTCACTGTTCTTGCCGATCCCCAGCACCACGTCGGCCTCGGGGATCTCCTTGGCAACCTCCTCGCGGTAGCGCTCGGCCAGGCACCCGGTGACCACGATCACCTTGATCCGCCCCTCTTTTTTCAGGGTGCAGAACTCCAATATATTCTCGATCGATTCCTTCTTCGCGTCCTCGATGAACCCGCAGGTATTGACGATGACCACGTCGCACAGCCCGCTGTCCGCGCAGAGCTCGTACCCGCCCTTTTTGAGCAGGGAGAGCATGATTTCGCTGTCCACCTGGTTTTTCGAGCAGCCCAGGCTGACCATTCCCACCTTGATCGGCATTTTCTCGCTCCGTTCCGCCGCGCCCGCCCCGCGAAAGGAGGGGGAGCGGCAATACAATATACAAATTTATTCTATCATTTTTCGCCTATGAGCGCAAGCAAAACCCCCTAGAAAATGCTGTCTGCCCGCCCTTTATTCCTCCTGCTCGATGAACTCCTCCAGATGGCCGGCCACATACCGGATGTCCTCGAAGCCGTATCCCAGCCGCATGAGCCCGTTAAAGGCCCGCGCGCGCTGGCGCTCCCCCTCGTAGAGGTCGGCATATTTTCGCAGGATCAGCTGCGCGATCCGCTCGCGCGGGTCGCTCTCCAGCTGCTCCAGAGCCTCCTCGACATACTCCTGCGCGATCCCGCGCCGGATGAGCTCCTGCCGGATCCGCCGCGCGCCGAAGTGGCGCAGCGCCACCATGTCCCGCGCCGCGCGAAGGGCGTAGTCCCGGTCGTCCAGGTACCCCAGCTCCTCCATGCGCGACACCGCCGCCTCGGCGATCGACTCGTCCCCGCCAAAGCGCAGCAGCTTTTCATAGAGCTGCCTGCGGGTATAGTCCTGACCGCCCAGCAGCCGCAGCGCCTTCTGCTTGGCCGCCTGCAGCTCGCTGTCGTACTGCAGCGAGGAAAGGCGGGACGGCTCGATTTCCATCCCGATTTGCAGGCCGCTTTCGGCGAACACCTCGGGGCTCAGCGTGCAGACGAACTCCCCCTGCGAATAGACGGCGAACCGCCCGCGCTTGGTCAGATGGATGTCGCTGATGGTCAACCGGCTCACCTCCCGATAGGAAAGGCCGCGCTTTCGGCGCGGCCCAGAATATTCTATGCCTTGACTTCCTTGTCGTCGGCCTCGACCTGAACATTGACCGGGCCCTTGGAAATTTTGTTGATCTTCTTGGGGGTCTTGCCCATTCCGAGCAGCTCGTCCTTGCGCTCCATCACCTGGCGCGCGACGTCCTCGGCGAACTCGGGGTTCTCCCGCAGATAGAGCTTGACGTTGTCTCGCCCCTGGCCGATCCTCGTCTCGCCGTAGCTGAACCAGGCGCCCGACTTCTGGATGATGTCCAGCTTGACCGCGGCATCCACGATCTCGCCGTCGCGGGAGATGCCCTGCCCGTACATGATGTCGAACTCGGCCTCCTTGAAGGGCGGGGCGACCTTGTTCTTGACCACCTTGACCCGCGTGCGGTTGCCCACCACCTCGCCGCCGACCTTTAAGCTCTCGATCCGGCGCACGTCGAGGCGCACCGAAGAGTAGAACTTGAGCGCCCGGCCGCCCGGGGTGGTCTCGGGATTGCCGTACATCACGCCGATCTTTTCGCGCAGCTGGTTGATGAAGATGGCGGTACAATTGGACTTGGAGATGGCGCCGGTCAGCTTGCGCAGCGCCTGGCTCATCAGGCGCGCCTGGAGCCCCACGTGGGTGTCGCCCATCTCGCCCTCGATCTCCGCCTTGGTGGTCATGGCGGCCACCGAGTCGATGACGGCCACGTCGATGGCGCCTGAGCGCACCAATGCTTCGCAGATTTCCAGCGCCTGCTCGCCGGTGTCCGGCTGGGAGACCAGGAGGGAATCGATGTCCACCCCCAGCGCCTTGGCGTAGACCGGGTCGAGCGCATGCTCGACGTCGATAAAGAGCGCGTCGCCCCCCGCCTTCTGCGCCTCGGCCACGATATGCAGCGCCACCGTCGTCTTACCCGAGCTCTCCGGCCCGAAGATTTCGATGATCCTGCCCCGCGGCACCCCGCCGATCCCCAGGGCGATGTCCAGCGAAAGGGAGCCGGTCGGGATGGCCTCAACGTTCATCGATGGAGCCTCGCCCAGCTTCATCACCGCGCCCTTTCCAAACTGCTTTTCGATCTGCGCCAGAGCCGTTTCCAATGCCTTTTCCTTATCCGACATCCTTTTCCCTCCGTATGGAATCCGCACATTCGCGAATGTATGTTCGTAACTGTTCCTATTATACCAACAATAGGGGCAAAGCGCAAGGGGGTGGAGCGATATTTTTACAGGAAATTGGAACACCCGCCCCGGCTCTCGCCGGGGCGGGGTTTCTTTGCCGTCATTGCGGGAAGGCGCGCAGTGTGGGATGGGAGCTGCCGGCAGACATGGACCAGGCCCCTGTCGAGGCAAAGTTCCAGCCGGCAAATTTGGTGGCGTCGGAAAAGAGGGAGGAGGCCATACCGGCGGTGCCCGGCGGGTTGAAAGCTCCGATTTGGGAGCTGCCGCTCCAGCCCCGGCCCACCGCATAGGCAACCCCCATGTCATCGGCAAAGTAGCAAAGGCTGAAGGTCGTTGGGGTGGAGGTGGCGTATTCGGTCCCTCCCGAGATGCCTCCCCGCTCCCCGCCGCTGATGGTGCCGGGGATGGCGAAGCAGCGCGTCACCTTGCTGCCGGCGAAGGACATTCCCTCAATGGCGCCCGCGTCGTAGGTGCCGGTGGAGGTTGAGGCCGGCGCCGTGACGTTGGCCCCGACCGAGTAGCAGTCCCGGATTTCGCCGCCGTTGATCTGCTGGCCAACCAGCCCCCCGGCGTGATAGGTCCCGACCACCGTTCCGTTTTCCACATAACACTGCTCGACCAGCGACCCTGAATCGCTGTTTGCGACGATGCCTCCGGCAAGCCCGCTGCCGCTGTCATTCACCGTAAAATTGGTTACCCCAATTTTGCGGATGGTGGCTGAATTTATATAGCCAAACAACCCGGCGTGGTTGACTTGCGCGCTTCTGGGGATGGAAAGGTTCTTGACCAGGTGCCCGCCGCCGTCGTAGATGCCGCTGAAAACAGTCAGGCTGTTCCCGCCGATGGGGGTCCAGTCGCCCGTGAGGCTCAGGTCCTGCGTCTGGATGAAGCTCGCCGCCAGGTGGCTGTTCACATGCGCCAGCTGCGCCTGCGACGACACCTTCCAGGGCTTGGCGGCGGTGCCCGCACCGCCCCCGTAGCCGCCGGCGGCGAGCGCATGCTCGCACCCCTCGATCGTCACCGTCTTGCTCGCCGTCACCCCCGACCCGTCCTTGGCCGCCGCCTTCACCGTGA
>NZ_FWCH01000005.1:0-2386 GCF_900169495.1 Provencibacterium massiliense
TAGACCGCTCCACCCTCTCCCAGAAGAACAAGTGGCAGGACGACGAGGGCAGGATTTATATTATCTATCCCATCGCGGAGATAGCCGAAATACTGGATAAAGGCAGCACCACCATAAAGGGGGCGCTGAATGAACTGGACGCGGCGGGGCTGCTGGAACGGGAACGGGGCGGCTTCTCCGCACCGAACCGGCTGTATGTGAAAGTGCCGCGTGTGCCACAGGTACAGTTTTCCGACCAACTGATGGCCGGAAAACCGACCCTCATAGAGCCGGAAAACCGACCTACTGATGGTCAGAAAACCGACCTTATGATGGTCGGAAAACCGTCCCCTAACCAAACTACTATAAACAACCTTACAGAGAACCAAACAAAGGGAGTGAGTGGGGAGCCGCCCGCGCCCTATGGCCGATACCAGAATATTTTTCTGTCAGAAGCAGAATACGCGGAACTGAAAGAGGACTACCCCGACCGGCTGGAACGGTTCATTGAGGAAATGAGCCGCTACCTTGCCGCCAGCGGGAAAAGCTACCAGAATTATGCCGCCGCCCTGCGGATATGGGCGGGGAACGACAAAAAGGGCGCCCCGAAAAAGGGCATCCCTGACTACTCATGCAAGGAGGGCGAGAGTTTATGAAGAACGAAATCAACGCTGTTTTGGAGAATATGACGGCTGCCACCCCGGAGCCGGAGGACTACACCGGCGAGGACGGTTTACTCTACTGTGGCAAGTGCCGCAAGCCGAAAGAAGCCTATTTTGCGCCGGACAAGGCCGCTATCTTTGGGCGCGACCGCCACCCGGCAGAGTGCGACTGCCAGAGAGCCGCCCGCAAGGAACGGGAGGCCGCCGAGAAGCGGCGCAGGCACCTTGATACCGTGGAAGAACTGAAACGCCGGGGCTTTACCGACCCCACCATGCGGGACTGGACTTTTGAGAACGACAACGGCAGGAACCCGCAGACCGGGATTGCCCGCCGGTATGTGGAACACTGGGAGGATATGCGAACCGACAATATCGGCTGCCTGTTCTGGGGCGGCGTGGGAACCGGGAAAAGCTACCTTGCGGGCTGTATCGCAAACGCCCTTATGGAGAATGAAATCCCCGTCCACATGACAAACTTTGCCCTTATCCTCAATGACCTTGCCGCCAGCTTTGAGGGCAGGAACGAGTACATTTCCCGCCTTTGCCGCTATCCGCTGCTTATCCTTGACGACTTCGGCATGGAGCGCGGGACGGAATACGGGCTGGAACAGGTTTTCAATGTGATTGACAGCCGTTACCGCAGCGGCAAGCCGCTGATCGTCACGACCAACCTCACGCTGGACGACCTGCGAAACCCGGAGGACACCGCCCATTCCCGGATTTATGACCGGCTGCTTTCCATGTGCGTCCCGGTACGCTTTACCGGCGACAACTTCCGGCAGGAAACCGCACAGCGGAAAATGGAGAGCATGAAGAAACTGATTACCGACTGAAAGGAGTATTGCCTATGGCAGATAACAAGCAGCACGACACCCGCACCGCTCGCCGCCCCGACTGCGTGACGGAAATCCGCATGGGCAATTCCGTCCTTGTCGTGTCCGGCTATTTCAAGAAAGACACTACCACCACCGCCGCCGACAAAATGGCGCGGGTACTGGAAGCGGAAGCCGCTGCTACACAGGAGCCTACTTATCCGGCGTGAGCCGGAGCATGAAGAAAGCGGCCATGCCGGGGAGCGTGGCCGCTGTAAATAGGCTTCTAAACACAGATTTTAGAACCACGGAGAAGTTTCGCCCTTAAATTGCGGAACAGAGCCATTTTGATAAGGGTCATAGTTATTGATGTTGCAACCGAACTCTTTGAGAAACAGGATTTTATCATCATTTGTCCATTCAACAAGGGAAATCCCGTCAAAGGCTTCAACCTTTCCGTCGTTCATCTGATTTTTGAAGTACCATTCAACCATAGTTTGATTGGCTTTGTGGAAGAACTGCTTTATATCCCATTGAAGCACAGTGCCACGGGTATTCCATTCGTCAAACCAAAGTTTGATTTTTGCAGAGCCGTGATATTCCGGCCCCCAGCTTTCAATGTAGGTGGCATTATCTGAAAACATCTCGGCTATACCCAAATCTTTCTTTTGCAGCCACATATCAAACCACCGGCGAATGATTGTTTCACGAGTTTTCATAACAGACCTCTTTTCATTGTGGAATTATAGAAAAGTATATCATAAACCATTCAATGCGGCTACTGCCAATCGGATATAGTCGTTGATTGCTACACAAAAACCGGCGATTTGACAAGCTGTAAAGAAGCAGATTTGACACTTTTGCCGCTATACAACCAGCCCTGTTCCGTGGTACAATGAAACCACGGAATAGTGGGGCTGGCTGTCGGAAACG
>NZ_FWCH01000008.1:0-126268 GCF_900169495.1 Provencibacterium massiliense
ATTTCCTTTGGTAAATGCTCCATATTCGACCTCCTGTATTCAGTTTTTTCAGAATCCAGTTGATCGTGTCCCTGTTCATGATAAATTCAAGGCAACTGAACTCTTCACGAACAAGTATGGCATATCCTTTCCTAATTTTTGATAAGTAAGTCCATGAGAAACCTGCGTGCCGCGATTTTCGGAAGTATTGAAACTGTCGATTGTTTCCCGTCCCAAGTTATCCGAAATATCCTTTGCATTTTTCCCACGTCCTCCCAAAAACAAGGTGCTGTCGGCATTATCAAGTATGATTTCTGCCGCGTCCTTGTAAATGGCTTTTAGTTGGCTCTGCGATTGCAGAATGATAGAAGCGGACATTTCCCTGCTGCGAATGGTCGCAATTAACTTATCAAAGCGGGGTATCTGCCCGATGTTGGCAAATTCATCAAGCAAAAACCGGACATGAATAGGCAATTTGCCGTTGTATTCGTTGTCCGCTTTATCACAAAGCAAATTGAAAAGCTGCGATTGCAGAATAGCGATAACAAAATTAAAGGTGTCGTCGGTATCGCTCATTATGAGGAAAAGCGCGGTTTTCCTGTCGCCCAATGTATCAAGTTCCAATTCATCATAGGACATGAGTTCCCGGAGTTCCTCTATATCAAAAGGGGCAAGACGCGCACCGCAAGAAATAAGGATTGATTTTGCCGTTTTGCCCGCCGCCAATTTGTATTTTTTATATTGCTTCACCGCGAAATGGTCGGGGCTGCGTTCTTCTAAATCGGCAAAGAGCAGATCAACGGGGCTTTGGTATTCCTCGTCGTCCTCGCGTGCTTCGCTTGCATTGATAAGTTCAAGCAGCGTTGTAAAGTTCATTTCCTCGGCGGGGGCTTCATACCAAATGTAGCCGATCAACGCGCAATATAATAATCTCTCGGCTTTCACCCAAAAATCTTCCGCGCTTTTTTCTCCCTCGCCTTTGGTATTGACAATAAGGGTATTGACAACCTTTAACACGTCCTTTTCGCTGCGGATATAGACAAAGGGGTTATAGTGCATACTTTTCCGAAAGTTTATCGTGTTCAGTACCTTAATGCGGTAGCCTGCCCGTTGCAGCAGCTTTCCGCACTCGATTAGGACGGTGCCTTTTGGGTCGGTCAAGACGTAGGAAGAATGAAGCTGCATTAAATTAGGCTTTACGAAAAACCTTGTCTTGCCGCTGCCGCTGCCGCCGATCACCACGACGTTTTTATTTCTCGCATATTTCGGCTGCTTCGGGCGGCTGTTCATGGTAAGGCGTTCGGTCTGCGTCAAAATGATGTTGTTCTGAAAATCCGGGTCAATGTAGGGCTTTATATCTTCGGCGTTGCCCCATGAAGCGTTTTGTCAAGTGCTTTTTTGAGTTATTGACGCAAATTCTTGTGAAAGTGCGAAAGTGCAAAGTGCAAAGGGTCTGCGTTTTGCACTTTCAGATTGCGGGTTCGGGCGGCTGCTTCTTCTTGATGAAGTTATACCATTGACCGCCGACACGCCTTGCGCCTAAAATACCGCCCATGTTGCGCTTGGCGTTCTGTACCGTCCTCTCGGATATTCCGGCTTCGGCTGCGGCCTTTACAATGTCCTCGCTGGCAAGTTCTTTCCCGTCTGCAAGCAGGTCAAGTATCAGCTTCTCGGCTTGCTCGGTCTTGGTGGCGGTGTTCCCGCCCGCGCCGGATAGCAGCTCGTCGGCGGTTATGTCGTATTCGCCTATCCATGAAAAGCCTGTTTCCGGGTCAAGGCAAAAGGCAACGGGCTTGCCCTCCGGCGCAAGGGAAGATTTGTCATGGACGATAACACGCACATTCGGCTCCCGCTTCACGCGCCCGATCAGCAGGACGCTCCTTGCTGCGGCGCGGAAGTCGATAGAACCTAAGCCCCGGTATGCGCTCTGCCCTCCGGCAGCTTTGTTCAGGTGTCCGATAAGGATAACAGCGCACCCGGTACGCTCGGCAACATCGGCAAGGCGGCGGAACATGGGGCGCACTTCATTTGCCCTGTTCATGTCGGTCTTTTCGCCCATGTACGCCTGTATGGGGTCAAGGATAATCAGCCGCGCCCCGTTCTGCGTGATTGCCTTTTCTATGCGCTCGTCGGAGAGGGTAAGCTCCCGCTTGGCTTCATCAATCACAAGCACGCGGTCAAGGTCGGCTTCGGCTTCTATCAAGCGGGGCTTGACGGTATCGCCCAGCCCGTCCTCGGCGGTCTGGTAAATCACATGGAATGGCGGCAAGGGCTTCATTCCCGGCAGCGTTCCCCCGGTGGTACAGGCGGCGGCAAGGCGTAGGGCAAAGGTGGTCTTGCCCTCGCCGGGGTTGCCTTGCACAATGGTTACTTTCCCGAAAGGGATATACGGCTCCCATAGCCATTCAACGGTCTGCGTGTCAACCTCGCTCATGCGGATAATCTCGACGGTTTCTTCCTGCGGCGGCTCTTTCAAGCCGTAAACCGCTTCCCGGATATACTTCCCGTCTGTGATTTCTGCCCGGTGCTGCAATACCTCGTTCCAGTCCTTGTAAAGCGGCACAAGGCGGTGGACGGTCAAGCCCTCCGGCACAAGCTCCGCAAGGCGGCTGCAAGCGTCGTTTCCCGCTTGGTCGCTGTCAAGGCAGAGGTAGACGGTCTTGATGTTCGGACGGTCAGAGAGGAAACGCAACAGGGCTTTTTCTCCCACGCCGCCCAATGACAAATAGCTCTGCTTCTGCCATGCCTTTTTGAACAGGCAGAGGAAAGAGAGCAGGTCAACGGGGGCTTCAAAGACAAAAAGCCTGTCACCCTCGCCCCGGTAGCAGAAATTAAAGGCTTTGTCGCTGCCTTTCACATCAAGCCGGAAGTTTCCCGCCGTTCCCTTGCTGTGGGCGTAGCGCGGTATTCCGTCCTCGTCCCGCCCCACAAATACGGCGTTGTGGTGGGCTGTGTCCTCGTAAATATCGCCGCGGGCAAAGAAAAAGCCCGTCACATCTTCATCAATGCGGCGGGCTGCTGTGAGGTAGTTCCTCGCTATTCTGTTGTCGTTGTTTGGGGGCGGTAGCCGGAAGTCAGAGAGGGACGCGGGGCAAGGTTTGTCCGGCGGTGGTGCGGCTCCCTTTTCTCCTGTGAGAAGTTCCACGGCTTCGGTAAAGCTCTTGCCGAAAAACTCCATGATAAAATCAACGGGGCCGCCGCCCTTGCTCTGGCTGTGCCTGTACCATTTGTTTCCCCGGACGGTCAAGCTGTCGTGCCGTTTCCAGCGGTATTCATTCCCGGCGCGGGTAAGTTGCTCGCCCTGTGATTGCAGGAAAGAAACAAGGTCGGCTTGGTTTGCCCGGTCTATCTGTTCTTGGGTGTAGTACATGGTTGATACCTCGCTTTCTGTGGTTGAATTGTTCATAGCTATTGCGTATAATAAAAATATAAGATTGCGAATAAGGCGGTAGGTAAAGTGTCAGACGAAATTATCAATTATCATGATTTATCAGAACATGAAAAAGACAAAGCCCTTCGTCAACTCAATGGGCTTGGATTTACTCCGGCTTATGGTAGTATTTCTTGTATGAAAAATGAAATGGAGAAGTCTAAAGGTCATACTTTGCCACAATATATTTTTGTCCGTAGGAGTGGCGAATTTATTGGATATATGTTTTTGATTGCGGAAAGTGAAAAAAGTAGCAAGGTATTTCCGTGGTGGGCAGTTGATAATTCTGACGAACTTCCGTTAGCAACAGACATTCGTTTACTGCAATTTGGAATTGAACTTTGCGAAAAATCTGAATGTTTTCAGTTGGCAGAAAGATTACAACACCAGCTTGAATGTCATAAGAAGTATATCGGACGCAGAACAGAAGAAATGTCTCGATAAATTCTGAAATCGAACAGTACATAGGGCGGACAAGCAAAATAGCTTGCCCGTCCTTTCCCTTATCGCTCCTGTTCGTGACGCTTGGCGCGGGTCTGCTCCGGCTGGTCTGCTTTCAGGGCAATATCAACGCACTTGCGGATATTGTGCAGCTCGGCAACCTCGGCGCGGGTTTCTTTCAGCTTGGTATATTCCGCTGTTCTCTGCCCGCTGAGGGTGGCGTACTCCTTTTCCCATTCAGCGATAGGCAAGCTCTTTGTCCCTTTCGGCAGATTTGCATGGAGATAGCGGCTCGCTGCGTTCCATAGGGTAAGCTCGGCGCGGTGGGTTTCCTCGTACTTGTCGCGCTTGCTCGTCCAGCCATTTTTCAGCTTTTTCAGCTCGTCGTGAATGGGCTTGTACTCGTTGTAGTTCTTCCCGTATTCAATCAGCTTTTGCAATTCTTTCATGCGCTTCTCGGCGGTTTTCATGCCCTCCCGGATAGCGTCGGCTTGGTCGCTGACAGAGGAAAGGGCAGCGTCCAGCTCCGCAAGGGTGGAAATGCTATGCTCGGAAAGATAGTTGACCGCCTTTGCAACGGTTTTCAGTTCATCGGCGGCGTGCTGCCTTTGCCAACTCTGCGAATACTTCCGGCTCTTTTCTCTCTGAACGCTTAAATACTTCATCAGCAGATTTGCAAGGCCGTGGGATTGCGGGGGCTGCTCCGGGGCGGCTTCCCGCGCCTTGAACAGTTCGCCAATCCATTCTTTGAGCTTTCCTATCTGCGCCCGGATTTCCCGGATAAGGCGGTTTGCCTTTTGGATATTCCGGTTCAGCTCGCCTTTCTCGGTGGCTATGCCTTTCTTCTCCATTTGACAAGCCGCCACGCCCATGTGGACGGTGGGCAGCTCGTCAATGCCGCGCTCGGCGTTGCTGCGGTGGTCGATACGCTCCGGGCTTCCGGCGCGTTCAAGGTAGGCGTTTGAAATATCTGCCCATGCCTTGCGCCATAAAAGCGCGTTGCCCTTGTCGTTCCAGCCTGTGAGGTCAACTTTGTGTGTCTTGTATCTGCCGCTTGGTAAGCGTATGCGCTCACCGTTTTCGTCAAGGTCATATTCCTTTTTGGACTTCGCCGCCCATGCGCCACGCTCGTCAAGGGGACGCATGGTAAGCATGATATGACAATGGGGGTTGCCGCTGCCGGTGTCGTGTAGGCAGAAGTCAACGCACATTCCTCTTGAAACAAATTGAGAGGAACAGTATTCCCGGACAAGCCGGATCTGTTCCTCTCTGGATAATTCTATGGGGAGTGCTGCGTCAATCTCTCTGGCAAGCTGGACGTTCCCGGCTTTCTCGTAAAGCTCCACACTGTTCCATAGGGTAGCGCGGTCAGAGAAAGAGGGCGGGGCATGGGGCGGCAGTAGGATTTCCGTATGGACAACGCCGCGCTTGCGGGTGTAGTCATGGGTCATTCCGTCCCATTCGTTTGTGATTTTCTCGCCGCTTCGGTAGGCGGCTGCGGCAACGGCTGACTTGCCTTTTCCTCGGCTCACAATGCCGATGTTACAATGGTAAATAGCTATGGGTATCACCTCCCGGATAGGATAATAAAACCCGCAAAAATAGTACAGACGCCGGGGCGGGTGTACTGTTTTTGTGGGTATGCAGGGATAGCCGCGTAAGCGGCGCAAGGGGTGCAGCCCCTTGTTGCGGCAAAGCCGCCATATCGGAGCGCGGGGAAAGTTCCCTGTGCGGAGATAAGCCCTCGGCAGAGCGCACACGCCCGCAAGGGTGTATAAGTGCGCCCTTTGTTCCAAAGGGATTATTCCGCGTTCCCGTCCTCGGCTCGTTTTTTCAAAAACTCCTGTGCTGGCTCGCTCGTCAAGGCAAGCCGTAAAAAGGCTTTCGCGTCCTCGTCCGGCATGGCAATCAGCTCCGGCACAAGGCTCTCCATGAAGCCGCCGCGCTTGCAAAGCCTGTGGTTTCTCGCCTTGCGTTCCTCAACGGATAACTTCTGCTTGATGATTTTCTCCCGGTTTTCAAACTGCCGGATTTTCTTCTTGCTTTCCTCAATCTCGGCGGTCAATTCCTCGCGGGTTTTCTCTCTCGGTTTCGTCATGGGTGGTCGCTCCTTTCTGCCCGTCGGCGAAATAAAGAGCAGCCGTTTTCTGTACGAAAATAGCTGCTCTCGGTTTAATATATTTAGTTATTTGCGGTATTTATGGCATTACTTAAACGGAACAACAGTTCCGACAACGCGGCCAATAAAATACACTATGCCAATGTGAATTGCGAAACAAATAATTAGGAGTACTACTGCTAAAATCTTATTTTTGACCATATCGCAAACTTTGCGCCAATAGTTTCCAATTACCCATATCTCGGACGCAAAAAACAGGATGAACAGCGGATTGCTTTGAAACAGCATTGCCATATTGGATAATGCGTAACTGATAATGATATAGTTTATAGACTCAATCACAATCTCAAGATATTTTGATGCTTTTGTTTTCATGTTGCCACCCCCTTGTCTGTTTTTGCTCAAGTGCTTATTTTTAATATATCACAAGACTATGAACAAATCTATATCATTTCAGTCTATCAGCGGTGTTGTTTTCTTTTGCATATTGCCGCGCCTTTTCCCGGCGTTCCTCACTGTATGGGACGGTCAGGCGGAAAGAGAAACGGCCTTTCTCGATGTCAAACTCCATGCAGCCCGTTTCCGGGTCTGCGTCGGTCTGCTGGCAGATCGCCGGATAACGGCGGCTGTATGCAAGCAGACGCTTTTTCAAGGCGGTGTTGTGGGTGCGGATATGGATAAGGGGGTCTTTCTCGTCAAACCAAATATCGGTGGTCTTTTCCTGCTTGGTAAGCCCTGTTCTCATGCAAGCTCCTTTCTGCGCCCCTGTTACGCAATAGGGGCATTTTTCGGGTGTTTTCTCCGGCTTTTGACTTGGAGAAAACAGCGTATTTGACGATAAAAACCGCCCGGACGGGGAATGTATCGTCGGGGCGGTTGTTATCGCAAGATTTCTGTTTTTTCCGGCTCTTGACCGTCAGACACGGATAAACGCGAACTGTCGGCAAGTATCGTCTTGAGCAGCTTGTCGCGGAATGTTTCTGTGCTGCTGTGATTGAAAAATAACTCCGCAACAATGGTCTGCCCGTTCCTCTGCGTCGTGATGATACTGTCGGCGTTCCGGGGTTCGGTGGGCGTCCCGTTCTGTTCTGCCATAGGCGGCTCCTTTCTCCGGGCGCAAAAGAGGGACTTCCCGTAGCCGGAAAATCCCTCTTGGTTGTCGGTTATTCTGTTTTACTGTGCGGGCTGTGCGGCGGCGGTCTGCGCCTTTCTCCTTGCCCGGTATTCCCGCGCCTTGATACGGTCATACTCCCGCTGCTTTTCAAGGTTTCGCGCCCGGTACTCCCTTGAATACTGCCGGTGGTAGGCGCGGCTCTTTTCCTTTTTGGCTTCTTCGATTTCCTCCCGCATTTGCCGGATTTCCTGCTCGGTCGGCTCTGCAAGCTGCGTTACTTCGTTCTCAAACCTGCCGATATAGTTGAAATATATGCTGATGTGTTGGATTGCGTATCTCGCCCTTTTCTGGTCGCGCTCATGCACTTCAATCCTGCTGATAAACTCGTTGAGAATGGCGGGGGTGAGGTCGGTAAAAGCGGCATGGCGTTCCGTCAGTTTCAAAAACTTCTGCGCCCGTCCTCCCGCGTTCTCGAAAGCGGATAGCTGCTCTTGCAGCCCCGCAAGCTCCGTTTTCAGTGTGTAGTATTCTTCCGAATATTTCTTCGACATTTGCTCATAGCGGTCTTGCGGGATAGCGCCGAGGGCGTTGTCCTCATAGAGTTTATTCAGAACCTTGTCAATCTGTTCAAGGCGCGTTGTGATTTGCGGGATACGTTTCTGCTGCTTCTTGGTCTGGTCGGTCTGCTGCATGGCAAGGTTCTTTTTCACTAAGGCTTCAAACTCCGCCCGGTTGCTGATAGAGTAGTCCTCGATTTTCTTCAGCACTTCCGCGACGGTCTGCATAAGCAAGTCAGCGTCAATGATGTGTGGGGAATGGCACTTGGGGTTTTTGGCTTTCCCCTTGTGGTACTCGCTGCAATAGGCAACGTGCCGCTTGCTGCCGTATCTGTAATCTATGCGGATGTGCATTTTTGCGCCGCAATCCTTACAGAAAAGCAAGCCCGACAAAGGGTGGATTTCCCCGTCCCCGTTGGGGCGTCTGACGGGCGCGTTTTCCAAAATCCGCTGTGCGGTTTCAAAGTCGGCGCGGTCAATAATCGGCTCATGCACATTTTCGGTTATCTGCCATTGGCTCCGGTCTACATAGTGGTTCCGCTTGTCCCGGAAATGCTTTGTAGTCTTGAAGTTGACTACATCGCCGCAATACTCCTGCCGCGTAAGGATATGGGTCAAGGTGGCTTTGTTCCACTTGTAGCGGTTATCCTCATTGAGCGCCTTATTTTTACACGTTCCCCGTCCCCGGTCTTTCATGTAGAATGTGGGAGTAGGGATTTGCTCGTTTTTCAGATATACGGCAATTTGGTTGCGGTTCTTCCCGCCGATAAACAAACGGAAAATAAGGCGCACAACCTCGGCGGCTTCCTCGTCGATTATCCAAAAATCCTTGTTGTCCGGGTCTTTGACATAGCCGTAGGGGGCTTCGGTGGCAATCGGCTTTCCGCTCATGCCTTTGGTCTTAATGCCCGTTTTCACTTTCTTGCTGATGTCCTTTGCGTACCACTCCGACATGATGTTGATAAAGGGCGCAAACTCCAATGTGTCGGGCTTCTCGCTGTCAATGCCGTTGTTGACCGCGATAAAGCGCACGTTGTTCCGTCTGAATATCTCCATAGCGTTGCCGACTTGGAGATAGTCGCGCCCCCAGCGCGTCAGGTCTTTCATAATGCAAACGCCGACTTTTCCGTTTTCAACGTCCTCCATCATGCGGGAGTAGGCAGAACGGTCAAAAAATCTGCCGCTTTCATCATCGTCGATGTAGTGCCGGATATTCGTCAACCGCTGCCCTCTGGCGTAGTTCTCCAAAAAGATTTTCTGGTTCTGTATGCTGTTGCTCTCGCCGCCGTCCCTGTCCTCGTCCCCTACGGAAAGGCGGGAGTAAAGGGCTGTGATTTTGTTGTAATCATTCATGTGCATATCCTCCTGTGCGTCCATGTAGGTGTCCTTTACACTTAAGATTATGCACTCCATCGGGCAGAGCCGTACTCCGCGCCCTTGCGGTATTTCTTTGCGTTTTTCCCTTTGACATAGACAATCAAGCGGATAACCACCGCGCCTACAATGCCAACAAGCAAATCCAGCGGGTACACGCTCGGCAAGGCGTTTTCAAATGCTGCGGAAAATCCTTTTGTGATATTCAGTATCTTTGCGGATATATCCGCGCCGGGGGCAAGTCGCACCGCCTGTCCGACTTTATCAAAGAGATAGACAAAGAACACATAGGGGATATTCGGAAGTATCAGCTTTTTGTAGTTTATTTGCTTCATATCTCGCGCCCCCTGTCTATTTTCTTTACCTTGTCGCGGGCGGCGTTAAGCTGCTTCGCCTTGTCCTTTGCAGCGGCAAGGGCTTTGCGGATAGAGGGCTTTTTATCCCGGTTCAGCTTCTTTGCGGAAAACTCTTGAAATGCTGCGGTCATAACGTCCGCGTCCCGGCCTTTGAAAAACACAAGGTAACGGGTCTGCTCGCCCTTAACCTTTTTCAGCGAAAAATCTATGTTGTATTTCTTCGCCGTACTCTCAAAGGCTTTAATATTGCTGTCGGTGATCTCGATGTTGGAAACGCCCGCGTTCTGCTTCATAAGCTGGCGCATGGTCTGTTTCCCATGCGCGGGCTTGCTTTTCTGCTCCAAAAACTTTCGGATTGCTTTCTGCAACGCCTGTTCGGTAAGCCGCGCCGCGCCTTTTCCCACTTTGACGTATAGGGCAATCGTTTTTTGGGTTACTTCCTCCTGCAAGGTATCAACTCCTTTCCCGGTAAAGTGTGGCTATGCTCATTCGCCGCCGTAAAAATCGTGATTGACAAGGGCGGTATAGTAGCTGTCAATGGTACTCGGCGCGTTGAACAGCACCGCTTTTAGATACTGCTTGATATTGCGCACTTTGGTTGTGTTTTCCCTCATGCAGTCCAAAACAAATTCAATATGGCTGCTGTTCAGCTTCAAAAACTTGGATTTGACAAGTTCGGCGGGGTAGTCGTCCCCGGCAATACGGATTGTCTTTCGGGCTGTGCAGACGGTTTCCAGCATAAGGTCAACAATCTCATTTAGGCGGTCTGCGTCGATTTTACAGTTTTGAATGAGATGGTCGTATTCGATATTGTCCTTGATAATCTCCCTGTAAATCTCTACTGCGCTATTGCTTTTCGCTTCCGTTCTTTTCCTTTCCGGCGGCGTAGCCGCTTCGTCCTGTGCAAAGGGCAAGGGGTTTGGGGAATGGAAAGGAATGGAATGGGTACTTGATAAATCAGTAATTGATTGTTCTTTACTTGATATATCTTTATTTAATTGCGTTGGATTTTCCAACGTAGGTTTTTCCAACGTTGGATTATCCAATGTTGGATTTTCCAATGTTGGATTTTCCAATGTAGGGTAATCCGATATAGACGGCTGTTCGCCGCTGGTAGCTGCTTCCGGCTCTCGCGGCTGCGGCTGCTCGTATATGACATAATCCGCGCCCCGCAAGCGTCCTTTCTCGTCGCGCTCCCGGCTGCGCACGATATATCCGGCTTTTTCGAGTTCTTTTACCGCTTCGCGGATTGCGTCGATCTTCTCGCGGTTGATGTGAGATAAGCCCGCAAGGGTATAATCCCAATCTTCGGGCAAAGACAGCATTTGCGAAAGCAAGCCTTTTGCCTTTAAGGTGAGTTCCTTATTGCGCAAGTGGTGGTTGCTCATAACGGTATATCCCGTATTGCGTTCCACTCTGAAAACTGCCATGTTTCATCACTTCCTCTCTTGGTCTGCGTGGAATATTAGAAAGCCGTTTTCGGCGGTTTTGGTATTGCAGTATGCCTTTGCCGTTTTTGTGTCTGAAAAGCCTTGTATTGCAAGGGCTTTTTCGCGCCTAACGTTCCACGTTACCGCCTGTTTTCGGGCATAAAAAAACCGCAACTCTTTTCAAGCTGCGGCGACATATCCTACTCACTTAAAAACGCCATATCAAGGCTTGTCCAACCTTGCTACGGCGTTTTAGGTGTAATTATAGGGGTTGTTTAATTGTCTTTAATGTGCTGAAAGCCGCATGGTTACGGCATTTTCCTTGTTGTGCATATATTGACGGGGCAGTGGGGCCGGTGGGCCCAGCTACGCCGTCAGCTCCTGTCGCGCCGCGGGGGATGATGAAGTCGAGCACATGATCCGGCCCTCCGGTCACGTCATTGACCTGGGCCGCATAGCCCGGCTCGGCGGTGGTGGTATAACGCACATTGACCGTCTCCGCATTGCCGGTCGCGCCAGTTGTCCCGGCAGGACCGGCAGGTCCGGTAGCTCCCGTCGCACCAGTGCCTCCGGTCGCGCCGGTGGCGCCGGTCGATCCAGTGGTTCCAGCAGGGCCGGTGACGCCTGTAGCCCCGGTCGAGCCGGTTGAGCCGGTGGGCCCTGCAGCGCCCGTGGAGCCGGTCGCGCCGCGGGGAATGACAAAATCGAGAATATGGTTCGGTCCGCCGCTCACATCGCTCACCTGGGCGGGCGTCCCAGGCTCGGCGGTGGTGGTCTGGCGGACGGTGATCGTTTCAGCCGCTCCGGTCGCGCCAGTCGCACCGGTGGCTCCGGTGGGTCCGGTCGGGCCCGGTACCGGACAGGGAACCGGACAACAGCAGCAGGGGTCCTGCCCCGAATTGCATGAATAGATGTTCAATTTTTAAACCTCCATGGGGAATAATTGAGAGACATGTTCCCTCCTTTTATTATATGTATACGCTCACAAATGTGAGCGTGCACAAATGTGAGCGTGCACATTTGTGAGCGCGCCGCCCGCGTACGGCGCGCGGCTGCAAATTGCGCTTTGCAAAAAAGCCCTTTCCTTTTCAAAAGCCAGGGACGGATGAAAATAACTGTAAATAAATTATGAATCCTATTGACTTCTTGTTTTTTCCGTGATACATTATATTTAGCACTCGAATATATTGAGTGCTAATACAGCAAGCGAGGTGATAGCAGTGGGACTCGACGCGAGAAAAGGGCGGATTCTGGCTGCTATCGTGAGCCAGTATATCCAGACGGGGGAGCCCGTCGGGAGCAAGAGCATCTGTGATCTGGAGGGGATCAACGTTTCGAGCGCCACGGTGCGCAACGAGATGGCGGCGCTCTTTGACATGGGGCTGCTCGAACAGCCGCACACCTCGGCGGGGAGGATTCCCTCCCATCTCGGCTACCGGGTCTACATCGACTCCCTCATGCGGTGTGACCCCCTCACCCAGCACGAGCGCGACGAGCTGGACGCCCTTTTTAACGTGGGCGACCCCGATCCCGACCGGCTGATCGAGGATGCGACCGAGCGGCTGGCCCAGTATACCGGCTGCGCGACCGTGTCGGCCACCATGACGGCCAGAAGCGTTTACGTCAAGCGGGTGGGGCTGATCAAGGTGGACGAGACCACCGTGGTCATCCTGGTCATGGCCAACAACGGCGTGATCAAGAACAAGGTCGTGCGGGTGGGCTTCCGGGTGACGCAGGACATCTGCGACTTCTTCACCAACTTTGCCAACGGGATGCTGCGTGGGAAAAGCCTCTATGAGATTTCCCTGCTCTACCTCAACTCGGTGGCGGTTTCGCTGGGCGAATATTCCCGCCTGCTGACCCCCCTCCTGGCGGCCATCTACGAGCTGTGCAAGGAGATCTACGACGGGCAGTTCTACCGGCGCGGGGAGACCAACCTCCTTTCCTACCACGAGCTCGAGGCCGCCGCGCGCGAGCTCTTCACGCTGCTGGAAAGCCGCGAGCGGGTGACCGAACTGCTCTATCCGCAGGGGTCGCTCGCCCCGGGGGTCAAGGTGGCCATCGGCAAGGAGAACCGCGAGCAGGAGCTGTGCGACACCGCGCTGATCGTGGCGCGCTACCGGATCGGCAGCGATTCGGCGGGGGCGATCGGGATCATCGGGCCGGTGCGCCTGCCCTATCCGAGGCTGATCCCGCATCTGGAGTATTTCGCAAATACCCTGGGCAAACTCCTATCGGACACCTACCGCAGCGAGGCTTCATCGCCCCAGCAATAAGGGAACACGACAATTTACAGATACCGAAAGGGGACGGATCCGACTTGTCTGAGAAGAAAAAGCACGACGCCGCGCCGCAGGCGCAGGCGGAGGAAAAGCAGAAACCGGACGGCGCCGGGCAGGAGGCGCCTGTCACCGAGGCCCAGCCGGCACAGGAAGAACAAAACGGGCTCGAGCTGCTGCAAAAGCAATACGACGAGCTGAACGACAAGCACCTGCGCATCCTCGCCGAGTACGACAACTACCGCAAGCGCTCGGTGCGGGAGAAGGAATCGGTCTATCCGCAGGCGGTGGCCTCGACGGTCGAGCGCTTCCTGCCGGTGGTGGACAATTTCGAGCGGGCGCTCGACTGCGAATGCGCCGACCCCGAGTTCAAGAAGGGGATGGAGATGATCCTGGACGGGCTGCGCCAGGCGCTCGAGGGGCTGTCGGTCGTTCCCATCGGGGAGGTCGGAGAGGCGTTCGACGCCAACCTCCATCACGCGGTCATGCATGTGGAGGACGATTCGCTCGGCGAAAACGTCGTCAGCCAGGTGCTGCAAAAGGGCTACCGGATCGGCGAGCGGGTCATCCGCTGCGCGATGGTCGCCGTGGCGAACTAGTTAAGATTCCATATTTGAGATAAAACGATACATGCTTTTAGGAGGAAACTATTATGGGAAAAATTATAGGCATTGACCTTGGCACCACCAACTCCTGCGTCGCCGTCATGGAGGGCGGCGAGCCGGTCGTCATCGCGAACCCCGAGGGGGCCAGGACCACCCCGTCCGTCGTCGCCTTCTCCAAGGACGGCGAGCGGATGGTCGGCACCGTGGCCAAGCGCCAGGCGATCACCAACCCCGACCGCACCGTGATGAGCATCAAGCGCCACATGGGGTCGGACTACTCGGTCTCGATCGACAGCAAGAAGTACACCCCGCAGGAAATTTCCGCGATGATTTTGCAGAAGCTCAAATCCGACGCGGAGGCCTACCTCGGAGAAAAGATCACCGAGGCGGTCATCACCGTGCCGGCCTACTTCACCGACGCGCAGCGCCAGGCGACCAAGGACGCCGGCCGGATCGCGGGGCTCGACGTCAAGCGGATCATCAACGAGCCGACCGCCGCCGCGCTGGCCTACGGCGTAGATAAGGAGCAGGACCAGAAGATCATGGTCTACGACCTGGGCGGCGGCACCTTCGACGTGTCGATCATTGAGATGGGCGACGGTGTGCAGGAGGTCCTGGCCACCGCGGGCAACAACCGCCTGGGCGGCGACGACTTCGACGAGCGGGTCATCGGCTACCTCGCGGACGAATTCAAAAAGTCCAACGGGATCGACCTGCGGGCCGACAAGATGGCCATGCAGCGCCTCAAGGAGGCCGCCGAGAAGGCCAAGATCGAGCTTTCCGGCATGACCAGCGCCAACATCAACCTCCCCTTCATCACCGCCGACGCCTCCGGCCCGAAGCATCTGGACATCACCCTCACCCGGGCGAAGTTCAACGAGCTGACCGCCGACCTGGTGCAGGCCACCATGGGCCCGGTCAAGCAGGCCATCTCGGACGCCGGGATTTCGCCGAGCGACCTCGACAAGATCCTCCTGGTGGGCGGCTCCTCCCGTATCCCGGCCGTGCAGGAAGCGGTCAAGGGGATCACCGGCAAGGACCCGTTCAAGGGGATCAACCCCGACGAGTGCGTGGCCATCGGCGCGGCCATCCAGGGCGGCGTGCTCGGCGGCGACGTCAAGGGCCTGCTGCTGCTCGACGTGACCCCGCTCTCCCTCGGCCTTGAGACCCTGGGCGGCGTGTTCACCAAGATCATCGAGCGCAATACCACCATCCCGACCAAGAAGAGCCAGGTCTTCACCACCGCCGCGGACAACCAGACCTCGGTCGAGGTCCATGTGCTGCAGGGCGAGCGCGAGATGGCCAGGGACAACAAGACCCTCGGGATGTTCCACCTCGACGGAATCGCCCCGGCGCGCCGCGGCACCCCGCAGATCGAGGTGACCTTCGACATCGACGCCAACGGCATTGTCCACGTCTCGGCCAAGGACCTGGGCACCGGTAAGGAGCAGCACATCACCATCACCTCCTCCACCAACATGTCCAAGGACGACATTGACAAGGCGGTGCGCGAGGCCGAGCAGTATGCCGAGGAGGACAAGAAGCACCGCGAGGAGATCGACACGCGCAACGGCGCCGAGCAGATGGTCTACCAGTGCGAGAAGACGGTGACCGACCTGGGCGACAAGATGTCCGACAGTGAGAAGAGCGACATCAACGCGAAGATCGACGCGCTCAAGGAAGCGCTCAAGGGCAGCGACCTCGAGGCGATCAAGCAAAAACAGGATGAGCTGCAAAAGGCCTTCTACGCGGTCAGCGAAAAGATTTACCAGCAGTCCGCCCCGCAGGACGGCGCGGCACCCGGCCCGGACATGGGCGGCGCCGCCCCCGGCGGCTCCACCGGCGACGACGGCTATGTGGACGCCGACTTCAAAGAGGTTGACGACAACAAGTAATTCATCTATAATAGGTTGGCACAAAAGGGGTAGGGCCGGTTACCTTACCCCTTTTTGGCGGATAACCATTGAGAATGTTTCATATAGAATAGAATGGCGACGGCAACGAGAGGGTGATGATTTTGCCTGAGAAACGCGATTACTATGAGGTTCTGGGCGTATCCAAGGGCTGCTCGGACGACGAGCTCAAAAAGGCCTACCGCAAATACGCCAAGCAATACCATCCGGACCTCAATCCCGGCGACAAGGAAGCCGAGGCAAAGTTCAAAGAGGTCAACGAGGCGTATGAAATTCTCTCGGACAAGGAGAAGCGCGCGCGGTACGACCAGTTCGGCCACGCGGGGGTGGACCCGAGCTATGGCGGCGGGGCCGGCCCGGCCTATGGCGCGGGCGGCTTCGACTTCGGCGACATCGGGGACATCTTCGACAGCTTCTTCGGCGGGGGCTTCGGCTTCGGCGGCTCCACCCGTACCCGCGATCCGAACGCGCCGATCCGGGGGAACAACGTCAATATCAGCATTGCGCTCTCCTTCATGGAGGCGGTCAAGGGCTGCAAAAAGGACATCACCGTGCCCCGGCTCGAGGAGTGCGCCTCCTGCCACGGGAGCGGCGCCAAGGCGGGCAGCGCGCCCGAAACCTGCCCCGAATGCGGCGGCAGCGGGCAGGTGCGCGTTTCCCAGCGCACCCCGCTCGGGATGATCCAGACCGTCAAGCCCTGCTCCAAGTGCTCGGGCAAGGGGAAGATCATCACCCAGCCCTGCCCCGACTGTAAGGGGATGGGCCGGGTGCGCAAGTCCAAGAAGCTGGAGGTCAGCGTCCCGGCGGGGATCGACGACGGGCAGACCTTCGTGCTGCGCTCCCAGGGCGACAGCGGCCTCAACGGCGGGCCCGCGGGGGATGTGAATATCACCGTGTCGGTGCGCCCCGACCCGCTGTTCGAGCGCAAGGGCTTCGACATCTGGTGCGACGTGCCCCTCACCTTCGCGCAGGCGGCGCTGGGCGACGAGATCATCGTGCCCACCGTCGACGGGAAGGTCACCTATACGGTACCCTCCGGCACCCAGTCCGGCACGGTCTTCCGGCTGCGCAACAAGGGGGTCCAGTACGTCGGCGGACGCGGACGGGGCGACCAGTACGTGCGCGCAAACATCGAGGTGCCCAAGAACCTGACCACCAAGCAAAAGGATGCGCTCAAGGAGTTCGACAAGACGATGAATGACCGCAACTATGAAAAGCGCAAGGGCTTCTTCGACAAGCTCAAGGATATGATGGAGAAATAGGGATTCTCAAGGGGCGTCGCCCCTTGGGCGGGTGCGGGCAGAGCCCGCGGCCTTTGCCGGGTTACTGGAATTCGCCTTGACAGAAGCCTAAATAAGATCAGGAAGAGGAGCAAAAAGCTCCCAATGGGAGGTTTTTGCGTGGGGAAACCCTATCAAGGGGTTTCCCCATGGCGGCAGGGCCGCCATCTACTCGCGGGGCAATGGCAGGTGCTCGCGCACCCGCAGGCGGAAGTTTCTGGGCGGCCGGGGGCCGCAGGCTTGCCCGGCTGCGCGCCGGGAGTGGCGTTTACGGGGCTATCCGCCCCGCACCCCGACCCCTTTCTTTTGTTTGAAAAGAAAGGGGAAAAGAAAGCAAACAAAGGAGGGGACGCCCCTCCTTGACCACCCCTCGCGCGACCACGCGCGGACTATACACGTTTTCGCCCGCCGCAAAATGCGAAGCCCCGCTCCGGTTTTCCGGAGCGGGGCTTTTTGCCCGCGCAGGCAGCTGATGACAACAACGATTGCACCCCCTTCGGGGGCCTTTTCCCGCGAAGGAGGTTCCGCGCAGAAACCTCTCTGAAAAGGATTATCTCCCAAATTTCGCCTTTTTTCTTGCTTTTTCCTGACAGGCGTGCTACAATCATCTTACAGGGGTTTCCCCTTAAAAAGAATAGCCATGGCAGGCGCAATGTGTTACCAGCACATTACGCCCTGCATGAGGTGAGGCACCACCCCATACAACCGGTATCCCGGCACCACGACTGATGCCATTATAACACATTCTTTCCCATTTGCAAAGAATGTCGTTTTTTACCGGTTTCCTTGCGACCAGAGCGCATGGATGGGGTTTTCCCCTCCATGCGCTTTCTTTATGCGCCCCGCAAGGGGCTGGGGTGGCGGGATTCCTACGCCCCGCCACCCCAGGGAGGCCCCTGACCAAGTTCAGGTCAGGGGATAAAACTTACAGGACGAACCGGGTTGTGAAGCGGGAAGGCCAGGCGCACGCTTGGCCTTCTTTTGATTTGATTTTTTTCAAGTATTCGGTTTCCAAAGGGCCTAAGGCGCCGATGGTGCCATGTCCTTCTGGCGGGTGCGGGCAGAGCCCGCGACCTTTCCGGGTCGCTGTCACACGCGTCCACAAATCCTCCTCCGGATCAGGAAGGGGAGCAAAAAGCTCCCTGTGGGAGGTTTTTGCGTGGGGAAACCCTATCAAGGGGTTTCCCCATGGCGGCGGGGCCGCCATCTTCTCCTCTGAGGAATTGGCTGCTGCCTGCGCAGCCGCCGGCGAACCAGTCCACCGCCCCAAAACTACTTTTTAATTTTTTGCGCCAGCCTCTGCCCGGCCTCGGTGGCCGCCAGGCCCCCGAGCGCCGTCTCCCGCAGCGCGGCGGGCATCGCCCGCCCGACCTTGTCCATCGCGGACACTGTGTCATCAAAAGGGATATAGCTCTCCACCCCGCCCAGCGCCAAGTCGGCGCAGAGGATGGCATTGGCAACTCCGGAGGCGTTGCGCTTGATGCAGGGGATTTCCACCAAGCCCCCCACCGGGTCGCAGACCAGGCCGAGCACCGTTTTGATCGACATCGCCGCCGCATGGAAGGCCTGCCGCGGGCTGCCGCCCATCAGCTCGACCAGGGCCGCCGCCGCCATCGCCGAGGCCGAGCCGCACTCGGCCTGGCAGCCGCCCTGCGCCCCTGCGATGGTCGCGTTCTGGGCGATCAGCTCGCCCACCCCGGAAGCGGTGAAAAGGGCCATGACCAGCTCCCCGTCGCTCTTTCCCCGCTGCTCCCCCACCGAGAGCAGCGCCGCCGGCACGATCCCGCAGGAGCCCGCCGTCGGGCAGGCGACGATCCGGCCCATCGCGGCGTTATACTCCGAAACCGAGAGCGCCATCGCCGCCGCGCTGGCGATCACCGGGCCGCACAGCGGCTCGCCGTCCTGGCAATACCGGTGGTAACGAAAGGCGTCCCCGCCGGTGAGGCCGCTGGTCGAGCGCAGCGGTTCGCCGAGCCCCGGGCGCACCGAGGCGCGCATGGCAAAGAGCATCTCCTCCATCCTGGCGAGTAGTCGTTCCCGGGATTTTCCGCTGCGCTCACACTCCTCGCGCAGGGTACATTCCCCGATTGAGATATCCCTTTCATCGCAGGCGGCAAGAACGCCTTTGGCCGAAGCCTCGATCATATCCATTCTCCTTCGATTTAAAATTCATCCGGCTGGCAGCGCAGCTCCAGCACGTTTTCCATATCCGGCAGGGCGCGGATCTTTTCGAGCACCGACGGATCAATCTCCTTGTCGAGCTCCAGGTACATGTCCGCCGTACCGCTCGTCTTGTGCCGGTTGACCCGCATGTTGCCGATGTTCACCCGCTCGTTGTAGAGCAGCGCCGTGATGTTCGAGATCACCCCCGGCGTGTCCTTATGGCGGGTGACGATGATCGGGCTCTCGCCGGTAAAGCTGACGGGAATGCCGTTGATATCGGTAATCACCACATTTCCCCCGCCCACCGACGAGCCGGTGATCGAGTAGTGCTCGCCGGCCTCGGTGACGATCAAAAAGCGCACCGTGTTCGGGTGCACGCTGCCGAGATCGGTGGGGACGAAACGGTACCGCAGCCCCAGCTGATCCGCCAGCTCAAAGGAGCGCGGCAGCCGCTCGTCCGCGGGGCGAAGGCCGATGATCCCCGCCAGCAGCGCCTTGTCGGTGCCGTGGCCCTGGTAGGTCTGCGCGAACGAGCCGTGCAGCTCGAAGGTCACCTCGCTGATCTTCCCGCCGCAGAGGGAGCGCGCCATCTCGCCCAGGCGCGCCGCGCCCGCCGTATGCGAGCTCGACGGCCCCACCATCACCGGGCCGATGATATCAAAAACGCCGTAATCGCCCAACGTTATCCACTCCTTTATACTTTCCTTGTTGTACAAGGTACATTGTACACGAATCCATCCGCAATTTCCACCGTCTTTCGCAAAGACAAAAAAGCCCCGGATTTTCCGGGGCTTTTGCTTATTTGCTGAAATCGGGCTCCTTCGGGTCGGGGTTCTGGTGGACGTCCGCCGTTTCGTAGAAGTCCTCGCCCTCTGTCACCAGCTTGCCCATCACCACAAAGCGCTGGTGCGGGTTCTGCGAGTAGGTCCCGTATTTATAGCTGCAGGTGGACAGCGAGATGATCTTGTCCTGCGGCCCGACGTTGACGTTGTAGTCAAATTGCGAGCGCTCCCGCACGTCGGCGATCAGCTTCTCGTACTTCTGCGGGGTGAAGCTGGCGTAGTGATAGGGCACGGGGCTGAGAACATCCTCCGAATAGAAGACGGTGAAGATTTCATAGATGTGCGTCTCCTCCCCGGTGGTCAGGTAGATATAGGGGTGGTTTTTCGCAAATTCCAAATCGTCGAACTTAAAGAGCTGGGCAAACTTCACCCCGTTCGGGTCGTCCTTGACCCCCTGGGGATTGCCGAGGTTGTGGCCGTAGATGATCACGTTCTGGGAGAGGGCAGACGTGCTGCCGTCCCCGACGGTGCTCTCATAGTCCATCCAGAGGCTGCCGCTGAAGGAATAGTTCTTGGTCACGTCCCGGCGGTAATAGAATTTGTTGTCGGTCGTCTGGACCACCGCCTCGCTCAGCTCGGTGCCCGGCACCTGCAGCCAGGCCACCACGTCCGAATTCTGGGCGTGCGCCTGCTCAAGGGCTTCCCCGACGCTCGGAACCTGCGGCTGGTAGTCGCTTCCCGGGCGCGGGTCACGGATGGGATTGACCCAGCCGGCAACGTCCTGGCTCCCCTCGTCGGGCTCCTCGTTTTTCTTTCCCGTACAGGCTGCCAGCGAAAGCGTCAGCAACAGGGCCGCCGCCAGGGCCGACAATCTTCTGATCTTCTGTTTCATAGGCCACTCCTTTGCCAAGCGTCGTTTTCCGTTACCTAGTATAAGCGCAAGGACAGGCAGTTATGACTGCCCACCGATATTGCTGTCCCGGGTTTTTCCCGCGAACGCGCGGGATGGTTGTTTCCTCTCTGAGGATAACACGGCGCGAAGGGCTTGACAATCGGCTTTTTCCTGTCAATTATCCTTCCAGAAAGCAGGGCCCACAGCTTCCAGAGTGGGGCAGATAACCCGTCCGCCGCCAAGGGGCCTGCCACCCTTTTCCTCATAAAAACAAAACTGGGAGCGAAAGAAAATTCTTCCGCTCCCGCTGGATCAACGTTATTGGATGTCCGAATAGTCGATTACGATCTTTTCGCAGCCCTTGCAGTGATAGGCGTTTTTCACGGCGGCAGCGCCGCCCAAAATACTCCAGGACAGCTGGACCCCGCCGCCCTTCCCAACGAGCGCCGATTCATGCCGCTCTTTTCTCCAGGCGATGGCGTTCCCGTCGCTGGTGATATATCCCTTCTCCATTTCCCGATCACAAAAGGGGCACTTCATGTCGATCGCCCTCCTTCTCCGCTTATTTCCCCCGCCTCTTCGCGAGCACGCCGCGCAGGCTGTGCCAGACCGGCCCGAGGTTGATAACCGCCATCAGCCCGGTCAGCCCCAGCTCCCAGAGCACCCAATAGGGCAGCTCATAGATCATAATCGCGCTCTGCGCCCCCACGATCAATAGGTTGAGGGCAATCTTCGGAATATTCCAGTGCATCTGCACCGCCCTGCTCGCGCTGACCGCGCGCAGCAAAAAGACTACGAAATAGCTCACAAAGGTGGCCAGCGCCGCGCCGTTGACCCCCATCTCCGGGATGAGCGCAAGGTTTAAAACGATGTTGATCCCGGCGCCCACCGCAGTGGTGGCCAGCGCCATCACGCTGTTCTTCTGCACCATATAGACGCTGCCCAGGAAGGTGACCATGCAGGAAAAGGCGGTGGCGACCACCAGGATCGGTACATACTCCCAGGCGGGATAGAAGGCCATGTCCGACACCAGCAGCCGGATGATCAGCTTGGAGCATAGGATCAGCCCGGACGAGCACAAAAAGACCAGCGACTGGAACGCGCCGAATACGTTGGAAAAGAAGCGCGAGCGGTCCCGGTCCTGCCCGTCCACCACGGCGGACATCTGCCAGGCGTCGATAAAGATGTTGGAGACCAGCACCACCACGGTGGGCACCTTGTAGGAAACGGCATAGAGCCCGTCCAGCCTGACCCCCAGCATGTAGGAGACGATGAAGCGGTCGGAGACGTTGGTGATCCACCAGAAAACGGTGGTGGGGATCAGCGGCACCGCGTAGCGCAGCATGGCCTTGGAGACGGCGCCCATCCCGGGCCGGTAGCGCAAAAAGCGCCAGAGCCCGGCCACCACAAACAAAAAGAGGGCGGAGCACAGGTCGGAGAGGATGGTCGCCAGCATGTATCCAACGATCCCGAGCTTCAGTCCCAGCAGCAGGAACAGGTTGAAGCCGAGCACCATCGCGGTGGAGAGCACCCCGTCGAAGGTATAGAGCTTGACCCGCTGCTGGGCGCGCACAAACTGCGAGCAGAGCGAGCGCAGCAGCGAGCAGAGCACATAGAGGTAGATCAAAAAGGTGTAGTCTGAAATGTAGCGGATCTGCCGCAGCAGCGGCTCGAGCAGCAAAAAGGCGAGAAAGCCGCAGGCGATCACCGTCAGCCCCGTGGTGAAGACGTCCCGCTTGTCCACCTCTTTGTCCAGCCCGAAGCGGATGATCGCGTTGAGCACCCCCACCGAGACCAGCGGCAGGCAGAGGTTGCTCATCTGCACCATCAGGTCCACCGTGCCGTACTCCCCTTCGCTGAGGACGCTGGTATAGAGCGGCATGAGCAGGAAGACCAGCAGCTTGGAGCCGAAGGTCCCGATCCCGAAGAGCAGGGTATTGGATATCAGCTTGTAATACTTGTTCTGCCGAAGCGAACGTTCCAAGCAAAAATCTCCCCCAATCAATATTCTTCCTTAGTGTGGGCCAAAAGCGCCGGGAAAAGTCCCGGGCTAAAATTTCCCGGGCCCCGGGCGAAGCAATAAAAAATGGTCGCGACCATAGGTCGGCCATAAAAATTCAAAGAATAACCATACTGCTTTTTATTATAGCAAACCCGCTCATTCGGCGCAATACAGCGTCTGCTGCTCGGGCGCGTCCGACTCTTGGCGCAAAAGCGGCGGAGCGCTTGCCAGGATTCCCTTGACGGCGCTCCCATCGAGCAGCCAGGGGCGCAGCGACCCCCGCGTTAACAGCAGCGGCATGCGCTCGTGGACGCCCAAAAGCGAGGCGTTCGCCCCGGTGGTGAGGACGACGAAGCGCTCCTCCCCCTCCCCCGGCTCATAGAGCCCGGCCATGTAAAGCGGCGCGCCCGGCAGGGAGAAGCGGTATTTTCTCTTCTCAGCGTCCCATTCGTAAAAGGAGGAGGCCGCCAGCGCGCACCGGCGCACCGCGAGGCTTTGGCGGAACATCGGCCGCTCGCCGGCGCTCTCGGCGCGCGCGTTGACAATCAGCCCCTTCCCGCGCGGGTTCGGATAGCCCCAGCGCATGAGGCGCGCCGCGATCTTTGCGCCCTCCCCCACCAGAACCGGGGCCAGGTCGCCGGGGCGGATGTCCCCCGTTTTTATTTCGCTCTGCCCGGGCAAGGGCCGCGCCAGCTCCAATATCCGCTGCAGGGCCCGGCAGCCCTCGGCGCTAAACTGGTATCTTGTGCACATACGCTCCCTCCGCCCTTTAGTATAACACAGAAATTGCGCAAAAACGAGGCGCTTTCGGGCGCAAAAGAACGCCGGGAAAAGCTCCCTTTTCCCGGCGTTCTTTGACATGGCCTTTTATCTGGTGAACAGCTCGGACATCTCGCTCTGGCAGACCGGCTTGATCCCTTCCTTGTCCAGGACCTCGATTGCCTTCTCGTTGTCCGCGACCTTGAAGATCATGTAGGCGCTGTCCTCCTTCTTGCTGGTGAAGGCGTAGGTGTACTCCAGGTTGACCCCGTTCTCACTCAGAATGTCCAGCACCCGCACCAGGCTCCCGGGCTTGTCGGGAATCTCGATGGCCAACACCTTGGTGATCGAAAAGACGTAACCCGCATCCTTGAGCACGCAGGCGGTCTTATAGGAGTCGTCCACAATGATGCGCAAAATCCCGAAATCCTTCGCATCCGCCACCGACAGGGCGTGCATGTTGATCCCATTGTGGTCCAGCAGCCGGGCAAACTCGGTGAGCTGACCGGGCTTGTTCTCCAAAAACACGGAAATCTGTTTTGCCGTCATAAGTCGTCGCTCCTTTCTTAGTACAGCTTGCGCTTGTCGATGATCCTTACGGCCTTGCCCTCGCTGCGCGCAATGCTCTTGGGCGCCACCAGCTTGACCTGCGCATAGATGCCAAGCATCGCCTTGAGCGCGCCCACCAGCTCGTCCTCGCGCGCGGAGACCTTCGAGAGCTCATCCGAGAACATCTCGGGAGTCATCTCGACGAGCACCTCGAGCTTGTCGGAGTTATGCTCGCGGCTGACCACGATCTGATAGTTGGCGGGATACCCCTTGTTCAGCAGCACCGTCTCAATCTGGGACGGGAAGACGTTGACGCCCTTGACGATCAGCATGTCGTCGCTGCGGCCCATGGGCTTCGACATACGCACATGGGTGCGCCCGCAGGAGCACTTCTCGCGCGAGAGCACGCAGATGTCCCGCGTGCGGTAGCGGATCAGCGGGAAGGCCTCCTTGGTTATACTCGTGAACACCAGCTCGCCCTTCTCCCCGTCCGGGAGCACCTCGCCGGTGTTCGGATCGATGATCTCGGCGATGAAGTGGTCCTCGTTGACATGCATGCCCCGCTGCTCGCTGCACTCGAACGAGACGCCGGGTCCGGAAATCTCGGTCAGGCCGTAGATGTCGTAGGCCTTGATCCCCAATTTTTGCTGGATGTCCTGGCGCATCTCCTCGCTCCACGCCTCGGCGCCGAAGATCCCCGCCTTGAGTTTGATCTTATCCTGCAGCCCGCGCTCATGGATGCTCTCCCCCAGGTAGGCCGCGTAGGAGGGGGTGCAGCACAGGATGGTGCTCCCCAGGTCGCACATGAACTGGATCTGCCGCTCGGTGTTGCCCGAGGACATCGGCAGGGTGAGCGAGCCCACCTTATGCGAGCCGCCGTTGAGGCCGGGGCCGCCGGTGAAGAGGCCGTAGCCGTAGCAGACGTGCACCACGTCGTCCTTGGTCCCGCCCGCGGCCATGATGGCGCGCGCGCAGCAGTCGTCCCACAGGTCGATGTCGTGCTGGGTGTAGAAGGCGACCACCCGCCGGCCGGTGGTGCCGCTGGTGGACTGGATCCGCACGCAGTCCTGCAGCGGGGTGGCCAGCAGCCCGTAGGGGTAGGCGTCCCGCAGGTCGTCCTTGGTGAGGAAGGGGAGCTTACAAAGATCGTCCACCGAATGGATATCGTCGGGGGTAACTCCCCGCTTGTCCATCAGGTTGCGGTAGTAGGGCACGTTCTGGTAGACGTGCCGCACCGTTGTAACCAATCTCTCATCCTGCCAGGCCCTGATCTGCTCGTGTGAAGCACACTCTATCTCGGGCTGGTAATAGTTGGGCATGTCAAACAATCCTTTCTATTCTGTGTCTGCCGGGGAATTTTTATCTGTGGCTATTATAGCAGTTCTCCTCCAAAACGTAAAGCGGGAACGCCTACTTGGGTTCCTCCCCTTGGTAGTTGGGCGGCCAATAGGCGGGCGTGCCCTCGCCCCGCCGTTCGGGCCGCTCGACGGCGAGGTACGCCTCGGGCACGCTGCCGCCGCCTTCGGAGGAGAGGGGCTCCGGGGAGGCGGGCACTCCCTGCTGCCCGCCGCAGCCGGCCAGTAGCACCGCTATCAACAGGGGCCAGATTCGCTTCATCGCAGTCCGTCCTTTCCATCGTCAGGATACGTCGTATTCGCTCTGCCTGCGCGCCTGCTCCAGAAAGAGCAGCGGGGAATCGGTCTTCTCGTCCAGGCTCGCACTCCCCACCCGCATGTCGAGGTAGATGTCGTGCTTTCCGCTCATGTCCCGCAGCTCGATTTGGCGGATGCGGCTCTCCACGCGCTCGATCACGACATGCACCGACTCGGCGTTGGTGAAGAGCAGGGTCCCCCAGGCATAGGGGTCGTCGCTGAGGAGATAGACCGCGTCCTCGGCGCGCAGCGAGGAGGAGATGGCCCCCGACACCTGCTGCACCACCCGCTCGAGGTTCTGCGCCCCGATGATCTGGCGCAGCTCGCGCTGGTAACGAAACTCCCACACAATCAGCATGAGCTGCATGCTGTAGCGCCGGGAGATCTTCATATAAACGGTGGCGTCCCGCTCGAAGCCCCGCATGTTCTTGAGCTCGGTGAGGGTATCCACCCCCGAGAGCTTGGTCAGCTGCCGGCGCAGCTTTTCGTTCTCCTGGTCCAGGCGCGCGGTATAGTGGGTGAACAGGTGGACGGCCACCGTCATCGCCGGGGTCCAGAGAATCCAGAAGTAGACGTACCCCGGAACCCCGCCCCCGCCATAGAGGGCGGTCACGATGATAAAGGTCACATAGCCGAAGATCAGCACCAGGTTGCAGATAAGCCCCGTCACCAGCGATGTGAAATAGGTGACGATCACCACCCCGGTGGCCACGGCGAGCACCGCGCAGTTGGTCCAGATGTTGTCCTGGTCCCCGGCCAGGAAGAGGATGCAAACGAACATCAAAAGCAGCATGAACAAAAAGGAAAGGTCCGCCACCAGCGAGCTTCTATTTTTCATCCGGCTTCCCTCCCCTGTGTTTTCGTATCAGGAAGATGGCTGATATCCCGGTCAGGATGAGCACCAGCGCCGCCACCAGGGCAAAGTTCAGCAGATCTCCGCGCTGCAGCGCCTGTTCCACGATCGGGCGGCGCACCGCGTTGTCCTCCTTGAAGCGGAAGGGGAAAACCTCGACCCCGTCGGCCACGTACCCGTCTCCGTAAATGCTCCACAGCCCTTCGACGCTGCCGATATACTCCACTCCCCGCAGCATCGCCTCGTCGCTGACGCCGGTGACGACCATCAGCGCCCGCTTCTCCTGGCTATAGGGGGAGTCGAGCAGCTGCACCGTGCCGAGCGTAGCGCCGTAATTGGGCTCGATCACCAGCTTCTCGTTGGAGCGCAGGGTGGTGCCCTCGGGGCTGAACTGGAAGAAGAGCTTGCTGCCCAGCTGCTGCACGATCCGGTTTTTCTGCAGGCTGCCGATGGCGATCACGTTGGAGTCCGAGAGATCCCCGATGCGGCTCATCTTCTGCACGCTCAGCTCCCCGCGGTTGTCCTTTTGGTACCGCCCCAGGGTGAGCAGGATATCCCGCGCCGCGCTGACGTCCGCCTCTCCGGGCTCGTCGGGGATGACCGCCACCACCCGGTTCATGCTCCCGTCCTTGATGAAGGGGCTGGGATAGCTCTCGAAGAGGATCCGGTCGTTTTCCACCGAGGCCAGCTTTAACATGCTCTCCTCGCTCACCCACGCCCATGGGGTCTCGCTCTGGCGCAGGGTGCACCACAAATCCTTGATTTCCAGATCGAACGAAATTTCCAGCGTGAAGTTCCCGCTGATCTCGAGGTCCGCCGGCAGCGCGAACACCGCCTCGTCCCCCTGCGCCTGATCCTTCTGTAGCTTTTTGCTGCCGATGGGGGTCCCGTTGATATAGGCGCTCACCAGCGAGCGGTCAAAGTCGAGGTTCTCGGCATAGCGCATTTTGATCAGCAGCTCGCTCGACCCGGCCAGGGTCCGGTTGGCCGGGAAGGCGACCGAGTAGGAGGTGCTCTGCCGGAACGGCCCCTTGAGGTAGCGCCCCGCCGTGTCCAGCTTTTGGTATTCGTCCACCGCCGCGGGAGGCTTCAGCACGTCCTCGGTGGCGCTCACCTTGCGCCAGCCGGCGCGCGTCTGGAGCATGAGGCCCTGGTTGCCCAAAAGCTTCCCGGCGCGCAGCAGCGCCTCGTCGTCTGAGCCGGTCAAAAGCAACAGGTTGGAACCGTTTTCCCCCTTGAGGAGCGCCAGCAGCGCCCCCTGCTGCGCCGCCGACCGCTGCTCCTGCGAGAGGCGGTCGGCAAGCGATCCCGGCAGGTTTTCAAAGCGGGAGACAAGGATTTCATATTTATCGGCAAAGAACCCGCTCTCCCCGATCGTGCGCAGGCCGATGTTCTCATAGGACAGCGGCGCATTGGCCGAAATCCCCGTGAGCGCCAACGCGGCGAGCGTCCATTCCAGCTCATCCGCGCCCTGCCCCAGCAGAACGGCGCTCTGGCGGTTTTCCAGCGCGTCTATACTGGTGAACTGCTCATACAGGTCGGCGACCGTGTTGCAGGGGATTTTGGGCAGGTAGGAAATCGACACGAAGGAGTCCTTGTAGACGTTGAGCCAGTTGGCCTTGGACACGTCGTCCACGCAGGGCATGGAGTCCTGGGTGCGCACATAGGTGTCGATGGTGATCACGTTCTGCCCCGCTTTGATGTTGTCCAGCGGCAGGTCGATTTGCAGCTGCTGCGCCTCGCCCCCCAGGCTCCTTTCGATCCGCGCCGAGGAGACGGGCCGGCCGTTGAGGGAGACGGTAATGCTCGACACGCTTTGCTCCACCAGCCCGGTGGCCGAATAGCGCAGGGTGAAGCGCGCGCCCCTAAAGTCCCAGTCCCCGGCGTAGAAGTACTCGTTGCATTGGGCGAACAGCCCCACGAGATGGTGTTCGCTCGAGAAGCTCTCCTCGTGCAGGTAGAGCCCGGTGGTACCGGAGGGCCCCGCCTTCCCGTCCGCTGTGGGTCCGGCGGGGCTCCGCTGCCCCGCGGCACTCTGCGCTGCTCCCGCCCCGTCCCGTTGGGCTGCCGCCAGCCGGGCGGCGGCCTCCTCGTCGGCCGCGTTTTGGCCGCCGGCCCCTTGTGCGGCCAGGGATGTCCCGCCGCCGGGCGCGCCGTCCTCCGCCTCGGCGGCATGGGCCGCCGGGGCGAGGAGGGATCCCGCGCACAGCAGCGCGCCGAGCAGCGCAATCAGTCGTCTCTTTTTTACCATCGTCTTTCCTTCCTTCACGCGAACCGTTCTGTCTTATACCATTTTGTCTCCCGCCTGAGAATCTTATCCTTGACGTACTGCAGCAGCCCGTAGACGGCGACCGCCATCCAGAGCTTGGAATAGGTGAAATACATCACGGCGATGACCAGCAGATTGGAAAAGCTCATCTCGCCCTTCTCGGTGGTGATCGTGACATAGGTGCCCAGGATGAAGAGCACGATCGCCAGCAGCCAGAGCATGTTGCTGAAACCCGCCAGGGTGGTGTGCACCATCCCGAGCATATTCAGCAGCAGCACCCCGTCCGAGACGACCAGCGAGGTCAGCAGCAAAAAGTAGATGGAGAGGAAATACAGGATGTCGAAGCGCACCTTTTTCGCCTTCGGGTCGAAGAGCAGCGGCAGGTTCTTGATCAGCACGTAGATATTCCCCTTGACCCAGCGGGTGCGCTGCCGGAACCACACCTTCAGCGTCTGCGGCTCCTGCTCCCAGGTCACCGCCTGGGGCAGGAACTTGATCTTGTAGCCCATGCGGTAGATGCGAAAGCTGATCTCGGTGTCCTCGGCGATGGCGTGGATGTCCCAGCCGCCCATCTCCTCCAAAATTTTGCGCCGGATGATGAAATTGGTCCCCGGGATGGTGCAAAGCCCCATCAGCTTCCAGCGCCCCGCCTGGGCCATCCACTGGAAGGCGAGGGTCTCGATATTGATAAAGCGCGTCAGCAGGTTCTGCTCCTTGTTGCGGGTGCGGAATTTCCCGATCACCGCGCCCAGGGAGTCGTCCGCGCAGATCTCGCTGACCAGCAGCCGCAGCGCCGCCGGCTCGGGGGTATTGTCCGCGTCGTAGATGACGACGTATTCCCCCGAGCATTGGGTAAAGCCAATGTTTAAAGCGTTGCTTTTGCCCTTGCCGCCGTTTTGTTGGCCGGTGTTGATCACCGTGAGGTTCCGCCCCGGGTGGGTGCGCTGGATGTCTTCCAGCAGCTCGGCGCTGTTGTCCGAGGAGTTATCGTTGATGACGATAATCTCGTAGCGCTCGGGCGGGTAATCGAAATCCAGCAGCGACAGCACGGTGCGCACGATCACGACCCCCTCGTTGTGCGCGGGCACCATGACCGAGACCATCGGGTATTCCTCCGGAGGCTTTGGTGTATAGCGCTCGCTCTGTACATAATAGCGGTAGCCGCCCACAATCAGGATCACGTTGATGAGCAGCAGCAGCCAGATACAGATCAGCGCGGCGAGCAGCAGCAGGTCTAAAGGCGTCAAAAAGGTTTCCTCCAATTTATATTGAATATGGGAAATTATAAAACTATTCTTTATAAAACTTATTTCGGTAAATCCTGCGCCCGAAGGTGAGCATCAGCACGAACACCCCGGCGCTGATCAGCACGATCAGGATCAGCAGCTTGTTGGCCCCCGCAAAGAAGGCGGTAAAGCTGAGCTCCTCCTTTTTACGGTACTCGAACTGCTCGTCGACCGGAATTTCATCGTAGCGCAGCTCCTCCTCGAAGCGCTCTCCCCCGTAGCGCGAAAGGGAGAGCCAGCGGCCGTTCAGTATCCCGATCGCCTCGTCGAGCTCCTCCTCGCTTTCAAAGGGGGCGAAGGTCACCATGGTATCCACCGCAAAGGTGCCGAAATTCCGGGTATCGCTCTCGATCGCGCCCAGCTGCCCGCAGGTCAGCTCCAACGGAGGAAGTGCCATGTCCATGCGCAGGATCCCCAGGTCTTCGAGCGCCTTTTTGGTGCGCGCGAGCTTAGTTTCGATCGGCTCCCCGCCGGTCTGGCGGATGACGGGCTGGCGCTGGAGGGAGAAACGCCCCTCCAGCGCGGCGCGCACCCGCTCCTTGCGGGTGTCGATCGGCTCGTCCTTGTCGGTATAGAGCACGATCGGGTCGTGCAGCACCACCGTGCCGCCCAGCGACTGGGCATAGCGCAGCACCTGCGCATACCGCAAAAAGGCCGGATAGTCGAGGTTGTCGTAGACCGGCATGATCCGCAGAATGAAGGGGATGCCGTTTTCATGCAGCCGCTCGGCGCTCAGGCAGAGCATCGCAAGGTCGGTGAAGGGATAGATTTCGTCGATCAGCACGTACATTTGCCCCTCGCCCTGCCCGCCCATCCAGCGGCGCACCGCCGCCGCAAGCGCGAGCGCGCTCAAATCATCCCCCCGGTAAAAGGGCGCGTAACCCACCTCGCCCATCACCGCCGCAAAGGGGAACTGCTCGCCCGAGGTGAGGGTGAGCGATCCCACCGCCTCTCCCGGCGCCTGCGCGAGCAGCTCCACGGGGTCCCGCGCAAAAAGCTGTTGGGAATGCCCATCCAGGCGCAGGGTGAGCGCGCCGCGCTCAAGCGTCGCCAGGGATGCGCCCTGTACCGGCCCGCTCCTTTGGCCCACGCAGAAGACCGGGACCCCGGCTTCCAGCGCGTCGCGGTAGGGGCGGTTGTCGGTGGTGATCACCCTCTCGTATCCCGGCAGCAGCCCGGGGGAGTATTCCGCCCGGTTCACCGAGACCACGGGAAGACCGCAGGCGCGCAGCAGCGCTTCGAGGCGGTACCGCCCGTCCTGCTCGTCGCAGACGAGCAGGGAGACCGGCCGCTGACCGTCCTGCGCCTCCCCGGCCGAACCCGGCAGCACGAGCAGCCCAAAACCGAGACACAGGCAAAGGAAGGCGCTCCCCAGCCTCTTTACCAACCCATTCATCGGCTCCCCGCCTCCCATTCGGCCCACGCGCGCAGAGCCAGCAGCGCGTTCAGATTGTCAAAGGAGTAGGCCGCGAGGCTCTGCGGGTCGGCGAAGGCGCCGTAGACCGGGCTGGCTTCATCCCCCACCTGCAGGGCGGACAGGCGCTCCATCGCGAGACGCGCGAGCTCCTTATCCCCGCTTTCGTAGCCGATCCGCACGCAGAGGGCATAGACCGCGGTGGACTCGAAATCCACCACCGGCTCGCCCACAGGGGTATATTCCCCGTAGATCGGCCCGCCGGCCAGGGTGTCGCGCAGCCAGCGCAAGGTCTCGGGCGGGCAGGCGTTTACCTCGGCGAGGTGCAGCACGGTGAGCAGCCCCTCGGCCATGTGGACGGTATCGGTCTCATACCCGCCCTCGTCCGGCAGGTAACGGCTGTGAAAGAACGGGAACGCTTCGCCGAGGAAGCCGCCGGCCACGACCCGCTCCATTTGCCCGGCCGCTTTCTCCCAGCGCCGGTCCGACCTCCCGAGCAGATGCATGGTCCCGAGGTCGGCGTAGCAGAGCGTACAGCTGCGCCCGGCCTGTTTGTAGCTTTCGTCGTAAAGGTCCAGCAGCAGGCCGTCCTGCACGTTGGTGCTGTAGAGCCGCGCGGCATACTGCCGCGCCTGCTCCCCGAAGGACCTCTCCCGAAAGCGCTCCTCCCCTTCGAGCAGCGCGCGCAGGACCCTCAGGTCATCCACCGCGGCGTTGACCGGGTAGCGCCTCCCCTCCCCGTCCAGCCGGTAGGAAAGGATCTCGCCGGAATCGAGCTCCTCCCGCACAAAGTCAAAGGCCCGCGAAAACCGGTCCCGGTCCCCGGTACGCGCATAGTAGCGCATGAGCAGCCCCTGCGACTCGAGGAGCACCTCGTGCCCGGCGGCGAGCTCACCGCCGGGCTCCCCCGGCAGGAAATTGGTATGCACCCCGCCGTCCTCCCCGGTCAGCTTCTCCTGCACAAACTTTAGGCAGAGCGCCTCGCCGGGCGGCGCGGACGGTATGTTTTCGGGCAGCAGCCGCGCGCAGCTTGTGAGCAGCAACAGGCCGCACAGCGCCGCCGCGGCCGGGATACGCCTCATCATACCGTGGCCTCCTCCCTCTGTTTATCGCCCCGGCGCTCCCCTGTAAGAGCGGGCCCGCCTTGCCGCTTCTTGGCGCGGCGGGCGCTCAGGCTGGGCACCAGGACGGTGGATATGACGATAAAGTTGGTGAAATCATAGGCGACGTTGTAGAGGAACACATGCTTGCTCAGATCCGCGTCCCCCGCGCCGATGATGGATACGCCGAACTGCGAGAGCCCCATCAGGATGGCAAACGCCAGCACCAAGGTGCGCCAGCGCTCCCGCATGCCGCAAAGGAGCACCACCGCGATCCAGATAAACATGTAGCCGACCGTGCGCGGGGTGAGCGCCTGCTTCAGGCTGCTATGGAGCGCGAAGGTGTAGTCCCGCGCCCCCGGGTCGCGCCCCGCGCTGCGCTCATAGTTGCCCATCGCCTCGGGCCGGATGGCGTAGGCGCTGCGCGCGGCGTAGTCGATCATCTGCATGAGCTCGCCCGGATGGCGCAGGTAGTAAAGCGAGATCGAGACGAAGCCGTATTTCGGGTAGAAGTTTTCCCTTAGCTCCGCCCCCTCCACATCCACCGGGGGATAGTGGTCGAAATAGATGGTCCGGTCCAGCAGCGCGTATTGCGGGTCGATCCCGAATTCCCCGACCGCCTCCTCGGGGTTCTGCGAGGTCATCAGCACCCCGCGGGTCATGGCGTGGTACTTGTTGATGTTGACAAACTCCTGCGGAATCAGCAGATACACCGCCGCACCGCTGAGCGCCAGCAGGGCGGACAGCAGGAGCGCCGCCTTCTTAAAATGGCGGCGTTCCCGGCGCTCCCGGCCAAAGCGCTCCCTGATCCAGCGGCGCGGGCCGCGGCGGCCCAGCGCCGCGCGCAGCTTTTGCAGCTGCGCGCGCTCCTGCTCCCAAAAGTCGGGCGCGTCGACGGGAGGCGTGATATACAGCACGTTCCCCTCCCTGCGCACCGAGCGCCAGAGCCGCTCATATTTTTGATAACGGAACGCCATACAGGCCAAAAGCCCGGCGAGCAGGAAGCCCAAAGGGGCGTTTTGCTGCTTGGCGCTGCACAGCACCAGCCCGCTGACAAAAAAGACCGCCAGCAGCAGATAAGGATTATAACGGTGCTGGTCGATCAGCAGGATGCTCGCAAGGCAGGTCAGGAACGAGACCATGACCAGCCCCTCGGCAAAGAAGGAGTTGAAGTAGGCGATGTAGCCGGTATCGGCAAAGAAGAAGACGGCCAGCGCAGCGATGAGATATCCCTCGCTTCGCGGGCGCCCGTAAGCGGCGTAATCCACCAGCAGGTAGATCGCGAGCAGCCCCCACAGGCAGAAGAGCGCTCCCAGGAAGCGCACGTCGAACACGCCGCTATCGCCGGTGAAAAGCCGATCCAGGTGCATCGCCGCGCGCACGAAGGGCATTTGGGAGGAGAAGAAGGGCTCGCCGTATTCCTTAAAATACTGGAAGACGCCGAACTCCTTGGCAAAATAGTTGAAATACTGGTCTTTCTCATAGCGGTCGAACTTGTAGAGCCCCGCATCGTCGATCACTCTGAAAAAGTCCCCGTTGTCCGCCATCCCCACCACCGGCGGCAGGAAAAGGGTGGCCAGCATGATTACGGCGGCCGCCAGCACCGCCAGCAGGGGCGGGGAGGGCAGCCGGTCCTTCCAGGTTTTCAGTCCTCTCCCCTCCCAACGCACAAAATCTCATTTTCCATTATACAGGCGTCCGGTCACAAATGCATCACGTTTTGATCCAAACCGCAATTTAAAATTCTGGAAGTTACCGCACCTTTCGCCGTTTCCTTTCCCAAGCGGGCGGGCTGTGCTATAATAATGCAGTTGTTATATTTACATCCGGGTTCTCATGAAAGGATGGTTCAACCTTGAAACCGATCAGGCCCCTTCTGGTTTTCGGCACCAGGCCGGACGCCATCAAGATGATCCCCCTCGTCTTCGCCTGCCGGGAGCACCCGCTCCTCTCCCCCATCGTCTGCGCCAGCGGGCAGCACCGCGAGATGCTCTCCAGCGTGCTGGAGCATTTCGGCGTGCAGCCCGACTACAACCTCGACATCATGCAGCCCGGTCAGTCCCTGACCGACATCACCACCCGGGTGCTGCAGGGGATGGCCCCCATCCTGGAAAAGGAGCGCCCGGACGTGGCGCTGGTGCACGGCGACACCTCCACCGCCCTCGCGGCGGGGCTGGCCGCCTTCTACGCCCGGTGCCCGCTGGGACATGTCGAGGCCGGGCTGCGCACCGGGAACCTCTATTCCCCCTTCCCGGAGGAGATGAACCGCACCCTCCTGGGGAACCTGTGCAGCCTGCACTTCGCCCCCACCGGGCGCAACCGCGAAAACCTGCTGCGCCAGAATGCGCCGGGGGAAATATTCGTCACCGGCAACACGGCGATCGACGTGCTGCGCTACACCGTGAAGGAGGACCACCGCTTCTCCCAAGGCGCACTGCGGGAGATCGACTTCAGCCGCCGGGTGATCCTGCTGACCGCCCACCGGCGGGAAAACCTCGGGCAGGGGCTTCCCGCCATCTTCGCGGCCGTTAAGCGAATTCTAAACGACTGCCCGGACGTGGAGTTCGTCTTCCCGGTGCACCCAAACCCCGCCGTCTCCCGACAGGCCGAGGCGGCCTTCCGGAACACGCCCCGGGTCCACCGGGTGGCTCCGGTGGACGTATTCGACATGCACAACCTGATCGGGCGCTGCTATATGGTGATGACCGATTCGGGCGGGCTGCAGGAGGAGGCTCCCTCGCTGGGCAGGCCGGTACTGGTGCTGCGCAAAGAGACCGAGCGCATGGAAGCGATCGAGGCGGGCACCGCCCTGCTCGCCGGGACCGACGAGCAGTCGGTCTATGAATCTGCCATGCGGCTGCTCCACGACCCCGCCGCCTACGGGCGGATGGCCCATGCGCAGAACCCCTTCGGGGACGGACACGCGGCTGAGCGGATCGCCGGGATCATCGCACAGCGGTTCGGGGAAGAAAACAAGGCGTAGCCGGCCGGCCCATGGACACGCTCATTTTTTTCGCTTCGCTGGAATCAAAAAAGCCCCCGCCATATGGCGGAGGCTTTTCTTCTTTTCATCTAATCGCAGTCCACCCGCGCCATGGCGGCGCGGTCCGCGATCAAGGTCACGTTGTTGTGCAGCTGGAGCACCGAGGCCGGGACGGCCTCGGTGACGGGGCCGCAGAGGATCTTCTTCATGATCGGGGCCTTGTGCTCCCCTTTCGCCACCAGCAGGATGCGCCGGGTCATCATGATGGAGCGCACCCCCATCGAGACGCCCGCCTGCGGCACCTTGTCCTCCCCCCCGAAGAGGGCGGCCTTGGCCTCCACCGTGCTCCGGGTGATCTTCGCGATGTGCACCTGGCAGCCGAAGGGGGTCCCCGGCTCGTTGAAGGCGATATGCCCGTTTTCCCCGGTGCTGAGCACCATCAGGTCGATCCCCCCGAGCTCCTGCAGGTGCCGCTCGAATTCCTCGCAGACCTGCTGCGCATTCTCGGCAGTGGAGCTGGGCACATAGACGTTCTCCTTCGGGATATGCAGCTTCTCAAAGAGCTGCTGCTCGATCCTGTAGCGGCAGCTGGTCGGGTCGTCGGGCGAGACCCCGACATACTCGTCGAGGTTGACGGTGCGCACCCTTGAAAAGTCGATGGACAGGCCCTGCGCAAGCTTCACCAGCTCGTTAAAAATCCCCTCGGTGGTGTTCCCGGTCGCAAGACAGAGCACGCTGTCCGGTTTTTTCAGCACCTGGCGCGCCACCTGCAGCGCCACCTCGTAATCAAACTGGGCGGCCGTTTCGGTTATGATTTTATCCATGTAATATACACCTTCTTATTCTGTAATCGGCTGTTATCGTCCGGCCGCGCTAAGCCTTCATTCCGCTGAGGGCCATGCCCTGGATGAACTGCTTTTGGAAGAGCAGGTAGACGATGATCTCGGGCAGAATGACCACCGTGCAGGCGGCCATGACCACATTGAGCTCCTTGCTGTGCTGGCCGCTGAAGAAGTTGAGCGCCAGCGGGATGGTCATGCGGTTGGTGTCGTTGATGGTGATCAGCGGCCAGAGGTAATCGTTCCAGGTGCCCATAAAGGTAAAGATGGCCAAAGCGGACAGGGTCGAGCGTACGTTGGGCAGGATAATGCTCCCATAAATCCTGAATTCCCCCGCCCCGTCGATCCGGGCCGCATGGATCAGGTCGGTCGGGATGGTCTCGATGAACTGCTTGCACAGGAACAGCCCGAACGCGCTGACCATGCTGGGCACGATCAGGGCATAGAGAGTGTTGAGCAGGTGCAGCTTGCTCACGATCAGATAGACCGGGATCATGATGACCTGGAACGGGATCATCAGGGTGAGCAGCACCATGATGAAACAGAAATTCTTAAAGCGGAAATCAAACTTGGCAAAGATATACCCGCTCAAGGAGCTGGTAAACAGCTGGAGGATCACCACCGCGGTGACCACCACCAGGCTGTTGCGGAACCAATACAGGATGGGCGACTCGCTGAAAAGCTTGACATACCCGCCCAGGTAGATCACCTTGGGAAAAAGGGAGGGCGGCACCGCGAGAATTTCGGAGGTCGTTTTGAAGGCGTTGAGCACCATCCACACAAACGGGAACATCATCACCACCGAGCCGAGGCTCAGGAAGATGACCAGGAACACGCGCACGGTTTTATCTTTCACGGCATATCCCTCCTAATATTCCCAGTCGGATTGGTTTAGCTTCATCTGGATCAGCGACACGCAGAGAATCAGCACCAGCAGCACCACCGCCATCGCCGAGGCGTAGCCCATGCGCTCGAACTCGAAGGCGTTCTGATAGATCGACACCGCGATCAGCTGGGTGGCGTAGCTCGGCCCGCCGCGGGTCATAATCTGCACCTGGGTGAAGACCTGGAAATAGGAGATGATGGTCATCACGCTCACGAAGGCCATGGTGCGCGAGAGCAGCGGCAGGGTGATGTTCCAGAACAGCTGCCAGCGGTTGGCCCCGTCGATCTTGCCCGACTCGAAGTAGGTCTTGGGGATCGAGTAGAGCCCGGTGGTCAGAATGACGATGTTGTAGCCGAGGTCGTGCCAGAGGGTGACGATGATCACCGCGATCAGGGCGTAGCGGGCGTCCGAGAGCCAGTAGATGCTAAAGTCCGATCCGAAGCGTTCCATGATCATGCTCACCAGCCCGTACTGGGGATCGAACATGTTCTTCCAGACCAGCGATGCGCCCACCAGCGGTGCGATGACCGGCAGGAAATAAAACGCCCGGAACATCTCGCGCATGCGCGCACTGGTCAGGGAATAAACCATCAGCGCGATCGAGGTGGACAGCACCAGATTGATTGCAACCGCCGAAGCCACGAAGATCAACGTGTTGACGATCGTCTTGATGAAGTTCGGGTCGGTCAGCATGTAGGAATAATACTTGAGTCCGACGAAGACCGCCTTATCGCTCAAGGGGCTGTAGTTAAAGAAGGACAGCACCACGCTGATCGCGATGGGCGCGAGCAGGAAGACGACGAACAGCACCATCACTGGCGCCAGACAGCAGAACACGAACCTCGATTGCGCGCGTCCCAGCTTCTGGCGGGGCGGTGCGTTCCCACCGGCGTTTTTCATGTCAGGATCCCTCCCCTCCTGTTTTTAAAGGCCGCCTAGAACTGCGGCAGGTATTCCTTCTGCGCTGCGAGCAGCTCTTCCATCATTTTGCGCACCGTTTCCTTGTCGGAAATGGCGCTCGCCTCGCACATCGCGCCCAGCAGGAGGCCGCGGTCCCCTTCGAGCGCCGCGCGCACCGCCATCTCATAGATGGTCGCGAAGCGCGCCAGGCGCGGCAGGAGCGTAACGGGGAAGTCGGGCAACTGCAGCGGCTGGATCCCGGAGCCTGAGATCAGCGCCGGGCGCTCGACCACCGTCTCGTCCGGCAGCCCCGCAACCGCCCCGCAGTTCGGGAGGTTGACGTAGAAAATGCCGGGCCGGTCGTAGATCATCGCGCCGATGATGTCCATTAGCTGCTCGTGCTCGCCGCTCTCCCGCTCGAAGAAGCTTTCGGGCAGCGCCTCGGCGCTGTAGGCGTAGCGGCGGTGCTCCTCAAACTCCTCGTCCCCCTCGCGGATGGTCCCCTCGAAGGAATAATACTTTACCCCGAGCTCTCCGCCGCGGTAGGCGCCCCGAAGGGTCGTCTCGGGCACAAACTCCGAATAATGCCGGTCGTCCGACACCACATAGCTGTGGTTTTCGCGCACGAAGTTCTCGGTCAGCGGGCCGATCTGCCGCTCCTCCACCGGAACCTTATCGAGCATTTCTACAAAATAGGGGAAGAGGTCCTTTGCATCCTTGCGCATCTGGTAGAGGAAAACCATGTGGTTGAGCCCGCAGGCGGTGAAGGAGATGTCCTCCTTGCGCAGGCCCATGAACCTCGAGATGCGCCCCAGGCCGTTGTTCACCCCATGGCACAGCCCGATTACCGGCACCCCGGTCTCGCGGCGGATGGCCATGCAGTTCATGGTCATGGGATTGGCGTAGTTTAAGAAAAGGGCGTCGGGACAGATGATCTTGATGTCCCGCGCGATGTCGCACAGCTGCGGGATCATCCGCATGGCCCGCGAGAGGCCGCCCGGCCCCACCGTGTCGCCCACCGGCTGGTAGACGCCGTATTTGCGGGGGATGAACACGTCCTGCTCCCAGGCGCGGCGGCCGCCAACGCCGATGGTGCTGACCACATAGTCCGCCCCCGGCAGGATGTCGCGCCGGTCCACCGAAGCGCTCAGCTCGATGTCGGCGCCCTTCTGCTCCACCATCTTGCGGCTGAGCTTGTCGATCACATCCAGCGCCACCGGGTCGGTATCCACCAGCCCGACGCTCCACTGCTCGTCGCGCCGCTCAATGATGTCGAGCAGCAGACCTTTTGTAAAAACGGCGCTCCCCGCGCCGACCAGTACAATTTTTCTTCTCATTCAGTATCCGATCCTTTCCCGGGGAAGCCGGCGCCGGGGCCCGTTTCCCTTTAAGCTTTCATTCAAGCGGCCGCCAGCCGACCGCTCCCGCGCCCAGCAGGCCCGCGTGGGCCGGGTCGAGCGCGGACAGGCGCACGCCTTTAAAATCCATCAGGCTGCTGGAGAAGGCGTATTTGCGCACATAGTCCTCGATGGTTTCGATTAGGGATTCCTCCCGGAAGACGCCGCCCGCCGCCACGATCCACTGCGGGTTGAGCAGCGACACCAGGTTGCAGCACCCGGCGCAAAGGCCGTCCACCGCGTCGCGCGCGATCAGGGCGGCGAGCGCGTCGCCCCGCCTTGCGTGCGCGAAGATCGAGACCGAGTGCAGCTCCCCCGCAGGGAGGGAGGCAAGGGTGCTCTTTGGATAGTCCGGTAGCAGCTCGCGCGCACGCTCGATCATCCCGCCGCCCGAGCAGAAGCACTCCAGGCACCCGGCCCGCCCGCACTTGCAGGTGCGCTCGCAGACCCCGGCGACCGTGTGCCCGGCCTCGCCGGCCACGTTGCCGGCGCCGCGCACCAGCCTCCCGCCGCTGACGATCCCGATCGACATGCCGGTGCCCACATTGAGCACCAGGAAATCCTTCGACTGCCGCCCCATGCCAAAAAGCAGTTCGGCCCGCGCGGCGCTGAATACGTCGTTGTCGAGGCTCACCGGCACGCCGTAGCGCGCGCAGAGCTCCTCCCCCAGCGGGACCGGCTGGAAAAGCGACAGGTTGACCGCCCGGCTCCAGATCCCGCCGGCGGTGTCCACCCGGCCCACCAGTCCGAGACCGATCGCCTTGATTTGTGGCCTCTCCCGCTCCATGAAATCCTCGATGGCGTCCCGGATGGAGCGAAGGGTATGCTCCTGGTCACTGCGGTCCATCGGGTAGCGGCGGCTCCTGCCGATCTCCCCGTCGCGGCTGACCAGCCCGACGGCGATCTTGGTCCCGCCGACGTCCACTCCCAGGACATATTCCTTACCCTCCATCCGGGCACCTCCTCTTTATGATTCTTTAAGAGAGTTTGCTGTCGTCGATGTCTCGGTTGATCTCGTTTTCGATGTTCTCACACGCCTGCTCGACCGTCTCCTCGCCGTTGCAGATGCGCACGAAGTGGTCGTAAACGGTCTTCTTGAAGAAGGGCGCGTTCGGGAACGGACCGATCGGAATGCCTTCGGGCAGGACCTTGATCGAGGGGGCGAGCATCGGCTTCTTCTCCAGGAATTCCGGGGAATTGGCGACCGCCTTCTGCGCGGGAACGGTATAGGTCACGTCGTTGAAGAGCAGGCTGTTCTCCTCGTTGGTGGCGAACTCGATGAACTTCCAGGTGGCCTCCAGGTTCTTGCTGCGCGCGGACACCACCTCGCCCCAGCCGGTCGGGGAAGCGAACGCATAGGAGTCGTTGGCGATCGAGGGCATAAGGCCGTAATCGAAGTTGTCCAGCCCGAACTGGTTCACGCCGGTCGCGATGGTCCACGGCCCGATGATGCACATCGAGGCGTTGCCCTTGAAGAAGTATTCGGACAGGTCGTCCGACTCGGAGATGTGCTTGGTATCGGTCACCTTGTGGGTAAGCACCAGATCGACCAGGGACTGCATGCCCTTGATGGACTCAGGCGAGGTGAAGTTGACGTGCCCGTCCTCGGTCCAGTAGTTCCCGCCGTACTGCAGCAGGAAGGAGATGAAGGTATACGGCACGTTGTCCGGCCCGAACATGTCGAAGCCCACATGGGTGATGTTGCCGCCCGAATCGTACTGGGTGCATTTCTTGGCCGCGTCGATCAGCTCGTCATAGGTCTTGGGGAACTCGTCGTACCCGGCGGCCTTGAGGTCCTCGGGATAATAGAGCACGCCGCCGTTTTCGATGCTGAACTCACGCGGCAGCCCGTAGAGCTTGTCCTCATAGGTATAGCCCGCGTAGGTCGGCTCGAAGTAGCTCTCCTTGACCTGATCCATCGTCAGGAAGGGCACCTCGCTGAACATCCCGTTCTTGGTATACTGCACCGCCCAGGTGCCGAAGATCTGCTGGCAGTCACTCTCCGCGCCCGCCGCGTAGGAGGCTTTCATCTTCTCCTGCAATTCGTTGAAGGGGAAGATGTCGTACTTGATCTTGATGTCCGGGTTCTGCTCCTCGAATTTGGCGATGATCTGCTTGTTCGCCTCGATAAATTGTTCGCCGTTGTGGCTCCAGTAGTTGATGGTGGTCACCCCTTCCTGGGGCTCCTCGCTTTCTTCGCCGGCCGGCTCGCTCGCGCTCGCCTCGGGGGGCTGCGCCTCCTGGCTCCCGCCCTGATCCTCGGTGGTCACCGTGCAGCCCGAAGCCAGCAGCAGCGCCGCGCTCAGCAGCATGGCAAGCAGTCTCTTCCCAGTCCTCATGACATTTCCTCCTTTTAGTTGGTTTGTTTTCCATATTTTGACCGTTTTCAGTCAATTGATGTCGGTGTTTCCTTTTATTTTCGACTGAAACCAATCATTTTCTTGGTTTAGTTTGATTGTATCACATCAAAATCCAGAAAGTCAATAGGTGTTTCTATTTAATTTTTCTAAAATATCGCGTTTCTCTTTGCAGTTTCTTGTCAAATTACCATTTGACTTCATATTTCCGGTCAAACCAATCGAAAAAGTTGCACGATTTCCGTCATTTTCTTGATTTTCCCATCCTTCTGTTATAGAATAAAGGTAAGTAAGCGAAAAGGTGGGCAACGGCATGGACGGCAAAAAACTCAGCGAACGGCAAAAGAAGGTCCTCGCCCTTATTGAGGAGCAGGGCAGTGTGAGCACCGAACGGCTCTGCGAATACCTCTCGATCAGCGAGAGCACCGCCAGGCGGGTACTGATGACCCTGGAGGGAAAAAAATACATTCGCCGGTTCCGGGGAGGCGCCATGATCCTGCGCAGCAACCGGCCCGAGCCCCCGGTGCTGCGGCGCTCGCAGGAATCGCACGCCGAGAAGGAAGCGATCGCCCGCAGGGCACTGCAATACATCCATGAAGGGGACACCATCCTGCTTTCCGCCGGTTCCACGGTGCTCGAGCTCTGCCCGCTGCTGAAGGATTTCCAGCATCTGACCGTGCTCACCGATTCCCTGCTGGTGCAGAACGCCCTGATGTACGAAGAGAACATCCAGCTCATCCTGCTGGGCGGCATCCTCAACGCCTCCGAGCAATGCACCTACGGCTTCTTCACCAGCGACAACGCCGCCCACTTCAGGATCAACACCTTTTTCACCGGCGCCAAGGCCATCAGCGTGCGCCACGGGCTGATGACCGACGACTTTTCGCACCTGCCCCAGTACCGCAGCTTTCGCGAATGCGCCGACCGCACCGTCGCCATGGCCCACCATCAGAAGCTCTACCAGGACGGGCTCGCGACCCTGCTGCGCTTTCAGGAGGTGGATGCGCTGCTCATCGACTCCGGCCTGCCCCAGTCGCTGGCGGGCGATCTGCGCGAGGCGGGGTGCAACCTCGAGCTGTGCGGGCCGTCCTACGCCAGCGCCCCGCCACCCGAACAGGCAAAATAAAAAACCGAAAGCCAAAGCGGCCCCCGCGCTCGTTTTCCAGCGCCGGGGCCGCTTTTTCTGTCGGTCGGTCTATGTATTTTTAAGAAATGTGGAACAGGCGTTTAAAGTTCCCGCAATAGATGTCCTCGAGCGTCTCCCGGGGCAGGTAGAGCCCGTAGGCCTTGAAGCGGCCCTGGCCGCCGGTCGGGGACAGGCTGTAGTCAAAATACTCGTCGTCGGTCTCCAGAATCCGGTAGTAGATGTTGTAGCTGTCCGGCGATTCGACGGGATGGAAGTCGGTCCCGAAGAAAATCCGCTTGGAGTATTTTATGCAGAAGCGGCGGGCGGTATAAGGCTGGCGGCTGAGATCCCCGATCCGCGCGGCGATGTCTATGCGCATATTCGGGAATTCCTCCAGCCACTGCGCCACCTGCAAAAGATTCTCGGAATAGGAGCCGGCGTGCGCGATGATAAAGGTGGTGTCAGGGTTTTTGCGCAGAAGGTTCTGCTGCATCTCCATGAGCTGCTCGAAGGAGTACAGCTCGGGATTGCAGAACGACCAGTCGGGATGCTCCCCAAGCTCTTCAAGACGCTCGTTGAAGCGGTCGATCGGCCTGAAGAAGGCCGGCGGGTCGGCGATGTGGAACAGGATGGGCAACGAATAGCGGGCGGCTTCCTCCCAGATCACGCGCAGCCGCTCGTCATCCGGCGTGATGTACTTCCCGCTGCCGTCCTTGATCCCGAGGCCGATCGGCTTCCAGAACTTGAGCCCTCTGATCCCCTGTGAAACGCCGTAGCGCAGACTGCTTTTGACATAGTCTCCGAAGTCCGGCTCGTCGAGCCGGGAGACGTCGACGTTGCCGAAATTGAGGAAAAAGTCCTCCTGGCCCGCGATCTTTCGCTTCATCTTGTCCAGCTCGTCAAAGTCGAAGCCGTCCAGATTGACCACCGCCTGGATCCCCTTTTCGCGCAGGGAAGTCACCGCCGCCGCCGTGTCATACAGCTCGGTGTAGCCGTCCCCCATCATCAGCTTCCCCCAGTGCGTGTGGCAGTCGTAGACCGGGAAGGCGGGCTTCTCCACATAGGTCTCTTTTAGGACCAGCTCGCTCCTCGGTTGGTATTCCTTCAGCAACATTTTCTTCCACCCCTTTGTTTGTTATAACATTTCACCCATATATTACCCCCGCGCCATCAAAATTGCAAGCAAAAATTTAAGGTCCCCGAAGGCTTCGGGGACCTGCAAACATATCACGAATCGAGCGGGTGGTCGAAGACGCGCAGCACCGGGGCCTGGACCGTTTCGGTGCCGCCGGCGCTGGTGCGGCGGGTCACCTCGCCCATCCGCCAGACCGAATCGAAATCCCAGGCGGAGAAGGTGCCCGGCGCCGAGAAGCCGGACAGCGCCAGGTTGGTCCCGTGCACGGTCGGCCAGGTGCTCACCGAGAAGCTGGCGGCGGTGGGGACGGTATGATCATAGGCGTAGCTCCACAGGCCGTCGCGGCTGGCGGCGCTGCCCACGATACTGCCGATGTTGTAGCTGTCCGACAGGGAGGAGGTGCCGTCATGCACCTGGTCCATCAGCCCGCTGCAGCGCTTGGGGGAATACAGGCTCCCCGCAAAGAAGCAGTCCTTCATGAGGACCCGCCCGGTCACCAGCCCGACCACGCCGCCGGCATAATTGGTGTAGCCCTCCGGGACTGTGAGGGCCGCCGCGCTGTAGCAGCGCTCGATCTCAACGACGCTGTCCATCATGCCCGGGGAGCTGACCAGGGAGCCGATATACACTTCCTTGCTCACCACCGTGCAGCTCGCATCCATCCCGAGGTTATAGAGCTTCATATTCCGGCCCACGAAGAGCGAGGTGGTGTAGCCGTCGTAGTCGGGGAGGCTGTAAACCGGTCCCAGCGGCGCGCTGACGACATGCAGGTTTTTTAAGATATGCCCGCCCCCGTCATAGGTGCCGATAAACCCGCCGTACGCCACGGCATGGTTGGCGCTGAGCGACGCGTTCGGCCAGATGGGCGCAAAATCCCCCCAGCCCGCAAAATCGAGGTCGGCGATCTGCCGGTAGCAGCGTTCGTTGTGCACCCGCACATGATTGAGCTGGTCGGGCGTGGCCACCCGGAAGGGGCTGCCCCCGCTGCCGTCCCCCGCGTAGAAGGCCCCCTTTGTCCCAACCGCGCACCCGCAGGTGGGCCGGGTGGTGAAGGTCTTGGTAAACGAAGCCTCCCGGTCCAGCCCCGTGCGCTGTTCCTCTACGTGGGCGGCCACCGTCAGCGTCCAGCTGCTCGGCGCGACCGGGTCGTAGCGCAGCGGCAGGTGGACGGTGGACGTGCCCGCGGGCTCGATGGTCACGTCCGCCGTCACCTCCGGCTCCCCGTATGCCGCCTCGCCGGGATAGACGGTGAAGGTGTATTCCCGCGTGCGCGGCGAGCGGGTAAAGGGGACGTCGATCCCGTAAGCGCAGCTGTAGCCGTCCCGCACCTGCACACTCACCCCCTCCTCCTGCGCGGCCCCCGCGCCGGAAGCCAGCGGCAGGGCGAGCGCGGCGGCGAGCATGGCTATTTTCCATTTTTTCTTCATCTCGTCTCCCCCAAATAAGAAAGACCAGCAGAATAGTCTGCTTGCGGCCGCCCGCCCCGGGGGAGCAGAAAAAAGCCGTCCCTTTTCCTTGCAAAATTCGCCAGAACAGGATATAATTAGGATAAAGGCGGGAATTTTGTTCGCAGCGCTCGAACCGCCCGCGAAAACAGAACAAAAAGACGACCGTTAGCAGACTATGCTAACGGTCTTTCTTTTCCCGGCTCCGCCCGCCGCCGGGCACATAGCCTCCCGGGAAAATGCCGCGCCCCGCCGCAGCTTTTGCTGCGGCGGGGCGCGGCACATATTGTCAGGAGGAACTTATAAGCAGCGATCCCTCATTGAGCGCCCCGGCCATCCGCTCGAGACACCCGGCGAGGACGCAGCGCGGACAGGCGGCGTTGATCCGCTCGAAGCCGCTCCCCTCCTTTCCGAAGATGTCCCCCTCGTCGAGCACCACCCCGGCGCGGCGGACCATCAGCTCGCGCAGGCGCTTGCTGTCGGCGCAGTAGGCGCGCAGGTCGACCCAGATGAGGTAAGTGCCCTGGGCTTTTACCATCACCGCTTTTGGCAGGCGCTTTTCGAGGTATTTCCGCGCAAAGCGGATGTTGTCGTCGATGTATTCGTTGACCGTGTCCAGCCAGTCCTCGCACTGGTTATAAGCGGCGGCCATCGCGGCGAACCCCAGCGGGTTGTCGGTCGAGATGGCAAAGCGTGCTTCGGCCTGCCGCCGCCAGACCTCCTGGAAGGCGGCGCCGGGGATGATGATGTTGGAAACCTGCAGCCCGGCGAGGTTGAAGGACTTGGTCGGCGCGGTGCAGACGACGATATGATCGGCATATTCGGGACAGACCTTGAGGATCGGATGGTGCCGCTCCTCGCGGCGCACCAGGTCGCAGTGGATTTCGTCGGCGAGGATCCACCTGCCGTACCGGCTGCAAAGGCGCACCACCTCCCGCAGCTCCTCCTCGCTCCAGACCCGGCCGACCGGATTGTGCGGGCTGCAGAGGATCATCCCCTTGGTGCCGGGATCGGCGAGCTTTCGCTCGAGGTCCCCGAAGTCCATTTCATAGGCCCCGCCGCGGTAGCGCAGGGGGTTGTTGACTACCCGCCGCCCGCCGCCGAGGATGATGTTGGTGAAGGGATAGTACACCGGGCGCTGGATCAAAACCCCGTCCCCGGGGGCTGTCAGCGCGTCGATGAAATAAGCCATCGCCGGGATGACGGCGGGGGAAAAGAAGATATGAGCGGGGTCGATCTCCCAGCCGAACCGGCGGCGAAACCAGCCGGTGACCGCCCCCTTACACGCCGGGGTGTCGTACTCGGTGTAGCCGAATATTTTCTGCTCGATCCGCTCATGGAGCGCGTCCACGATGGGCTGCGCGCAGGGGAAATCCATGTCCGCCACCCAGAGCGGCAGCGCGCCCTCGGGCGCGTCGGGCGGAAGGTGCTCCCATTTGATACACTGGGTGCCGGAGCGGTCATACACCCGGTCGAGATCGGATTTTTTCATTTCCACGCCTCCGCTCAGTGAAACTCGGGCAGATAGGGGGCGTTGTGCGAGAGGATGTCCTCAAGCAGCGGCTGCGCGATCCGGTAGTCGCCGATCAGCGGATGGATCATCATGCAGCGCAGCAGCCGCGTGCGGCTGCGCTCCTTGGCCGCGGCGATCAGCTCGGTTTCAAACGCCTTCATCGCGCCGATCAGCGGGGCCGCCGCCGCGGGCAGCCTGCCGCAGGCGATCGGGCGCACCATATTCTTTCCGACGACGCAGGGCGCCTCGACAAAGCCCTCGTAGGGCAGCTCGGGGATGGCGCCGCGGTTTTCGGTGACCAAGTAATGGGTCCGCCGGTCCCCCGTGTGCAGCGAGCGGATCGCCTCGACCACCGTGCGGGAATAGCCGTAGCCGCCCCGCCTCGTCAGCGCCTCGGGCACAAAGTCGGCCGTCTTGTATTCCGCCAGCAGCTCGCCGTTGATCTCCTTGACCAGCTGGGAACGCACCTGAGCAGCCTGCTGCTCCTTGCCGATCAGCTCGCGTTCGAGGAAATAATACTGGAAGTACTGGTTGGGCAAAAACCCGAGCTCCCGGCAAAGCTCCGCCGGGAAGGGGGTGCGGTCGCTCTCATAGTCCTGCATATCGCGGAGTATCTCGGGCATGATCTCCTTCCCGCGCAGCTGGAAGGAGTCCACCACCGTCAGGTGGTTGAGCCCCCGCCAGGTCATGAAGTAGTCGTCCTCGTCGCCGAAGTGAAACTTCTCCTTCAAAAAGCCGATCAGCCGTGTCGAGGCGTTGCACACCCCGATCACCTTTTTGACCCCGCACCCGGCGAGCGCCTGGGCCACCAGCTCGGCGGGGTTGGCAAAGTTGAGCACCCAGGCCTGCGGCGCTTTGTCCACGATCAGCCTTGCCAGCTTCTCCGCCTCATAGTAGGTGCGCAGGAAGGTGGCGATCCCGCAGACCGACACCGTTTCCACAAAGGGGATCTTATATTTCTTCCCGAGCAGCTCGTCGTCTATCCGCATGTCCTCCCCCCCGATCCGAAACTGGATCAGGATGTAGTCGCACCCCTCGAGTGCCTGCTCGTAGCTGTCCACATAGGAGATGCTGATCGGGGCGCCGCTCTTTTTGGCGATCCGCTCGCAGAGCCCGCACACCACCTCCTGCCGGCCCTGGTCGACGTCCATAAAGCGGATGTTCACCCTGCCGAAGGCGCCGATGTCCTTGGCGATCAGGTCCACAAGCTCGGGGGAAAAGATGCTCCCTCCCCCGATGACCCCGAAGTTTACCGTTTTCATAACGCTGTCACCTCTCGTATCGTTGATTGATTTGCAGCCTCTTTTTGTCAAACTCGTTCATAGTCCTCTCCAGCGGGAGGTAAACCTCCCGGTAAACTTCCCCGAAATAGGCGCTGCGCCGCGGGTCCGGCAGGACCTCCTGCCGGATGGCCCCTTCGCAGGCCTGCGCCGCCTCACGGTGGCCGGCAAAAACCTTGCAGCCCACCCCGCCCAGCAGCGCCGCGCCCGTCGCCGAGGCTTCGGGCAGCGCGGGGATGATGAGCCTGCTTCCCAAAATGTCCGCCTTGACCTGCAGCCAGGTGGGGTCCTTGCTGCCCCCGCCCACCATCACCACGGCGTCCTGCGCCGAAAAATCCCCCTTGAGGACATGCGCCATCTTCTTGGTCTGAAAGGCCATCCCCTCGACGGTGGCCAGCAGCAGCGCGGACGCATCGGTATCCTTGGAAAGCCCCGCGTACATCCCGAGGCTGTCGCGGTCCACCCATGGGAAATAGGTGCCGAACACCCGGGGCAGGAAGAGCTCGGTGCTGCGAAAGTCCGCGCCATAGCGCCCCGCAAGGCGGGAAAAATAGTCGTCCCAGCCGAGTGCGAAGCCGAACTGTTCGTCGGCCACGACCCTGTTTTTCAGCCACTCGGTCTGTACGGCGCCCAGCGTCTCGATCATGCTGCTGTGCTCGCCGGGCATCACATGCCGGTCACAGATGTGGCGGCACTCCTCCATCGGCTCCGGCAGCTCCCCGCGCTGAAAAAAGGCGAGCATGTCGATGGTGCCGGTGATCGAGAAGAGGTTCCCCTCCACCAGGGGGTGGCAGGCGAAGGCGGCGCACTCGTAGTCGTGCCCGCCGGTGCACACCAGCACCCCGTCGGGCAGGCAGGCCTCCTCGAGCGCCGTCTGGCAGACCGGCCCGATGGGGGTGCCGCTCTCCAGCGGCGCGCCCAGCTGCTCCTCTAGAAGGCCGGTGCGCATGAGGAAGCGGGAAAGCCACCCCCGCTCGCCCCAGTCCCACATGCCGCAGGAGAGCGCGGTGCTGTAGTTGCGGGTGATCTCCCCGCTCAGGCGGTAGGCGATGTAATCGTCCACCGAGACGACGTGCGCGATCCTGCGCCCCTGCTCCCTCTGGCAGAAGGCGCTGATGTGGAAGCCGGAATTGTTCTCCTCCAGCGGGTAGCCGGTGCGCGCGCAGAACTCCTGGTTGGTAAAGCATCCGGCGTAGTAAGCGGCCTCGCGCGCGAGCTCCCCGGGGGAGACCGAAAAGTCGATCTGCTCCCCCTTCTCGTCCAGCAGCAGCACGGTGCACCCGCAGCTGCTCACCGCGATGGAGCGCAGGCGGCAGCCCTGCGGCAGCTCCTTCATTGCCCGCGCGATCGTCTGTGCCGTGATGAGCCAGAGCTTCTCCCCGTCGAAGCGGCGCTGGGGGCCGGTGTCCGGCGTTTTGCCGTCGGTGCCCAGATACGCGGGCAGGGTCGAGGATTTCTGTAAGCAGACCTTGCGCCCGCGCGCGTCGCACACGAGCACCTTGACGCTGGTCCCGCCGATGTCCACCCCGGCCAGGACCTCGGTCATCGTACCGTTCATGCCATCCGCCCCCTATCCCTTGGTCGCGCCGCCGACGATCCCGGTGATCAGGAACTTGCGGAAGACGATCGCCACGATCGAAGGCGGGATCAGCGCGAGGATGCCCCCCGCGTTCATCAGCCCGTAGTCCACCGTGATCTTGGTCACGAATTCGGAGGCGACCACCGCGATCGGCTTGGTCGCATGGGAGGGCGCCAGGATCAGCGGGATCTGGAACTGGTTCCAGGTCGTCAGAAAGACGATCAGGGAGGCGGCGAAGATGATCGGGTAGGAGATGGGCAGGATGATCCGGACCATCGTCCCGAAGCGGGAGCATCCGTCGACATAGGCGGCCTCCTCCAGCTCCCGCGGCAGGGTGTCGAAGTAGCTGATCAGCAGCCAGACGGTCAGCGGCAAAAAGGAGGTGATATAGACCAGCACCAGCCCGAAGAGATTGTCCAGCAGCTGCAGCGAGACGAACAGCCGGTACAGCGGGATGATGGTCGCAAAGACCGGGATGGCCATGGTGAACAGCAGGATGTCGCGGATCAGCTTGACGCCCTTAAACTTGATCCTCGCCAGCGGATATGCGAACGAGACGGCGAAGGGAATCCCCAGCAGCAGCGACAAAAAGGCCGCCTTGATGGAATTGACGAGTCCCTTGCGGAAGAGCAGGCCCTGCTGGTCCGAGTCGGCGATCAGCTTTATGTAGTTTTGGAAGGTCGGGTTCTTGGGAAAGAAATTGGTGGAGTTGGCGAGCATCTCGGACTGGGGGGTTATACTCATGATGAACGACCAGAGGATCGGCCCCAGCGAAAAGGCGACGAAGCAGATGATCGCCAGGGTGTAGACCACCCGGAAGGCAGGCGATTTCTTACGGCTCACAGGTAACTCACCTCCCGGTAGACGTTGCGGATATAGATAAGCCCCAATATCCCGGCCAGGATCATGATGATATAGGTCAGCGCGCTGCCCACCCCGTAATCCAAGAAGCTGAAGGTGCGCAGGTAGGCGTCGATCATCAGGTTTTTGCTCATATCCCCATAGCCGGACAGCGAGACGATCTCGTCAAAGACATTGATCGCGTTGATCGAGGTCGAGGTCAGCACGATCCCGAAGCTCGGCACCAGCAGCGGCAGGGTGATGTGCTTAAAGGTCTGCCAGGTGCCGCTGCCGTCGATCACGGCGGATTCGTAGATCTGCCGCGGGATGGCCTGTAATGACGAGAGCGTCACCACCGCGCAGAAGGGGATGTTCCGCCAGGCGACCACCAGCGAGGCGATCAGCATGATGGACCACCGGCTGTTGAGCCACTGCACCGGCTGTTCCACCAAATCCAGGCGCAGCAGCAGCCTGTTTAAAAAGCCGAAGCTCGGGTGGAAGATCCAGCGCCACATCACGCCGTTGACGATGGGCGGCAGCGCCCAGGGGATGATGGCGATGGCGGTGAGCACGCCGTTGAGCTTGCTGTCGACGTTGAGCAGCAGCGCGATCGCCAGCCCCACCACGGCGGTGAGGACCACGACCACCACCAGGATGACCATGGAGTTTTGCAGCGAGTACCAAAACGAGGAGTCGCTCAGAATCTTCTGGTAGTTTTGCAGCCCGACGAACCGGTTGTCCTGCGGCGCGGTCAGCTTCATATGCTGCAGGCTGTAGTAGAAGGTGACGATGATCGGGTAGAACACCAGCGCGATCATCAGCACCGAGCCCGGTATGAGCATGGCGTATGGTAAAACGTTTCGTTTCTTCTTCATCATAGTCCCCCTCTTCCTGTGAAAAACGCGGGCCCCGAACCGAGCCGCCGGCAGCGGCCCCGCCTGGGGCCGCTGCCGGAAAGCCGAAAATTGTTACTGGCGGAGCTCCTCCACCCGACTGGCGATGTTCTCGTAGGCCTGCTCGGGGGTCAGGGCCCCCTGCACCATCTGGTTGACGCTGTTGTAGATGGTGTTGCTCATCTCGGGATACCACTCCGGGATGCCGCCCGGGAAGGGGGCGGAAATGTAGTCCGACTGCTCGATGAGCACGTCGCCGCCCTCGATGGTGCCGTTGTCAATGAGCTGCTGGAGCGCGACGGTGCGCGTCGGGATGTTGCCCTTTTCCCCGTACATCTTGACCTGGATGTCGGGGGAGGTGTACCAGTCGATGAACTTGCGCGCGGCCTCCTTGTTCTCGCTGTACTTCGGGATGCCCACCCCTTCCGGCAGGGCGAAGGTCGCGGTCTTGATGGTTCCGTTGCCGGGCACCAGGGTCGCGGCGGCCTTGCCGACCACCTGGGATTCCTCGGGGTTGTTGATCAGCCCGATGAAGTAGGTCGGGCCCACCATGAAGCTGGCGGCTCCCGCGGTCAGCTTGCCGTAGACCTCGATGTCCTTCATGTTCTGGCTGGCCGGATCGATCAGCTTCTCTTCGTTGACCAGGGAATTTAAGAAGGTCAAAGCGCCTAGGACATTGTCCTTGTTGACAGAGAAGTCGTCGTTAAAGAAATCGCCGTACTTCGAGAGGGTCATCCACAGAAGGCTGGTCGTGGCGGCCTCGGTGGCGGAGAGGGTGAAGGAAAGCGGATACTCGCAGATCCCCGCCTCCTTGATCTTCTTACAGGCAGCGATCGTCTCGTCCCAGTTTTGCGGCGCGGCGTCCACGCCGGCCTGTGAAAAATGCTCGGTGTTGTAATAGGCCAGGCGGAAGTCGTTGGCATAGGGCAGGGCCAGCACCTCGTCACCGTAGATGAAGGACTGTACGGTGGGCATGCCATCCTTCTCCTCCTGGGTCATCTCGATCGGTTCCATCCAGCCGGTCGCGCCGAACTCGCCCACCCAGGACCAGTCCACCTCGACCACGTCGGCCGGCGCGGTCTGCCCGACCGCGGCGATGGAAATCTTGTTGCGGATGTCGTCCCAGCCGACGATGTTCATCACGACCTTGATCCCGCTCTCGGCCGTGAAGCTGTCCAGAAGCTCCTGCGAAGGCTCGGCCCACGGAGGCACCATGACGGTGATCTCTCCTCCCGCGGCACTCTCAGCCGGGGCCTCTTCCTCGGGGGCGGCCTGGCTATCGGCCGGGGCCGAGGACGGCGGCGCCTGTGCGGAAGATGTGCTCTCGGCGGGCTTGCTGCCACAGCCGGCAAAGGCAGAGGTCATCACCGACAGACAGCAAATCAGACTCAATATGCGTTTCATACTCATTCCCTCCTGTCAATTGGTCATACTCGTTTTCCTATCCGCGAAGCTCGTTCACCTTATCCTCGATGCCCGCAAGGGCCTGCTCGGGGGTGATCGAGCCTTGCACCATTTGGTTGACGTTGTTGTACACGGCGTTGCTCATCTCGGAATACCACTCGGGGATGCCGCCCGGGAAGGGGGAGCTGATGTAGGTGGTCTGCTCGATCACCGTCTCGCCGTCCTTGAGCGTGCCCTCCTCCATCATCTTTTCCAGCGCCACGTTGGAGGTCGGGATGTTGCCCTGCTCGCCGTAGAGCTTGATCTGAGTCTCGGGGGCGGTGTACCAGTCGATGAACTTTTTGCCCGCTTCCTTGTTGACGGCATACTTCGGGATCCCCAGCCCCTCGGGGAGCGCGAAGGTGGCGCTGCGCACCGCTTCGCTGCCGGGTACCAGGATCGGGTCGGTCTTATCCACCACCTGGGACTGCTCGGGATCGTCCAGGCGCTCGTTGTAGGCGATGGCCGCCACCATGAAGCTGGAGGAGTTCGCCATCATCTTGCCGTCCACCTCGGTGTCCTTCATGTTGAGGCTCGCCGGGTCGACCAGCTTGTCGACATTGACCAGGCCATTGACAAAGTTTAACGTATTCAGCACGTTGTCGTGGTTCACCGACATGTCGTCGTTGAAGAAGGGCCCGTATTTCGCGTTGGTCAGCCAGAGCATGGTGTTGGTGGTCGGTTCGGTCGCCGAAAGGATGAGGGAGAGCGGGTACTCGCAGATCCCGGCCTCCTTGACCTTCTTGACGTCCTCGATCACCTCGTCCCAGGTGGCGGGGGGCTCGGTGACGCCGGCGGCCTCGAAGTGCTCCTTGTTGTAGAAGGCGATCCGAAAGTCGTTCGAGTAAGGGACGGCCAGCACCTGGCCGTCATAGATAAAGGAGGAGATCGGCGGCATGGATTCCTGCACCGCGGCGTCCACGTCCAGCGGCTCCATCCAGCCCGCGGCACCGAACTCGCCCACCCAGGACCAGTCCACCTCGACCACGTCGGCCACCGCGGCCTGCCCGACCGAGGCGATGGAAATCTTGTTGCGGATGTCGTCCCAGCCGACGACGTTGAGGATCACCTTGATCCCGCTCTCGTCGGTGAACTCCTGCAGCAGCTCGGGGCTCGGCTCGGCCCAGGGCGGCAGCATGACGGTGATCTCCCCGCCCGCGGCGGTCTCGCTCTCCGGTTCGGACGCTTGCCCGGACGCCGCGGGAGGCGCGCTCGCAGGCTCGCTTTCGGCCGGCGCGCCCTGGCTCTGGCCGCAGCCTGAGAACGCGCCGATCGCGACCGCCAGGCAGCAAAGCGCCGCCAACATCTTCTTCATATGCCTCTTCATGATAAACCTCCTTAATTTTTAATTTGCTCTATTGGTACATACCAATATTAACATTATACTATATTTATGTCAATTATTATTTAAAATTTATATATAATATTGAAAAAGATTCGTACCAATAATGACAAGATACGTAAAATATGGTAGAATAAAGAAACTGCATCGAACTGGGGAACGGCCTTTTCCACAGCGGCATTTTGACGCGGACGCCCCGGTAGCATTTCCCGAGAAAGGAATGGTCATGAGCATGGAGGAAAACGGTTATCGCTACAGTGAGCTGTTGAGCCGTTTGAGGGAAAAGATCCAGTCCGGCGAATGGGAGGAAGGGCGAAAGCTGCCCACCGAACGGGAACTTTCCGAGGAATATGGGGTCAGCCGCGCCACGGTGCGCAAGGCGCTGGACATCCTTGAGCAGCGCGGCCAGGTTTACCGCAAGCAGGGCAAGGGGACCTTCGTCAAAAACAAGCCCTTCGACCACAAGCTCTCCAAGTCCTACAGCCTGCGCGAGGAGCTGAGAAGGCGGGGCATCCGCTGCACGGTGAAAATCTTGGAGTTCTCCCTGATCTATCCCGACTCGGAGGTGTGCAGCCGCCTGAACGTGACCAAGGAGCGGCGCGTCATCCGCCTGCGTCGCCTCTTCTACGCCGATATGGTCCCCTTCGCGCTGGACACCACCTATCTCCCCCACGACCTCTTTTCCGAGGCGACCCCCGAGCAGATCGATCAAAACGGGCTGTACAACACCTTTGCCAGGATGGGGCTGTCCATCTCCCGGGCGGTGGAAACCATCCGCGGGGCCCGGCTGCGCGAGGACGAGGCGAGGCTGCTGCACATCGAGCCGGACGTCACCGTCATGCAGAAGTCCCGCGTCGCCTATGACGGCACGCGGGCGATCGAGTTCAGCGACGGCGTGGTGCGCAGCGACTTTTTCTCCTATACCGTCGAGCTGCGGTAGGGACGGGCGGCAAAAAGGCTCCCGGTCTGAAACGATCGTTTCAGACCGGGAGCCTTTTTGCCGTTTAGGCAAGCGTTATCAAGGCAGCTCGACCCATCTGTGCTCACGGGCGCTGAGCGCCGCGCTCTCGCATAGCTGCAGCAGTCTCAGCCCGTCTTCCAATCCGGCGTAGCAGCCCGCGGCGTTTGCGTCTTTGGTAAGAGATCCGTAAAAGTCCAGGAAGCCCTGCTTAAAGGTGTCCGCGAACCCTTCAGCGTGGCCGCCGGGGTAGCCGGTAACCCGGCGCGCAGGTTCCTCGAGCAGCTCCGGAGCCTTTTCGATCTCCTGATTGTAGCCGTCCCGCCGGCCCCACCAGAGCCGGTTGCCGCAATCACTGTCCCAGCAAAGGGAGCTCTCACTGCCGGCGACTGAAAGCAGGAGCTGGTTCTTGCGCCCGGCAAAGGCCTGGCTGAGCGTACAGCTGCCCACCAGCCCGCTTTCAAAGCGAAACATCAGCAAGGCGCAATCCTCAGTGCCGACCGGCACCTCCTGCCATTCCCGTGCCGCCCCGTTTGCGGCGCAAAAGGTCTCCGACCCATGCAGCGGCTTTTTGCGCTGCCGGTGGAAGGTGGAAAACTCGGCCATCACCGCCGTAATTTTCTGTCCACTCACGAATTGGCAAAGGTCCATCCAGTGCGAACCGATGTCCGCCACCGCCCGTGTCTCGCCGGGAAAGTCGGTTTCCAGCCTCCAGCTGTAGTCGGTGTCGTAGAGCAGCCAGTCCTGCAAATAGGAGCCGTGGACCGAAAAAAGCCGTCCCAGCTTTCCCTGTGAAATCAGTGAGCGCATCTGCATGATTTGTGGGTTATAGCGAAAACTGAGGTTCAGCCCACAGCGCAGCCTCCGCTCTTCTGCCAGCTCACAGAGCTGGCGCGCCTGGTCGGACGACGAGCACAGCGGCTTCTCACAAAGCACATGGATCCCCTTTTCCAGCGCGAAGCGGGCGAGCTCATAGTGCGAGCGGTTGGGCGTACAGATATGCAGCACGTCCGGGCGCTCCCGCTCGATCATCTCCAGGGCGTCGTCATACCCGCGCGGAGCCCCGCATTTTTCCGCCTTTTGGGCGGCTTTGGCCGGATCGGCAACCGCGATCAGCTCGGCCGCCCCGGTGCGGTGCAGCGCCTCGGCATGCACCGCGCCGACAAACCCCATTCCCGCAATGCAGGCCTTTAATTTTTTCATTGCAACCACTCCCTTCTCACAGTCCAAAGTACCTTACGGCGTTTTGCGAGAGAATGAGCGACTTCTGCGCCATGGGCAGGTCGAGCCTCAGAATATCCTGTGGGAAGACGCCCTCCCCGGCATACATCACCCGCTCGGGGCCGAGAAAACGGACCGCGTGCTCGATCCAACCGGGCATATCGAGCGGTGGATAATGCCGCATGCAGTAGTCTGGCAGCCAGGCGGTCTCCATGATCATGCTCCCGAACCGCTCGGCCATGGTCAAAAACTCGTAGTAATAGTTCCCGCCCAGATGGGAGACGATCAGCTTGAGGGCGGGGAAGTCCTCCATCACCCTGCCGTATTGTACCGGGAAGCCGGTATGGCGGTAGCTGCCCTTGTGATGGCAGGAGGCATCCTCATCCATACAGACCCAACCCATGTGCGGCAGTACCGGGAGCCCCAATTCGACAGCGGTTTCATAGAAGGGATAGATCGCCCTATCATCCACATCGAAGTGCTCGAAGTAGGGATAGAGCTTCACCCCCTTGACAATTCCCTCCTTCACCCATGCCCGCAGCTTTGTGAGGGAATCCTTCATCCGGTTAAAATCCAGGTAGGCGATCCCAAAATAGGTGCCGGGATGCGCGCGCACCTGCCGGCACATCCCTTCATTCTCCTTCTCATTCATGCAGATCAGGGAAATCTTATCAATTCTCTGCTCCTTTAGATAAAGTTCCAGGGGTGCGTTGTTATAATAGGGCACGCCCTGCAGCGACCAATAATGGCAGTGGGTATCTACAATCATTGCGCGCTCCTCCTGCCGCCAGAGGCGGCTGTCGGCAAGCCGTGCGTCTCCCTTCTTTAGCCGCTCACCGCCAGATGGTTTCCCTCAGCCGACGGCGCATACCGCTTAAAGAAGGTCTCATACCCGCGCAAGGCCCCGCCCAAAGCCGCGGCATTGGGCACATCCTGGGCATAGCACAGCTCAAAGGAATATTTTTTTTCATACAGATAGTTTTGCACGCAGCGCTTTCGGACCATGTCCAAAAAGAGGCTGCCCACTTCGGGTGCATAGACGTTCATGCGGGCCAGAAGGCCCCCCACCACATACAGCGGGATATCCAACAGGTTGATGGCGCAGGAGAGCCCATACGCCCAGAAGTCCGAAAGCTCCTCCAGGATATCCATGGCCGCCGGGTTGCCCTCCTGGGCGCGCTCGGCGAGGATGCAAATCTGCCGTTCACCGTCCTGCTCCCCCTCGCCGCCGGAAAGCAAACCTTCCTCCCGCATACGCCGCAGCAGCATGGCGGTATCGGCATATTCCTCCAGCCTATGCTCGCTGCGGCACAGCGGGCTGCCCACGCTGAGAAAGCCGAAATGCCCGGCGTTTCCCGAGGCGCCGCTGTACAACTCCCCCTTAAGGCATACCCCCGCGCCCACACCGGTGCGCAGCGCGACATAGACGAAATCGCGCACATTCTGACCGGCGAGCCGCTCGCGCTCGACGTTGGCCATGTAGAGGATGACGTTCTCGATCTCGGTCTCGCAGTCAAATTCCTGCGCGAGCCGCTCGCAGATCGGGACATTATTCCAGTTCGGGCAGTTGTGCATGGCCACCGAGAGCCCGCGCTGCTTGTCGATGCTCCCCGGGTTCCCCACGCTGATCGAGCGCAGCTTGGCAAGAGGTGCGCCCGCCTCCTCCATCGCCTGGCGGATCGCCGACACCAGCAGCTTAAGCACCTCATCCGCATGAAAGCTTTGCGGAAATTGGATGGAGCGCGAGAACACCGTCTCACGACACATATTGAGGATCAGCAGCCGCACCACGGGAGGCTCGAAATCCACCCCGACAAAATAACCGCTGTCTGAACGCAGCCGCCACAGCACCGGCTTGCGCCCGGTGACCGACTGGGCAAACCCGTCGGTCTCCACCATGCCCTCACGTTCGAGCTGGGAGACGATGGTATCCACCGTGGGGCGGCTCAACCCGGTCGACGCGGCGATCGAGGGAATACTCAGCTTCCCGCTGGTCTTGAGGGAATTTACGATCAGATATTCATTATAAAGCTTATCCAGTCTCTTCGTCTGCAAGGATGTTGCCTCCGCTCTTATGCTTTTATAAGAACAATGTAACATATACCAGAAAAGTTCACAACCACATTGTTCCAGAAAAACATCCTTATTTTTCCTGCACGCCGCTAAATATGATAAAGTTTTTTCGCATTCTCGCGCAGGATCATCCGCGCAATCTGCTCCCCCTCGCCGCGGCTGATAAATCCTTCCCCCACCTTATCGGCCAGGACCTGCGCAAGAACGCGCCGGGCCGTGAGGAAGGTGCCGTAAGTCTCCTCGACCACCGCGCAGTCCGCCCCCCAGGTAAACTTGTCCCAGGGGACGAGCTCCAGCCAGTCACCCAGCAGCCTGCGCGTACCGCTCGGTCCGGGGAAGCCGGTCAGAAGCCAGGCCAGGTCCAGATAGACATGGCTGGCGTATTTGGCGGTCATCACGAACTGCTGGTAGTAAGCCCCCCCGCAGTGGAGGACGACGATGTCCGTCCCGGGATGGGATTCGATCAGGTCGATCAGCAGCAGGGGATTGCTCTGGTCGGTCGGCGCGGGGGAGCCGGTATGGATCTGCACCGGCAGACCATACTCCCCGGCCAGAGAGAGGATCAGGTGCATGGTATAATCCTGGAAGCGGGTGATGTCCTCGCCGCTTATGCTCTTCATCGCCCAGCCGTTGTGGGAGACGCACTCGAACGCCTTTCTGGCATCGTTGCGGGTGACATTTTTGTAGTTCATAAACCGCTTGTAGGCCTGCATGTCCTTGATGGCCACCACGCCCTGCTGCTTGGCCGTTTTGACAGCGTGGCGGAGCAGCTCCTCGAAGTCTGCGAAGCTCTCAGCCCTCCTGCCGTACTGCTGCTCCAATTTTTGCAGCACGCCCGAATCGAAGCCGGAGAGGAAATCCCCGAGATTGTGCAGCGGCAGGAAGTATTCGCGTTCAACCTGTCTCGGGTCCGCCCGCCCGACCACGAGGGTCTTTTCAATATGCGCCTTTTGGCGCAGCACATGGTCGTACCAATCCTCGCGCTGGTTCGACGCCTGCATGCGCTGCGAAAAGATGGTCCACTGCTCCTCGCTTTCGGGAATCGCAAAATCCAACCCGAACAGGTCGCGGCAGCCCTCCATGAACATACGAAAGTGGGGCGAGGCCTTTCCCCGCCAGATGACCGGCGCGAGCTTTTCCCAAAGCTGGGCGGGCGAAGCCTCGCAGCTGTCCCGGTGATTGCCCAGCGCATCCCCAAAATCGAACTGGGTGGTGCGCCACCTCTCGTCCGGCAGATAACTCAAAAAGCCGCTGTTGTTGTTGGCGAGCAGCACATCGTAGAGGTAGGACTCCTTCTGCGCGCGGCGGCGCGCCTGTTCGGGCGCCATGGTGTGGTCGTGGGTGTTGATGATCTCGATTTCGTCGATATATTCCTCAAAATAGGTTTTTTCATCCACCGCTTATCCCTTCTTTCCATTTGTCGTCTGCGCGCTAGATTCCATCTGCGGCTGCCATCGCGTGAGGTAGGCGCACAAACGATAGAGCACCTTCAAGGTGAGCAGCGTATAGATCACATACAAAAACAAAACGATCAGGATGATCCCGGTGTCCAGGCGCTGCCTGGCCAGCACGATGATCCGCCCCAAGCCATTCTGCGAGGAGATGAACTCCGAGGCCATCGACAGCGCCCATGCCTGCCCGACGATCATCTTCATACAACCGCTCAGCTCGGGGATGATCCCCGGCAGAGCGACGCTCCAATAAAACCGAGCCTTGCCAGCGCCCAGCGTACTGGAAAACTTGTGGTAGACCGGCGGGAGGTTTTCGATGGCGTTGACCGTATTGATGTAGACCGCCACAAAAATGCCGAAGGCGATAAACAGGATATAACCCGCCTCCGAATCGCCGAACCAAGCGAGAAAGAGGGTGATCAGCGCCATTTGCGGCACGATGCTCACAATCCGCGATGGAATGCTGGTGAAGGCGTGGTAATACCGGTTCGCCTTATACAGGATCCCGCAGAATATTCCCAGCGACACCCCGATCAGGAAGCCCGCCGCGATCCGCAGGAAGGTACGCGCGGTGTGGTAGGCAATTACGCTCAGCGAGACGAACGCCGAGGGGGCAACCCCGTAATTTCCCGTCCCCAACCCTCCCATCCCGTAGAAAGCCGAAAGGTTTAAAAAGGAGCGCGTCAGGACGGAATAGAGGGAGGGGAAAAGGTAGGAGCCGTTTTCATAGCTTTTGGCAAAGTGGGCCGCTAAACCCTCCCAGCAAAGGACAATCAAAAAAACGCTCATCAGCTCGAACAGCAGCTTTTCCCTATTGTGCTTTCTGGCTTTCATTCCAATAGGCCCCCTTTATGTACTCCTTGGCCTCGATAAATTTTGGGTCGGAGCGCAGCTCGTCACGACGCGGACGCGGGAAGGGATTCTGATATTCCAGCGCGATCTTATGCCGGTTGAGCACAATGATCCGGTCGGAGAGCAGCACCGCCTCCTCCACATCGTGGGAGATGAAGACGGTCGTCTTTTTCTCCTTGGTCCACAGGTCCATCAAATCCATTTGTAATCGGCATTTGGTCGGATAGTCCAGCGCGGAAAACGGCTCGTCCATCAGCAGCACTTCAGGGTTGTTCGCGTAGACCGTGGCGATGGTCAGACGTTTTTTCATCCCGCCCGACAGCTCCTTGGGATAGGCGTCGGCAAAGTCCTGCAGCCCAACCATTTCAAGATACTTCTGCGCGATCTTTTTGCGCTCCTGGCGTGGCATTCCCCGCACCTCGAGGCCGTATTCTACATTCTTTTCCACCCTGCGCCAGGGGAAGAGCGCCGTCTCCTGAAAGACCACCCCCCGCTGGGCTGAGGGACCTTTGACCACCTCCCCGTCCATGAGGATTTCCCCTGATGTGGGCTCCTCGAAGCCGGCTATACAGGAGAGCAGCGTCGTTTTCCCACAGCCGGAGGGGCCGATGACGAGCAAAAACTCGTTGTCGCGGATGGTCAGGTTTATATCCTCCAGCACCGGTACCGCCCTTCCCGACTCAGTTTGGAAGGTTTTAGAGAGGTTTTGCAGCACGATCTTATCCTTCATCTCTTCACCGCCTCGCTTTTCACTTTTTCCTGCCACCTGGTCGCACGCCCCCAGAACAGGCCAAGCAGCAGATCGGTGACCCCTGCCAGGATGATCACCCAGACCACCCCGATCAACACCAAATCCAGCGCATTCATCAGCTTGGTATGATAAAACACCTTACCCAGCCCGTGCTCTGAGCCCATCATCTCGATGATCACCTGATAGCCCCAGGCCCAGATGATCCCGACCCGAAAGGCGCCCAGCAGCTCGGGCAGGATGCACGGCAGGATCACGTCCCGCTGCACCCGTGTGCGGGAGGCGCCCAGCGTCAGGGCATAGCGCTGGTAGATGGGCGGGACGTTTCCAATGGCGTTCATCGTGTTGACGACAATGGTCAGAAAGGAGTAGAGCACGATCACCGCCAGCTGCACCGCCACGCTTCTGCCCAGAAGCATGAACAGGATGGGCACGAAGGCGATGGGCGGCACGGTTCGCAAAACATCGATGGGCAGGTGGAGGAAATACCGCAGCCTTTTGTGCATCTTCATCAGCATCCCCGCCAGCACCCCCAGCAGGCTGCCCAGGGTGTACCCTGCCGTCACCTTTAAGAAGGTCGCCGCCACATGGGGCCAGAAGCCGTGATCGCCGGCGCCCGCCATATTGAGCTTCTCCGAGGAAAAGAGCGTGGTAAACAGGCCCTTTAACACCGTGATCTCATTGGGCAGCCGGTAGCTGCCCAGCCACAGGGACATCAGATGCCACACTGCCAGCAGGACCGGGATCGAGAGAACCTTGAGAAGATCGCACAGTTGCAAGCGGGATCTGCCCTTCGTTTTCACCTTTGACTTCCCCCTTCACCGCCTAAATCTTGGAATAGTCCGCCCACTGTATGGCCGCCTCGGAAAAATTCTTCGCATCCAGGTAATCGTAGTTTTCATGATAATATCGGGCCTTCTCCAGCAGTTCCTTCGCCGTTTCCAGCGCCTCGCTCTCGCTCCCCTGCGCGATGGCCGCATCGGCCTGTGTAAAGTTCAGTTCGGCCTCTTCTTTTAGTTCGAGCATTTTGGCGTAGACCTCGTCGGCGATACAGATGTCATCCACCGACAGTTCACCCTGCTGGATATATCCCTTCTCGACCCAGTCCTGGATATAGGCCCCGATCGAATACTCGAAGTAGAGCGGGGATTCCTTATTGTAGAACCAATCGTACTGATCCTCGAAGGAAAAATAAGGAGTCAGCACGCTGTAGGCGCTTTCCATATCCGCTTCGGTATTCTGGCTGCCGCTGATCGAGTTCATGAAGGGCAGATGGATCGCAATCGCCTCCTGGCGGCTTTCGTTGATGAAGCGCGCCTCCCTGAAGACGACGCTGGAGAAACGCAGGATGGTGTCATAGTTTTCCTCGATATAGCTGTCGTAGGTGGTCCAGCCCACCTGGAAAACCGAGCGCAACTCGGGCGAATCGACCGACGCCTTGGCGAAGGCCACGATGTCGCTCGCGCTCACCACCACGACCATCCCCTTATTCATCAGCTCCTGTGCCGCGCTCAGTCCCATTCCGCCGCAGAAGTCCAGCTGCCCGGTGAGCATCATCGAGACAATCTCCGAGTCTCCGAAGGCCTGTAAGCTGACGTCCTGCAGGCCCAGCTCCCCCATCTGCAAGGCCGAGGTGACGAAGCTGTGGGAGGAGGCGGTGCCGTCATAGGCGAAGCTGCCGCCCTTCAGCTGCGCGACGGCCAGCTTCACGGCCTCGGCCTCACTGTGGCCCTCTTTTTTAAAATCCTCCACCGTCTTGGTTCCCGGCTGCCCGAGCACCACGCTGCCGTAAAAGATGGAGTTGAAGGCAAAGGTCTTGACCGGGGGCAGGTCCTTGATTGCGCCCATGATCTGTACGGTGGGCTGGTCGATCATATCTCCCTTTCGGGAGGCGACATACTGGGTGGTGTCCTCGCCGGTGATAACGGTGCCATAGGGTTCGGGGTCGAAGCTGATCCCCAGCTCCTTGTACCATCCCTTTTCAATCCCAATTGACGCCGCCGAACAAACATAATAGGGTTCGAGGACGATTTTAATGGCAGTCTCGGGGATGACCGGGACTGCCGGCTCCTGTCCCCCCTGGCTTACGGCCGGGGCACTGTCCGGCGCGGGCTGGTCGGTGTCCGTCCCGCCCGTGCTGCATCCAAACAGCAGGGAGGCCAGGGCGAAGGTTGCCGCAAATCGTACCATACGCTTTGTCATAGGGATTCCCTCCTCAAAATATTTTGGTACCCTCATTATACACGCCAAATTTCTATTTGTAAATATGTTTTTAAAAAGTCTTAATAAAAACTTATTTATTATATAAATGAATGGTGATGATTTCTTATAGTCCTTGTGTTTTGACCCCGATTATTATAAGATAAAGGGGTAGTAACCTAATACCCGATGAAATGAGTGGAAGAATGAGAATGCGAGCGATCAGTCCTTCCAGATGGATAAGACGGGCGGCAAAGGCGCTGGCCGTGCTGATGGCGGCGGCCGGCATGCTCGCCGTGCAGCCTGTGGCGGCCGCGCAGGCGCAGGAGGACCGTGTTTTGCGGGTCGCTTTCCCCACCACCCCCGGGGTCAGCGAGCTCGATTCATACGGCAACCGCAAGGGGATGCTGGTGGACCACCTCAACGAAATCGCCAAATATACCGGATGGGAATACGAATACATCGATGTTGATTCCAACGATGTGGTCAGCGACTTTATAGACGGCCGGTTCGACCTGATGGGCGGAACCTACTATTCCCCCGACTTTGAGCAGTATTTCGCCTATCCCCAGTACAGTATGGGCCACAGCAGGGCGGTCCTGCTCTGCCGCAGGGATGACGAAAGGCTCAAGGGGTATGACCTGCAAACGCTGAACGGCATGCGGATCGGCGTCTATGAGAGGGCGACGGAAAAAATCCGGCGTCTCAACGAATTTTTGACCATGAACGATCTGAACTGCGAGCTGGTCTACTATCGCTACGAGGATATGGAAAACGGGGAGGACCTGTACTCCTACCTGCTCTCCGGTGAGGTGGACCTGCTGCTGGGCAACGACCTTGAGATGTACAGCGGATTCCGCGCGGTCGCCTCGTTCGATGCGCAGCCCTATTACATCGTGACAGCCCCGGGGAACGACGAGGTGCTGCAGGGGCTCGACATGGCGCTCGGGAACATCCTGGAGTCCGACCCGGAGTTTGCCAATGAAAGCTACGCCCGGCATTTCCCCAATATGACCAAGGCCTCCCTCCTGCTCACCAAAGAGGAGCGCGCCTATGTCGCCGGGAAGAGGACGCTGCAGGTGGCGACCCTCAAAAACTGGCATCCCTTTTACTGTGTCGGCGACGAGCGGGACAGCCACGAGGGGCTGCTCGTCGAACTCTTTGACATGCTGGAGGAATACACGGGGCTGAAAGCCGAGTACGTCTTTGCCGACACCTATGAGCAGGCCATCCAGATGGTCCTGGCGGGCGAGGCGGACGTGATGGGCGGATACATCGACTCACAGGAGGACGCCTTCGAGCACGGGCTGGCTCTGACCAAGGAATACGCCGGGCTCAACAACATCGTCGCCAAGAACAAGGCGGTCAGCTTCCCCGCCGACGGGCTGGTGGGCGGCATCATCGAGGGGCGCGCCATGCCGCCTGAAATCGGGTCGGAGCAGGTGCTCTACTTCGACAGCATGCGCGCGGGGCTCGAGGCGGTGAACCGGGGCGAGCTGGACTTCTTTTACGGCTTGTCCGCCCAGATCGACCGGGAGATGCAGTCCCACCGCTACGTCAACGTGACGCCGATCACCCGGACCGGAAACAATACCAGCGTCTCCCTCGCCCTGGCACGTCCCATCGAGCCCAAGCTGCTCACCGTCCTCAACAAGGGCATCGGAAGCCTGAGCGAGGCGGACAAAAACGCCATCCTGGACCGCAACCTGGTGTCTCTCGGCTACACCTCCATGTCCCTTCCCGACCTGATCTATGCCAATCCCATGACCTTCGCCGCCATCCTCAGCGTCTTTTTGCTGATGGTGCTCTTCGGCATCCTCTTTGCCATGCGGGTGCGGGTCAAGGGCGCGCTCATGCGCGCGCAGCTCGAACAGGCGCAGGCCAAGAGCCAGGCGAAGAGCGAGTTCCTCTCGCATATGAGCCACGAAATCCGCACCCCGATGAACGCCATCGTGGGGCTGACCGACCTTGCGAGCATGGAGCCGGGGCTGCCGCAGGGCGCTTCGCAGAAGCTGGAAAAAATCCGCAGCTCCTCCCAATATATGCTGGCACTGATCAACGACATTTTGGACATGTCCCGGATCGAAAACGGCAAGCTGCATCTGGGCCGGGAAGCCTTTTCCCTGCACACGGTGCTGCAGGAGACCGAAGCCGTCATCCGCTCCCAGGCCGAGCAGCGTCAGCTGACGTTCACAATGGACTGCCGGCTCGGCCGGGACGCCCTTGCGGGCGACCCGGTCCGGCTGCGGCAGGTGCTGGTCAACCTGCTTTCCAACGCGGTCAAGTTCACCCCCGAGGGCGGCGAGATCCGGCTGCGGGTAAGGGAAGCGTCCTGTAACGACGAGGGGTCGTCCTACACGTTCGAGGTGGAGGACAACGGCATCGGGATCCCCCGCGAGGCCCAGGAAAAAATCTTCTACGCCTTCGAGCAGCTGGGCACCAGCTCTGCGCGCAGCGAGGGGACCGGGCTGGGGCTCCCCATCAGCAGGAGCATTGTAAACGCCATGGGCGGCGAGCTGGGGCTCGAAAGCACGCCCGGCGAGGGCACCCGCTTCTTCTTTACCCTCTCCTTCCCGGCCGGACAGGAGGCCGCCCCGCCCGAGCACAAGGACGGGGAACAGGATCTGCAGGGGCTGCGGGTGCTGCTCGCGGAGGACAATGACCTCAACGCCGAGATCGCCGTCGAGCTGCTGGAAACGAAGGGGGTCCGCACCGAGCGCGTCGGCGACGGCAAGCAGGCGCTCGAACGTTTTCTCGAGAGCCCGACGGGGTATTTCCAGGTGATCCTGATGGACATCCGCATGCCGGTCATGGACGGCTTGCAGGCCACCCGGGAAATCCGCGCCTGCGCCCATGCGCAGGCGCAGAGCGTCCCTATCATCGCCATGACCGCCAACTCGTTCAAAGAGGATGAGGAGGCCGCGGCCGCGGCGGGGATGAACGGGTTTGTGCCAAAGCCGGTGGACCTGACGCGCCTGTGCCAGGCCCTGGCCGACTGCCTGCATTCTGCCGGAAACGGGGGCGCGCCCCAGGAAAAATAGCCGAAAATGAAAAGAACCGCCGCACCTTTTGGTGCGGCGGTTCTTTTCATTTTGTCGGTCACCTATGCCAGCAGAGCCAGCATGGCATGAAAGATTTCGATGTGGCGCCGCTCGTCCAGCAGGATGCGCTCGAGGATTTTCACAATGTCCTCGTCGCAGATTTCATCCGCCTGCCTGCTGTATTTTTTGATCGCGGCCTCTTCCCCCCGGATCGAATGCTCAACGACCTCCCGCACCCGGCGCGGATAGGAGTTGTAAGCGGGCGTCCAGTAGCATTTCGTCCGGTTGCGGGTGCACCACAGCCGCGGGTCCAGCCCCATCTGATGAGCGAGGGTTGCGAATATATCCAGATGGTGCATCTCCACGATGCCAATCCTGTGAAAGCACTGCGCAAAGTCCGCGTAATCCGGGTTCAGGATCACGCTGTTGTAAAAATACAGGCTGACCGCCGTCATTTCGGAATTGCCGCTCCCCACGTTGCTTTGCATGGCGTGGGCATAGTCCAGGCGGCGGCTTTTCGTTTGCACGGGGGGATAGGGCAGGTCGAGCGCTGCCTTACATTCCTGGTCCAGATTCATCGCCGGGCCTCCTCCGTCAGCTTTGCGGATGGTACCGCTATCAACAACTTACGAGGGAGGCGGCGCAATTATGACGGATTCCGGTTGCCCGGCCTTTTGCCCCTATTCCTCATAGGTGGCCGCATCGGGGTTCAGTTTAAAATATGCCTCGGCCCGCTTGGCAAATTCCTCGGCATCGCGGATGGAAACGTCCATCTCCTTCATGCCCGGATCGAAGGTGACGCCCAGCAGCTCCTGATCGAAACGGGAAAACCGCAGCTGGGCGCGTTCGCCGCCCTCCCCGGTAATGTTGAAGAAGATGTCGGGGTCGTTGTTCGACGTCCCCTGGCCCGCGTAATCCACCGTTTTGACCTTCCCCTGAACCGCGCCGAGCTTCACCGCAAGCTCCCTGGCAAGGCCGCCATACTCCCCACTGCTCCGGGAGAGGCCCGCATCGAATCCGGTATTCGTCTCCTGGGACAATACCCTGCTGTGGCTCACGGCGTGCAGCTCGCCCGAAACCGCATCCACGCTGAAGCCATAGGACTGCACATAAGCCTCTGGGCCGCTCTTCCTGCCGTCGGGCCACCAGTTCCCCTCCCAGGTCGCCCGGTGGCCGCCCTGGGCCGGGTTATAGGCCATTTCGATCTCCTTGCCGTCCATGTCCAGCCCGAACACCTTGTAAAGTCCCTGCACGCCGCGTTCGGCCGCCTCCTCGCGGGAGATGTCCAAGCTGGTGGGCTTTTTGTCCCGGTAATATTCCAGGTCGTTGTCCACGAGGCGGTACGTTGGCTTTTCGTTTGATACCGATTGGGATTTCTTCTGCTCTCCTGCGGCCTGCCCCGACGGATAGCTGGTCTGCACCGTCTGCGGCTTGCCGACCTGCGCCGCCAGCGCGACCTGCGTGAGCCCCCAGAACGCCGACGTAGCGGCGCCTATGGTGAGCGCGGCCGCCAGGAGGGCTTTCGCGTTCCCCTGTCCCATTTGTTTTTTCCTGTTCATATTGACCGCTCCTTTTTGTTTTGTTTGTGATCACAGTTCCAAGGATACCCGCCAGGTGTTGTAAAGTGATCATCAAGTTATCATGGAGCTGTAAAAATAACCAGCGCCGTGGTGCCGCGCCCGGGCGCGCTGCGAAAGACGAGCCTAGCATGGTGCCGCTGCGCGATCTGCAGGCAGATGGCAAGTCCGAGCCCCGCCCCGCCGTCCTTGCGGCTGCGCGCCTTATCCACGCGGTAATAGGGCTGCGTGATGCGCTCGAGCTCCTGCGGTTCCATCCCCTTCCCCCAGTCCGTGACCGCGATCACGGGGCAACCGTCCTGGCGGTAGGACGTGACGGCGACCGCCGAATTGTCTCCGCTCGCCTTGAGCGCGTTGTCGATCAGATTGAGCAGCAGGCTTTGCAGGAGGAAGTGGTCCCCGGTGACCGTCTTCACCTCCAGGGAAACCTTCAGCACGATCCCCCGCTCCCAAAGCCTCTGCGCCAGTGTGCTCCGAAGCGCCTCCACGATTTTTTCAAGGTCCTGGCGCTCCATCCCGATCTCCCCGCCGCGAAGGCCGGACAGCTCCATCAGCTGGCCGGCCATCACCTGGATGCGCCTGCTTTCCGAAAGGATCGCGTCCAGCGCGAACCGGGTCTCCTCCTCGCCGAGCGCCGCGCTGCGCAGATACTGCGCATACCCGTAGATGGCGGTCAGCGGGGTGCGCAGCTCATGGGCGAGGTTGTCGATGAAGCGCTGCCGGCTCTCGGCCGCCGCGGCCAGCTCGGTCACCTTGCCTTCGATCTGTGAGGCCATATGATTGAAGCTGCGGGCCATCATCGCGGTTTCATCCCGTCCCTGTTCCGGCAGGCGGTCCGCGTAGTCCCCGCAGGCGATCCTCCGGGAGAGCCGCGTAATCTCGGACAGCGGCCAAAACAGCCGGCCGAGCAGCAGCAGCAAAAGCACCGCCAAGGCCAGCGAGAGAAGCCCGCCGAGCAGCATCATGGCGCCGTCCCGGCGCTCCCATTCGTTTATGCGCGCGGTGATGTCGGCGCGGTACAGCACCTGGAATCCGCCGAACGGCTCGGGCAGCGCGCCCGACACGCTGCAATAATACCGGCCGCCGCTGCGTTCGATCACGGCGGTACGCGCCGCGCCGGCTCCCCTCGCCGGGGCGCCCGAAAGCTCCTCCCTGGACGCCCCGGCGGCATGGAGCAGCCGCCCGTCGCGGTACACGCCCAGGGCCGCCCCGCGGTTGCCGGCGAGGTACAGGTAGGGCTGCACCAGGCTCTCCAGCCGCGCGCCGGGCTCGAGCGCGCGTCCGGCCAAGGAGCCCATGTCGCGGTAGAGCGCCGAGGAGATGATGTACTGCTCGCTCAGGCACTGCTCTCTGGATTGCCGCACAGCGTCGTGCAGCGTGACCAGCGACAGGCCGAAGAGCCCGGCATAAATGGCGAGCACAAACAAAAGGAAGGTGGCATAAAAGGTCCTGTTTTTCATCCGTGCGCCTCCAGCCGGTAGCCCAGCTTATACACCGTTTTGATCCGCTCCTCCCAGCCGAGCTTGCGGCGCAGCTTTTGGATGTGCACGTCCACCGTCCTCGACTCCCCCTCGAAGTCATAGCCCCAGACCAGCTCCAGCAGCGCATCCCCGCGGTACACCTGGCGGCTGCCGAAATCGACCCGGGCCTGGTCCAGCTCAAATGTGCCGGCATGCTTTTGGGTGCGGCGCAGCACGGCCTCCACCCGGGCCAAAAGCTCCAGCATTTCAAAGGGCTTGACAATGTAGTCGTCCGCCCCCAGCGAAAAGCCGGTGATCCGCTCATTTAGGCCGTCGCGGGCCGTCAGGAAGATGGTCGGCAGGCCCTCTGCCTCCCCCATCACCGCAAAGCCGTCCCGCTTCGGGAGCATGACGTCCAGGATCATCAGATCGTACCGCCCGCCGGAGAGCTTCTCCAGCGCCTCGTCCCCGTCGAAGGCCGGGTCGCAGCCGTGCCCGACCAGCGAGAGGTTGCGCCGGATCAGCTCGCTGATGAGCACCTCATCCTCCACCACCAAAATATTTGCCATCACTTTCACCTCACTTCCGATTCTACTATAGGGTTGTTATCGAGTTGTAAAATCCCCGGATCAAAAGCGGGGGCCGTTGATCCGCTCAACGGCCCCCGCCTTCTCACGCCTGCAGGTACTCCTCCAGGCAGACGCCCCGCTCGTAAATCTCCTGTGCCGCCTCCCGCCCGACGTAGCGGTAGTGCCACGGCTCGTAGATGATCCCCGTCAACGCGCTCTTGCCGTTGGGATAGCGCAGGATAAAGCCGTATTTCCAGCTGTTCTCCATCAGCCAGCCCTGGACGGCGGTATCTTCCTGGCTCTCGTCCAGGTTCTGGTTGGAAAGGTCCACAATATCCACGGCCAGGCCCAGCTGATGCTCGCTGGTGCCCGGGAGCGCCACGGCCTTCCCGGCCTCGGCGCGCGCCTCCTCCTGGGAATATCCCTGCGCCAGCAGGCTGTTTCGCCGGTTTTCAAACAGCGCTTCCTGCTTTTGCTGTGAACGGTAGGAGGAGCAGATGAGCGGCGAGAGGCCCTGGTCCCGGCAGTCGTCCATCATCTCCTGCAAGTCGGGATAGCAGCGCTCATCCACGGCCTGTCCATTTTTGAGTTGGGCCAAATCCACCCCGTATCCCTCCGGGATCGCATTCCAGGGATTGACCAGGATCAGCCTCCAGTCCTCCTTTTGAGGCTGCCCGGCCTGTGCGGAAGAGCTGTCTTTGACGGCGTCCGGCTCCCCCGTCTTTTCTTCCCCAAGCGGCGCCTGTCCAACATCCGCTTCCCCTTGAAAACTTTTGCCGGACTGCGTCCCGCCCGGCTGCGCCGCCCCGGAACCGGGGCCCGGCGCACGGCTTGCCCCGATCGCTCCGGCCAACAGCCCGCCAGCCACGATGATTGCCGTCAGGAAAATTTTCAAACCGGCCTGGCGGATGTTCCCTCTCCTCCTGCGCGCGCGGCCCCTGCGGGCCCGTCCATGTCCGGACATAAAAAACACCTTCCCATCTGTTTCTAAACAACAGGATAGCAAGGTGTTTTTTCACATTGGCAGCAAAACGGGATCAAAACGCCATCAAAAATTGAAGGAGATCCATCCGTCGCGCAGGCCCAGCGGCACGCTGCAGGTTTTTGTCCGCCCATCGCTGTCCTTGGACAGGACCAGCGAATAGCGTTCCCCGTCGACATCCGTTTTTTCCAAAGCCAGCTGCACGTCGTCGACCGGGTAATACCGGCGGCAAAACTCCGCCACCTGCCGGGCGGCGTCTTCCGGCGTGCCCACGGCATAGGCGATCAGATATTCCGATTCGACGAAGGTCGGCTGCCTGAGATAGCCCTCATAGGCCACCATCTTCCCGCTCTCGTCGTCCAGCCAGAGGACCTCGTCCTCCCCGATCCCATCCTCCCACACACAGTGCCAGAACACGCCGGACAGGGCGGGGGCCTCCCCGCCGGTGAGCAGAACCGGCGTAACCTTGGGGTGGACGTAGACGGCCCCATCCTCCTGCAGGGCCGGCGTCAAAAACTCCGTCAGCGCCCCGGCGGCGGCGTCCTTCACCTCCTGCTCGGTCATGCGGTAGCCCTCGGACAGGAGTATCTCGGAGTGCTGGGTGCGAAAGAGCTCCAATGTGCGAAAGAGGTCGGGGGTCTGCGAGAGCAGGAGGGAAACGTACGCATCCTCCCGCTTCGTCGTCTCCCGCCACAGGCGGCGGTCGAGGAGCCGGGAGACGACCTGCGGCAGGCAGGCGCCCGCCGCCACCAGCAAAAGGGTGCACAGAACCGCGAGGATATTGGAAATTTTCATTCGTTTCATGCCGCGCCTCCCCTGAGCTTTACCGTCACCGTCGTCCCCTCGCCGGGGCGGCTGTCAAAGTGCAGGGAGCCCCCGTGCAGGTTGGCGATCTCCCGGCAGAGCGCCAGCCCGAGTCCCACGCCGCCCTGCTGGCGCGCGCGGGACCTGTCCACCCGGTAGAAGGCCTCTGTCAGGTGCTCCAAAGCCTCGGGCGGGATGCCGCGCCCGTCGTCCGATATGGCGATTTCACAGCCGTCCGGGAGCATGACGGCGCGCACCGTTATCCTGCCGCCCTTCCCCTCCATCGCCTTTCGCGCGTTGTCGAGGAGGTTGATGAGCAGCGATTTTACGAGCTCCGGTTCCAGCAGGCACTCCCCCTCCCCGCACACGCAGCTCAGGACGATCCCCTGCCGCTCATATACCGGTCCGAGGCGGGCGGCGAGCCCCCCAATCAATGCGGCGGGGCGGACCTTTGAAAAAGCCATCCTGGTGTTTTTGAGCACCAGCAGCTCCAACAGCTTTTGCGACAGGTTTTCCAGCCGCTTCCCCTCGCTGACGATATAGTTCGCCGCCTCGGCCTGCTCACCGGCGCTCAGTGTCTGGCCCCGGATCAGGTCCGCGTAGCCGATGATGGAGGTCATGGGGGTTTTCATCTCATGCGCAAAGCTGCCCACAAAGCGCTCCTGGCGCTCGACCGCCTCCCGAAGCTGGGCAATCTTCTCCTCCAGCGCCCCGGCCATGGCGTTGAAATCGCGGGCGAGCAGGCCGATTTCATCCCCGGTACGGATATCCGCCCGGCTGGACAGCTCCCCTTTGGCAATGGCGCGGGACACTTTGGACAGGCGCACCAGCGGGCGGGTGAGCACCCGGGAAATGCTGTAGGAGAGCAGCGCGCACAGCGCGGCCATCAGCAAAAAGACCAGCAGATAAATCTGCTGCTGGGTATGCCGCGATGCAAAGAGCGGCGAGATGTCGCGCGCCATATCCAGGTAGAGGGTCTCCCCGCCCGCCTGGAGCGCCCCCGAGAGGGTCAGGAGGCGCGCGCCGTCCCCGCCCCGCGCGCAGCGGATCGTGCAGCTGCCGGGAAGGGCCTTCCCGCCGGACGAAACGGGCTTTGAGCCGTATTCATAGATCGGCCCGGCGTCGGAATAGAGCCGCAGCGACGAAAAGGAGCCGGCGTTCTGCCGGGACAGCTGCTCCAACGTCTGGGAAATCTCTTCGTAGTCGGACGGGCCCTGTATGCTGTTGACCACCTGCAAGGTGCCCAGCACCATCTGATAGGCGTTGTAGGCCCCCTCCTTTTCACGCTCGAGCGTGACCTGAAATGAGGTCGAGATCAAAAGGCTGCCCCCGATCCCGAACAGCAGCGAGAGCAGCCCCAGCATGCAGAGGGTCAGTTTCACGCTTAGTTTCATCTTACACCTCGAGGCGGTAGCCGACCTTGTTGACCGCCTGCAACAGGTTCTCCCACCCGACCTTTTTCCTCAGCCGCTGCACATGCAGATCGACCGTCTTGCTGCCGTACTGGTATTCCTCCCCCCAGACCCGCTCGTAGATGGTCTCGCGATAGAGGGCCCGCCGCGGGTTCCGGGCGAACAGCAGAAGGAGATCATATTCCTTTTTCGTCAGGCCGATCTCCCGGCCGTCCCGCTTCACCTGCATGGCGTAGGTGTCGATCGCCAGCCCGCCGACCCAAAGGACCATCTCGCTTTTTAGGTACCGGCGCAGCACCACGTCCACGCGCGCGAGCAGCTCCACGATCTCGAAGGGCTTGACGAGATAGTCCTCCGCCCCGGCCCGCAGCCCCTTCACCCGGTCGGCCACCGCGTTCTTCGCCGTAATGAAGATCACCGGGATCTCCATGGGGCGGATATATTCCATCAGCTCGAAGCCGTCGATCCCAGGGAGCATGACGTCCAGCAGGATCAGGTCGTACCTGTTTTGCTCCAGCAGATCGGCGGCCGCGGTCCCATCGTAGACGCAGGTGCAGCCGTAGCCCTCCTTGCTTAAACTCAGGCGGATCAGGTTGGAGATCGCCTTTTCGTCCTCGACAATCAGAATCTGAATCATTCGCTCCCTCCTCCTTGCCAGTATACATCCTTTCGGCATCAAAACGGCATAGAAGCACCGTTACTGGAATTTTTCCCGGAGCATCTGCAAAAACCGCTGTGTCGCCCGGGAAAATACCTGGTATTTTTTCCAGACGATGTAGAGCGGCGCCTCCAGATGCGGCTCGAGCGGGCGGAAGCACAGCGGGCTGCCCTCGTCCCTGGTGTTTACCAGCTTGTCCAGCGTGATCGCATACCCCAGCCCCTCCTCCACCATCAGGGAGGCGTTGAAGATCAGGTTGTAGGTGGCGGCGACGCAGAGGGAATCGTAGCCGCGCTCCAGCCAGTCGGACAGGCGGCTCTTGCCCAGCGCCTGCCGGGAAAGGAGCAGCGGCACGCCCCACAAATCCTCCGCACGGACGGTCTCCTTTTGGGCCAGGGGGCTGTCCCGGCGCATGAGCACCCCCCAGACATCGGTGACCGGCAGCTTGAGGTAATCATATTTTTTCATGTCGCTGGGCTCGATCATGATCCCGAAATCCAATAGCCCCTTCTCCAGCCGTTCCCCCACGTCGTCGGCGTTGCCGCTGAACAGATGGTACCGGATCTGCGGGCATTTGATCTGCAGCTCTCTGGCGGCCTGGGCAATCAGACGGATGGCGTCGCTCTCGCCGCCCCCGATGTAGATGTCGCCGACGGTGACCTCCTCGGTTTCCCGGAACTCGGATTCGGTTTTCTCCACCAGCTCGACAATCTCACTGGCCCGCTTGCGCAGCAGGACCCCGTCCTCCGTGAGAGTGACCTTCCGGTTGCCCCGGATGAAGAGCTTTTTTCCCAGATCCTCCTCCAGATCCATCAGCTGGCGGGAGAGGGTTGGCTGCGTCAGATGCAGATAATCCGCCGCACCGGAGATGCTTTCCTCCCTCGCGACCGCCAAGAAATAGCGTAAAACGCGCAATTCCATCGAGAAGCCTCCTTTTTCTCCACTATAGCATGCACGATTATGCCTGTCAACTATAGACAAATATGTCATATAAGTATTTGCTATCCATCATCCCCGCTGCTATACTGGACCTGAAGGCGGCGCCCTCTCCAGCGCCGGACCGGGCAGGGAAACGCAAGGGGGTTTTAAAGATGGAGCTGCAGGAATTTTTGGATCATCTGAACCGTGGGGAACGGGTGGTGAACGGATCGCAGGAGCACCGGTTTATGAGCAAAGCCGCGTTTGAAGCGATGAAGCTGACGGCCCGGCTCAATAGCGGCTATCATGATCCCGACGAAATCCGGGAGCTGTTTTCACAGATCACCGGTAAGCCGGTGGACCGCTCCTTCGCGCTGTTCCCGCCCTTCCACACCGATTTCGGCAGGAACATCACCGTGGGCGAAGGCGTCTTTATCAACTCCGGCTGCCGGTTCCAGGACCAGGGCGGCATCACCATCGGCGCGGGCAGCCTGATCGGCCATAACGTCGTGCTGGCGACCCTCAACCATGAGATGGACCCCCACCACAGGAAGGATATGCACCCCGCGCCCATCGTCATCGGCAGGAACGTCTGGATCGGTTCAAACGCCACCGTCTGCCCCGGCGTGACCATCGGAGACGGCGCAGTCGTGGCCGCCGGCGCGGTGGTGGCGAAGGGCATCCCCGCCAATACGGTGGTGGGCGGCGTCCCCGCCAGGGTGATCAAAGAGATTCCCCTCCAGGCCGTGAAGACGGCCTGGAGGTCATAGAAAAACGGACCATTTTACAATATCAAGGAGGAAACATCCATGTTAGGCAATTTTATGTACTGCAACCCCACCCGCCTGTATTTCGGCGAGGATGCCCTGGACAATCTGGGCGGCGAGCTCAAAAAGTACGGCAAAAAGGTACTGCTGGCCTACGGGGGCGGCTCCATCAAGAAGTCCGGCCTGTACGGCCAGGTGACCGCTATCCTGAAGGAGAGCGGCAAGGAGGTCGTCGAGCTGCCCGGCATCCTGCCCAACCCCACCTCCGACAAGCTGTACGAGGGCTGCAAGGCGGCCAGGGAAAACGACGTGGACCTGATCCTCGCGGTGGGCGGCGGCTCGGTCTGCGACTGGGCCAAGGCCGTGTCCGTCGGCGCCTGGTGCAAGGAGGACCCCTGGGAAAAGTATTACCTGCGCATGGAGGAGGTGGATAACCGGATCATCCCCGTGGGCTGTGTGCTGACCATGGCGGGCACCGGCAGCGAGATGAACGGCGGCGCGGTCATCACCAACCACCAGCAGAAGCTGAAGATCGGCCATGTGTTCGGGGACAACGTATTCCCCCGGTTCGCCATCCTGAACCCCCGGTTAACCTTCACACTACCCCGCTACCAAATGGTTGCCGGGTTCTACGACATCATGAACCACATCACCGAGCAGTATTTCTCGGGAACCGACGACAACACCTCCGATTATGTGATGGAGGGGCTGATGAAGTCCCTCATTCACAGCAGCCTGATCACCCTCCAAAATCCCGAGGACTACGAGGCCCGCAGCAACATCATGTGGATCGCCACCTGGGCGCTGAACACCTTCGTGGCAAAGGGCAAAGCCACCGACTGGATGGTCCACATGATCGGCCAATCGGTCGGCGCCTATACCGACGCGACCCACGGCATGACCCTCTCCGCCGTTTCGCTGCCCTATTACCGCTACCTGCTGCCCTACGGCCTGCCCAAGTTTTGGCGCTTCGCCGTCAACGTCTGGGGAGTGGACCCCGAGGGCGGGAGTGACCGCGAGATCGCGGCATTGGGCCTCGGGCGGATGGAAGCCTGGATGAAGGAGCTGGGCCTCGTCATGAGCCTGCGGGAGCTCGGGGTCACCGAGGAGATGCTCGAGGGTATAGCCCAAGGCACCTTCATCATGGAGGGTGGTTATAAGGTGTTGAGCCGGGAAGAGGTCCTGGGGATTTTGAAGGCCAGTTTATAGCCGGCTGAAGGAGGTACTTTGATGAATAAGAAGATCCTGATCGTTTCCACCAGCCCCCGCAAGGGCGGCAATTCCGACGCGCTGGCCGAGGCCTTCGCGCACGGCGCCCGGGAAGCCGGCCATGAGGTGGAGAAAATCTGCCTGCATGACAAAACCATCGGCTTTTGCACCGGCTGCCTCTGCTGCCAGAAGACCCAGCGGTGCGTCATCCGCGACGACGCGGACACCATCGCCCAGAAAATGCGCACCGCCGACGTGATCGTCTTCGCCACCCCCATCTATTACTACGAGATGTGCGGTCAGATGAAAACCATGCTCGACCGCTCCAACCCCTTGTACAGCGCCGGCTACGCCTTCCGGGACATCTACCTGCTGGCCGCGGCGGCAGAGCAGGAGGAGAGCGCCATGGACGGCGCCATCAAAGGCCTCGGGGGCTGGATCGCCTGCTTTGAAAAGGCGCGGCTGGCCGGCACCGTCTTCGGCGGCGGCGCCGATGCCGTCGGCGCCATTCGGGGGAACCACGCCCTGGAGAAAGCCTTTGAGATGGGCAGGGCGATTTGAAGGAGGGAAGCGGTATGAAAAGGCTGTCGCGCTTCCGGAGGCACCCATATGAAAGTATTGAAGGCGCATCTTTCAATATTTTGGGAGGGGCGCAGTTTCACTCCCCGTCCCGAAGAAATATTGGGCGCCCCTTAGCTGCGCTCCTGCTGTCCCTTTCCCTGGCGGCCTGCGGCGGGGACGTGGAGGCGCGCCCCGCGCCGCAGGCCCCACCGGATGAGAGCCCACCTTCTTCGTCCGGCTCTTTACCGGAAAGCGAAGCTGCCGCCACCGGGCCCACCTCCTCACCGGACGAGGCGCAGGGCCCGCTGATCCAGGTGCAGATGGACGGCGGCGCTGCCGTCATGTTCCGGCTCAACGGCAGCGCCGCGGCAAGTTCCCTCTACCGGCAGCTTCCTCTGTCAGTCGGGATCGAGGACTATGCGGGGAGCGAAAAAATCTTCTACCCGCCCGAGGGCCTTGATACCAGCGGCGCCCCCCTGGCGCAGGGCCCGGCGGGTACCCTTGCCTATTACGAGCCTTGGGGGGACGTGGCACTCTTTTATGGGAATTGCGGCGGAGCCTCCGGGCTGTATGCGCTCGGGGAGGCGGTGTCCGGCGCCGAGCTGATCCCCTCCCTCGCTGGGGAGGTACAGATCGATAAGGTGGAAGAGGACGCCTTGCCGCAGGAAGCCAAAATCCCTGCCCCGGCTCCACAGGCCCCTCAACAGAAGCCCGCTTCTCCAATGGAAAACACTGCGATGCCGCAGCTACAAATCACGGTGGGCGACAAGCGCTTCGCCGTCACCCTGAACGACAACGAAACGGCCCGCGCCTTGATGCAAATGCTGCCGCTGACCCTCCGCATGAGCGAGATGAACGGGAATGAAAAATATTATTATTTCTCCGACAGCCTGCCCGCCGACGCCGGCCGCCCATCCGAAATCCAGGCGGGGGATCTCATGCTCTACGGCTCCGACTGCCTGGTGCTTTTTTATGAGAGCTTTTCCACCTCCCACCGCTATACCACGATTGGCCGGATAGATGATCCCGCCGGACTGTCTGAGGCCCTGGGGGCGGGAGAGGCAGCGGTCAGCTTCCGGGTAGCAGAATAAAAAGCGCTTTCCGCCGCAGTGGAAAGCGCTTCGCGTTAAAAGGAGAAAGACCGCACAGTTTCCTGTGCGGTCTTTACTGGTGGAGACGATCGGGATCGAACCGACTACCTCTTGAATGCCATTCAAGCGCTCTCCCGGTTAGATCGGTTACATACCCCTCTAAATCGGGCCAATAGAGCGTTCAATACGCGGGACACCCCACCAAAAGCCGCAAAACCATCGGCGTTTTTCTTGAAATTCATTATAGCTGGGGCCAGACCGCATATCAATACTAAATTTGAAAACAAGCTCGATACCGCAATTCCCTTTTCGCATGGTATAATTTCCTTGTTCCATAGCGAAAGGGGGTGTTGAGTATGGAGAAAGAATATATAGCTGGTGAGCCGCAAAGATATGAGATCGGCAATCGCGTTTTTATCGTGGAGCCCCGTTATGATAAAAACGGTGAAAGTATGTCGGACATCCTGTTAAAGCTGATGATGGCCGATGTCGATGAAAAAATGTGGAACGAAGGCCACCGCGAAAAAATCTAATCTAAAATTAAATCCGAGTTGTCAAGCAAGGTATTTATTCTAAAACAATTTCATATTGAGCATTACGCCGCCCGAGTGAGACTATGGGCGGCGTTTTCATACACCACAACTTGAAAGGAGGAGTCCCTTATCTGCTGCCAGCCATCGGGCTGGCTTTTTTCATTTCAAGACAAAGGAGGTTTGACATTGGCAGACGATAAAAAGAATATCGGCCCCGAGGCAGAAACGACTGACACGGCCCCCGCGCAGGAGCAGCCTGCTCCCGGCAAGGCCGAGCCCGTTGTGGCAGATCCCGCCCCGGCTGAAAAGGCAGCTCCCGCAGAAAAGGCGGAGCCCACCGTCCCGGAGGCTCCCAGCCCTGCGGCTCCCGAGCCGCTCAAGCCCGACAAGGAGGCCAAGCAGACTGCCACCCCGGACAAGAGTGATCCTGCCCCTGCTCCCTCTGGCAAGGTGGTGGATTTCGCCGCCGCCCGTGAGGAGGCCGGAAAGGACAAGGCCCCGAAGGAAAAGGCTCCCAAGCAGAAAACCACGGAGTCGAAGGACAAAGCAGCGGCCAAGGCCAGCAAGGGCCGCCCGGCAAAGGCTGACAAGGCGGCCCCCGACAAGGCCAAGCCGCCCACGCGAGACAAAATGTCCCAAAGTAAGGCTGCCCCGGAAAATGCTGCACCCAATCCGCAGGAGGCTCCCGCCCCTGCCGCGCCGGAGCAGCCCGCCGCGCCCCGTGACGCTACCCGCGCAGAAAAAGAGGAAATTGTCTACCTCAATCTGTCCGAGCTGCGCCCGTTCAAAAACCATCCCTTTGGTGTCCGTGACGATGCCGAGATGCAGGGCCTTGTGGAGTCCGTCCGGGCAAGTGGTGTAAACCAGCCCGCGCTGGTGCGCCCCACCGAGGATGGCGGGTATGAGATCATCGCGGGCCACCGCCGCCAGAGGGCAAGCGAGCTGGCCGGGTTTGTGAATATGCCCTGTATTGTCCGTAACATGACCGATGACGAGGCCATCCTCGCTATGACGGATGACAACCTGCGCCACCGCGAAAAGATTTTGCCCACGGAAAAGGCACAGTCTTTGAAAATGCAGGTGGAGGCCATCAAGCACCAAGGCGCTCGTCCCGGTGAGGACGCACAGGAGGCGGGTAAACGCTCCACGCAGATCGTGGGTGATCGCAACGGCATGAACTACAAACAGGTACAGCGGTATATCCGCTTGACCGAGCTGGTGCCGGATTTGCAGAAAATGCTGGACGAAAAAAAGCTGGCATTTACCCCCGCCGTGGAGATTTCCTTTATCCGGCCCAAACATCAGAAGTATATCGCCGTGTCCATTGAGGGCCAGCAGTCCTCTCCGTCCCTATCCCAAGCCCAGCGGCTCCGCAAGCTGGATCAAGAGGGCAAGCTGAACGGCGATGTGATCGACGGCATTTTGATGGAAGAAAAGAAGGAGGTTGATAAGGTGATTATCAATAGCGCGGAACTGGAAAAGTATTTCGGCAAGGACAAGTCCCCCCGTCAGATGAAGGATCAGATCATGGCCCTGCTGGATGACTGGAAGGCCAAGCAGCCCCCCGAGCTGGGCAAGCCCGAAAAGAAAACGGATAAGAGCCTGTAACCTCGAGACAATTTGTCCCGAGGTTTTTTCATTGAATGGAGGTTTTAACAATGAAACGACCCCTCGCATATATCACCGCTGCGTGGTGCGGCAGCGATGCCGAAAACGCAAAACAGGCGGCGCAGTATTGCCGCAGCGTGTATGAGGCGGGCTTTTCGCCCATCTGCCCCACGCTGTTCCATCCCCTGTTCCTCAATGATGCCATTCCCGAGGAGCATAAAAGCGGGATCGACATGGCCCGTAATCTGCTCAAACGCTCTCATGTGCTGGTGGTGTGCGGCCATACCGTCACCGAGGCTATGAAGAACGATATTGCTGTTGCCCAGCGGCTGGGTATCACGGCAACCACGCTGGAGGGCATCTTGACGGTCAAGGGACAGGGCCGCCGCTGATATGGCGGCCCTGCTGGAAGCCTACATTACCAACCTCGGCAAATATGCCGAGGGGCAGCTTGTGGGCGAAACGCTGAAATTTCCCACCACGGCGGAGGAGGTACAGTCCCTCTTAAAGCGCATCGGCGTGGACGGCATACGGTATGAGGAGATTTTCATAACCAGCTTTGACGGCGATGTACTGGGGCTGCATGAGCACTTGGGCGAATATGAAAGCATTGACGAGCTCAACTATCTGGCCGCGCTGCTGTCGGAAATGGATCAGAGCGATATAGAAAAGTTTGAGGCGGTCATAGACGCTGGCGAATACACAGGTAGCGTAAAAGACTTAATCAACCTCACGCAAAATCTGGATTGCTTTGAGTTCTATTCCGGTGTCCGTAGTGACGAGGAGCTGGGCCGTATGTATGTGCTGGAGTTCGGCGGTGTGGAAGTCCCGGAACACCTCATTGATTATATCGACTATGAGGCATACGGGCGGGATGTGCGGATCAATGACGGCGGCCACTATGCCCCCGGTGGATATGTGGCCGACAACCGCAGCAGCTTTATAGAGCACTACACGGGCCGGGATGACATTCCCGACGAGCACCGCGTTTTCTCCATGCCCAAGCTGTCCATCCGGGAGCAGATGTCAGCTTTCAAGGAAATTATAGACCGTTCCTCGCTGGAGGGGGAACGGAAACGGCCCACGCTGGGCCATACGGAACGATAACCCCACCTTGGGACAACTTGTCCCGAGGTGAGAAAGGAGGCGGCATAGCTGATAGAAGAAGATATTTCCCGGCGTACTGTTGCAGTTTCCGTCCGGGCCAGTAAGCTGACGGCGCGGAGCCTTGCCTATGTGGTGGCCGCTGTGGGGCGCAAAATCGCCAAAGAACACCGCGCCCGGCAGATCCCTCACGGCAAACAGACGGTCAAGCAACTTATGCGGCATGGCGTGTCTACCAACAGTCTGGAGCTGTCCGGCGATACCAAAAGTTTTGACCGGGTGGCCCGGAAGTGGAATGTGGATTATGCCTTTTACAAGACAGGCCCGGACAAATACCTGTTGTTTTTCAAGGCGGGACAGGCTGATGCCATGACCGCCTGTTTCTCGGAGTATTCCAAAAAGGTGCTGAACAAGTCCAAGTCCAGGCGCATCCCCATCCGGGATCAGATCAAGCGGGCCGGAGATCAGCTCACCCGTGAAAAGCCCAAACAGCGGGAGCGTGTGAAGGAGGCGGCGCATGAAAACAGATAAGCTCCGAAAATTCCTCATTCCCAATATCCCGTATGTGTTCATCGGCTGGGCGTTCCTCAAATTGAGTACGGCCTATCGGCTGGCCGCTGGTGCGGGTTTCCTAACAAAAGTGATGGGGATCGGCCAGACTATCGGCCCGGCCTTTGCCGATTTCGCGCCGGGGCTAAACCCTGTTGACTGGCTGGTTGGTATCGTGGGAGCCGTGGCGTTCCGTCTGTTCATCCACATGAAAAGTAAAAAAGCCAAGAAGTTCCGGCGTGACGAGGAGTACGGCTCGGCCCGGTGGGGAAACGAAAAGGACATCAAGCCCTTTGTCGATCCCAAGTTTGAAAACAATGTCATTCTGACCGGGACGGAGTTTCTCACCATGAACACCCGGCCCAAGATCCCGGCCAACGCCCGAAACCTCAATACCTGTGTCATCGGATCGTCCGGCTCGGGCAAAACCCGCTTTTGGCTCACGCCCCAGCTTTTACAGGCCCATTCCTCTTTCGTGGTGGTAGACCCGAAGGGCGGCGTCCTGTCCCAAGTGGGCAGCTTTCTCCAAAAGCGGGGGTACAAAATCAAGGTATTCAACAGCATCGACTTCTCCAAGTCCATGCACTATAACCCGCTGGCGTATATCAAGAACGAGTCCGACATCCTAAAGTTCGTCAATGCCCTTATTTCCAACACCAAGGGCGAGGGCAAAGAGGGCGATCCGTTCTGGACGAAGGCCGAAACGCTCCTATACTGCGCCCTGCTGGGCTATATCATTTTCGAGGGCGCGGAGGAAGATCGCAATATGAATACGCTGGTGGACATGATCTCCGGCATGGAGGTCAAGGAGGATGACGAGGACTTTATGAACGCGGTGGACTATATGTTTGCCGGGTTGGAAAAGCGAAAGCCGGATTGCTTTGCTGTGAAGCAGTACAAAAAGTACAAGTTAAGCAGCGGCAAGACGGCCAAAAGCATTTTGATTTCCTGCGGTGCTCGTCTGGCTCCCTTTGACATCCCCCAGCTCCGGGAGATTATGAGCTACGATGAACTGGAACTTGACCGTATGGGTGACAGACGGACGGCAACATTTTTCTGCATCAGCGATACGGACAGCACCTACAATTTTTTGGTCGCTCTCGCTTTTTCGCAGATGTTCAATCTCCTGTGTGAACGGGCCGACAATGTGCATGGGGGCCGCTTGCCCCATCATGTGCGCGTCCTGTGGGACGAGGCGGCCAATACGGGCCAAGTGCCGGGGCTGGAAAAGCTGGTGGCCGTCATTCGTTCCCGCGAGGTGAGCCTTGTACTGCTCTATCAGCAGCTTGCTCAATGCAAGGCCATTTACGATAAAAATGCGGAAACGATCCTCGGCAACATGGACAGCGTGATATTCCTCGGTGGCCGCGAGGCCAGCACTATCAAGGAAATATCGGAAAACTGGCTGGGCAAGTCCACGATCTCCATGCAGACGGATGGCCGCACACGGGGCCAGTCCGAAAGTTACAGCCAAAACATCCAGCGGCTGGGCCGGGAGCTGATGACCCCCAGCGAGCTTGCCACAATGCCCGGTGATCGGTGCATCTTGCAGCTCCGGGGCCTGCCCCCGTTCTATTCCCGCAAATACGATCTGAAGCAACACCCCAACTACAAGTTTACGGCTGAGGCCGACAAGAAAAACGCCTTTAACCTCGACAGGCTGATAAACCGCCGCAGGCGGCCCGGCCCCAACGAGGCTTGTGAGGTGTACGAAGTGGATGTGCCCGCCGAGGCGCTCACAGAAGAGGACGAGGACATCCTCAACTATGACGACCTCGACGATCCAGACGCTTTTGTATAAAACCTTGGGCTTTTAGGGTTCCCGCAAAATCAGCGATTTTGTGGGAAGAGGAGGCGCAACGGAGCGTGCGGAGTTTGGGACATTTTGTCCCAAAGTAGCAAAGCGAAGTTTGTGCCGACGAGTCCCGAGGTACGGACGCTGCCGCCCTACACGGGGCGGCTTTTTTCATGGCCGGGTATAGCCCGGAGAAAAGGAGTAATATATGCAGTTTTTCGCTTCTGCCATCAACACTTTGCAGACCCTCGTTATTGCCCTCGGCGCTGGCCTTGGCGTGTGGGGCGTTGTCAACCTGCTGGAGGGCTACGGCTCCGATAACCCCGGCGCGAAGAGCCAGGGTATGAAGCAGCTCATGGCTGGCGGCGGCATCATCGTGCTCGGCACCACTCTGATCCCCCTGCTGTCCTCCCTGTTTTAAGGGTTTAGCTTATGGGATTTCTCACCGACTGGCTTACAGACTGGATAAAAGGGCTGCTGATTGAGGGTATCATGGGCAACCTCACGGGCCTTTTTGATACGGTCAATACCCGTGTCGGAGAGATTGCGGTGCAAGTAGGGACGACCCCGGCGGCTTGGAACGCCGGGGTCTTTTCCCTCATACGGCAGCTTTCTGAAACGGTGATACTGCCGATTGCCGGTCTGATTTTAACCTTTGTTGCCACCTATGAGCTGATCCAGCTCATTATCGAAAAGAACAACCTACACGATCTGGACTACTGGATTTTCTTCAAGTGGATTTTCAAAACGGCGGCGGCTATTCTCATTCTCTCCAATACATTCAATATCGTCATGGCGGTATTTGATATGTCCCAGAGCGTGATTGCCAACGCCGCAGGGCTGGTGCGCGGCTCCACCGACATCAGCGCGTCCATGCTGGATAATCTGGAGGCTACCTTGGAGGCGATGGAAGTCGGCCCCCTGCTGGGTCTGTGGCTCCAGTCGTTCCTCATTCACATTACCATGCTTGCGCTGAACATTATTATTTTCGTCATCGTCTATGGGCGCATGATTGAAATATATCTGCTCACCAGCTTGGCCCCCATACCCGTGGCTACGCTCTCCAACCGTGAAATTGGCAGTATGGGCCAGAACTATATCAAGTCCCTGTTTGCTGTCGGTTTCCAAGGTCTGCTGATCCTTGTGTGCGTGGCCATCTATGCGGTGCTGGTACAGGGTATTGCCACTAGCGGCGATCCCATCGGGGCGATCTGGAGCTGCATCGGCTATACGGTGCTGCTGTGCTTCACCCTGTTCAAAACTGGCTCGGTGGCAAAGAGCATATTCGGCGCGCATTAAGAAAGGACAACGCCATGAACAAAACCACTTTGGAAAACAAGGGGTACCCCGCAAAGTCGGCAGACTTTGTGGGGAGAGGAGGCGCAACGGAGCGGGCGGATTTCGGGACAAATTGTCCCGAAGTAGCAGAGCGGAGTTTGTGCCGACGAGTCCCAAAGGCCCCGGATGGCCGGGTGTTGGAGCCCAGCGGCCTGTTCCTTATGGACGGGATCGAGGGCTTGCGCTCCTTGCCCCGTCATTCGGTGGATATGCTTTTGACCGATCCCCCATACGGCACGACCCGGAACTATTGGGATGTGCCGCTGCCGCTGATCGAGTTTTGGGAGGCGGTGCGCTGGGCGGTCAAGCCGGACGGCGCGGTGCTGCTGTTTTCCCAATGCCCCTATGATAAGGTGCTGGGGGCATCCAACCTTGCCATGCTCCGCTATGAGTGGATATGGTACAAAGAGCGCGGAACAGGCTTTCTCAATGCCAACCGCGCCCCGCTGAAAAAGTCCGAGAACATTTTGGTGTTCTACCAAAAGCCCCCGGTATATAATCCGCAGTTCACCTATGGGGAGCCGTACCGCAAAACCCATGCCCGAAGCGGGAGCAGTCCCAACTATGGCAAGTTTGAACGGGTCGGCACCGAGTCCAGCGATGGGCGACGCTATCCCAGCAACGTCCTTTTTGTGCCTACGGTGTCGCACACGATCCACCCCACACAAAAGCCTGTGGAGCTGTGCGAGTACCTCATTCAGACCTATACCAACGAGGGCGAGGTGGTGGCTGACATCTGCGCCGGCTCCGGCACAACTGCCGTTGCCGCGCTGAACACAGGCCGCCGCTTCATCTGCTTTGAAAATGCCCCCGTGTTCTACGGCCCCGCCGTGGAACGCATTGAACAGGCGCGGCTGGCCGTGGCCGGGGGCGGGAAAGGAGTGTGACAATATCGGAGGATATTCCATCATCTATGCCGATCCCCCTTGGCAGTACCAGCGGAGCAAGGTACAGGGGGCGGCTGAAAACCATTACCCCACCATGAGCATAGACGAGTTATGTGCGCTGCCTGTGGCCGAGATTGCGGCCCCGGACAGCGCACTTTTCATGTGGGCAACATTCCCGCAGCTCCCGGAGGCCCTGCGGCTCATTAAGGCGTGGGGCTTCAACTATAAATCCGTGGCCTTTGTGTGGCTGAAAAAGAACAAGAAGGCCGATAGCTGGTTTTATGGGCTGGGTTTCTGGACGCGGGGCAACGCGGAGATCTGTCTGCTTGCCACACGGGGCCACCCCAAACGGCAGGCCGCCGATGTCCACCAGTTTATCATTTCTCCCATCGAGGCCCATAGCAAAAAGCCGGACGAAACGAGGGACAAAATTATTTCCCTCATGGGCGATCTGCCCCGTGTGGAGCTGTTCGCCCGTCAGACCCCGCCCGGCTGGGATGTATGGGGCAACGAGGTGGAGCCGACAATCCGGGACTTCGGGACAATTTGTCCCAAGGAAGGAGTGTGACGGATGCCCTATGTAAATGTCCCCAACGACCTATCCAAAATCAAAACGAAAATCGCCTTTAACCTCACCAAACGCCAGCTTGTCTGTTTCGGCATCGGCGCGGCGGTGGGCGTCCCGGCCTATCTGCTCTCCCGTGGTGCCATCGGCAACACCGGGGCGCTGTTCGTCATGCTGGTGATCATGCTCCCGGCCTTTATGATGGCCATGTATGAAAAAGACGGGCTGCCCTTTGAAAAGGTGCTGCGAAACATCCTCAACACCCGGTTTCTGCGGCCCGGTGTGAGGCCCTACAAGACGCAGAACATCTATGCGTCATTCACAGGAAAGGAGGAGCCTATTGCAGAAAACAAAAAGTAAAAGCAAGCCAAAGGCAAGTAAGCGCCGGGCCGTGGTGTCTGCCCAGCAGACGATCCCCTATGTGGCGATGCACCCGGACGGCATCTGTCAGCTCCCCGGCGGGCTTTACACGAAAACGGTGGAATATGAGGACATCAATTATGCCGTTGCGTCCACCGAGGATCAGACTGCTATCTTTGGCGGCTGGAGCTCATTCCTCAATTACTTTGACAGTTCCTTGCCGTTCCAGCTTTCTTTCGTCAATCGGCGTTCCCGGTCTACCCACCGTTACAAGGTGAATATCCCGGCCCAGCAGGATGCGTTCAACAGCATCCGGGGCGAGTTCGTGGATATGCTCAAAGGCCAGATTGCCAAAAGCAACAACGGCATTGAACGCTCCAAATACATCACCTTTGGTCTGCCCGCTGGCAGCGTGGCCGAGGCCCGGCCCCGTCTGGATCGTGTAGAGGCCGATGTGATGGGCAACTTCAAGCGGCTGGGGGTACAGTCCCGGCCCCTCGATGGCCGGGATCGGCTGGCCGCCTTGCATGGGCAGCTCCACCCCGGCAGTCGGGAGCCTTTCCGATTTGCGTGGAAGGATATTCCCAGAACTGGCATGGGTACGAAAGACTTTATTGCCCCGGACAGCTTCGACTTCCGGCAGAGCCGTACATTCCGGGTGGGCCAGTCTTGGGGAGCTGCGTCCTACTTGCAGATTTTGGCGTCGGAAATGTCGGATAAGCTGCTGGCTGAAATCTTGGAGCTGGATGCCGAGCTGACGGTGACGCTCCATGTTCAGACGGTGGATCAGCTCAAGGCCATTAAAACCATCAAGGGTAAAATCTCCGATATTGGACGCATGAAGGCCGAGGAACAGAAAAAGGCTGTCCGGGCCGGGTACGATATGGAGATTTTGCCCCCCGACCTCATTACCTTTTCCAAGGATGCGGCAGAGCTGCTGGCCGATCTGCAATCCCGCAACGAGCGAATGTTCCTTTTGACCTTTACCGTCATCAACCTTGCGCCCAGCCGCCAGCGTTTGGAAAACGATGTATTTACCGTGTCCGGCATCGCGCAGAAATACAACTGCGCTCTGAAAAGACTGGACTGGCAGCAGGAGCAGGGTTTCCTGTCCTCGCTGGTGCTGGGGTACAACGGCATTGAGATCCAGCGCGGTATGACAACCAGCTCCACGGCGATCTTTATTCCCTTTATGACCCGTGAGCTGCGTATGGACGGACAGGCCCTGTACTACGGCATGAACGCCCTTTCCCATAATGTCATCATGGCTGACCGCAAAAAGCTGAAATCGGCCAACGGAATGTACCTCGGCTCCACGGGATCGGGCAAGTCCTTTGCGGCAAAAAGAGAGTTGATCAATGTGTTCCTTGCCACCAGCGACAGGATCGTGGTGGTAGACCCGATGGGCGAATATGCCCCGCTGGTGAGGCGGCTGGGTGGACAGGTCATCGAGATCGCCCCGGACAGCCCCAACCATATCAATCCTATGGACATCCAGCTATCCACCAATGACGAGGACAGCCCCCTGTCCATGAAGGCCGACTTCCTGTTGTCCCTGTGCGAGTTGATCGTGGGCGGCAAGGAGGGCTTGCAGCCCATCGAAAAGACGGTCATTGACCGCTGTGTGCGGCTGGTCTACCGGGAGCTGGCGCTGGGGATCGGTAGCGGGGATATGCCGCTGCTGCAGGACTTGTATGAGGAACTGCTGAAACAGCCGGAGCCGGAGGCCCGGCGTGTGGCAACGGCGCTGGAGCTCTACTGCACAGGCTCCCTCAACCTGTTCAACCACCCCACCAATGTCCAGACGGATGCCCGTGTGGTGTGCATCGTTCTGAAAGGCATGGGCGAAAACCTCCGCAAGATCGCCATGCACATTACAAACGAGTTTGTCACATCGGCTGTCAACACCAACCATGCCGAGGGCCTTGCTACTTGGTGCTACTTTGATGAGTTCCATATTCTGCTCCGCGATCCGCTGACGGCCAGCTACTTTGTGGCCGTGTGGAAGATGCTCCGTAAAAAGGGCTGCGTCCCCTCGGCGCTGACGCAGAATGTGAAGGACTTGCTGGCAAGCCGGGAAATCGAGGCCATTCTGGATAACACCGACTTTATGATCCTGCTGTCACAGGCCCAAAGTGACCGGGCGATCCTCGCAAAGCAGCTCGGCATTTCCGAGCATCAGCTCTCCTATATCACCCATAGCAATTCCGGCGAGGGTTTGCTGTTCTACGGCTCCGTGACCATCCCGTTTGTGGATCGTTTCCCCAAGGGTGAGATTTACAATCTGCTGACCACCCGCCCGGAGGATATGGCCCATGAGCGAAAGGACGAATAAGGGCGGGGCCACTTCGGGACAAAAAGTCCCAAAGTCCCCCAAAAGCAAGTTTAGAGCCAAAAGCCAGCAGGAGCAAACCGCCGAGTCCAAGCTGCGTATGGAAAAGCGCGGCGAACAACTGGATAAGGCCAAGAAAAAGCTGGCAAAGCAGAAACCGCCGAAAAAGTCCGGCCCCGTGAAAAAGGCGGGCCGGGCGGCGGGTGCAACCGTTCATGGGTATGTGCATGGCAAGCTATATGAGGTAGAGCATGAGAATGTCGGCACCGAAAGCGCCCACCGATCCGAGCTGGTCGGTGAGGCCGCCCTGCGCTCCACATCCCGGTATGTAAAAAAGCAAATCCGGGAGCACCCGGCCAAAGCGGTGCAAAAGGCCGAGTCCAGGCACATCAAGGCTACGGCGGATTATCGGTACCGGGCCACGGTGGAGGCCCACCCGGAAATGCAAAAGGGCGGCGCGGTGTCCCGGTATATCCAAAAGCAGAAAATCAAGCGGCAATACGCAAAGCAAGCGCGGGAGGCTGCAAAGCAGACGGCCAAGGCCGCAGAGAAAACGGCGGTCACAACGGAAAAGCTGGCGGCCCGGGCCGTGGCCTTTGTCAAGCGGCATCCTGTGGGGGTGTTGCTGTTCCTTGCCTGTTTTCTGCTGCTGGTGCTCATGCAGTCGTGTATGTCCTCTGCGGTGACGATTGGCAACGGCGTGGTGGGGGCCATCGGCGCGTCCACCTATGCCGCCGAGGATGCCGATCTGCGCGGGGCCGAGGCCGCCTACTGCGGGCTGGAGGCCGAGCTGCAAGACTATCTGGACAGCTACGAAAGCACTCACGATTATGACGAATACCACTTTGAGCTGGATGACATTGAACACGATCCCTATGTGCTGCTGTCTATTATCAGCGCCATACACGAAGGGGCGTGGACGGTGGACGAGGTACAGGGAACGCTGCAAATGCTCTTTGAAAAGCAGTACATTCTGACGGAAACGGTGGTGACGGAGCGCCGCTACTACCTCGAAACGGACACATGGACGGACGAAGAGGGCAACACCCATACCGACACATACCGGGTCTATTACGATTACTACATTTGCACCGTGACGCTGGAAAACTTCAACCTGTCCCATCTGCCCATCTACATTATGGGCGAGGATCAGCTCTCCCGGTACGCCCTGTATATGTCGGCGCTGGGCAACCGTCCAGACCTGTTTCCATCGTCCCCCTATGTGGCAAAGTACACCGCCGATCCCGTGGAGCATGAGATCCCGGAGGCGTATTTGGCCGACGAAACCTTTGCCGCCATTTTGGAGGAGGCCGAGAAATATATCGGCTATCCCTATGTATGGGGTGGGTACAAGCCCAGCACATCCTTTGATTGCTCCGGCTTCGTGTCCTATGTCTACAATCAATGCGGCTGGGACTTTGGGCGGTTGGGGGCGCAGGGGCTGTATAACATCAGCCGCCGCACCAGCTCACCCCGCCCCGGCGATCTGGTGTTCTTCACCGGGACTTATGATACCCCCGGCGTTTCCCATGTGGGTATCTATGTGGGCGATGGCTGGATGCTCCATTGTGGCGATCCCATCGGGTATGCCAATCTCAACACAAGCTACTGGCAGTCTCATTTCTACGCCTACGGGCGGTTATCGTGAAGGAGGTTATCTATGGCAACTACGAAAAGCGCGAAAATCGAAGCCGAGATCGAAAAGGTCAAGGCCAAAATCGCGGAACAGCAGACCAAACTGAAAGAACTGGAACAGCGCAAGGTGGAGGCTGAAAACAGCGAGATCGTGGACATCGTGCGCGGCATGAGCATCCCTCTCGCGGAGCTGCCGCTGGTGCTCCAGCAGCTCCGGGCCGGGAAAACCTTGGGACAAAATGTCCCGAAGTCCGAGGAGGTGGCTGCGGAATGAAAAAGCTGCGTGTTCTTTTACTGACGCTCTGCGTGGCCGTGTTCATGTGCGGCTTTACCGTGACGGCCCATGCCGGGGGCGGTGACGAGTACATCGAGCCTACCGACCAGTGGGAAGGGCTGGAGGAGCCTACCCCCACCACCGAGCCGGGGGTAGGCTTTTCTGACGAGGGCAACCTTGTCACCCGCGATCTGCTCTATGACGAGCACACCAACAAGCAGTTTATCACCGTCCAGACCAGCGGCGGCAATACATTCTATATCGTCATTGACTACGATAAGCCCGTGGACGAGGACGGCGAACAGTACGAAACATACTTTTTCAGCATTGTGGACGAGGCCGATCTGCTGGCTGCTATGGAAGCCGCCGGGATGGAAGTCCCCGCCTGTGCCTGTACGGATAAGTGCATGGCCGGGGCCATCAACACCGATTGCCCCGTATGCGCCACCAACATGACCGAGTGCGTGGGCGTGGAGCCCGAGCCGGTGGAGGACACCGAGCCTGTGGACGATCCCGAGCCGGAGCAGCCCGAGGACACAGACGGCAATATGGGTACGATCCTGCTCATTTTGGCGATTGCCGCCGTGGGCGGCGGTGCTGGCTGGTATTTCAAGGTTTACCGCCCCAAGCAGCAGCGGGCCACAGAAGCGGTTGAGGAGGACTACGGGGACGAGCTGGATGCCTTTGACGATCTCGAGGACGATACGCCCCCTTGGGACGAGGACGAGGTATGAGCCGGGAACTGACCCGCGAGGAAAAGAGGGCGATCCGCAAGCTGGTGTTTTCCCTGTGTGCGAACTATGATCGGGAGTATGGGTGCTTACCGCTGGACGGCCCCTGTTATATGCTGGGGAAATGCTGGACGGGAGCCTACTGCCGCTACTTCCGGGATGCCGTTCTGCCCAATGATCCGGTGCTGGAGGCGGCGCTGACCGCCGAAGGCCCGGTCCCGGAAACGCGGCCCTGCCCGATCTGTGGGCGACCTTTCCTCCCGGATGGCCGGACACGGTATTGCTCTGCGGCCTGTTCCGCTACTGCCCTGCGAAAACAGAAGCGGGATTATATGCGTAAAACAAGGCGCTGACCCGTGGAAAATTAGGCCCGAAAAAACCGCCTGTATCAAGGCTTTTCGGGGCCGCTTGTGGGGTGGGGTGTATCATTTCATACCCCACCCCTGTTTTCGCAAAATACTTTCCACTTTTTGAAGGAGGTGTACCGTGGAGAAAAACGCCGGATATGTGATCCGCGAGTCCGTTCTCTTTGACAACAAACGGGGATTTGCCATCGCGGAGCATGGAAACCCCAAAGTCCCGGCTCCCTTTGTCACATGGCAGTTTGCCGAAGAGAACGGGCGGCGGGATTATTATTGGGGCCATTACCACGCAGACGAGGCATCGGCTCAAAAGGATTTCAAGGATCGAGCCGCCGACTACAAGCGGATGTATAAGGTGCAGGAGGTCAAGCCCCGCACGATTGCCCAGCAGATGAAAGAGGCCGCAAAGCTGGCCGAGGCTGACCGGGGCCGCGCTGCCCCGAAAAAGACTACCCCCGACAGGGGCGACAGATAGGAGGATCGCTATGCCCGAAAAGTATGACCCGCTGAAAAGCGCGGAACTCACCACCGAGCAGAACTATAATATGATCGACGGTATTCTGAACAACGGCCCGGCCCCGGTGCTCCCGCCCGAGGAAAAGCCGCTGGATAAGGTGCGGGAGATCCCGCCCAAACGCCGCAGCAGGGAGCGCGAGGAGCGTTGACGAAAAAGCGCCGTCGCTGCGTCCATCTCAATGTCATGGTAACGCCCGAGGAGCAGGAGCTGATCTATGAGCGCATGGCCGAGGCGGGTATTCAAAATATGGGAGCATATATGCGGAAAATGGCCCTCAATGGGTATGTGCTCCATGTTGATCTTGCGGATGTGCGGGAGCTGGTGTCCTTGCAGCGGCGGTGTGCAAACAACCTCAACCAAGTGGCGATCCATGCCAATACCTACGGCATCTACCCCTCGGAGATCGCTGCGCTGCAAAAGGACTATGCAGACCTGTGGGGGCCGCTGTCCGTTCTGATTAAAAAGCTGTCGGAGGTGGTGGAGCTATAACAAAACGCGGGGAGCACAGGTTTATACCTTGCTCCCCGCATTATTCTGTTTCATCGGGCAAATATGCGATTATGTCGTCAAGCTCACAATCAAGTATTCTGCAAAGGGCATCCAGCGTGTTGGTAGAAACGGATTCATTCGCTTTCAGCCTACGCACCGTGGAGCTACTGATCTCCCCTTTGACCTGCAAAGTGTATGTGGTTGCATTTTTGCGCTTCATAGTTTCCCACAATGGGGCGTATGAGATCATCCGGCCTACCTCCTTTCACGCTTGCTTATATAAACATTATTGCCTATAATTGACCTAAAGCGTGATAGGCAATATTGCCCATACCAAGGCGGGGCAATTTCAGAAAAGAGGTTTGGATAATGGGAGAGAAAACTTGTTGTGTAACAGGCCATCGTGATGTGCCAGTCGGCAAGGAGCAGTATGTGGAAGAAGCACTACGGAAAGAAGTGCTGGCTGCGATTGCAGCGGGATATACCCGTTTTATCTCCGGGTTTGCCGATGGTGTTGATCTCACTTTTGCCGCCATAGTTGCAGCGGAAAAGAAACAAAATAGCTGTTTGCAGTTGGAGGCCGCGCTCCCATATCGAAACCGTATCAATGCTAAATCTCCCTTGTTTCAAGAATTGCTTGCTTGTTGTGATCGCGTGTATGTTCAGTCTGAAAAATCCAATCGCCAATGCTACCATGAACGCAACCGCTACATGGTACTTTCCTCGGATCGGGTAATTGCCGTTTATGACGGGAGATCCACGGGCGGCACTTTTTACACCATTCGTTTTGCACAGGCAAACGAAAAGGAAATTCGCATCATTGAGATATAATCCTTGGGACATTTTGTCCCAAAGTAGCCCGGCCATCGACATCCTTGTTTGCTTATATGGGCGGAGTTATAATATTGGTAGGAGGAAACCCATCAACTTTTACAGGAGGTAGCCGCTTATGATCGTTCTGAAAATCCTTGCCGCCCCCTTTGTGGTGGTGCTCACCGTTCTGGCCGCCGTGGTGTCTTTTCTGTTCTGTATGGCAACTGCGGTTTTCGTTGTGGCCTGTGTGGTGCTGACCCTGCTTGCCGTGGCCCTGTTCATCAGCGGCCAGACGCTGGGCGGGATCGTGTTCCTTGTCCTTGCGTTTCTGATCTCTCCCTATGGCATCCCGGCCATCGCGGAGTGGCTGGTGGATAAGCTGCACAATCTCAACTTTGCTCTGCGGGGCTTCATCACAGGCTGATACTTCGGGACAATTTGTCCCAAGGTAGCATGACGGCGGCTGAACACAGCCGCCGTTTTTCTTACAGGAAGGAGGGCTGCCTACGGCAACGACCTATCTCAAAAAGCACAAAATCAGCAAGGGAGAAACTATCGCGCAATCGCTGAAGGATCGGTTTGAATACGGACAAAACCCGGATAAGACGCAGGGTGGCGAGTTGATTTCTTCCTATGCCTGCGACCACATGACCGCCGATGCGGAGTTCCTGTTAAGCAAGGCAAAGTACCGGGCTGTCACGGGCCGGGAGCAGCGCCGGGATGCCGATGTGCTGTGCTATCAGATCCGGCAGGCGTTCAAGCCCGGAGAGATTACCCCGGAGGAGGCCAATCGCATCGGCTACGAAACGGCGATGCGCTGGACGAAGGGCAAGTACGCCTTTTTCGTTGCCACCCACACAGACCGCCAGCATATCCATAACCATATTTACTACAATTCTACTTCGCTGGATTGTACCCGGAAGTTCCGGGATTTCATCGGCTCGGCCCGCGCTGTGCGGCGGCTCTCGGATCGGGTGTGTCTGGAAAATGACCTGTCCGTGATCCTCAATCCCAAGCTACATAGCAAGGGCCGCTTTCTTCACTATGGGGCATGGCTGGGAGCCGAGCGCCAGCCCTCTTATAAAGAAAGGCTGCGCCTTGCCATCAACGATGCTCTCGCAAAAGGCCCCGCCGATTTTGCCGACTTTCTGCGGCTCATGGCGGAGTCCGGGTATGCGGTCAAGCATGGGCGCGGCGGTGTGATCTCGTTCCTTGTTCCCGGACAGGAACGGGCAACGCGGCTCCGGGCATCCACCCTTGGGGAAGGTTACGATCCCGAGAACATTCGAGCCGTGATTGCCGGGAAACGACCCGTCCCGCATATCCACGATGCGGCGGCTCCCACGCCCAGGCGTGTCAATCTCATTGTGGATATACAGGAGCGTCTGCGCTCCGGCAAAGGCCCGGCCTATGAACGGTGGGCCAAGGTGTATAACCTCAAACAGATGGCAGCAGCCCTCATGTTTTTGCAGGAGCACCAGCTCACCGAGTATGACCAGCTCGCTGCGCAAGCTGACGGAACGGCCCAGCGGTTTCATGCGCTGGCCGGGGAACTGCGTCAGACCGAGGCTGACCTCGCCAAAACCTCCGCGCTGATGGAGGCTGTGGTGCAGTACGCCAAGTCCCGGCCTGTGTTCGAGGGGTACAAGGCGGCCCGGTACAGCAAGAAATATCTGGCCGAGCATGGCCCGGAGCTGGCCGACTACCGGGCAGCGAAGGCGGCACTCAATGAGCTGCTGGACGGTGAAAAGCTCCCGAAGATGGACGCGCTAAAAGAAAAACGCCGCAAACTTGCAGCGCGAAAAAAAGCCCTCTATGCCGAGTACCGGGCGGCCCAGCAGGAAATGCGGGAGGCCGTGGCGGTCAAGGCGAATATCGATCATCTGCTCGGCCTGTCGGACGAGCGCAAAAATAAGGAACAGGAGCGATAAGCAACGGTGACGCAGACAACAGACTTCGGGACAACTTGTCCCAAAGTGCCGGGTTTGGGGAGGCTCCCCAACAAGCGTTTTTGCAGCCCCCACGGGATGCAAAAATAGCAAGTGTGGCTACACTTGCCCTGCTTGCCATTCGTGCGCTCCTCTCAAAATAGCGCAAAACGTCTTGACCGATTCGGTTATTTATGTTACACTGTATACAAATAACCGATTCGGTTATTTGAAGGAGCAGAATAGTAATGGAAAAATTTTTAGCGCTTTCACAGGAGAAACAGGCAACAATCCGTAATGCGGCGCTTGCCTGTTTCGCAAGACATGGATATGAAAAAACGTCAATCAATGATATTGCGGTAGCGGCAGGTATCTCAAAGGCGTCTATATTCCAGTATTTTGGAAATAAGCAGACACTTTACCAGTATTTATTTGATTACTGCGCTGCCCAAATGAAGCAAGCCTATAACACGAGTGCATTGGAGGAAACTACGGATTTCTTTGACCGTGTATGGGAAGCCAGCGTTATGAAAGTGGAAATCTTAAAAAAGCACCCGCATATTGCGTCGTTTATTGCAAGTGTGGCAGTGGAACCAACGCCTGAATTGAAAAGTGCCATATTTTCAGAAGCAAATGAAAAATATATCGCATCGCTTGTTCTGCATGAGCGGGATTATAAAAAATTCAGACACCCGGAGGATGCAGAATTAGTGTTTCAGATGCTTATGATGCTTGCAAAGGGTATGTCCGTTCAGTTGGAAAGTGGAGTGGATTATGACAGCATGATGAAAGAGTTTCGAAACATCCTAGATATGTTGAAACACAACTTTTACAAGGAGGAATATTTGCCATGAGCAAGCCGGTAATTGTCCTAAACGAACTTACAAAAAGCTATGGAAAACATCGAGGAATTGAAAACATTAGCTTTACTGTTGAACAAGGCGAGGTTTTCGGCTTTATTGGCCCCAATGGAGCAGGAAAATCTACCACAATCCGTACTCTAATGGGCCTGCTGAAACCCTCCAACGGAGGAGCCTCTATCTTTGGGTTAGATTGTAGTCGGGAGCCCGCCCGTATCGCAAAGGATGTGGGGTATCTTCCCAGCGAAAACTGTTACTACAACAATATGAAAGTAAAAGAAATGCTTTTCTACACAGCAGAACTCTATGGTGTGAATGCCCACAGCCGGATGGAAGAATTAGCGGAGCGGTTGAATTTAGACTTATCCAGGCGAATTGGCGATTTGTCTTTAGGGAACAAGAAAAAAGTTGGCATTGTGTCGGCTCTGTTACCCTCTCCGAAGTTGCTGATTATGGACGAGCCTACCAGTGGCCTTGACCCGCTCATCCAGCAGGCTTTCTATGATATTCTGAAAGAAGAAAACAAACGAGGTGTGACCATTTTTCTGTCCTCCCACGTTTTGAGTGAGGTGCAAAGACTTTGTGACCGTGTAGCCATTCTGCGGGAGGGGAAGCTGATCAGTGTTCAATCCATGAAGGAACTGCGGGAAAACGGATACAAGAAAATCTCGCTGACAGCAAAAAGCGCCATTCCAGAGGATTTCTTTTCTGTTCCCGGTACGGCTAATTTAGAGTGGGACAAGAGCAAGACTTCTGTATCCTTTATGTTCAGCGGACCAGTTATGATGATTATGAACCAGCTTCATCGGCTGGAGCTGGAGGATATTTTAATTGAGGAACCGTCATTGGAAGAAGTATTCCTCCACTACTACGAATAGGAGGTCGTTATGTTGATTTTTCGATTTGAATGGAAACGAAAACGAAAATATATTCTGATTTGGGCCGCAACTCTTGCGGTCTGTATCTTCTCCATGACGCCAGTGTATTATGGCATGATTGAAACGGTGGAAACTTTGCCTGTGGAATTTACACAGGGAGGCTTTTTTGAAACGGTTGGTATTTCTCTGGAGCTATTGATGGAGCCACTTGGTATGTACTCGTTCCTCACAGGCTTTTTTATGGTTGCAGGGGGGATTTTCGGGATGCACTTGGGGCTGTCGTTACATACAGAAGAGTGTACGGGAAATACGGCTGAATACTTATACACAAAGCCTTGTGGACGGAAACAGATTTATATGGGAAAGCTGCTATGTGCGCTTGCCGGAATATGTGTAACAGGGATTTTTTATCTGGCGACTTCATTTCTAACGATGACTCTGTTCCGTTTCGGATTTCCCATCGGGGAATTTTTCTTGGTGGCAGGTTCGTTTATTCTCATCTCCCTCTTTTTTGCACTATTGGGACTGATGGTTGGAATATTTCACCCCAATAATCGTTCCCCACTTCTGACAGCCGGATTGGTTGTGTTTGTGGAATATTGTATCACTTCTTTTTCGAGGACTGTCAATATCCGGGCAATCGGCTTTTTATCGCCGTTTTCTTTTTTCAGTCCAGCGGAAATCCACAATGCTGGAACTTATTCATGGGACTATATGCTCTGGTATCTGCTCCTGCTGTTTGGGTTTGCGCTGCTGGCATACTGGAAAATCTTGAAGCGGGATATTGCGTTGGCTGTGTAAAGGAGGAAACGAATGAAGGCGTTAGTGAAAAACGAGCTGCGCTTAACAAGAAAACTACTGCTGATCTGGATGGGAATTGTCTTGATTTTGTGTGGCTTCGCTTACTTTGAGTATTTGTCACTAAAGGAAAGCCTCAATGAGCTGACAGGGCTAATATCGAATTTTCCGAAAATTCTGAAAGCTATGTTTGGTGTGAGCGGTGATCTGACTTCTGCTTTGGGCTGGTATGGCTGTATGTATTATTGGGTCACGATGCTAACCAACAGCTATGCGGTCTATCTCGGTGTTTCGTGTGTAGCGAAAGAACAGGCGCAGGGAACGGCAGAATATCTATTTACAAAACCAGTGGGTCGCAACAAGGTTGTCTGTGCCAAAGCAGTTGCCTGTGTATGTAATTTGCTTGCACTTGCGGTATTCAGCGGGTTATGTAATTATTTTACCGCCATTTTACCGCTAGGCGGTTTAGAGCAAAGAAACGCTGCTTTTACCACCACATTGGGCCTGTTTTTGACAGGGTTGACTTTGTTTGCAATCACGCTTCTGGCCTCCAGCCTGACGAGAACCTATAAAGGGGCTGTTCGGATAGGCGCGGGAATATTATTGCTCTTTTATGGCATCAGCATCACCGCCGAATATCTTGAAGCTCCAATGCTGTACTGCTTAACGCCATTAAAATTCTTCGATGTTTACACAGTGGCAATAAGTGGAATACAGTTTTCGTTCTTCCTATTGGCTATGATAATTGCGATTGGTTCTGTTATCACAGCTCAAAAAGTTTGGACGCTCAGGGAAATTTGAAATGAACGATATGGATAGCTTCGAGTGGCTGCTATGTCCTGTCTGTAACAGTAAAACTCGTATCAAGCTGCGGTTAGATACTGAGCTGAAAAACTTTCCTTTGTTTTGTCCTAAATGCAAACAAGAAACTTTAATCAGCGTAGAAAAATTTAAGATTTTAGTTATCACAGAGCCAGACGCACAGACGCAGAGCCGATAACCCGTTAGCCCTCAGGCGCGGATTATCGGCTCTTTTGTTTTCGGCGGCTGTCAATTAAAGCCGCCGCGTTATACGACGACTTTATGAGGAACACGGCGGTTTCCGAGGAGGGATCGTCGTGTTCATTTTGCTTTTTCATAGTACGCATGATCTTCACCAGCTAAAAAAAGCGTAGCTCCCCCTCCGGGCAAGTCCGGCATTGGACGCGAAATTTGCCAGTACATTAAGAATAATGTCATTTCACGCGCTTGTGTGGCATCACGCCATGCGAGCGCGTTTTTCTATACCCACCTTGGGACAAGTTGTCCCGAGGTAGGCAGGGGCGGCCCCGGCTGCCGATCCCCGCCATCCCCCGTTCAGATCGTCCACCCACAACAAAAATCTGAACGGAGGAAAATATAATGACTACTATCAATCTGAAGGACTTTTACTCTTGGCACACCCATGATGAATATATCGAAGTTTCCGATGAAGTGGCCGCCGAGCTGCGGGCCGACAAGCTGTATGAGGCTGCCTACCAGCGGCGGATAATCCGCAATAAGGCACAGTATTCCCTCGACTGTGATGATGGGATCGAATACTCTGCCTGCCTTTCCGAGCCGACCCCGCAGGAGCTGCTGGAGCGCATGGAGCGTTTCTGCGATCTGTGGAACGCGCTGAACACTTTGCCCGAAACGCAGGGGCTTCGCATTGATGCCTGTATCATTGAAGGCAAGAGCATGACTGAGGTTGCCGAGGCCGATGGCGTAAGCGTGGCCGCCGTACATAAATCTATCCAGCAGGGTTTGAAGTCCATGAAAAAATATTTGCAAAATGTTTGATGTAGGGGGTTAAAAAACATCTTCCAAATGTCCTTGGTATATGAGAGGAGTTGATCCTCTCCACAACTGAATAGCGGCGGCTCCGGGCATAGTGCGAGGAGCCGGGCGGCGGGTGCGCCAGGACTTCTCCAACACGGAGGACGAGCGATCCACACCAACGCCGCAAGTGGGGACTTGCCACCCCACGGCCACGATCCGCGAGTGGACAGGCTGGCAGCCTGTCCCCCGGAGCTGCCGCACCACCCCAGCAAGGAGCGTCGCGCCGAGTATAGCTGTCTTATGACGGGCCAAGAAAATGAGCGCGGCGCTCCTTATTCTAACTTCGAGACAAATTGTCCCAATGTGGAGAAAGGCAAAAGGGCGACACCCAATCGCGGGTGCCGCCTTTTCGTGTTTCCCCAACAGACAACGGGGATCAATCAGTTCTACGCCATTTGTGAAGGAGGTCATCTATGGAGCGCACAAGAGAATTAACCACTTTCGCCATTGACGGTTATCAAATATCCGCTACCTTTGCCGATAGCAGAAACACAACGGCCCTCGGCCATGTGAAACAGATTTTGCTATCCTCTTTTGCCAACAATGCCGCCAAGCATACCCACGGCGACATCCTTGCAATCCACCCCAATCGGAGCGATAATAATAGTGGGGGTAGCCCCTATGTACCTTGAAAAGTTCATATCTCCCGCGTATTGATTCGCTCTTTTGGTTTGCCCTTATGACAAATGAAAGGACGGATCAATATGGAAAATAACATTCTTATCGGAACTCGCGTTGACTGTTTGTATAGAGTGTCCACCGACAAGCAAGTGGACTATGACGATAAAAGCCAAGCCGACATCCCCATGCAGCGCAGAGAGTGCCACCGCTTCTGTGAAAAGATGGGCTGGACGATTGTTCACGAAGAACAGGAGGACGGCGTATCCGGCCACAAGGTACGGGCCGAAAACCGCGACAAACTCCAAATCATCAAAGAACGGGCCAAGCAGGGCAAGTTCGATATTCTGCTGGTGTTCATGTTTGACCGCATCGGGCGTATCGCTGACGAAACGCCCTTTGTGGTGGAATGGTTTGTCAAGAACGGCATCCGGGTATGGAGTACCCAAGAGGGTGAGCAGCGTTTTGATACCCACACCGACAAACTCACCAACTATATCCGCTTCTGGCAAGCTGACGGTGAAAGCGAAAAGACTTCTATCCGCACAAAAACCGCCCTCGGCCAGCTTGTCGAGGACGGCGGTTTCAAAGGCGGGCTTGCTCCCTACGGCTACGATCTCGTAAAAAGTGGCCGCTTCAACAAGCGAAAGCATGAGGTTTATGAGCTGGTTGTCAACGAGGCCGAGGCCGCTGTGGTGCGGATTATCTTTGACAAGTATGTGCATGAGGGCTACGGAGCCCAGCGGATCGCCACCTATCTGAATAAGCTCGGGTATCGGGCAAGGTCGGGTAAGATGTGGCACCACGCCAGCATCCGGGGTATCATCTGCAACCTCACCTATACCGGCGTACTCCGCAGCGGCGATAGCCGATCCCAAGTGCTGCTGCACTTGCAGATTATCCCGCCGGAACTCTTTGAGGCCGCACAGCATATCCGCACTTCCCGTGCCAATTCTGCCGAACAGGAGCGCCGTGTTCCTCTCAACACCCGAGGCCAGTCCCTGCTGGCCGGGAATGTGTTTTGTGGTCATTGTGGCTCCCGGCTCTCACTCACCACAAACGGCAAGGCTTATCCCTGCAAGGACGATCCAAACCGCATTGTAAAGCGTGTACGGTATATCTGCTACGGCAAAACCCGCAAGCAAACGGAATGTGACGGTCAGACCGGGTACACGGCACATACCCTTGACGGCATCATTGATAAGGTGGTGCGACAGATCTTTGAGCGTATGAAAGCTGTCCCCAAAAGTGAGATCGTCAATATCCGATACAAAGAAAAGATGGAGGAACGGAAAGCGCTGCTCCGCAGCATCCGGGCCGAACATACAAAAGTATCTGCCGAGCTGAATATGCTGAAGGCCGAGGTCATTAAATCCCTGCGCGGCGAAAGTGCTTTTTCGCAGGACTTGCTCGGCTCTCTGATTTCTGACTGTGAGACAAAATGTCTCGAAGTTCAGCAGCAGCTTGAGGCGGCGCAACTGGCCTATGACGAAGGACAGGCTGTGCTGGAACACTTGAACGCCCAATACGATGACATTATCTCTTGGGCTGATATGTACGACACCGCCAGCATGGAGGCAAAGAAAATGATCGTCAACTGCCTTATCAAGCGGGTGGAGGTCTACCGGGACTACAAGTTGCATATCGACTTTAACATTGACTTTGAGCAGTTCAGCATGGGCATGGACATCGTTGCCATCGCTGCATAAAGCAAAAACCCCACTTCCGAAGAAGTGAGGTTTTCGTTCACAATCTCTTGGTGATGGTGGAGATAAGCGGGATCGAACCGCTGACCTCTTGAATGCCATTCAAGCGCTCTCCCAGCTGAGCTATACCCCCAGATAAGAGAGATTGTGATGTTTAATTTTTATGTTCCCTGTACGGGGGTTGTTTACCGCTTCAACCGGGCTCCCAAGTGAGCTACGCCCCCGTGAGTACCTTTGATATTATACCCAATATCCATTCCCTTGTCAAGAAGGTTTTTCATAAAATTTTGGACAACCCCGCTTCCCCCAAAAATTCCGTTTCAGGAACAGCCATGCGGCAACCTCAGGCCCTCCAAAAAACACCCGCCCTTTCCGGGAGCACCCATATGAAAGTATTGGAAGCGCAGCTTTCAATACTTTGAGAAGGGCGCAGCGTCAACCCCCGCCCTGAAGAAAAAAGGCGCGCCCTTTCGCGACTTTTTTGAAAGGGCCGGGCATATGTATAGGGTGCGGATGAAAAGCCGGACTGTTCCGGACAAGATGGGCGGGAGGACGTACGATGTTCGTAACCTTTGATGAGCTGCCGCCGCCACAGGGCGGCGCGCTGCGGAGAATAACCCGGTCGCTGCGGGACAAAATAAAGCCGCCGAAGCCCGAGATACAAAAAATCGAAGTCTGCGGCAGCTTCTTTTTCGACGTGCGCGCCTACTGGAAGGACGGCCGCCTGCTGCAAGCGCATGAGCGCAGCCTGCTCACCGGGCGGCGGGGCGCGCTGGCGGCGCGCGGCCTCACCCTGCCGCAGGGCTTTCGCCTAGCCGTCAGCGAGGACCAGGTCGCGCGTCTGCGCGCCGAAGTCCTCTGCAACACCCTGCTGCGCGCGCTGCAGCGCAGCGCACTCCCCCTCTACTGCCGGCGGGTGGGGCTGATCGACCCCGAGTGCCTCTACCCCTTCCTGCTCGAAAAGCTGATCAAGTACTGTCCCGTCGTCCTGGTCTGCACCGACCGCCCCGAACGCTACGCCCCCTACGCCGAGCGGATGCTCGAGGAATACGGCGCACCCATCACCTTCACGGGGGAGCTCCCGGCGCTCGGCGGCTGCGCCGCACTGCTCGATCTCGGCGCCCTGCCCCTCCCCTCCTTTTATCCGGTGCCGGTATTTTCCATGCGCGCCGAGCCGATTGAGCACAACCTTTCCCTGGTACTGCCGCACTACGGCCTGCCCGAGGCGGACGAGGCAATTCCGCCGGGGATCGACCGGGATGAATTTTACACCGCCCTGTGGCAGCTGTGCGGCGTCGAGGCGGTCGGAGGGCTGTGCGCCAGCTCGATGCTCTGCAAAAGCCGCCGCGTCACGGTGCCCCAGATCGCCGCTCAGCTGTCGCAAAACCAGGAACAGGTACGGATTTTGGAATAAGCTGGAATACTTTTGCGCGAAATATAAAATTTCATCGGGTATACTAGAACAAAACCGAGAAAAAGGTGAATTTTTAGATAATTTCACCGTTTACAGCTTGACAACCTCTCCCGGTTTGCATATAATACTCTTATTGTCCGCGGGAGGAGCCAAATATCCCTCCCGCCGGACCTTTTTTGCGGGATGGGCAATTGCGCTTCCCGCCCGTCCTGCTCCCGCGCTCCCGCGCGGGGGCCGAATCTGACTACGGAAGGAATGAACCGGTTCATGGCGAAAGAACTCATCATGACCAGCGCCAGTTATCAGGCTCTCGTTGACGAGCTGGAGAACCTCAAGGTCGAAAAGCGTCAGGAGATCGCGGAGAAGATCCGGGTCGCGCGCGGCTTCGGCGACCTGTCGGAAAACAGCGAGTACGACGAGGCGAAAAACGAGCAGGCGTTAGTGGAGGCCCGCATCCAAAAGCTGGAGGAACAGCTCAAGAATGCCAAGGTCATCTCCTACGAGCACCTCTCGACCGACACAGTTTCCATCGGCACCACCGTTAAAATAAAGGACATGGAATTCGGGGATATCGAGAGCTACCGCATCGTCAGCGCCGTGGAGAGCAGCGCGGACATGGACACCATCACCGACGAGTCCCCGGTGGGTGCCGCCGTGCTCGGCCACGGGGTCGGCGAGAAGGTGGACGTCAAGCTCCCCTCGGGCGACACCGTCCAGTATGAAATCCTGGAAATCTCGATCTGAGAGCGGATTTTACAAAGAAAATCCTTTGCGGGCTTTGCAAAAAGCCCGCTTTTTGTTATAATAAGGGATATTGGCAGCAGAGGTGTCTCTGCTTTAAAACGTGGGCGAGCGCCCCAAACGACAAGGATGTGTTGTGTAATGTCAGAGAACAACCAGGAGCTACAGAACCAAACCCCGGAAAGCGAGGAGCAATCCCTTTCCGAGGTGCTGCGGGTGCGCCGCGAAAAGCTGAGCGATCTGCAAGCCCAGGGGAAGGACCCCTTCCAGCAGACCTCTTATAAAACCGATGCCTACGCAAACGACATCCAGGAGCACTTCGAGGAGTACGAGGGCAAGAGCGTCTCCCTGGCGGGCCGGATCATGGCCTGGCGGGACATGGGCAAGGCCAGCTTCTTCGATCTGCGGGACTCCAGCGGCCGGATCCAGCTCTACGTCAAGATCGACATGATCGGCGAGGAGTGCTTCGCCCAGCTGAAATACTGGGACATCGGCGATATCATCGGCGTTCGGGGCGAGGTGTTCCGCACCCGCCGGGGCGAGGTTTCCATCAAGGCGACGGAGGTCACCCTCCTGACCAAGTCCCTCTCCCCGCTGCCCGAAAAATTCCACGGGCTCAAGGACACCGAAATGCGCTACCGCCAGCGGTACGTCGACCTGATTATGAATCCGCAGGTCAAGGACACCTTCGTCAAGCGCTCGCGGATCATCACCGCCATCCGCTCCTTCCTCGACGGGAAGGGCTTCATCGAGGTGGAGACCCCGGTGCTGCACACCCAGGCCGGCGGCGCGGCGGCGCGGCCCTTTATCACCCACCACAACGCGCACGACATGGACATGTACCTGCGAATAGCCCTCGAGCTGCACCTCAAGAGGTTGATCGTGGGCGGCTTCGACAAGGTTTACGAGCTCGGCCGGGTCTTCCGCAACGAGGGGATTTCCATCCGCCACAACCCGGAATTCACCATGCTTGAGCTCTACCAGGCCTACACCGACTACAACGGGATCATGGACTTGGTCGAAGAACTGATCCGCACGGTCGCGCACGAGGTGCTCGGCACCGCGGTTATCCCCTACGGCGAGCTGACCATCGATCTGGAGAAGCCCTTCGAGCGGATCAGCATGAAGGAATGCGTCAAGAAGTACGCCGGGGTGGACTTTAACGGGGTTTCCACCCTCAAGCAGGCGCGCGCGCTTGCCAAGGAGCACCATCTCGAATACGAGGAGCGCCACGGGATCGGCGACATCCTCAACCTCTTCTTCGAGGAGTACTGCGAGGAGAAGCTGGTCCAGCCGACCTTCCTGACCGGCCATCCGGTGGACATCTCCCCGCTGAGCAAGCGCATGAAGGACGACCCCGACTACACCGAGCGCTTCGAGCTGTTCATCACCGGGCGGGAGTACGCCAACGCCTTCTCCGAGCTCAACGATCCGATCGACCAGCGCCAGCGCTTTGAGCATCAGGCGGCGCTCAAGGCGGCGGGCGACGACGAGGCCTGCGACATCGACGAGGATTTCCTGAACGCTTTGTCCTACGGCCTGCCCCCGACAGGCGGGCTCGGAATCGGGGTCGACCGGCTGGTCATGCTGCTGACCAACAGCGCATCGATCCGCGACGTGATCTCCTTCCCGACCATGAAGCCCCGCGAAAACTGAGGTTATAGAGAGGGTACGTGTTTTCCACGCGGCAATTATTTTGATTCAAACTCATGGATTCCGCGCCCGGGCTCTCTGCGGCTGCCCGGGCGCTTCTCCCCGAGAAAGGAATGGCTATCATTATGGAAAAGTGGGAAAACGGCCCACCCAAATTCGGCACCAAGAAGTGGTTTGAGAATTACTGGTACCATTTTAAATGGCACACCATCATCGGCGTGGTGGCCGCCATCATGCTCGTCTCCTTCGCCTACGACATCCTGTCCAAGGAAAAGTTCGACTCGACCATCACCATCGTGGGCAAGGCCTATATCAGCGACGAGCAGCGCGAGCGCCTCTGCGAGATCGCCGAGCAGTACGAGGTGGACCGGGACGGCGACGGGAAGGTCAACGTCGACGTGGTGGCGATTGGCTTCCCCGAGGACGACGATACCGGGATGAACGCCCAGGTCTTCATGGCGGCCCAGACCCGCTTTTCGGTGGAGATGACCGAAGGCGAGTCGATGATCCTGATCATGGACGACTACGCCTACGATATGATCGGCGACCCGCTCAACTTCGTGGATTTGAGCGCCTACAGCGACAAAGCCTTCGACGACGGGCGCAAGATCCCGCTTTCGGATACCGTCTTCTGCGACGACCCGCTGACCGAAGCCTTGGGCGACAGCCTCTTTTTGACCTTCCGCGCGGCGGACACCCATGCCGCGTCGAAAAACAAGAAGGCAAAGGAGAACTACCAGTACCAAACCGAGCTGCTGGACAATATCCTCAACGAGCGCAAGGCGCTGGAAGGCTGAACACGACCAAAAATAAAAGCTGTCCGCTGATTCCATCAGCGGACAGCTTTTTCCTTTTCCTCAGTAGCCGAGCGGCTCTCCGACCAGGACCACCTTGATCCGCCCCGGAACCCGCTGGAAGCCCTGCACCACGTAGTCGCAGCAGATCCTCCCCGGCGTGTGGCAGTTCATGCACTCGCCGGTGCGGAAGCACGGCGTCTCGCACTCCAGCCGCTTGACGTTGGCCGGGGCCGCCATCTTGCGCAGACGGGTCAGCGCGCTCTCGATATCCGGCACGATCTTGTTGATCCCGGCGACCAGGATGACGTTCTGCGGGCCGTATATGTAGGCGGCCACCCGGTTGCCGTTGCCGTCCACATTAAAGAGCTCGCCCTCCTCGGTGATGGCGTTGGCGCTGCCGAGGTAGTAGTCCGCGAAGAAGGAACGCCGGTAGATTTCGGTCACCTGCTCCTTGCTCAGCCCCGGTGCGCTGCGGTCGAGGTAGTTGTATTTGCCGCTGCGCAGCTCGTCGATGATTCCGCACTCGATCAGCGTCTGGCTCCCGCCGTGGCTGACGACGGCCCCCTCTCTCAGGAGGGATATTACCGCTTCCTTCGCCTTTCCGGCGCTCGGCGCGTAGTAGGCCTCCATCCGGTTTTTCACCAGGGCCTCCATCGTGCGCTCCACGCGGCGCTCGAGGATAAATTCGACGTTTTGATCCATTTCCTTGACCCTTCCTTTCTCCATTTAATCGACTACAGTATAACACATCATAAGGAAAATAGGAAGGCAGGAAATGTAAAGGGTGCTGCTTCAAGGGGCGCCATTCTTTACGGTTTATCTTTGCGCTCCCCGTCAAGGCAAGATAAATAAAAAACGACTTGCAAAAGCAAATCGTTTTTTATTTATGCCATTGGGTCATTGTAGATGAAACATACTTGCCTTCGTTCCTTGCCCTTATTCCCGCCGAAGGCCGGAGGTGGTCCGAGGGGGAGCTTAGTTCCGCCCGCGAAGCGCTTCGCGCTTATAACAATGTGAAAAGCGCTTGCATTTTCCGCAGAAAATACAAGCGCTTTGGAGCGGGTTACGAGGCTCGAACTCGCTACCTCCACCTTGGCAAGGTGGCGCTCTACCGGATGAGCTAAACCCGCATGTTCGCCGCTGCACAAGCAGCGGCGTGGTGCCTTCGGTCGGAATCGAACCAACGACACGAGGATTTTCAGTCCTCTGCTCTACCAACTGAGCTACAAAGGCAAGATGCGCCCGCGCGCAGGAAAAACAAATTGGCGACCCGGATAAACGGGCTCTACCCGCGGCCTAAAATCGTGCCACCGGCACGATTTCCCCGCTCTTGCGAGCGGTCGGCCTGTTCTCGCCCCATCCGGGGCAAAGACTGTGCAAAAAGAAAAATTGGCGACCCGGATGGGGCTCGAACCCACGACCTCTAGCGTGACAGGCTAGCGTTCTAACCAACTGAACTACCGGGCCAAATTTCTAACAAAGGCCGGTGCGACCGTCAGCGGCAGAAGCCTTTGTTAGCTGGTGGGAACAACAGGGCTCGAACCTGTGACCCCCTGCTTGTAAGGCAGGTGCTCTCCCAGCTGAGCTATGCTCCCGCAACCGCTGCCGATTCATACCGACAACGCTAATAATTATACGATAAAAATCCCGCCCTGTCAACACCTTGTCCGCAAAATTTTACTTCTTTTTCGCGGCCGGCGCAGAGGATCAGACCTCTTCCCACTTCGGGTCGCTGGCCCCCGCCAGCAGCCGGTTCTTGATCGCGGTCCCCTGCTCCATCAGCGCCCAAAGCGCCCGCGAATCCTCATTCTCGAGCGCCTGTCGGTACTCCCCGAGCTTCAGGGTCAGTTCATCGATCTGCTCGATGAGCATATCCCGGTTGCGCTCAAAGAGCTCGGCCCACATCTCGCCGTTCATCCGCGCCACCCGGGTCAAATCCTGAAAGCTGCCGCCGGTGAAGCCGCTAAAGTCGCTGGAGAGCGGGTTCTGGATGTAGGCGCTCGAGAGGATGTGCGCGAGCTGCGAGGTGTAGGCGATGATCCGGTCGTGCCCCTCGGGGGTGCTGCGCACCAGGCGGCCGAAGCCCACTTCCCGGCACAGCTCCTGGAAGGCGGCGAGCGCCGCCGGATCGGTCTCCTCGGTCGGGGTCAGAATCAGGCTCGCGCCGCGAAAAAGGTTCGCGTCGGCCGCCGCAAAGCCGCTGATCTCCTTGCCCGCCATCGGGTGGGCGCCGAGGTAATACAGCCCCCGCGCGCGGCAGAGCGGCTCGAGCACCGCGCAGGGAAAGCGCTTGATCCCGCAGAAGTCGGCCACCACCGTGCCCGGGCGAAGCTCCGCGATATGCTCCCCGACAAAGTGCACCGCCGCGCCGGGATAGAGCGCCACCACCACAAGGTCGCACTCCTCCAGTCCTTCGTTGGCCCGCACGATCGCACCCGCGCGCTTCGCCGCTTCGAGGGTATCCCCGTCGAGGTCGTAGCCGCAGACCGTGATCCCGCCCAGGCGCTGCAGCGCCAGCGCCAGCGAGCCGCCGATCAGCCCGAGGCCCGCGATCCCCACCGTGTGAAACCGTCTCTCCATGTTGATCACCATTCCTTTCCCGTCACCCGAAAAAACCCCAAACGGGCGGATACCCGAAAGGTACCCGCCCGCGGCATAAGAGCATTGTCCCGGCTTATTTCAGGTTGATCTTGATCAGGTCGCCCTTGAGCCCCGGATAGGAACCGGCCTCGATCTTCGCCGTGTTGGAGGTGTGGCAGATAAATCCTTTGTTTTTCTTGGTGAAGAGCTTGTTCGCGCTCGGATGGTCCAGCGCGGTGTTGGTTCCTCTGAGCAGGATGACTAGGGTGAAGAACCCGTTATCGTCCACATGGACCGGGCAGTAGTGCAGGGTAGTGGAATACATCTCCACGACCTGGCCGCGCTTGATGTAGAAGTACTCGAGCTTGCTCCCGTCGATGTCGCCCTCGTCGGACATATCCTGCTTCTTGCCCACGATGAAGAGGGTGTCGGTGGTGGTGACGGCCACCTCGCTGCCCTGATGGAACTCCAGCCCGCCCAGCACGTCGTTGTAGCCCGCGCAGTAGCCGGCCTCGACCTCCATCTGGCCATAGACCAGGTCCTCGATCTTCTTGACGCAATCGAATGCCTCGAGCTCGGGCACGCTCGGCACATACTTGCTGCCGGAGGCGGGAATCTCGATGTTTTTGTCGATGTACTCCACCAGGTCCTTGACGCACACGTCGCCCAGCACCCGGCCGTAGGGCTTATAAGCCTCGTCGTCGATCGAATAAATCTTCTTGTCCGGATTCAGGCGCTGCAACTCTTTGATATCCATTTTGACCACCCCGTATTCTGTATTTCAGCATAGCCTTCTGGCGGCTGATTTGTCCCTCTTAGTGTACAACATGCGCTACCCGCTGTCAACCGAAAGCGGGCCCCCGTAAGGATAAAAAGACGCCCGGTTCCACTCAGAACCGGGCAGGGCCGTCCCGGGACGGCCGGAAAATAAAATGGAGATAGTAATGAGTAAGCTTGCTTAGAGTGCCTGCTTCATCATCTCGAGCCCCTCGCGCGCATAGAACTCCGGGTCGCCGAAGCACTCCCGCGCGCAGATTTCGAGGCTGATGTAGTGGGAGTAACCCCCCTCTCCCATCTGACGCAGGTAGTCGATGATGGGGTTGTTCCCGGCCCGAAAACCGATATGTGTGCTCAGCGGCCGCCCGTCCGGGTACTTTTGGCGCAGCGCGTCCCCTTGCAGCGTCAGGTCCAGCGAATCGCTGTAGGAGCTGGTGAGGTGCATATGCCGGATGTCGTCGCCCAAAATTTGCAGGTTGTCCGCGATGGTGTCGCCGTAGATCGTCATCTGGCTGACGTCCAGCATGGCTTTGAAGGCCGGGTCGTTCACCTCGTCGAGCAGACGGCGCTGGTCGGCCGCGGTGTGCAGGATGTTGCAGTCGTGCCAGGTTTGAGTCTCGGCCACGATGGTGACCCCCTCCCGGTGCGCGGTGGGCAGCAGGCGCTGCGCGGCGTCGCACAGGAGCTTAAAGGCCTCCCCGGGGTCCTCGTTTAAGAACCCGGTCCCCGGGCAGAGCAGGAAGGTCGGGGCGCCGAGCTGCGCGCCCAGTACGATCGAGCGCTCCATAAAGGCAATGCTGCGCTCGCGCAGGGCCTTGTTGGTGCTCGAAATGTTGAAGGGATAGGTGTTCTGCTCCGGGCAGTAGCAGATGAGCCGAAGCCCCCGCGCATCGATTTCCCGTTTGATGGCCTTTACGTCCGCGCCGGTCAGGTCGTCCACATAGAGGTGCGGCGCCACGCCCCAGAGCTCGATGTTTTTTACCCCCAGCCGCTGCACCGAATCGAGGAAATAGCAAAGCGGATAGCGCGGGTAATGAAAGCTCCCAATGGCGAACTGCTCAAATTTCAGCTTGTTCATATCGCCCTCCTAGCCAAGATACGGCCCTATGCGGGTGAAGCTCTTCTTCATCTCGCCCTCGGGGTCGAAGTTGTTCCCGCCGCAGACCTCGAAGGACATGGTCCCCTTGTAGCTAAGGTCGCAGAGCGTCTGCACGTCCTCGTCCAGCGGCAGCTCGCCCTCGCCCCAGGCCAGGTGCCCGGTCGGGTTGCCGTCCACCAGATGGGTGTGCACCAGGTCGTCCCCGAAGGCCTCGATGTAGTCCTTCATCGTCTCACCAGCCAGGTGCATGGGCACCGTGTCCACAATCGCCTTGAAGGCAGGGCACTGAAGCTCGTCGAGCATCTTTTTCAGCTGCGGCAGGGTATAGATCAGGTTGCTCTCCACCTGCTGCAGGTTCTCCAGCGCCAGGATGATCCCCATCTTCCCAGCGTATTCGCCGAGGTTATGCAGCGACTCGCGCGAACGCTTCCAGGCCTCCTCGCGGTCCTCGTCCTGGTAGCCCCAGCCGCAGGTCATGAGCATCTTGGGCGCGCCCATCTCGGCGGCGGCATAGATGCACCGCCTGAAATGCTCGACGCTGTCCTCGCGGATGTCGTCCTCCCTGGCCGCGATGTTGTAGTAATACTGGATCTGCTCGGGGGTATAGCAGATGAGGTTTAATCCCCGCTCCTCGATCATCCTGCGGATGGTTTTCACCGGCGGATAGGATTTTTCACTGATGAACTGGTGCGGATATCCGCCCCAGAACTCCACGCTCTTCATCCCCAGCCGGCAGAGGGAATCGAGGAAATATTCGGTGGTAAACAGGTGGTAGCAGATGTTCATCCCCGCCACCCGTTCGATGTTGATCTTCGGCATTGGCTTATCCCGCCTTTCTCGTCAAATCAATAGGGGTCGAACATCTGGATGATCTTCGCGGAGGTCTCGGCGGCGGTGCGCAGGCAGCCGGGCACGTCCTGCCCTTTAATCACCCCGTAGGTGTAGCCCGAAATGAAGCTGTCCCCGGCCCCCACGGTGTTCACCACCGTCACCGGCAGTGCCTCCTGCAGGTAGTATTCCTTCCCGTCATAGGCTATGCTCCCGTGCTCGCCCAAGGTCGCGATCAGCACCTTCGGCCCCTTTGCCTGCGCCTTTTTAAGATAATCGCGGATGAAGGCGTCGTCCTGCTTGTAGGAGAAGAAGCCGTAGTCCACATAGGGCAGCACCCGTTCGATCTCCGGGTCGTCAAGGTCGGTGGCGAAGTCGTAGACGACCGTCTTTCCCCACTCCTTGAAGGTGGGCATGTGGTGGTTCACCTTGCCCCAGATCACCCCGTGGATTACATCGTAGCCCTTGATGAACTGCAAGTCCTCCTCGCTCAGATCGAACCCCTCGAGCACCCCTTCGTCAAAGCTGGTGTGCAGGCGGTCATTCCCGATCAGGTCCATCAGCGCCACGGCGGTTTTTCCCTCCTTGCGGTGCATGTGGCTGGAATCCACCTTGTATTTTTTTAAAACCTCGATCATCTCGTCCCCGTAGCGGTCGGTGCCCACCACGCTGACCACGGCGCTTTCCAGGCCGTATTTCGCAATATTGATGATGAAGTCCACGCAGTTTCCGGTCGGGTAGTACCTCTCCAGCTTCTGGTAGAGGTCGATGCACGCATCGCCCACTGCTATTACTTTCATCTTATCCTCCCTTTCCCGCCGGGCCCTCCAATGCGCTGGACCCTGCTCCGGCAACCGTCTTTCATCTTAATAATGGAGGGTTATTCCCCTACCACCTGCATGTAGACCGTGCGGTCCTGGATTCCATCGAACTCGGCGAAGTAGATCTCCTGCGCCCGGCCGCGCACCACCTTCCCGTCCTTGACCGGGAAGTACGCAAAGTAGTTGCAGAGCATGCTCTTCAGATGTCCCGGGCAGTTCCCGCCCGTCGCACCGTAGCTCGGCAGGAAGTGGTTGTGCGCATACTGCGCGTCCTTCGGTACCATCTCCTCGAGCTTCTCCTCGATGTCCGTCTCGAGGCAGGGCAGGCTCTCGTTGACGATGATACTCGTCGTCGTGTGGGCGGTCATCACATAGACCATCCCCTCTTCGATCCCGCTCTCCTCCACAAATTTGTGTACCCGCTCGGTGATGTTGATCATATCGAATTCGTTCTTGGTGCGCAGCTCAAACGAGTCCAGTTTCATTTTCATGGCCTTTAGTCCTCCATCCCTAAGAATTTCATCGCGTTGCCGCCCAGGACCTTCGCAAGCGTTCTTTCCCGCAGCCCCAGCTTCTCGAGCCCGTACTTCATGTCCTCTTCCCCGAAGCGCGGCGAGTTCGAGCCGAACATCACCTTATCCGAGAACATGTTTTCAATCCACAGCGGGCTGAGGTCCACCTTGAAGATCTGGTGGAAGAAGTCCTTCGCCCGGTCGCAATAGAGCATGGAGGTGTCGGCGTAGACGTTCGGATACTTGAGCAGCATCATCGCGGTGTCCTGCACCCAGGGCCAGCCGAAATGCGCCAGGCCGATCCGGAGTTCCGGATACTCGATGGCCACCTCCTCGAAGCACAGGGGCTTCGAGTACTTCGCCGGGGTGTTCGGCTCCCAGGAGGTCCCGCAATGGAACAGGATGGGCTTGCCGTATTCGATGCATTTCTCGTAGACCGGCTTCATGACCGAATCGGTGGGGTAGAACTTCTGCTTCGAGGGGTTGAGCTTAAGCCCCGAGAGCCCCAGCTCCCCGAAGGCGTGGTCCAGCTCCTTCACGGCGTCCTCCCGGTAGGGGTCCACGCTGGCAAAGCCGATGAAGCGCTCCGGCGCCTCCTCCACCAGTTTCTTCATCTCATCGTTCGAGACGATGGTGCAGCCGTACTGCGTGGTCAAATCCAGCGGCAGCAGCACCCGCTTGTCGATCCCCGCGTGGTCCATCTGGAACAGCGCCATCGAGATGTCGCTGTATCCCAGAAACTCTCGCCCCATGATCTTCTTGCGCTGCCGGGTCACCTCGTCCCCCTTGTACATCGGCTCCATGAATTCCGCATGCGTATGTACGTCGATTACCATTTATTCTTGCTCCTCTCCTGTTGTTTGGGTTTTCTGCCTTAAATTTGACTGAGGACCTCCCGCAGCCGCTCGACGAAGAGCTCGACATAGCTCTCAGGGTCGGCGCCGTGGGTCCCCATCGGGGAAAGCTCGATGCTCGCATAATAGGGATAATCATACTTCTTGATCATCGAGAGGACCTGCTTAAAGGGGATGACCCCCTCGCCGATCATCAGATGGTCGGCCGTCTTGCCGTCCGAATCCGCCAGGTGGATATGCCCCATCTTCGGGCCGAGCTTCTTAAAGTAGTTCGAGAACGGCTCGTACATGATCGCGGGGCTGACGAAGTCCACCATGCCGAACATCATCGGCGAGGGGACCGCTTTCAGCAGCCGCACCAGGTCGTCGGCCGTATTTAAAATCAGGCTCTCCTCGGTGCTGAGCGTCTCCATGACCACCCGCACCCCCACCTTCTCGGCGTGGGCGCAGACCTCCCGCAGCCCCTCACAGAGGTGCTTCCAGTCCTCGTCCGGGTCCCCCTCGTAGCCGGGGTCGCCGGGGGTGATCTGGATCATCGGCGCGCCGATGGCGGCGGCGACGTCCAGCGCGTCCTTAAAGTACTGTACCGTCTCGGAGCGCTCCTTTTCGCTCTGGGAGCACAGGTTGTACGGGTAGACGCAGTTTTCCGGGCAGTAGGAGCAGATTTCCACCCCGTACTGCTTGGCCCAGCCCCGGATGGTGGCGGCCATCTTCTCGTCCACGTCGTAGACGTAGGCGTGCGGGCGGCCGCCCCAGACCTCGATCCCCTCGAGCCCGAGGCGCTGCGCCTCGGAGAACGCCTTCTCCAGCGAGAAGCGGGAATAGACGTTGGACAGGCAAGAAAGTTTCATCACAGTCCCTCCTTAAATTTACAGATGCACCTTAGCCCTTGACCGCGCCCGAGGCCAAGCCCTCGACGATGTAGCGCTCCATGAGCAGGAAGATCAGGACAACCGGGGCCACGGCGAGGCACCCGAAGGCCATTGCGCGGCTCCACTCAATCCCGTAGCGGCCCACCACGTTGTAGATACCGGTGGTGACTGGCCACATCCTTGAATCATTGATGAAGGTCAGGCTGAACATCATGTCCGCATAGCCGAACAGGAACGAGAAGACGAAGGAGACGACGATTCCGGTCGAGGCCATCGGCATCATGATCTTGAGGAAGGACTGGAAGTGGTTGCACCCGTCGATCAGGGCCGCGTCGTCCACCTCTTTCGGTATGCTCAAAAAGTAGGTTCGCAACATTAGAATCGAGAAGGGAATCGCCACCGTACAGTTGGCGAAGATGGGCGCCCAGTAGGTGTTGTAGATCCCGACCGACTTGAAGATGATGAAATCGGGCACCAGGGTGAAGACCTGCGGCAGCATCTGGGAGACCAGGAACAGGAAGATGATCAGGTTCTTACCCTTGATGTTGAAACGCGCCAGCCCGTAGGAGGCCATGGTGGACAGGACCACCGAGATCGCCATGGTTGCCAGTGAGATGATCATGCTATTTTTAAAGGAATTGATGATTGGGAACTGCTCCACGTTGGAAAGCTGGGTTATGTAGGCGTCCAAGTTCGGATTCGGCGGAAAGTAATAGGGCGGCCGCGCAAAGATTTCGCTCTCGGTCTTGAGTGAACAAGAAATCATCCAGTACAGCGGAAACATCATGATCAAGAAGCAGACCACGCCCACGACGATCCAGAAAACCTTAAAAAATTGCTTTCTCGTTTTCGCACTCATCCTAGGCCACCTCGTCTTTCCCGATCAGCTTGGTATAGAACAGGCCGACCGCAAACAGGATGATAAACAGGATGTTGGCGATCGCCGCGCCCTCGCTGAAGTTAAATTCCATAAACGAGCGCCGGTAGGAGTAGATAGACATCAGCTCGGTGGAGTAGACCGGACCGCCCGTGGTCATGACGTAAATCAATTCAAAGCATTTGAAGGTATACACGAACCCGAGGACCAGGACCGTCTGGATGGAGGACTTGAGCAACGGGACCGTGATTTTGAAGAACTGCTGCGCTCCATTCGCGCCGTCGATGGTGGCGCTCTCGTAGACCTCGAGCGGGATGTTGACCAGCCCCGAAACCAAAAGAATCATGTTAAACGGGATGCCGGTCCAGGTGTTTGCGATGATGACCGACCACATCGCCATATCTGGGCGAGTGAGCCATTCGATCGGCTGGGTGATCAGCCCGAGCTGGATAAACAGCTCGTTGACGATACCGCCGTTGGTGGCAAACATGAATTTGAAGAGGATGGAACAGACCGTTCCGGGAATGATGTAGCTGATCAGCAGCAAGCCGCTGATCGGCTTGAGGGCCTTACATTTCTGGGTATAGAGCACCGCCAGCAGGAATCCGATGGAGAACTGGAAGGCGATACAGCCGATGGTAAAGACGAATGTATTTTTCAGTGACCCCCACAGATAAGGGCCCTTCATCACATTGGTATAATTCTGAAAGCCGATCCATTCCTTCTGGGGCGCCATCAGGGTCATCACGTCGACCTTCTGGAAGGACAGGACAAAGTTATAAATCAGCGGGTATACGATAAACAGGCTCATGAAGAGCAGCGCAGGCAGCACAAACCAGTAGCCTATCGTGTCGCTTTTGAGTTTTTGCTTGCGCTTGGGCACAGGATCACCTCATTTTCGGTATTCGTTTGTCTAAATCAAAACGGGCAAATATTGTATATTTATTCATTTTTCTCGGCTATTTTACCGAAAAAGGGCATAAAAATGGCGGAGGGTACTTTTATACCAACTCATTATGCATAAGCCGCGCATAGACCTCCTTGGACTCTCGCGGGTGCCGCATATTGCATTTTAGGGTATAAACAGGTATCCTCCGCCATCCAGCATTGCTAAACGTTCGGGATACGGTCCACCTTACTGAGTCTTAGCCGCGGGCGGCGTCGATCATCGCCTGGCCGTCCTTCACCGCTTCCTCGGGGGTCTTCTGCAGGGTCAAGGCTTCCTGCAAAGCGAGCTGGTAGCCCAGAGAAATTTCCGGCCACTTCGGGTCCGCCGGACGGGGTTTGGTGTAGGGGATCAGCTCAAGGAAGGTCTTCCAATGCGGGTTGGCCGTATATTCCGGGTCGGTAAGGGATTCCTCGCGGGCCGGGAAGTGTGCCATCTTAAAGTTCCATTCTTTGTTGATGTCATAGCTCATGAACCACTTGGCCCACTCGATCGCGGCGTCCTTGTTCGGCCCGTTGATGACGGCCAAGTTCTCGCCGCCGTAGATGGTGCCGAAGGTCTTGTCTTTGATCGGGAATACGTCCCAATTGAGCTCGGGATTCTGCTCCTCATACTCGTTGATGTACCAGCAGCCCATCATCATCATGGCGATCTTGCCGGTCTTAAACTGGGTGCCGACGTCGGACTGGGACCAGGAGATGACGTCCTTGGGCATCGAGCCGTCCTTGACCAGGTCGGTCAAAAAGCTCAGCGCGCGCAGGCCGCCCTCGCTGTCTAGGGAGTACATGTCCTCGTCTCCGGCTGCGATCTTGAAGGGCAGGAACTGGGAGGTACCCTCCTCGTTGCTGACCGCGGACATACCGAAACCGTAGACACCGTCCTTGGTCAGGGCCTTGGCGGTCTCGCGGACCTCATCCCAGGTCTCGGGGACCTTCTGGATTCCGGCCGCCTCGAACATGTCCTTGTTGTAGTAGATGCCCTGGTTGTTGCTGACCGACGGAACAGAATAGAGCTTCCCGTCATAGTAGCCGGTCTTCATAATGCCCTCGTAATATTTGGCAATTTCCGCATTGTCCTTCATCGCCTCGGTCAGGTCCGCGAACATACCCATCGCGGCATAGGCAACCGCATCACAGTTGTCGATGAAGACCATGTCCGGCAGGGAGCTGGCCGCCGAACTGACCGAAAGCTGCTTCTTGAAGTCGCCGAAGGGCAGCATGGTGACGGCAACCTTTACGTTCGGATTGACCTCGCTGGTATAGCGATTGCACAGGTCCACGATGTCCTGCGCGCTGTCGCCGCTGTAATAGTGCCAAAGCTTGAGCTCGACCTGCTCGCCGCTCGCGGGCTCCGCCTCGGAGCTGGGGGCCTCAGAGCTGGGCGTCTCGGTGCTGGTTGCGGGGGTCTCGCCTGCGGGCTGCTCCGAGCTCTGGGAAGTGGAACCGCCGCCCGAAGAGCAGGCCGCCAGGGATGTTGCCAGCATAGCCACTGCCAGCAGCATAGATAATCTGCGTTTCATCTTTTTACCTCCTTAATTTTCCTGCAAACCAATCCGTCAATTGCTTAGAGGCAATTAACATCTTGTGCTTATTATAGAGGAAGCCCCCGGCCGGCGGAAACTCACAATTTTAAGAATGGTGCAAAATATTAAGGTAAATTTTTTGCCGCAGGTCCCAACGAACGAGAGCAATTTGTGCAAAAACACCTTTGAAATAATTTTAAAATGCTGGTATACTGATATGTGTAAATTAAATAAAGGCAATCAACGACACATGTGGCGCATAGCGCGTAAATCTGATCACGGTACGGATGCATGTGTTGTATTTTTTTGTCGGAGATCAGAGCGGCGCATGCGTTTTGCATGCGCCGTTTTTTTGTCTGTCAATGGGAGGATTTTATGAACGGGAACAATTATTTGGGAACAGAAAAAGTGGGGAAGCTCTTGAGGCAATTTGCCATCCCCTGTATTTTCTCTTTGCTCATTTCCAGTCTCTACAACATCGTGGATCAAATTTTTGTTGGGAACGGCATTGGGTATCTGGGCAATGCCGCGACAGGCGTCATCTTTCCGATAACGGTCGTTGGCTGGGGCCTGTCCCTGTTTTTCGGCGACGGGGCAGCCGCCGTGCTCAGCGTCTCCCTCGGCCGAAAGGAGACACAGAACATTCACAAAAGCGTCGCAAACAGCGTACTGTGCTCTTTTCTGGCCGGGCTTGCCATCCTGGTGATCGGCTACCTTGGGGGCGATCACCTGCTTCGCTTGATCGGGGCGACCGACGCGAACCTTGTGCTGGCGCGCGACTATGGCTTCATCATCTATGCCATGATTCCATTTGCCCTCGTGCAGAACACGCTGGCTTCGATCATCCGCGCAGACGGCAGCCCGCGCTATGCCATGGCGGCCATGCTGGCCGGAGCGGTGATCAACATCATCGGCGACCCGCTTGCAATTTTTGTTCTGGATATGGGGATTAAAGGCGCCGCTTATGCGACGATATTAGGACAGTTTGTCAGCTTTTTAATCTGCGTTGGCTATCTAACGAAAAGCAAGACCTTCCGCTTGTCTTTGGATAGCTTCCGGTTGGATTTTATCGAGTTAAAACATGTGATGGCGCTGGGCACCTCCAGTTTATTGACACAGTGGTCCATCGTCGTCATCACCGTAATTAACAATATTTTGCTGGTGCGGTATGGTGCTGGGTCGGTCTATGGCCCGGACATTCCGCTGGCAGCGTTTGTCGTCATCATGAAGCTGTTTCAAATCGTGCTGAATATCGGGATCGGCATTGCCGCAGGCGCACAGCCAATCGTCGGATATAACTACGGCGCGGGGCAATACGGCCGTGTACGGGAGCTGCTGAAACTCATGTTAAAATGGACGGCGATCATCTGCCTGCTCTGCACGGTGCTGTTCGAGGCCGCCCCGCAGGCGTTCATTTGCATGTTCGGTTCGGACGGCGAGCTCTATACCCAGTTCGCTACCCAGTGCCTGCGGATCTACCTCTCGCTGATCCTGTTCACCTGCGTGCAGAAGGTCTGCGCGATCTTCCTGCAATCCATCGGGCACGCCAAGGCCGCGGCGCCGCTCTCTGTCATGCGCGATGCGCTTCTCATCGTGCTTTCCCTGCTCCTGCCGTTGAAGTTGGGAGTGAACGGCATCTTTTGGGCCGCGCCGGTCGCCGATACGGCCGCATTCATTATAACCGCTTTCGTAATGGTCCGGCTTTGGCGGAAGCTCTCGCACAGTCCCGCTCATGCGCAAGCGGACGGCGCGGCCGTCCTACAGCCGTCCAAGGCGGGCTTGATCCTGACGATCTCCCGCGAGCACGGGTCGGCCGGGAAGCAGATCGGGCAGCTTGTGGCAAAAAAGCTGGGGATCCCGTGCTACTACAAGGAGATGATCGCGCTGGCCGCGAAGGAAAGCGGCTTGTCCAGGGATTTCATCTCGGGCCTGAATTCCAATGAAAATACGGCCATGCGTGAACTGTATCTGAGCACCGAGGCCGTCCAGCAGGCGATCACGGCTCAGGATATGGCGATCAAGCACATCGCAGATATGGGGGCCTGCGTTATCGTCGGCCGTGCGGCGGACCATGTGCTGCGCGACTATCAGAACGTGGTGCGAATCTTCCTCTATGCCCCGACGGATTACCGCGTGCAAAACGTGATGAAAATGTATGGGGACACACGGGAGCAAGGGCAAAAAAGTATTGCCCGCTCCGACATGGCCCGCCGTGCGTACTATAAGAGCATATCCGGACATGAGTGGGGCGACCCGCATAAGTATGAATTGTGCGTTGACAGTTCTATCGGTGCGCAGGCCACGGCCGGTTTGATCTGCGGATATCTCGAGCACAGGCGATAAGCAGCCGGACGGCGGGGAGCTGGCGTATGCCAGCCCCCGCCGCTTTTTGTTGCTCAGCACAGGAGAAGCGATAAATATGGCCATGCCCGGAGGGCGGCCATGAGAAATATAAAAAAACTCTCTGAGCTATTTTTATCACCCAGCCATCCGGCGGCGCCACACCTGTTTTCTTTCCCATTTGCTTTACGGTTCTTTTTTTGCTACTATATTTTTATGAGCTCCTGTCGCTTTGGGGCGCATTTTGCAATAAGAGGGGGAAACCGCATGTTCCATAAGGTATTTGAGAGCTGGAGCGCCTCCACCACCCGTTCCAAGCTGATCATTTCTCTGATGATCGTCTCGATCATCCCCCTGCTGATCTCCCAGACCATCCTGTTTTACTACTATAACCACACCGTCAAGGAGAAGATCATGGCCTCGGGGGTCAACTCGGTCGAGCAGACCGCCCGGGTCCTCGACTCCTGGATGCAGGATTATCTGGACTATGTGCTCTCCATCATCTCGGACGACACCATCATCAGCGCCACCAAGGAGCTGATGATCCCGGACACCCCCAACAAGGCGATCGCGCTCAGCCAGGTCAAACGGGAATTTTCCGCCTTCAGCTCCAAGAAGCCCGAGGTGGCCATCTCCCTGCTGCTGCCGGACGGCAACAACATCGTCTTTGACAACGATTCCACACGTTTCACGGTAAACCTCTGGGAAGGACAGGCCGGCCTGCGCAACGAAATCTACAGCACCGCCATCGGCAAGGCGGGGTGCACCATTACGAAAACCATCCCCGACCGGCAGTTCCGGGGCCAGGTCAAAAACTACTTCCACATCGCCAACAAGATCGTGGACCAGTACACCCTGCAGGAGCTCGGGGTGATCGTCGTCACCGTCAACGAGGAGGCCGTCAGCAGCCTCTTCGCCCAGTCCAATGAGGAGAGCGCCTATTCGGTGGTGGTCAGCGGCGAGGGCGACATCATCTCGGCGCAGAACAAGGAACTGATCGGGCTGAACACGGTCCAGGACTGCGGCGCCCTGCTCGACATCCTGCAAAACCCCGAAAACGGCGTGATCCTAAAAGACATCACCCGCACGGTGGTCCCGACCCTCTCCGGCAAGCGCACCCCCACCTGCACGGTCAATGAGATCGGCAAGGCGGTGGCCCTGACCGGCAGCGTGCCCGCCGCCCAGTGGTACATCGTCAACATCTTCAGCGGCTCCTACTTCTACAGCGACATCACCACCATCCGCAACACCTACTGGGTGGTGTCGCTGATCACCCTGGGAGCGATCATCCTGGTGGTGATCGCTCTGTCCGGCAGCCTCACCAAGTCGGCCAAGTCGATCGTCGCGGCGATGGAGCGGGCCAAGGGGGGCGACCTCGACATCCAGGTGGACATCAAAACCAAGGACGAGATGTCCATCGTGGCGCAGACCTTCAACGAGATGATGGTGAAAATTTCCTCCCTGACCAACAACCTGCGCGAGGAGCGGGACCGCACCGCCAATGCGATCAAAAACGAGAAGGACGCCGAAATCAAGGCCCTGACCGCCCAGATCAACCCGCACTTCCTCTACAACACCCTGGACGCGATCAATTGGAGCCTGATCAAGAAGGAGGAGTACGAGATCAGCCGGATGATCACCTCGCTGAGCTCGATTTTGCGCTACAGCATTAACAACAAGATCAAGATCATCCCCCTCTCGGACGAATATGAATGGCTCAAAAAATACATCTATCTGCGCCAATGTGCAAACAATACCTTTAACGCCGTCATCGACATGGACCCGCACATCGCCGGCTGCAAAATCTACAAGCTGCTGCTTCAGCCGATCATCGAAAACTGTATAGACCACGGCTTCGAGGGGTATATCTCGGGAGGGCTGATCAAGATTGATTTTCGCAGCTACGACGAGGACGCCATCGAAATCGTGATCGAGGACAACGGCCAGGGCATGCCCGAGGAGATCGTGCGCGAGGTGATGGACGGCAGCTACTCCCACGAATCGGCGCACGGGCTGGGGCTCAAAAACGTCCTTTCCCGCCTGCACATCTACTACGGCGGCGACGCGCGCTTCAATGTGGAGAGCACCCTCGGAAAAGGCACCACCATCCGCCTGCTGCTGCCCAAGCTCTGATCCGGCGGCGACGGCCATACCAATCAAAAAAGACATCTTGCTTTCAACATCATAGATAAATTTGCTCAAAAGAAGAGGGAACACTATGATTAAAATTGCGGTCATCGACGATGAACAGACCACCCGCGCGGGGCTGATCCGGCTCATCAAAAAAATCAAGCCCTCCTATGAATGCGTGGGAGAGGCCGCCAACGGCCTGGACGGGCTGCGTCTGGTGCGCGAGACGCACCCGGACATCGTGATCACCGACATCAAGATGCCCGGCATGCACGGGATCGATATGCTCGCCCAGCTGCGGGAGGAGGGGCTGCGCTTTCAGCCGGTCATCCTCAGCGGCTATGCCGACTTTGAATACGCGCGCGACGCGATCAAGCTGGGGGTCTGCGAATACCTGCTCAAGCCCATCACGGTCGAAAGCCTGCGCGACCTGCTGGACCGGCTCGAGCTGGGGCTGGCGATGGAGTCCGAGCAGTTCTCGGACGAGGTCTACCACACCCTGCTCAAAAACATCCTGCTGGGCAACCCGCCCGGGGACACGGTGCAAGCGGAGAAAACCTTACAGCTGGTGGCGCGGTACACCGGGATTCTGGTCATCCACCTGCATGAGAGCGGGTGGGAGCATAAATTCCTTGACCGGCTCGCCCCCCTCGGCGAAGCGGTCGGGAACCCGATCAGTCTCGGAGAGGGGCTGCAAAACCTCTCGGTGAAGATCAACCAGTGCTTCAAGCGGTACGTCACCCCCTTCACCTCGGTGCTGGTGCCCGAGCGAAGGTGCCTGGTGGTGCTCTACCAGCACACGGAGATTCCCGACTGCGCCGCTTCCCAGGTCGAGGACATCCTGCAAAAAATCGCCGTTTCCGAACATGGCGGGATCCCCATCGCCGCCTGGCGGCCGCTGGGCGGAGACCTTGCGGTGGACTTCAGCCTCTGTCAAAAGCAGCTCAAATGGTCGCTGGTGCTCGGCAGGGGCCGTCTGGTGGGTGAAGCGCTGATCGCCAACACCGAAACCGAGGAATTCGTCTATCCCGAACAGATCGAAAAAGAGATCATCCAGGGGCTGTGCCTGAGCGACTATCAGCGCACCGCCGAGGGGGCCGAAGCCTTTTACCAATACTGCCGCGCCAAGCTCTATAAGCCCGGGGCGATCATCGAGGGGTACGTCAGTTTGATCTCGACCATCATGAGCAAGTGTAAAGAGCTTGGGTATGGGAGTTACCGCAACATCAACCAGTCCGAGCTGCTCAACGACTTCGTGGGCTCGTATCTGATGGAGGAGCTGCGCGCCCTGGTGCTCGGGGTGCTGGGTGTGCTGCTCAGCGAGGAGGAGGAGAGCTACGGACTGGTGGTGAAGAAGGCGATGAAGCTGATCAGCCAGAACTACAACAAGGGCCTGACGCTGGAGGGCGCGGCCAAATCGCTGGGAATCACGCCGGTCTATCTGAGCTCAACCTTCAGCAAGGAGACGGGGCACTCGTTCTCAAGCTACCTGACGAAGTACCGGATCGGCAAGGCCAAGGAGCTGCTGCTCGGCGGGAATTATAAAATTTATGAGATTGCCGAGATGGTCGGGTATTCCGACCCGAAATATTTCTGCAAGGTTTTTAAAAAGTGTACCGGGATGTCCACCAGCGCCTTTGTGAATCAGACGCTGTGACAATGCAGCAATATACAAAAAGACCACTAGAAAGGCTTTCTAGTGGTCTTTTTTTATGATGTAATTCGAGGTTTGGGCAGGTCTTTCACCCGAACCGTTTCAATTTATCCTAATTATATCCTGTTCTGGAACAGATTTCAAGGGAAAACAACAAATTCAGCGCTTTCCCCCAAACGACGGGACCGGCAGAAAGCCTTGCTA